>NZ_OZ244917.1:1352524-2028786 GCF_965221825.1 Candidatus Spongiisocius sp.
GGCAGGTGCCGCAGGCGCCCACGAGTTCCACCGCCACCACTCCCTCGCGGTCCACCTCCATCAGGATGAGGTCGCCGCCGTCGGCGTGCAAGGCCGGACGCAGGAACTCGACCGCCTCCCGCAGGGCATCCATGTCGACCGGGGACCCCAGCCCGGGGACCACGGGCTCGGCGATCACCGATTCCCCGGCCATCTAGAAGACCTCGATCCAGGTGCCGGCGCCGGCCTCCAACGCCAGGTCGTACACCAGCGAGGCCACCGCGGCATCCAGCGCAGGCATCCCCATGTGGGTCATGATGGTGCGCTCCTGGTCGGCCTCCCGGCCCGGCTTGTGGCCCGGCATGATCTCGGCGGCAATGTCTCCGTAGATGTCGGACCTGGAAAGAGCGCCTGGCTGGAGGCCCCCGATCCGGCCCACCTCCTCGCCTTCCACCCAGGCCAGGTCGCGCCCGTACCAACCGACCGCCCACTTGTCGAAGGCGGTGGCGCAGCCCGGATCGACATCACGGAACCCGGTCGCCGCGCACACATGCGCCCCGGCGGGAACCCACTCCTCCATGAGAACCGGACGTGGAGCGGTGGTGACCACACAGATGATGTCTGCGTAGGCGACGGCGGTCTCCACATCCGGGGCCACCACGACGGGCACTCCGATCCTGGCCCCGATCTCGTCAGCGAAACGGTTGGCCTGCTCCTCGTAGATGTCGAAGGCCACCACCTCCTCCAGAGGGAACACCTCGTTGAGCGTGAGAGCGTGGGTCCGGCCCTCGTGCCCGCAGCCGATGATCGCCAGCCGGGCAGACTCCGGCCTGGCCAGGTACATAGCCCCCACCGTGGAATGGCCGCCGGTGCGGGCGTTGGTCACCGAAGTTCCGTCCACCAGGGCGAGCGGCATGCCGGTGTCGGTGTCGGTCACCAGATCCAGCGCCGAGATGGCCGGCAGGTCGCGCTTCGGATTCATCCGGAAACTGGACAGCCACTTCACCGCCGCCCGGTCCAGGGGTCGGATCAGCGCCGGGAAGGCTTGGACGACGCCGTGGCCGAAGGGAGGCTCAGGCCCGAGCCGGTCGTGGATGTAGAGGTTGACCGGATTGGTCTGCTCGACCTCGCCCTCCCCCACCCACCGGAAGGTCTCCAGGCAACGCTCGAGGCACCGGGCCGGGGACAGCAGGCTGTCGACCTCCGTCCTCGACACGACCAGTATCTCGCCGGGACCACGCCGTTCGGAGGTCACAGATCGGCCTCAAGGGCCTGCAACGCCGCCGCCGCGGCCTCCAGCTCAACCATGGCCCCATCCGGAAGCGGCCCGTAAGGCTTGCGGGGAACCCCGGTCCGGGCACCCCCCAGGCCGGCGATGGCGTTGAGGTAGCCGTGCTCGTAGCTGACCATGGAGGGCATGTCGGGACGCCGGATGGCTGCAGAGAAGTGCTGGAGGGCGGCGAAGACACTCCTGACCCACGGATCATCATGGTTGCCCCGGCGGCACTCGTCCACGAAGCGAGCGCCCGCCCTGAGACCCGCCCAGCTGAAGATGCCCGTGGCCCCGGCGGCGCCGAGGGTCGAGGCATGGAAGAAGGCGGGGTCGTTGCCGGCGAATACGTTGATGCGGTCGGCGATGGTGAGCAGGATCTCGTCGAAGTGGGGCAGGAAGGTGTTGGACTCCTTAATGGCCTTGATATTCGGGGTGTCGAGGAGCGTCTCCCACATCTGCGCGGTCAGGTTCATGCCGGTGAGTGGCGAGTAGTTGTAGAGCATGAGCGCCATCTCGCCGTCCAGCGACTCGGCCACCTCTACGAAGAAGCGGAGCGCCCACTCCGCGGTGACCGGGAGGGCGTAGGGCGCCGCCAGCATGGAGCCGTCCGCGCCGGCCCGTTCGGCGGCCCGCGCCCGGCGGATCGCCTCCCGCTGGTAGGAGGCGGTGCTGCCCACCACCACCGCGATACCGCCCGCATGACCTGCTTCCACGGCCATCTCGCAGACCGCGTCGAACTCCTTCTCTGTGACGCTGGTCATCTGCCCCATGGAGCCGAAGACGATGCACCCCGGCGCGCCGGAAGCGGCCACCAGATCGATGCTCCGGCGAACCCCGTCGAAGTCGATCTCCTGATCCTCGTGGAGGCTCAGGGGGATCAACGGGAACAGGCCCTCCAGTGGCTTGCGAATGAACTCAGGCACGGCTTTCGCTCCTTGTCACCAAGCGGCGGTACAGATCCTGCAGTATCCGGCAGCGGTCGGCCAGGTCCTCGAACTCCACCGCCTCGCATCGGTAGCCCAGATTCTCCATGGCTCCAAGCGCCTCGCGAGTGTAAACGACAGTCCCATCGCTCTCGACCCGCTCGATGGCGTCGAACCGGGCCGCTTCGTTGTTGATCGCCACCGCCTCGTCGCGGGTGAGCGGTGGCGGCAGGTCGAGATCCACCCGCCCATCGGAGATGACGGCCGGGTATCCACCCGGCAGGCCCTTCGGACCCGAGACGTGGGTCCGGACCGCTTCCGAGCCGACCAGTGCCAGGGCGTTCTTCACCGCCGAGGCGCCGAAGAGCGAGAACCAGGCGGTCCGGCCCCAGTCGATCCGCGACGGCCAGGACGACAGGATCGGGGCCAGGTCGTATCCGGCGGTCTCATCCCGCCCCTCGATCTCGACCCGGAAGTGATGGGGCACCCGCGCCGCGCCGTAGGCCATCAGCGCGTGCGAACCCACCAGCGACACCTTGATCGCAGCAGCGGGCAGGCCGGTGGCCTCCATGGCGTAGCGGAGCACGGTGGCGGCGCTGACCTCAACGTTGCCGGCGCCGGCGATCGGGCCATGCCCGAAGTGATTCCAGAGCGCCTGGTTGACGACATCGGGGAAGCAGGTATTCACGATGCCGGTCTCGATCCCGGCCCGATGCACCGCCCGGACCAGCCGGGTGGCCGGCAGCAGGTGCCAGGGAAGCCACAGGCTGAAGGTGGCCGCCCGGATGGTCGCCCGGAGTCCCGGGTCGACATCGGCGTTCATGAACACTCTGGGCGACTGGACCGTGGCCGAGTGGATGATGACATCCGGCCTGACGTCGGCCAGGAGGCGCACCATGCCCTCCTCGTCGGCCAGATCCGCCGGGTAGTGGTCGTAGCGCTTGTAGTGGCCCTGGAAGACCGAGCCCAGCATGGCCAGATCGGCCTTGGAAGCGGCCGCCCAAGGGCTGCGCTTGGTGGTGACTATCCGGTCGACCCCCGGGCTGCGGGCCAGGAACTCGAGGGCCCAGCCGCCCAGGTCGCCCACACCGACCAGCAGGACGGTGGTCATACTCCGGGGCGGCGCCCTGTGGAATGCATGGTGTCCCGGTGGAAGTTCTTCATCCCCATGACCCTCAGGGTTAACTCGGAGATCCTCCAGCCGTCCCCGGTACGCCGGAAGCGGCAGTGATACTGCCCCCACATCTCGCCGTCGGGACCGCCGGCGCAATAGATGTGCCAGGCGTAGATGTAGAAGACGCCGGTCGCCTCGTCATCGCCGTCGGCCCGGACTCGCGGGTTGGTGATGTGATGGGCCGAGGAGGCGAAGAGGTTGTTCAGCCCCGGTTGGATGGCAGGCACGATGGAGTCATTACCCACAATGTTGTCGAACTCGGGCCCGTAGTCGATCACCGAGTCGGTGGTGAACAGTTCGGCCAACTTCTCCGGCTCGTTCTGGTCGAAATGCCATGCATAGGCGTACAGGAGGTCGACGATGGCGGCCCGATCAGCCGGATCGATGGCCTGGGTCATGCTGGTATCCTCTCGCTCGGTCCTGATGGACTGCACCCCACTCCGATAACGGGGGTGCTTCGCGGACAAGGTTAGGAGAGATCGGTGACGGACGAGCCAGCACTCCGGAAGGACCTCTGGTCGAGGACATACCAGGTGGGCGTGGTTGTCCGGGACATCGAGAAGGCCACCGCCTTCTACGAGCGGCTCGGGATCGGGCCCTTCGTGGAAGGTCCGTCGGCCCACGCTCTGGAGCGCAAGATCTACGGCAAGGACTGCCCCGATGTCGAGGTCAAGGGACTGATCACCCAGATGGGCGATGTCGAGTTCGAGTTGCTGCAACCCGTGTCGGGCGATGGCATCCAGATGGAGTTCCTGAAGACCCACGGCGAGGGAGTGGTCCACCTGTGTGCCCACACCGATGACCTGGACCGTGACGTCGAAGCCCTCACCGCCTTGGGCTACGAGGTGATCTCCTCGGCCATCCTGGAGGACGGCGGCAAGTTCGCCTATTTCGACACGCGTGAGGTCGGGGGCCTGATCCTGGAGCTGTTCCAGACCGGCGCCGACTGGCAGTAGGCCGGCGGCACGATCCTTGGCCGGGCGGAACGGAGCGGTCGTTAGGCTGTGGCCTGTCTGTGGAACACGGGGTGCCCGCTCGGTACCCGAGGGAATGATCGCTTGATACGGAGGTGGACACGAATATGAGCGAGTACGCACGGGTCGAGATCGCCCAGCCCGAATTGAAGGAACTGGCCGACGCCATTGATGACGCACCGGGCGACCGGCTCGCCAAGACCAAGCTCAGATCCGACCTCGACGGCGAACTGCGTTACATGGAGCGCTACCGCGAGGTCTCCGCCGACGACCCGATCCAGCAGGGTTGGGACGCCAACGAGCCCGAGTTCCACGCCAAGACCAAGATTTTCTCTGTGCTCGCGGATGCCATGGAGCTTGAGCTCGGCCACGATAAGGGTCGGGCGGCCGTAGCCCGGGCCCGCAAGCGCCAGGGTGACCAGATGGGCGCCGAGATGGCCGCCAAGACCCGCGGGAAGGGCGAGCGGCTCAACCTGAACAACTTCTTCAAGGAATTCTGGGGCTACTTCCAGTGGTCGCCGAAGCTGGACACCGAGCGCTACTACGACGACGAGGGCAACATGGTCAAGTACGTGTTGCGGCTCAACTGCCCCATCGGGGACTACCTGCGCGATAACGCCCCGGACGTGGAGTTCTCCTCCAATTTCTGCGACCTCGACGAGCACATCGCCCTCGCCTACAACCCCAACATCCAGTACTCGAGAAAGCGCTGGGTGCCGGGCGGTTACCAGTTCAGCGAGTTGATCTGGGAGCTCGACACCGCCGGCGTCATCGACTGAACGCCCCGACCGCTTCGTACAGGTAACGACCGATGCGTGCTCTCGCGATGTACGAGGGGGGCAGGTTCGAACTCGAGGACATCCCGGTACCGGAGACGCCTCCCGGCTGGGGACTGATCCGCACCATCGCCTCCGCCGCCGGTCTGTTCCAGGCCCAGATGGCATCCGGCATGCTCGACACGCTGGGATTCCCCCGCATCCTCGGCCACGAGATCGTAGGCGAGGTGGTGAAGGTCTCATCCGACGCCGCACCGCAGCCGGGATCGGTCGTGGTGGCCGACGCGGTCGTCGGCTGCGGGGTCTGCGAGTGGTGCATCCGCGGCGACGACATGATCTGCCCGTGGATGCGTCACCTCGGGATCAACATCGACGGTGGCTTCGCGGATTACGTAGCGGTCCCGGAGTCGCACATGTTCCCCATCAAGCCCGGGACTCCCGTAGAGGAGGCCGTGATGCTGGGATCGGCCCTACCGGCTGCGGTGCATGCCGCACGGCGGGCCGGCATACGGGGCGGCCACCGGGTGGTGGTGACGGGAGTAGGCAGTATCGGCCTAACCATCTGCCAGGTGGCGCGAGCGATGGGAGCAACGTCGGTCGTAGCGGTCGATATATCCGACGACCGTCTCGAAGCGGCGGCACCCTGGACCGACGGGGCGGTAAACGTGTCCGGTATCGAACCGAAGGAGGCGGCGACCCTGGTGAGGGCAACCCTCGGCCCCCCCGCCGGGGCCGATATCGTGTTCGAGGCGGCGGGCCACATAGACAGCGTGGACCTGGGTGTGCGTGCGGTGCGCCGTGGCGGAACCGTTCTGCTGATGGGCATCTGCGAGGGCAGGACATCGATCACGTTCGACAGCTTCCTCCGAGACTTCCTGTCAAGGGAGGTGTCGCTGATCACCACCTTCGGCTTCACGAGACAGGACTTCGTGACCGGAAACCGCCTGCACGCCACCGGCAACCTCGACCTGACCGCGCTGACGGGAGAGACAATCACCCTGGAGCAGGTGCCGGCAGCACTGGCTGAGATCGCCGCCTCGGGGACCCTGGGCAAGCGCCTGGTAGTGGACGTGGCAATCCCGTAGCAATTGCGGAGCAATCCGGCCGTGCCCACCGGCGGAGCCACCAACCCTGGTTCTAAATCGTCGCATGCAGAGTTGTGAGCCTCAGGAACCCGCTGGAAGCAACACCGGGAGAGGAAGCGGGCGGCTCAGCCGGCCAACCATCCCCCGTCGACGGGTACGAACGCACCGGTCATGAAGCTGGCGCCGTCCGAGACGAGGAAGGCCACCACCTCGGCGATCTCGCGGGGATGGGCGGGCCGACCCAGCGGCGTGCGTCCCATCAGCTTGGCCCGCCTTCCCGGATCGGCCAAGCTCACCGCACTCATGGGCGTGTCGGTCACCCCTGGGCCCACAGAATTCACACGGATGCCGTGCCGCGCGAAGTCCACGGCCAATGCCTGGCCGAGCAGCAACACTCCGCCCTTGGATGAGGCGTATGCGGCAGTCCCGGGAAGCACCACCTTGGAGTTGATCGAGCCGATCAGGACGATGGCGCCCCCGTTTCCCTGGCTGACCATGGCCTGCGCGGCCCGCTGAGCGGTCAGGAAGCTACCGGTGAGGTTGACGTCCACGATGCGGCGGAAGGTTGCGAGGTCGAAATCGATGGAATCGCCGCCCATCTCGATTCCGGCGCAGGTGACCGCGGTGTCGAGGCCCCCGAACCGATCCACCGCCGCGTCCACCATGGAGTCACACCCGGCCGGGTCGGTCACATCGGCAGCCACCGCTATCGCGTTTCCGATCCGGTCAGCCACCTCGGCCGCTCGGGCGCCGTCAAGGTCTACGCAGACCACCTGATCTCCACGGGCCGCCAGTAGTTCCGCAACGCACGTGCCGATCCCCGAGCCCGCGCCCGTTACCAGAGCTACCGCCATTGCATGATCCTCCCTTGTATGCCTCGCTCCGCATCCTACAAAGCGAAGCCCGATCCCTGGCCGAGCGAGCCCGCTGTGGATGAGACCGATGTTCTATAGTGACTCGAATTGGGGTAGCCGACCTAGGGAGACAACGATGGAACAGCCCATCCTCTACAGCCTCAACACGGACGCACGAACCCCGACCTGACAGGAGTGCTGCCGGGTGCGCGACTACCTGGAGGCCAACTCCGTCGAGTTCGACGACCGCAACATCCGCCAGAACGAGGAAGCCCGCCGGGAGCTACTGGCCCTGACCGGCGACCTGATCGTGCCGTACCTGGTCTACGGCGACCGGAAGGTCACCGGCTTCGACCCCGAGGGTATCGACGCCATCACCGATGCGTACAGCGCCGCAACCGCCGGCGTATCCTGAGTAGCTCCGAGATTCGAGGTCACATGTCAAACCCTCCGGGCAACTCACTGCAGGTTGACCAGAACCGCCGGGTCTCCGATCCGGGCGAGAGCCCGGAAGCGGGAATCCTGCATCTCATCGAACGGGTCCGGGAGGAACTGGACTACAACGACGCCAAGGGCGGTAGCGCCTACCGGCTCGGCATGCACGACGGGCTCAGATTCGCCGAGGATGCTCTCGTGAATCTGCTGAACCGGCACGGACACCAGGCCGAGGTTCGCGAAACCCCGATGGACATGTAGCGGAATGGCCCCGACCGAGGACGGCCGGCCGGTCGTCCGGCTACGCAACATCCACAAGTCGTTCGGCGCCAACCATGTCCTGAAGGGTATCGACCTGACGGTGGGGCAAGGCCAGCATGTGGTGATCTTCGGGCCTTCAGGATCCGGTAAGTCGACCCTGCTCCGGACCACCAACCTCCTGGAGACCCCGGATTCCGGTTCGGTCTGGTTCGACGGCAAGGAATACGGCCCCGGCATCGAAGGGGAAGATCTTCCCCGCGGCAAGGCCCGGCTCCTCCGCCAGCAGATCGGAATGGTGTTCCAGCAATTCAACCTGTTCCCCCACATCACCGCGCTCGACAACGTGGCCCTGGCCCTGCGCCGGGTGAAGAAGATGAATCAAGCCGACGCCGAGCTGCAGGCTGCCCGCTACCTCGCCAGGGTAGGACTCCTCGACAAGGTCGCCGCCTACCCGGCCCAGCTCTCCGGAGGGCAGCAGCAGCGGGTGGCGATCGCCCGGTCACTGGTGATGGAACCCAAGGTGATGCTGTTCGACGAGCCCACCTCCGCGCTCGATCCCGAGTTGGTCGGCGAGGTGTTGGCCGTCATGCGTAACTTGGCGGAATCGGGCATGACAATGGTGGTGGTCACCCACGAGATGGGGTTCGCCAGGGAAGCCGGCGACCTGAACATTTTCATGGACGAGGGCGTGGTAGTGGAGACCGGGGGACGGGAGTTGTACGACGACGCCCGCGAACCGCGCACCAGGGCCTTCTTCGAGGCAATCCTGTGATGTACGACTTCGGCGTGCGGATACTCGCGCAGGCACGTTTCAGGCCCGAGTTCATCTGGGAGAACCGGGACGTCTTCCTCGGCGGGGTAAGGCTCACCGTATTCATCGCCATCGTGGCCTTCGCGCTGGCCACAGTATTCGGCCTGGCGGTTGCCCTCCTGCGCATGTCCAAAAATCGGCTTGTCGCTCCGATCATGGCCGCCTACATCAACATCTTTCGGGCTATCCCTCTGCTGGTGTTCGTCGTCTTCGTGTACTACGGGATAGCGATCCAGTTCAATGTCAGGATCTCCGCCATTCAGGCCGGGATCCTCGTTCTCACCCTCCAATACTCGGCCTGGCTGGGAGAGATCTTCCGCGGCGGCATCCAGGCGGTCTCCGACGGGCAAACCCAAGCGGCCCTGTCGGTGGGGATGAGTCGTCCCCAGACCTTCTTCCGGGTGGTGCTGCCGCAGGCCATCCGAATCGTCATCCCGCCCACGGGCAACATGTTCATCGGCATGATCAAGGACTCGTCCCTGGTCTTCATCATCGGTGTACCCGAGCTATTCCGGGTGAGCAGCGTGATGGCCAACAGGACATTCCGCTACTTCGAGGTGTACCTCGGCGCGGTTATCTTCTACCTCATCCTCACCACCGCGGCGTATTTAGGAGTGAAATACCTCGAGAAGCGGTTTGCCCTGGTCGACGTCCTAACTACCAAGGTGAGGTCACCCCTCGCCCGACGACGAGGGGTACGTCTGAGGAAGCTCCAGGAAGCTGTAGCAACTGAACGTGAGTCCGAATCGTCCAAGACCACGGCAGCGATTTAGGATAGGCCGTTCGGATAGGTTGTTCGACATCACGACACGGCCATCACAACTCGCAGATGAATGGATGATCGTGCCTCGTTGCACGGTTTACCGGTCATTCGCAAGGAAGCACATCTAATCCCAAGAAGGGAGGCACAGTATGAGAAGCCGCATAAAGTGGCTAGTCCCGGTACTCGCACTGGTTTTACTCGCGGGCGCCTGCGCAAGCGAGGACGAAGGAGGGGATGACGGAGGACCCACAGCCGCCGCCCAAGCGGCCGTCGACGGCAACCTGCTGGATGCCATCAAGGACCGTGGAACCCTCCATGTAGGGATGGTTCTCCAGTTCCCGCCCCAGATGTACATCGATGACAACGGCAACCCGGCCGGGTATGACGTGGATCTCATGAACATGCTGGCCGATGATCTGGGCGTAACGCTCGAGATTTCCAACCTCGAGTTCGACGCGATGATCCCGGGCCTGATCGCCAACCAGTTCGATATGGTGTCGGTGGGTCTCGTCGGTCGTCCGGCTCGTCTCGAGCAGCTCTGGTTCACATGTCCGTACGTTCCCTACCGCCAGGTGGTCGTGGTCAACAACGACTCGGGAATCAATGACATCAGCGAGTTGAACAGCAGTGGCGTGACCATGACCGCCCTGATCGGTTCCACCGCGGCCAGCCTCACCGAGACCAGGTTCCCGAATGCGGAGCTCGTGGAACTCGACCAGGCGCCCGCGTTGCTCGAAGTCGCTTCGGGCAGGGCCGACGCCATCGTCATCGAGGAGTACCTCGCCCTGCCGTTCGTGGCAGAAAACCCGAGCACCAGCGTGCTGAACCCCAACGCACCCTTCGTCGCCGAGGAGTACGGAGCATGGGCACTCCCCCGCGGTGAGACCGTCTGGCTCAACTACCTGAACGGCTGGCTGGCCTACTACATCTCGAGGGGAACGCTCGACGAGGTGTACGAGCGGCACATCGGCCCGACCGAGGGTCTGCCCGCCTGTAACTAACCGAACCCAGGGTCCGGTCGGCGACTTTCCCGCCGGACCCACCGATTACGGATGCCGGCGTCTCCAGCAGGAGGCGTCGGCATCTCTTTCTTCGCGGCCCTGCACGGCGGGTTGGCTACCGGCTAGTACAGCCCAGCCAACCGGCGACACCCTTGCAGCCGGTAATGACGGGCAGTCGTAAGGGCAACCGGGATCACGGCAGGCGGGCGATTCGCATCAGCGCGCCCATCGCTCGTATGGCGCGTTTCGTTTCGGATGCCGAAGGGTGCCTGTCCTCGTACTGGGCCATGTTCTTCATGGCCAGTAGCGCGCTCAAGTGAGCTCCGGCATCCTGGCCTCCACCAGGCGTCTCCCTCAAGAGAACCAATGCATCTGAGTGGTTGCCGGCTGCCGAGCGTTGCCCGAGGCGCCTGCAGCAGATCGAATCGACCGCAGCGATCCCGGCTAGCACGGCGTTACTCACCGCCACCGAACGGGTCGGCCCATCCGCCGAAAGAGGGTCGAGATCGGCAACCAGGGCAAACGCTTCGGCCTGCTTCAGACGAGTGTCCGCGAATGCCCGGCCGCACGGCACTCGCCGGGTGCCGCCGCGCCTCACGCGGCCGGTATGAGGGTGACGGCCTCACGGGCCAGCGACTCGGCAAACCCGGGGGCGCGTTCGGGCAATCCGGCGTACTCCGCGTCGGTGTAGACGAGGGGAGTACACGGGTTGCCGGTGAGTCGTGCCACGCCTATGGCGACGGCGGCGGTGGCCGACCATCGAACGGCCGAGTCGGTACCGGCAGGCCAGACGAGCAGCAGATCGATGTCGCTCCCCGGCCCGGCCTCGCCGCGGGCGACCGATCCGAACAGCAGTGCCCTCGACACACCCTTGGCGTAGGTCTTTACCACTTCGGCGATCCGAGCAGGGATCTCATCACCGACGGCCACCGCCTCGACCACAGCAGGTGCCAGTGCATGGTCGCGGTTCAGCAGGTTAAGAATCGATCGACCTGCTGCGGTCTGGGTGACCAGCCCGGCGGTGGCCAACCGATCCAGCGTCTTCTGGACCCCGGCCTGGCTGGCGGGTTTCGGCAGCAGCCGTTGTACCGCTCGTCCGGAAAGCGGACGGGTCGTCCGGCAGAGCACCTCGAGGACAGCCCCGGTGAGCCCCGGCGACAGCGCATTGATAGGATGTGACAAGTCCATGATAGACCACTATATCATGCATATGAACACAGCAATAGGCGACCTGGAGGCCTACCGATGCCCGACCTTCCTGAGCCCATCGAGCCGCTGAGCGACTTGATCCAGTACCTCGATCACGTCGCCATCGGGGTCAGCGACGTTGGGCCGGCGGCCGGGTTGTTCGAGATGCTCGGCGGCACCTTCATCACTGGGGCCGACAACCGGCGAGGAGGCTTCCGCTGGCTCCAGTACCGGCTGCCGGGCGGCGCCAGCATCGAAGCGCTGGCGCCGGTATCGGACGACTGCTTCCTGTGGCGTTTCCTGCGCTCGCGCGGGGAGGGATTGCACCACCTCACCTTCAGGGTGTCCTCGGTTACCGAGGCCGCCCTCCGAGCCGAGCAGGCCGGACTGTCAGTGGTCGGCCTGCATCTCGATCCGGGCGGTTGGAGCGAGTGCTTCATCCACCCTTCCAGCGCCAACGGAACCCTTATCCAGCTGGCCGACTGGACCGACGACTACTACCCGCAGGCCTCCCTGGAGCAAGTACTGGCCGGAGAGGTCATCGAGGACTGACCGCCTGGGCGGACGCAGGTGGCGGACGGACGGCAGCTGCACGGCCACCACCACCCCGGTTGGACAAGGGGGGCCTGCCAACATGTTGGACACATACCGGATACGGCTTCAAGCATCGTGGAGGCGTCCAGGTGGTACCCATCACCACCCTCGGCCCCTGATCGAGGTCGGCATCGCGTCCACGCTAACCGACACTTTCTCAGGCCTCTACTGGGCAGAATCTCAGTTAGCTAATCCACAATCTCGCGCGGGAACTCCGAAGCTTCGGTTCTAGCTGCGCTCGATGACGCCGCAGGCGACGCGATCGCCGGCGCCGGGATCGGGGCCGTAGCTGTCCGGTTTGGCGTGGATGATGATGGCGGAACCGTCCGCATCGAAGATCGACGTGTCAGCATCGGCCGCCAGCGTGATCTTGTCCGTGAAGACGTCGGCCCGGGCGATGCCATCCGCACCCGCTTGAAGGTTCGGCAGGTCCCCGGCGTGGAACCCGTCCTCGTGCTGGAAGCCATGGCCTTCCCCGCCGGGAGCGAAGTGCCCGCCTGCCGCTGAGAAATCGGGCGTGCAAGCGCCCGTCTCATGGATGTGGAATCCGTGGGCTCCGGGGGAAAGCCCCGTCACGTCAGCCGAGATCAGGACACCATTGGGTCCTTCCGTGAGGATGACGGTGCCTATAGCGACACCGTCGGGACCTGACATCGAAGCAACTGCTCGCTGCCCCGTCGCGGCGGGCTCTCCCTGGCATGCCGCCAGCCCTATCAGGACCAGCAGTCCCAGAACGGTAGCGATGACCTGGCGCTTCTTCACCGGATTCCCCCTCCCCCGACTCTCGCCGGTTCGTACGATCGTGTGGCGCGGAGCGTTTCTCTCCACCCGGCCGGATGATAAATCGATGGCCGGGAGGACGCCGGATAGACGGGGTGGCTCGGCCCGCCGTCCGATGAACCCGGCTCGTCTCACCAGCCGTTGGATGTGCCTCACCCTCCCCTACGTGGTCGCGTGGTAGGCGGAGGGATCGGACTCGAAGGCGCGGCGGCACCCGGCGGCGCAGAAGTAGACCTGCTTTCCGGCGTGGTGGCTGGCGAAGCCTGCCTTGGCGACGTCCACCAGCATCCCGCACACCGGATCGACCGCCTGATCGGGCAGCGCCACCTCGACCGTCTTCGCTCCGGCCTCGGACGCCTTGAAGGCCACCATTTCCGCCAGCACCGAGACGGCAATCTCCTCGTGCTCCGTCGAGCCCAGGTCGATTCCGGCCGGGGCATGCACCCGCGCCAGGGACTCCTCCGAAACGCCCGTCTCGCCGAGCCAGGCCAGCACCGAGGCGGCCCGCTTGCCGGACGCCACCAGCCCGATGTAGGCCGCCGGAGTCGCCAATGCAGCCTCCAGGGCCGGCTCGTCATAGTGACCCTGGGTGGCGATCACCAGATAGGAGCCCTCCCCGGCCTTGCCGATCCCCTCCACGCCAGAGGTCAATTCGGACCGCCAGCCGAGCGCGGCGGCAAGCGCATGGAGCGTCCCGGTCATCGGAGACTCGCCCACGACGACCAGGTGCGACGGCGGCAGGTAAGGGTCCACGAAGACTTCCATCGCCCCCTCGCTGTCACATGCCATCGCCACCCTCTCGACGCCCGGCCGGTGGGGCCCGTCTCCCATCACGAGTGCCCGTACCCGGCCATCCCGCAGGGCTTCCAGGGCATGCCGGACCACGGTGGGGGTGGCGCAGGCACCGCCCAGCCACCCCTCGACCCGGCCGTCGGGAAGGATGATCGCCTTGTAGCCGGCCTTCCCGGAGGACGGTCCTCGCACCCAGGTGACCGTGGCCAGGACGAAGGGCTCGCCGCTCGCCTCCAGCCGGGCTGCTCTGCCGAGCGCGCTCAGTTCCGCGCCCCTAGGGGCTCACCTCAACGTCGTTGAGCGCTCCCCACACCCGGTGCGGTAGCACCGGCATGTCGATGTTGCTCACACCCCTGGACCAGAGCGCGTCGATGACCGCGTTGGTGAATGCGGCGGGAGATCCGACCGTGGCCGACTCGCCCACTCCCTTCGCCCCGATCGGGTGGTGCGGGGAGGGGGTCACCGTCTCGCCCAGCTGGTAGCGGGGCGTCTCCCAGGCGGTCGGCACCAGGTAATCCATGAAGTTGGACCCGATGCAGTTGCCGTCGTCGTCGAACGTGATCCACTGCATGTTCGCCTTGGCGAAGCCCTCGGTAAGACCGCCTGCGATCTGCCCGTCCACGATCATCGGGTTGATCCGCACGCCGCAGTCGTCGACCGCCACCATTTCCAGCACCTTCCACGTGCCGTCACCGGTGTCGACCTCCACCACCACGATGTAGGTCCCGAACGGATAGGTCATGTTGGGCGGGTCGTAGTAGGTGACGCCCTCGAGGCCCGCCTCCATGCCCACCGGATGGTTGGTGTAGGCGGCGAAGGCGACCTCCTGGATGGTGACGCTCTGGTCGGTTCCCTTGACGGTGAACTTCCCGGGCTCCCAGTCCAGGTCCTCCTCGGCGGCCTCCAGAAGGTGGGCGGCCAGCTTCTGGGCCTTGGCCCGGATCTTCCTGGACACCACCGCCGTGGCCGCCCCACCCACCGGGGTGGACCGGGAGGCGTAGGTGCCGAGGCCGTAGGGAGTGTTGTCCGTGTCGCCGTACATCACCTTGATGTCCGAGTAGGGGATGCCGAGCTCCTCCGCCACGATCTGGGCGAAGGTGGTCTCGTGGCCCTGCCCCTGCGTCTGGACACCCAGCTTCAGGATGGCCTTGCCGGTCGGATGGATCCGCAGCTCGGCGGAATCGAACATCTTCAGACCAAGGATGTCGTACTGGCGCGAGGGACCGGCCCCCACCACTTCGGTGAAGGAGGCCACGCCGATGCCGATCAGCTTGGTGGTGTCCGGGTCGGAGTTCCTCTCGGCCTGGCGAGCCCGCCACCCGTCGTAACCGATCATCTCCTTGGCCTTGTCCATCGCCCCGTGGTAGTTGCCGGAGTCGTATACGAATCCGGTCGGGGACAGGTAGGGGAACTGGTCCTCCCTGATGAAGTTGAGCGCCCGGAAGTCGGTCGCGTCCATTCCCACCTCGTGGGCGGCGTTGTCCACCAGCCGCTCGATCAGGTAGGAGGCCTCGGTCACCCGGAACGAGCACCGGTAGGCCACCCCGCCGGGCGCCTTGTTGGTGTACGCGCCCTTGGCGGTCACATGAGCGGACGGGAAGTCGTAGCTCCCGGTGCAGATGTGGAACAGGCCGGCCCGGAACTGGGTGGGCTGGGCGTCCGAGTAGAAGGCGCCCTGGTCGGACAGGATGTCGGCCCGCATGGCCGTTATCCGGTTGTCCCCGTCCAGGGCCAACTCGGCGTGCATGTGGAAGTCGCGGGCGAACCCGGTCGAGATCAGGTTCTCGGTGCGACTCTCGATCCACTTGACCGGCTTCCCGATCAGCAGGGATGCGGCCGTGGCCACCACGTAGCCCGGATACACCGGTACCTTGTTGCCGAAACCGCCCCCGATGTCCTGGGTGACGATCCGGATCTTCTCCTCGGGAAGCCCGGCCACCAGGGCGAAGACCGTCCGGATGGCGTGGGGCGCCTGGCTGGTCATGTAGATGGTGGCCTGGCCGGTGATGGAGTTGACATCCGCCACCACCCCGCACGTCTCCAGCGGCGCCGGATGCGAACGCGGGTAGTGGGTGTCCAGGCTGACCACCCTGGCCGCAGCCGCGAAGGCGGCATCGGTCGAGTCCTGGTCGCCGGCCTCCCACGTGTAGGCGACGTTGTCGGTCTGGCCCTCCTTCTCGTCCCGGATGAGGGTGCCGGTGGCCAGGGACTGCTGGGGACTGGTTATCGCCTCCAGCTCCTCGTAGTCCACATCGATGTGCGACAGGGCGTCGTGGGCGATGTACGGATGGGTGGCGATCACCGCCGCCACCTCCTGGCCCTGGAACCGGACCTTGTCGGTGGCCAGCACCGCCTGGGTGTCGCCCGAGAGGGTCGGCATCCAGGCCAGGCCGTGGGCGGCCAAGGCTTCGCCGGTGACCACCGCCAGTACGCCCTCGATCTCCATGGCCGCAGACGAGTCGATCGAGTTGATCCTGGCGTGGGCCACCGGGGAGCGCAGGATGGCCATGTGGAGCATCCCCGGAAGGTTCAGATCATCCAGATAGTTGCCCGCGCCCCGGATGAACCGGTCGTCCTCCTTGCGGCGGACGGAGTGGCCGATACCCCCGACCTCGGGGCTGGTGCGTGGTTCGTGAACCGTGGTCATGTCAGCTCCCCTCTCCGCCCGCGGCCTGGATGGCCGTCACGATGTTCATGTAGCCGGTGCAACGACAGATGTTGCCGGATATGGCCCAGCGGACCTCTTCGTCCGTGGGCTCCGGATTCTCTTCGAGCAGGGCGCTGCCCACGAGCATCATGCCCGGTGTGCAGAACCCGCACTGCAGACCGTGGTGCTCCTTGAAGGCGGCCTGGACCGGATGGATCTCGCCACCCTCGGCCAGACCCTCCACGGTCTTCACCTCGCTGCCGTCGGCCTGGACCGCAAGGACGGTGCAGGACTTGACCGGCCGGCCGTCCAGGATGACGGTGCAGGCACCGCAGGAGGAGGTGTCGCAGCCGATATGGGTCCCGGTAAGGCCGGCATCCGAACGGATGAAGTCGACCAGCAAGCGCCTGGGCTCGACATCCCTGGTCTCGCTGGCGCCGTTTATGTTGACGGTGATCTGCATCAGCCCTCCCCTCTCGCCAGGGTCAGCGCTTGGGCGAACCCGCGCCTGGTGTACTCGGCTACCACGGCCCGCTTGTACTCGGCCGGACCCCGAACGTTGTCATCGGGATCGCAGGCCCGGGCCGCGATCGCTGCGGCCTCGGCGAACAGTTCCGGTCCGGGTGTCTGCCCGACCATCATGTCCTCCGCCTCGGTGACCTTCAGGTTGTGACCGTAGACGGCGGTCAGGCCCAGGCCCGCCTCCGCCACGTTCCCCGAATCGTCGAGAACGAGATGGGTGGCCACTCCCACGGTGGCGTAGTCGCCGACCTTGCGCTCCAGCTTGAGGTATGCGCCGCCGGCAGGACCCCGGTAGGCGGGAATCCGTACCTCGGTAACCATCTCACCGGGGTCGAGCGAGTTGGTGAAGAAGTCGACCACGAAGTCGGTGATGGGAATCACCCGCTCGCCCGAGGATGAGCGGGCCACCACCGAGGCGCCCACCGCCAGCATCACCGAGTTCCAATCGCCCTCGGGGTCGCAGTGGGCCACGGAGCCGCACAGGGTTCCCCGGTTCCGAACCAGCGGATCGGACACCCACGGCGCTGCGGAGGCCACGGTGTGGTTGTGGCGGCTCACCGCCTCCGATGAGGCCACGTCGGCGTGACGAGCCAGCGCGCCCACCGCCAGATGGCCGTTGGACTCGCTGATGTGTGCCAACTCGTCGACGCCGTTGATGTCCACGAGATGGCCCGGGGACGCCAGCCGGAGCTTCATCATGGGGATGAGGCTCTGGCCTCCGGCGAGAACCCGCCCCTCGTCACCCAGCTCGGCCAGGGTGGCCAGGGCCTCCTCAAGGCTGCCGGGCGCCGAGTATTCGAACGCGGATGGATACACCGAGCCTCACCTCCTGCAGGTCGCTGGTCCTACCTTATCGGGCGAGTGTCCATCACCGCCGGTAATCGCCGGTTTCTTTCGGCCGAGCCGGACCCGGTGAGCATGCATGCCCGGCCTGCAGGGAACGACCTCAGAGGCCGAGGGTGGATAGCTCGCCCCCGTAGCCGGCCGTCTCCTTCGTCTCCCGGTTGGAGGGCCAATCCAGCACCGACGACAGCGTCGCGGCTATCCGCCGCGCGTGCGAGCGGCCGTGATCGGGACTGCGCAGGGCGAGGTTGGTCCGTCGGAGGGCGAAGTCACCTATCGACGCCACCGATTCGTTGAGGGCGGTGTAGGCCACCTCCGCCGCCGAGATCCGGGCCGGAGCCAGCAGGCCTCGCCAGTCCGGCTGCCGCTCCAGGATGCGGAGCACGGCTTCGGCCTCGGTCCCGTAGCGCCCGATCAGATCGTCGGCGTAGTCCTCCGGGAGTTGGATGCCTACCAGGCCGGTCCGGAGCCGCTGCCGGAGGGCGGTATCGATCCCTGCACCGACGAGTGGTTCATCGGCGGTCCTGGATGGCCGATCTATCCGCAGGCGGGCACAGGCGAGGTCAACCGCCTCCGCTCCGATCAACCGGGCCGAACTCAGCTTGCCCCCGACCACGGTGAACACACCGGGCGCCCTCTCCACGATCCGGTGCTCCCGTGAGGCGGCGGAGACGGACCGCCGGTCGCCTACCAGGGTACGGAGACCGGCGAAGGCCGCCAGCGGAGAACCGGAGTGGTCCAGATAACGGACCACATGCCGTTCCAGGTACTCCACATCGGCCTCGTCGGGACGGGCCCGGCCCGGATCCTGGTGGTACGGCGTATCGGTGGTCCCGAGCAGGGCCAACCCCCGCCAGGGAACCACGAACAGGAGGCGCCCGTCATCGGTCTCGGGGAGCACCAGCGCCTTATTCCGGACGCCGAGGTCTTCGGCCCGGTAGACCAGGTGAACCCCTTTGGACAGCCGCCGGGACACGTCCGGCGGTCGGCCGTCGAGCGGCGGGGGAGCGAACGCCCAGGTGGCCGATACCACGGTCCTGGCCCGGACCATCAGCGGCCGGCCATCCCCTTCCGTACCGTTGTCCGCCAGCCCGACCCTGAGCTCGCCGCCCGCCTGATCGATCGAACGGGCCGCCATCCGGGAGACCGCCACGGCCCCGTGGAGCGCCACCGCAGTCTTGAGGAACGCAACGGTCAGCCGGGCATCATCAGTCTGGGCATCCCGGTAGGAGAACCCTCCGACCAGGGACTCGGGATGCAGCTTGGGGAAGGCAGTCATCAGGTCCGGCTTCGCCAGCCTTCGATGCCTGTCGGCTCCCCGCCTCCCGCCCAGCCGGTCGTACAGCGACAGTCCCGCCCTGAGGCTGACGGAAGCCAGCGGTCCGGCCGTCAGCCAGCCTGGGAGGTCCACGATCCGCCGGCCTCTGAATAGCGGTATGACGAAGTCGAGGTCGGAGTAGAGGAAGTCGGCCGTCCGGCGCAGTACATCCTGCTCGCGCAGTCCCTGGCGGATCAGCTGCAACCGCATCTGGGGGAGGTACCGGATACCCCCGTGCAACAGCTTGGTGGACCTGCTCGAGGTTGCGCTTGCGAAGTCGCCCTTTTCGACCAGCGCCACGGACAGGCCCCGGCTCGCCGCATCCCTGGCCACCGCCGCGCCGATCACTCCCCCGCCGACAACCACCATGTCGAATAATCGAGGCTCCAGCAAGGCACGGCGCGATCCGGCGCGCGTCCAGGTCCCAGTGGGGATGGGGACCTGCGGGAGAGAAGGGTTCCGCACCGTGCGAGCGTACATCCCTCCACGGCCTAGTTTCGGCCCCGCCACCGGAAGTGGTTCGCCGGTTTCTCCTCACAGCCGAATCCGATGCTGCTGGGGGGAGCGCAGGAACCGGGCTCGGCAGAGGCCAGGGGTGGACGGCCGAAGACCTTTCTTCAGAAGGGGGATCTCTGCTTAGGGCCGTTTCAGAAGGGGGGCCAGCGGCGTTCGCGAATTATCTGGATGTTTCCAATAGGCCGCCGGGTGTGTTGGGTAAGTGCCCTCAGAGCGGCGATTCGAACGTCACGATGCATGTCGTCTGCGAGTGCCGTCAACACTTTGCGCGGGGTGTTCGGGTGCTTGGCGACCGTCCTGCGAACGTACCATTTCTCGTCGGAAGCCAGAACCGTCAACACGGCTGCGGGCGCGTTCCGATTCCGGGCGACCCGCGCACGAACCTGCCATCTCTCGTCACCACCCAGGGTCATCAGCATGGCTACGGGCGCGTTCGGATTCCGGGCGACTCGCGTGCGAACCGCCTCGCTGGTATCAGCTGCCAGAGTCGTCAACCCCGCTATTGACGTGTTCGGATTCGCCGCAGCAGCCAGCCGGACCCTCCAACTGACGTCGCGAACCAATGCATCCAACGTGGGGGCCGGTGTAGTCGGGTTGCCCGCAACCGACCTCCGCACAGACGATCGGTTGTGGGTGGCTAGCTGTTCGAGCACATCGGGTGAGGTATCAGGGTCCCGGGCTATGCGGATATCGCTCATCGTCTGTCCCCATCCGTGCTGGGCGTCCGGCGATGGGAGTGCAATCAACACGTCTAGGCGGCGTGCCGGAGGTCACGACAAACCCGGATGCCACTGGACACCATAGCCATACAGTTGACGCGCCCGACGGAGACACTGGCGATCCGGTACTACATCATTGTGACGGCCGGACCGACGGGCTGGCTTCGGATCGGGTCTCCGCTCCGGTCGATCTCTCTCCAGGCCCGTGAGTGAGGCGACGGAGGGCACGGCAAGTACGACGATGAGCATCCGGCCACCCGCCACCGCGGCGGACCTTCGTAGTCCCGCTTATCGCGGTCTTAGGGCCTCCTCAGGGATCCGGGAACAGCCGCTTGTTCCCTCAAGACGAGTGCCATCTTAGGTAAGATAGTGTAATCTTTCCCGAGAATCGGCCGTTTTCGGGCTTATTCGCGAAAGATAATGCCATCTTTCCGACGACTCGATCCGGAAAACCCACGATGGCGCGAGGCCGCCACCACGCCGGACGCGGCCTAGGCTCGGGCCATGGTCGATTACCGCGTTCCCGAACAGGGCATGACCTCCGACCTGCCGGTTCCGAGGCGAGCGCTGGCGATCGGCGCGCATCCCGACGATGCCGAGTTCGGGGCCGGGGGCACCCTGGCCAAGTGGACCGCCGCCGGGACGGAGGCGACCATCCTGGTCCTGACCGACGGCTCCAAGGGATCATGGGACCCCTCGCTCAGCCCGTCCGAACTGGTCGGCATGAGAATGAACGAGCAGACCCGGGCCGCCGAGGCACTGGGAGTCGAAAGCGCCCTCAACCTCTCCTATGTCGACGGTGAGCTGGAGTACACCATGGAACTGCGCGCCGAGGTGTGCCTGTGGATCCGCCGGCTGCGGCCCGACGTGGTCCTCGCCCACGATCCATGGCGCCGCTACATGCTGCATCCCGACCACCGGGCGACCGGCTGGGCCGCCATCGACGGGGTGGTAGCTGCGCGGGACCATCTCTTCTTCCCGGAGCAGCTGGCCGATGGCCTGACCCATCACCGCCCCGGGGCCGTGCTGCTGTGGGCGGCGGACGAACCGGATCACTACGAGGACGTGACCGGTTTCGTAGAGCACAAGGTGGCCGCCCTGCTGTCGCACTCCAGCCAGGCCACGACAACCATGGACGGCGCCGGTGACTCGGCGGAGGCGACAGAGGCATTCCGCCTCGAGATCGACGACCGCGCCCGGATGACCGGCGCCGAGGCCGGGCTGCCTCGCGCCGAGGCGTTCAAGCGGATCACACCCTGATGGGACTGGCCGGCGACCGGCTCGGCGATCTCCGCACGGTCAATCCTCACGCCACGGGCCGCCTGCTGGGCGCCGCAGACGCAGCATTGGAGGAGGTGGACCCCCGGCGGCTGGTGCGCTCCGCGCTCGTTCCCGCGGAGGGCGGGGTCCTCGCCGGCGGGCATTTCGTCGCAGCACGGCGGGTGGCCGTACTGGCTTTCGGCAAGGCGGCCATCGGCATGAGCCTCGGCGCGGCAGACGCCCTGGGACCGCTGGTGTCGCGGGGCCTGGTGGCGACCGACCGGGCCGGTCGCGTCCCCGGTTGGGCGGAACTGGCAGTGGGGGGTCACCCGGTCCCTGATGAGGGGAGCGTCCGGGCGGCCGAGCGCGCCATCGACCTTGCTAGGGACGTGGATCCGGGTGAGCTCCTGCTGGCGCTCGTGTCCGGGGGTGGGTCGGCCCTGCTGGAAGCTCCGGCCGCGGGTCTCAGCCTCGACGACGTCCAGGACCTGAACGACCAGTTGATCCGCTCCGGGGCCCCCATCGAGACGATCAACCGGGTCCGCCAAGCGGTGTCGCGAGTGAAGGCCGGACGGTTGGCGGCCCGCTGCCGGAGCCCGGTGGTCACGCTGGTGGTCTCCGATGTGGGCGACGACCCGGCGGTGGTGGCTTCCGGCCCCACCGTCACCGCACCACGGAACCCGGCCCCCTTGGGCGAGATACTCGACCGGTACTACATCCGGGGCGGCGCGGCCGATCGGGTCCGGCGTGTCGCTGCCACCGGGGTCGAGGTCTCGAATGCCGGGCATGGGACGGGGAACGATCTCGCCCTGATCCTGGCTGACGGGATGACCGCGGGGCGGGCGGCGATCCGGTTCCTGTCCTCAACCGGCCTGGACGTGTCGCCGGCCCCCGAGCAGCTGACCGGAGACGCCGTCGACACCGTCCTGAGGGAACTGGCCGCCACGCCGGAGGGCACCGTTCGGGTCCTGGCCGGAGAAACCACCGTGGAGGTGCGCGGGAAGGGCAAGGGCGGTCGCAACCAGCACGCCGCCGTCACCGCCGGCATCGAGATCGCCGGTACCGATCACCGGTTCGTGGCGTTCGGAACCGACGGCGTGGACGGCCCGACCGATGCGGCCGGCGGTTGCGTGGACGGCGCCACGGTCACCGATCCGGAGATGGCCCGGCGCCACTTGGACGCCTGCGATTCCTACCCGTATCTGAAGGGGGCAGGAGGTCTGCTCCGGACCGGGAGGACGGGAACCAACGTGGCCGACCTGTGGATCGTCGACCGATCGGGGAATAGTTCCACCGCCGAACGGATCGTTATATCCTGACCCCATGAGTAGCCCCGTAGCAGTCATCGTCGGCGCCACCGGCGGGCTCGGCACCGCCCTCACCGGGCGGCTGATCCGCCGGGGCTACCGGATCGGCGCCACCTATCTCAGGCCCATCGATACGGACGAGTTCGAGGAACGGTTCCCCTTCGATGAGGACCAGCTGGTCCTCCGCCGTGTCAATGCCACGGAGTCCGGGGAGGTCGAGGACTTCATGGCCCGGGTGGCGGCCCGGTTCGGTCGGATCGACGCGGTTGCATCGCTGGTCGGAGGCTGGGCCGCCGGCCGCGATGTGAAGGACACCGACGATGTGCGGTTCGACTGGATGATCGACCTCAACCTGCGGTCGGCCTTCTACACCGTGCGGGCCGCCGTCACCCACCTAGAGGACGCCGGCGACGGCCGCATCCTGCTGGTCGGGAGCCGGGCGGTGGTGGACAACCCGCCCGGGCAGGCCGCCTTCAACATCGCCAAGGCGGGGGTGGTAGCCCTGGCCAAGACCGCCGCGGCGGAACTCGAGGACGCCGACATCACCGTCAACGTGATCCTGCCTTCGGTGATCGACACGCCCGCCACCCGCCGGGCACTGCCATTCGCGGAGTACGTCAGGTGGCCCACCCCTGACGAGATCGCGGCGGTGGCGGAGTTCATCCTGACCGGGGATTCGGGGGTCATGTCAGGAGCGGTCGTCCCAGTGTACGGACGGGCCTGACCCGACCCTTCGCCAATTCGTGGAGGCGCTTCCGTGGCACGATTTTTCGCGTTTTCTTAGATCCTGGCCTGATTCGTCACACCCCCGCCATAAGTTGCCATCGCCAAGCACCCACACCGGCCGATGAGGTGAGACCGATCGGAACGGCCGGCCCGAGGGAACATACGAGCTTCATGGAGCAACAGCCGATGCCCGGCGACAGCCCGGGCATGCCTGACCACGCTCCAACAGGATGGGTGGTGGTGGGGGCGGGACCCGGTGCGGAGCACCGGTTTTCCGCGGGCGGAGCTCTCGGTCGGACACGCACGCCGACCCACTCGTCCGCGGAAAAGGGCTCGAGGGTCAAATGAATGACCCGACCGGAGCCCTTCACACGGTGATGGGTCCGACCGGGTCGTTCTATCGCAGCCCCGACCAGATTTGAACTGGCGTCTCCGCCTTGAGAGGGCGGTGTCCTAGGCCCCTAGACGACGGGGCCACTGCGTGTGGTCAATGATACCAACCGCTCGGGAGAGAGGACTCGAACCCCTACTAACAGGGCCAGAACCTGTCGTGCTGCCGATTACACCACTCCCGATCAGGCCGCCAAGTTACCAGGTATGGCGGGGCTCGCGTCAACCGAACCTCGCGCCGTACCGGCGATTCCCTATTCCTCGGACCGTCCGCCACTCCATTGGGTGCGCGGTAACCGCTTCTCCTTGTCCACGAACGGCAGGGTGTCGACGGTCGCCGGGTGAGGGGTTCCCTCATGGTCGAGCAACGAAACCGTCCTGCCGAGCCAGTCACCTCCCGGCAGCGGATGATCGAAGCGCACGTAGCCGACTCCCGTGTCCAGCGTGGGCGACCAGGTGCCGATCGTGATGTGCCCGACCGGGCGGTTCTCGAAGTGGACCTGCAGCCCGGCGTCCGGAGCGGCGGTGGCACAGACCAGGCCGAACAGGAGCTGGCTGCGATCGGCCTTCACCAACGCGGAACGTCCGATGAAGTCCTCCTTGTCAAGTACGACAAAGTTCCCGAGGCCGGCGCCGAACGGCGTCAGATCCGGTTCGATATCGGTGCCGTTGTCAAGGATGCCGGCCTCGATGCGCCGTATCCCCATCGACGACCCCGAGCTGAACTCCAGGCCGAAGGGCTCACCGCAGGCGAACAGATGATCCCAGAGGGCGTCATGATCCGTTGCCTCCGGACCGCTGTTGCAGTAGATCTCGATCCCCATCTCCCCCGTCCACCCGGTCCGGGAGACCCACACTGCCTGGCCTCCGATGTCGAAGAATCCGGCGTGGAAATATCTGAAGTCGTTCGATAGCCCACCGCCGATGGCCGCGTCCAGAACATCGAGCGACTTCGGCCCTTGGATCTGCAGCACTCGCGAATCGGGATCGGTGACGTCGGCATCAAGCCCGACAGCGTGGGCGTCGAGCCAGCTCGTGAACTCTCCGTTCGCCTTCACATACCAGTAGCGATCCTGCGCAAGGCGCATGAGCACACCGTCCATCAGAACAGTGCCGTCCTCCCTGCAGGCGATGCCATAGCGAGCCCGACCCACTGCGAGCGTTGCGACCCTGCAGGTGAGAACCCTTTCGAGCACTCGGCCCGCATCCGGTCCGCTGATCTCGAGGGGCTTCTCCGGAACGTCGTAGAGCAGCACCCCACGGCGCAGCTTCCAGTACCGCGGTACGGGATCCTCTTCGGGGGCGGTCTTGAGGGGGTACAGGCGACCGCAGTACAGTCCGAAGATCGTTTGATCCGTCACGTACCGGCCGGCAAAGGGCGATCGACCGAGCCGGTACGAACTCAGCCGGACCGTATCGAACGAATCGACGTAGAAGTGTCTGTCCCCGGTCATCTACACCTCACGAGGGCCGGGCGGGCGGTGGGGACAGTAGCAGCGGCAGGTGGGACAGTCGTACACCGTCCCAGTGGCATCGTCGGGATGTTCGTGGCAGACCCCGATGGTCAGCGCGAGGACTCGCCGGACGGCCGACGCGAACGCCCACTAGCGAAGATCCACGATCACCGGGGCCCCTTGAGGCCACCGGGAACTCGTGAGCCCCTCTATTGGCCGACGATACTCCAGATCCACCCAAGTCTTACGGACCCGCCTGACTACGGCGTCGGTGCCGAGAACTCGGTGGAGCCTGGAGGTGACCGGCTTGCTGGTATCGAATCCGTTGTAGCCGTTGTCGCCCTCAGGGTGACGGTGGCGGTGAAGATCGACGAATCCCAGTTCCATCACGCGCGCCAGAGCGTCTCGTTCCGCTCTCGTATGGTTCAAAGTTCTGGGCCGGGCTTTTCCTTCGGTGACGACGTTGAAGTCACCCGCGAGGACACGCTGCTCTGCCCGCTCCCGGTGCATTCCAAGATGATCGACCAGGTGGTTCATCCATTCGATCTTGCGTTCCAGGGCCCCGTCGAATCCGTTCTTTCTGGGATTCCCGTAGGGTGCGTAGACCGACGAGAATTCAAGGTCCCCGCTCCTCACCGTCAGAAACCGTGCGGAGCGATCCGACTGGCCGGGCAGGCCTTCTTGCACGATCGTCGGCTTCGCACGGGGCATTCGACAGAGCACGGCCACACCCCAACCATTCCGGTATTCCCCGTCGCGGGAGTAGAAGACGCTCTCGTAGCCAGCTCGCCGGAGCGCTTCAACGGGAGCATTACCCGTTGCTACGAAAGTCTTCTGGAAGGCGACGAGGTCTGGTTTGCGCCGGGCGAGCCAATGACAGATGTACTCCAGGCGGGAATCGAGGCCACCCACACACCATGTCGCTACCCGCATTCGGGTTGATCGTACCGGGTACGCACGAACTCGTATCGTGTCAAGGGCTCCGACGGATCGGGCCAGATCGCCCGAAGACCCGGTCCGCGAGATCGGACCTCGAATTGGCCACGAGCCAATCGAACGGGCTCTATCTGTCCTGGTAACCGCTTCACGGGTGTACAAATGGCCAGCTGCTCAGCTCGGTAGAGAACGCAGATTGACACCTGCGCGGTATCCACCCAAGGCGCCGCTCTCATTACGGTATTGACATCATCTCCTTCGCGACGCCAGCGCAGAGAATCGAACCCTGCCAACCCCCCGAGCGAAGGAATCGGTCCCCTTACGCGCGACGCGCCGCGAAAGGACGTCGTTGGCGAGTAGTGGCGGACCCCGCAGCACCGGAAACCTCGCGCAACCACCCCTAAACGACCCACGAACACGCGTAAGTCCTGTGGTGGCCCCGACGGGATTCGAACCCGCGTTTCTGGCTTGAAAGGCCAGCGTCCTAGGCCGGCTGGACGACGGGGCCTGTGGCTCCGGTGATCCTACGCCGTCGGTGGGCGTCCGGAGAACTTCGATCAATGGTCGGCGTTGCTCGGGGATTGGAGGTTAGTTGATTCAGACCCGTTCGGACAGAACGGCGGCGAGTTCGTCGGTGCTGAGCGACTCCTTGCGGACCCGCAGATCGAGATAGATGACCGTAGTCACGGCGGCATGGAGGGGCATCGCCAGCAGTATGCCTACATGCTCGACGAGGTAACTGGCCACACCATCGCTCACGCCCAAGCCGGGCGAGAGAATAAGCCAGATCACGGTCAAGACGATCCCGAGGACGATGAGCCCGAGGATTGTGGTGAGCAAGCCGGCGCCGAACACCCGCCAGCGCTCGCCCGACACCAAGCGCCACGACCGCTTCATGCTCTCAATCGGACCGGCGCCTTCGATGATCAGAGCCTCCCACATCACCGCGAACGACACCCAAAGGAATATCCCGGGGATGATCAAAGTAGGAATCCGATGCCGGTCAGCACGCCGAACACGAACGCAGCCACGAAGATCGTGACGGTACTACGGACTCCGATCCACGTAGCTCTCCGCCAGCCGGACGGGACATCTGCATAGGCTTCGGCCGCCACCAGGGAGACAGCCACGCTCGCCACGATGAGGCCGATCACGCTTACTAACCACCCGAGCCAGCCGATCGGAGACGTACAGGTAGTCGAGCCGCCCGCGTCGAGGGCGCAGCCCCCGACCAGGCTGACAGGAAGGGGATGGACCCGAGCACCAGCGCGACGGCGACCATCGGGGCGAAGCGGCGCCGGTAGACGGTGAAGCTGTCGTAGACGATCTCACCGACACCGAGCGGACGCAGTTCTAGTTGAGCCATGGTCCCAGCCTGGTTGCCCGGGGATCGAAGGCTAGTTGAGATCAGCCCTGTTCGGACAGGGCGGCAGCGAGTTCGGCCGTTCCGAGCGACTCCTTGCGGACCCGCAGATCGAGGTAGATGACCGTGCCCACCGCGGCGGTCAGCGGGATTGACAGCAGGGTGGAAGCCTGCTGGACGAGGTAGCCGGCCAAACCACCGCTCACTCCGAGGCCGGGCGAGAGGATAAACCAGATCACGGCCGAGATGACCCCGAAGACGATGATCGCAATGATCATGACGAGCAAGCCGGCGCCGAACACCCGCCAGCGCTCGCCCGACACCAAGCGCCATGACCGCTTGATGCTCTCGATCGGGCCGGCGCCTTCGATGATCAAGGCCTCCCAGACCACCGCGAACGACACGATGAGGAAGATCCCGGGGATGATCAGCAGCACGAATCCGATGCCGATCAGCACCCCGGCCACGATCGTCGCCCCGATGATCGGGAGGATTCTACGGAGTCCTATCCTTATCGCTCTCCGCCAGTCGGACGGGACACCTGCATAGGCTTCGGCCGCCACCAGGATGGCAGCCGTGCCCGCCACGAGGGTGCCGATCGAGCCTGCAATGTACGCGAGCCAGCCGATGGGAGACGTACACGTTGCCGAACCGCCCGCGTCGAGGCTGCAGCCCCCGACCAAGCTGATGAGGAAGGGGATGAACACGAGCATCAGCGCGATGGCGAACATCGGGCCGAAGCGGCGCCGGTAGACGGTGAACGTGGCGTCGACGATCTCGCCGACACCGAGCGGACGCAGTTGTAGTTGAGCCATGGCACCAGCCTACCGGACGGACACAGGCCCGTCCATAGTTGCCCTCCAACCGCACCAGGTCGAAAGACCGACAATCCGACACGTGGCGCCGTGCTGCGCCCGGACCCGCCAGAACGGCTTCCGGTCGTGGCGCCGGAGGCCGCGGCGTATCGCAACCAGCGCGGCCCTCTTTAGGCCGGCGGCTACCTCACCGGCCCGGCCCGATGCCGCCCCTTATGCTTCCGAACAGCCCCTACATGCTAAGATCTCGGTGGTTGGATAACGGAGGGGCCGGACCGATGACTCTGACCGCTGACCGTGCGGCCACTCATACGCTGAGCCTGCTAGACGAACTCGTCCTTACCCTCCTCAATGAGGAGAGCGGCTATTTCCGCCAGGTTCCCGGCTGGAACTTGAACTGCGCCGTCATCGGGGGCGTGCTGGGAGAGCTTTCACTTCTATCCCGTATCGACACGGATATGGACTCGCTCATCCTGCTGGATCGAACGAAAACGGGAGATCCTGCCCTTGATCCGATCCTCGAGGAAATCGCCGCAGAACCGGCTCAACGGAACGCCCGGTACTGGATCGAGCGCCTCGCTCCGCGGGCAGATTCGATCATAGACCTTACCTTGGAGCGTCTGGTCGACCTGAAGATCCTCCGCCACCACGACGGCGACTTCTGGTCGCTGGCCCCTAGCGGATCGCAGACAGACTCGTACGCCAGAACCGGAGACGGCACTGCCGTTGACTTCGTGAAGACACGCCTCAGTAGAGCGATATTCGCCAACGAGATTCCAGACCCCAGAGACATCATCATTATCTGTCTCATCAACACATGCGACGTTCTCCGCTTCATATTCGAACTCGATGACGAAGCGGAGCAGCGTGTCGAAATCATCCGCAAGATGGATTTGATCGGCCGTTCCATCGCCGCGGCGGTTAGCCAAAACATCGCCGGACACTTGTTCGGGCAGTCCACTCTGGCCAAGCCCATCCCGGTTGTCCCGCTACGCAAGTTTTTGCTCAATCGTCACGCCCGTGACGGCAATATTCCTGCGCTCTTCGCAGAGCTGGCAGATGCCTATGGACCGGTGTTCAAGATCCGCCCACCGTTCACCGATCCGATATTCCTTCTGGCCGGACCTGAGATAAATCACTGGGTACATCGTCACGGACGTATGTACCTAAGGGCCAGAGACTATCTGGAGGACTTTGAGAAGATATACGGAGGATCAGGGATATTACCCACCCTAGATGGTGCCGATCACTTCCGGTATCGCAAATCGATGCAACCGGCCTATTCACGCTCGAGACTGGAAGGCCAACTGGACGAATACTACTCGAATGTGCGGAACCATATCGCATCCTGGTCCGCTGGAGAGACCCTTCCGGCAAGAGACACCTGTAGGCGGTTAGTGAATGAGGCTCTGTCACCGCTTACTGTGAGCATTAATACTCAAGATCTTGTCGACGATATGCACAAATACAAGGAACGAGCCCTGCAGACTCACGTCATTAAGAATCTGCCCAAGTTCATGCTGCGCACGCCGGGAATGAGGCGCCGAGCGAAGTTGCTAGGCGAGGTCGTTGAGCGCGTCCAGAGTGTCCACACACCCGCCCAGAGAGCAGGATGTCCCCGGGACCTGGCTGACGACCTGCTGAGCATGCACACCAGCGATCGGCAGTTCCTCCCGGAGTCGAACCTGCCCTTCGTATTCTCCGCGCCGCTGATAGCCAGCATGTATGTGGGTGATCAGCTTGGCTTCCTCATCCACGCGATGGTGTCGCAGCCCGCGCTCTACGAGAGAATCCGCGTTGAAGCCGATGCTATGTTCGCCAACGGGGACCCGGGCCGCAAGGAAATTACGGGACCGGGCACCGACGTCACCCACCGCTTCATCATGGAATGCATGCGCCTCTACCCGATCGTACCGGCGTCTTTCCGGAACGTGATGAATACGTGTGTAGTGGAAGGATACGAACTACCCGAAGGGGCTCGGGTCGTTATAGCCCAGACAGCCACTCACTTCATGGAGGATTCCTTCCCCGATCCCTTCACGTTCGACATCGACCGCTACCTAGCCCCGCGCAAGGAACACCTAGGGACGACATACGCCCCCTACGGTCTGGGGACACACACATGTCTCGGATCCCGGGTCACGTCACTACAGCTGGCGATCAATCTGCTGATGCTGACGCACTACTTCACGCTCGAGATCTCCCCTGCCAAGCAAGCGCACAAGCCGAAGATCAGCGCGTTTCCATCGGCATCCGTGAACAAGAAGCTGAAGTTCATCATCACCGAGCAGAGGCACGAACTGCCGGCGTCCGAATCCGCCAGCCCCCTGCGCTAGCGGGTCTCCGGATCGCCCGGGTCGGGATAGAACTGGGCGCAATAGCGCCGGAACGGCATGATCTCGCCGTCGGAACGGCAGAGGAGCGGGCGGGATCGGTACTGCTTACGGCTCCAGATGATCAAATCCTGCTTGACGTCGCCGTGTTGCTGAGCCGCGATGAACCAGTTCATGATGGGGCCTCGCAACTTCACGGGCAGGAACGCCAGGCCCGCTATCCACCGCCTCGGCTTGCGTATCTCCCGCACCTGCGAGACCAGCGACAGATCGATGAGCGAACCGTCGACAGGGGTGGCCAGCACCCACAGCCGCATGTCCATCCCGATCGAACGCTCCCGTATCTGCACGAACGAGTAGCCCAACCCGAAGATTCGGGTGCGGGCCGCGACGTCGAAGGTAAGGGTCATGCCTCCGGCGATCTTGCGGGCGCGCCTGAAGTCGAAGTCGCTCTCGAGACGCGGCCCGTCCACCGACACCCGCCCCACGCGGTCCACGCTGTCGTAGCCGTGTACGTAGCGCAGGTGGCCCACGTCGACCGAGTTCTCCGTCGTCTCCTGGGGATGGCCCGGAAACCGGAGGGTCCTGATCCTGAAACCGGTCCATCCGACCTGATCCGGCACGTCGGGCAGGCTCCACTGCGGCGCCCGTCCACCGATCCCCCACCAGGCGAAGATCAGGCCGGCAATCTCCTGCGTCTCGAAGACGCGCAACCTCGCGGTGGTGGGCGGAGGAGAGTAGGGGGTGGCCACGCACTGGCCGGTCGCGTCGAACTCGTAACCATGGAACGGGCAGACCAGCCGCCCGTCACAGATGCGTCCCCCTGCGGTCGGTCCCATATCTGCGCCAAGATGCGGGCAAAAGGCCCCGGCAACACACACGTTCCCGTCCTCGTCACACCAGGCGACGATCTTCTCCCCCATCCATGTCTTCTCGATCATCCCGGCTTTCAGCAGCGCCTTACGGCTCGTGACGAAGTACCAACCCTCGGGAAACGGAGAAGCTAGCGGGGCGTTCTCGAGCACCACCCTACGCCGGGTTGACATCGCTGGCCCTCCTCCCCGTAATCCGCTTATGGGGCCGTCCACACGGTTCCGCTTACCCTAACCCCGAACGCGTGCGTCTCAGGCGTTCCGGCACAACCAATGGCCGCTGTTAACGCTCCTGCCGAGATCAGAACGGTTCCTAAGCATGGCGAGGATTTCTTGGCGGCCAATCCGCCCATGATTGCTAGGAAGACCGCAGGCCCGGCTTCGCGTTGTCGCGGGACCATGGCATCATCGCGCGGGTTAGACAAGCCGTGGAGCAGGACGAGGATCGGGAGCGCCGGATGAGCGACTGGAACAGGGACGTGAACGACTGGAACGCGGCGATCATCGAGGAGTTCCGCGCCAACGATGGTCGGGTGGGTGGCATGTTCGAAGGGCAGCCCCTGCTACTCCTTCACCACACGGGCGCCCGCACGGGGACCCGGAGGGTGACACCGCTCACGTACCAGGACTTGGCCGATGGCTACGCTGTCTTCGCCTCCAAGGCCGGGGCGGACACCAACCCCGATTGGTATCACAACGTGGTGGCCAATCCCGGAACCGACGTGGAGGTCGGCACCGGCACGGTACGGGTCCGCGCCCGGGTGACCGCGGGAGCGGAGCGGGACCGGATCTGGACGCGGCAGAAGCGGGACTATCCACAGTTCGCCGAGTACGAGGCCAAGACAGCTCGGGTCATCCCGGTCATCGTGCTGGAGAGGGTCTAAGACCGGAGGGGACTCGTAGCCCGGCTGACCTGGAGCATCATCCACCTCATGGCCACCGGTACCGAGCGCTCGGATCTGGCAGACTCCTTCGGGTGAGCACGCAGGCGGGAGCATCCCTCGGACCGCTCGACACGGCGTATGCCCGTAGCCGGTTTCCGGCCTTCGCCGACCCCGACCTGAGGGATTGGGCGCACTTCGAGAACGCCGGCGGCTCCTACGTCTGCCGCCAGGTGATCGACCGGCTGACCGGCTTCTACCTGCGCACCAAGGTCCAGCCCGACCATCCGTTCCCACTCTCCCAGGCGGCCACCGAGGCGATGGAGCACTCCTACCGGCGGATGGCGGCGTGGATGGGCGTGGGTGTGGACGAGATCCACTTCGGGCCGTCCACCTCGCAGAACACCTACGTCCTTGCCCGGGCGTTCCGGTCCATGTGGCGCGACGGGGACGAGATCGTCGCATCCACGCAGGACCACGAGGCCAACGCCGGGGTGTGGAGGCGGTTGGAGGACACGGGGATCGTCGTCAGGGAGTGGCGGGTGGATCCCGAGAAGGGAACCCTGGACCTGGCCGACCTGGACCGATTGATGACCGAACGCACCAGGCTGGTCGCCTTCCCCCACGCCTCGAACGTGGTGGCCGCCATCAACCCGGTCGCCGAGGTGGTGCGCCGGGCCGCGGAGGTCGGGGCCCGCGTGGTGGTCGACGGAGTGTCCTACGCGCCCCACGGCCTACCCGACCTCGGGTCACTCGGAGTCGACGTCTACCTCTTCTCCGCCTACAAGACCTGGGGCCCGCACCAGGGGGTGATGTACATCCGCCGCGACCTGGCGGCCCGGCTCGGGAACGAGGGTCACTACTTCGTGGCCGAACAGCCCCGATACAAGCTGGTGCCCGCCGGTCAGGACCATGCCCAGGTGGCGGCGTGCGCGGGGGTGATCGACTACCTGGACGACCTGTATGCGCACCATGGAGGACCCTCTGCGACTCCGGTGGAGCGAGGTCGGGCGGTGCATGACATGTTCCGGGCCCACGAGACGAGGCTGGCGGACCGGCTGCTGCGTTACCTGGCCGGGCGGGACGACGTCCGGGTGGCCGGCCCGACCGACGCCACCCGGCGGGCGCCCACCGTGTCGATCGTCCCGTTGCGACGCCCGGTGGCGGATGTCGCCGAGTCCCTGGTCCGGAGCCGGATGATGGTCGGCGTGGGGGACTTCTACGCCCCTCGCCTCCTGGACGAGATGCGGATACCGACGAAGCCCGGCGTGCTGCGGATGTCCTTCATCCACTACACCACAGACGACGAGATCGAGCGGCTGATTGACGCCCTCGACCTCGCTCTCGGCTGACCGACGGACATCGATCACCCGGGCACTACCAAGTAGTAGGTTTCCGGATCGCTCTTCCCGCATCGTCGTGGGGCTCCGGAGGGAGCTGGCAATGGCGAAGAATTCCGCGGCGCAACTGCTTGGAGAACGTTCCCGACATGTGTCGTGAGCGGTATCCTCTGTCCTAGTAATCCCCCCAGTTCGCTTCGGTGGCTGGGTGCGAGGCTCGCCCTTGGTGGCGAGCCTCTGCGTTTCTTACAGTCTTCCGCCTGCAGCTTCGCTACGGGGACGTCGTAGGTCAACCGTTCGCAGAGGACAGACGGTCGATGGCTGCGGTGATCCGGGCGAGGACCACCTCCCTGGGGAGGGCCTCCAGGCTCTCGAACAGGGGTGGTGAGATGTTGGAGCCGGTGATCGCAACCCTGATCGGCTGCCAACCCTTGCGGGGGTTGAGGCCCTCGGCGGCCAGCATGTCCCTCAAGGCCTGCTCGATGTTGCCGGCGGTCCACTCCCCGACGCCTTCGAGCATCGTCCGGGCGGCACCCAGTGCTCGCGGGGCATCGGACTTCATCACCTTTCGCCAAGCCTTCTCCTCGTAGGTGACGTCCGAGAACAGGAAGCGCGCCGCCGGACCGATATCGGCGGTCAGCTTGGCCCGCTCCTGGATGAGGGGCGCCAGTCCGGCCAGGCGGCTCCGTTCATCATCGTCGAGGTCGCGCCCCAGGTCCTCCTCGACCGAAGAGACCGCCAGATCGGCGAAGCGCCCGGAGGCCATCGACCGCATGTACACGCCGTTCATCCAACCCAGCTTGTCGGGATCGAACACGGCCGGGCTCTTCTGGACATCCGCCAGATCGAAGGCGGCGATCGCCTCCTCCCGGCCGAAGACCTCGTTGTCGGGATCGAGCGACCAGCCCAGCAGGCCCATGTAATTGAACACCGCCTCCGGTAGGTATCCACCCTCCCGGTAGGCGCGCAGCGATGTGTCGCCGTGCCGCTTCGACAGCTTCCGCCCGTCAGGGCCGAAGAGAAGCGGGAGGTGGGCATAGACGGGCCGCTCGCCGCTGAGCGCCTCGGTGATCAGGATGTGCTTGGGGGTCGAGGAAAGCAGGTCCTCCCCCCTGGCCACATGCGTGATCCCGTAGTCGATGTCGTCGATGGTGGACGCCAGGTGATAGGTCGGGGAGCCGTCGGAGCGCAGGATCACGAAGTCGTCGATGGCGTCCGCCTCGAACCGCACCTCGCCCCGGACCACGTCCGTGAACCCCACCGCCCGGCCCGGATTCGAGAATCGGACCACCGCCCGCTCCCCGGCCTCGAGGCGGCGGGCCGTGTCCGGGTCGCTGCCGGGAGGCCGCCGCACGTAGTGGCCGGGTGCCTTCTTCTCGGCGCGGGCCCGGGCCCGCAACTCCTCCAACTCCTCAACCGAGCGGAAGTCGTGGTAGGCGCATCCCATGTCGATCAAACGGTCCGCCGCCTCCCGGTAGTGATCGAATCGGTCGGACTGGCGATAGGTGCCGTATGGCCCTCCCACCTCCACACCCTCGTCCCAATCCAGGCCCAGCCAGCGGAACCCGGAGACGATGTCCTCGATGTAATGGTCGTCGGAGCGGGCCCGGTCGGTGTCGTCGATGCGGATGATGAAGACGCCGCCGTGGCGGCGGGCGTACAGCCAGTTGAACAGCGCCGCCCGCACGTTGCCGACATGGAGGTAACCGGTCGGCGACGGGGCGATGCGGACCCGGACCCGGCCGTGACCGCTCATTCGGACACCACCGGATTGGTGAGGGCGCCCACTCCCTCGAGCGACACCTCCACGACATCGCCGCTCCGGACGGGTCCCGCGCCCGAAGGGGTACCGGTGAGGATCACGTCGCCGGGTAGGAGGGTCATCACATAGGTCACGAATGAGATCAACTCCGCCACCCCGAAGATCATGTCGTTGACAGATGTTCCCTGCCTCAGCACGCCGTTCACGCTGCATTCAAGGGAGAAGTCCTCCAACGGATCGTATTCGGTCTCGATGGCCGGCCCGAGCGGGCAGAAGGAGTCGAAGCTCTTGGCCCGAGCGGGCTGACGCTCCTCCAGGAGAAGATCCTGTGCCGTGATGTCGTTACCGGCGGTGTAGCCAAGCACCACCGAGGAGGCATCCTCGACCGCCACCTTGCGGGCGACCTTGCCGATCACCACCGCCAGAGCTGCGCCGTGGTGGACGTCGCCGGAGAGGGCGGGCAGCACGATCGCCTGGCCCGGGCCGATGACCGACGTCGAGGGCTTGATAAACAGGCTCGGCCGATCCGCCAGCACGCCGCCCTCCTCGTCCGGGCCGGAGGCGTAGTTGCCGGTGACGCCGACCACCTTGGTCGGGAAAACCGGCGACAGGAGCCGGGCCTGGCGGAACTCGACCACCACCTCGGTGGGTTGCCAGGCCACGAACGGGGTCCCGTCGTGGATGCGGATCCCTTCCGGCTCGGCAGCTCCGTAACGGATGCCCTCGGAGGTCTGCATGCGGACGATCTTCACCGGACCACCCTTCCCGGCACTTGCTGCAGGCGAAGCCTCCTGCTGGCGTTTTTTCGCGCTCTCGCGGGGTTGGGACCGGATCTGTCACACGGCGGCACCATGCTGGGGATCACCAAATACCCGGCGGCTCCGAGCCCAGACGTCGGCCCGGCCGCCCGAGGGGTTATCAAACATCGAGAGCGGGTCCCGCGGCCCGGCCCGGCGGAGCGCGCTCTCATCCCAGGAAAGGTGGCGGTGGGGGAGGGCCCTGCGGGGCCGCCGCAGGCGGCGCCGTTTTTCGATCGTCCTGGTAGGAGGGCCGGGGGAGGGATCGGGACAGGCCGGGCGGGCGTCCTTCGTGGCACCGGCCGGCCGGCTCGGGACAGCGAGATCAACTTGACATCCTCGTCCGGCCGGTCAGCCGACCAGGGACGGATCTGCCTGGAGACGGGCTCGAACACGGTCGGGCTCGTCCATGAGCAGGTCGGCCGGGACAGACCCGAGCGCGGAGCGGCCCGGCCAGGGATCGTGAACCAACTCGTCCAGCCAGCGCTCCCTCACCTCGGCAAGTCCTGCCGGGACGCCGCCGGTCCGGGCATAGTCATCGTGTAACCCCACCAGAGACAGCGCCACCTCCACGTCATGGCGGGTGGGTCCCCGGCGGGCCCGGGATGCTCGAGCGCCCACCAGTGCGGAAAGCAGGCTCTCCAGGTCTCTGGGCCTCCGGCCCCGGTCGAACGAAGCCGCCCTGATCATCTGCAGTCCCCAGCCGGTGTCGGGACCCGGCCGGCCGAACGAACCCCCGGAGGGAGTGTCGGCTGGAGAGGTGATCTCACCGGGACGGGTCGGGGTCCAGCGCCGCTCCGGGGCCCGGTCGAGGTCTTCGACAGGACGCTCGGCAGCGCGCAGGCGGATGTTCGGTTGTCTACCCATCAGGACTGGTGGTCTGTCTGTGGAATGGCGGTGTGGTATGGCGTCGGCAGCGGTGTTCCTCGCAAGGCCCGCTGACGAAGGCGTACCCGCAGTGGCACGTCAAGGAAGCGGAACGCAGCGACGGGCGCCGAAGGCAAGCAGAGCACGCCAAGTTGTTTCGCAGGCAGACCACTAGATGTAGTCGAGCCAATCGGTGTATTCATCCAGCTTCCCGGTGTAGGCGTCGGCGTAGATCTCCTGCGCCCGCCTGGTCACCGGGCCGGGGCGGCCCGAACCCACCGGGCGGTTGTCGACCTCCCGGACCGGTGTCACCTCGGCCGCGGTCCCGGTCATGAACAGCTCGTCGCAGTAGTAGAGGTCGGAGCGGTGGATCACCTTCTCCACCACCTCGTACCCGTCGTCCCGGAGCAGCGTCATCACCGAGTTGCGGGTGATGCCGTCGAGGCATCCGGCCGAGAGCGGCGGCGTGTAGATGACGTCGTCACGGATCACGAACAGGTTCTCGCCCGAGCCCTCGGAGATGGAACCCTCCGAATTGAGCATCAAGGCCTCGTCGTAGCCGTCTGTCACCGCCTCCCGCTTGGCGAGGATCGAGTTGATGTAGGTCCCGGTCGCCTTGGCGTTCGGGAAGGCGTCATGGGAGAAACGACGCCACGAGGAGACCTTCACCCGGATGCCGTTGCGGACACCCTCCTCGCCGAGGTAGGCGCCCCATTGCCAGGTGATGATCGCCATCTGAACCTTGGCGTTGCGGGGATCCAGACCGAGAGCGCCGAGGCCGAGGAAGACGATCGGCCGGATGTAGGCCGATGAGAACTCGTTGGCCCGGACTACCTCCTTGGCCGCCTCGACCATCTCGTCCACCGAGTACCCGGGATCGATGCTGTACGACTTGGCGGACCGGGCCAGGCGCTTCATGTGGTCGGTGAGGCGGAATCCGGCCGTACCACCGACAGCTTCGTAGGCCCGGATACCCTCGAAGACACCCGTGCCGTAATGCAGTGCGTGGGTCAGTACGTGAACGGTGGCGTCTTCGAAGTCAACAACCCGACCGTCCATCCATATGTATCTAGCCGTATCCATGACCACCATCATAGAACCCCCGCAGGCCGAGGAACCCGGACCGGCTCCGATTGCCCCGGGGCGGCCGGCGCCGCATCGGTCCAGGCCCGAAGGCTGCTCGACGCGGTATCCTCCTAGCTGATCCTGATGATTTGCGTTCGTGAGTAGCCTGCTGTCGCCCGATATCTGGGCATCCCTCGTGGCCCTTACGGCCCTCGAGATCGTGCTCGGCGTGGACAACCTGGTGTTCATCTCCCTGATGGCCAACAAGCTGCCTCGCGAGGCCCGGGACCGGGTGTGGAAGGTCGGGCTCGCCATGGCCGCCATCATGCGGATACTGCTCCTGTTCGCCATCACCTGGGTCATAGGTCTCACCGCCCCGCTGTTCTCCATCCTGAACCACACCGTCTCCGGGAGGGATCTGATCCTCCTGGGCGGGGGCCTGTTCCTGCTGGCTAAGGCCGTGATCGAGATACACGAGCAGCTCTATCCGGGAACGCGCCACGACGACAGGGTCAAACGGACCGCCGCCACCTTCGCGGGCGTGCTGACCCAGATCGCGCTGCTGGACGTCGTCTTCAGCCTGGACTCGGTGATAACCGCCGTCGGTATGGCCGACCGGATCAGTGTCATGGTCGCGGCCGTGCTCATCGCGGTCGGGGTGATGATGTGGATGTCGAGGCCGGTCATGCGTATCGTCAACGAGCACCCGACCATCCGGATGCTGGCGCTGTCCTTCCTCCTGCTGATCGGAGTCTCCCTCGTCGCCGAGGGCGGCGGCGCCCATCTCCCCAAGGGCTACATCTACTCGGCCATGGGATTCGCCGTACTGGTCGAGTTGCTGAACATGCGGATGCGGCGCAACCAGCCGGCCGGCTCCTGACATCCGCCATAGGGCCGTCCCGGCCGGACAAGGAGTACCCATCGCTACCCTGCCGTCCATGGGCGGGTTGGTGTTGGCGAGGGTCGTCGCCTCATGGTTCGGGTGCGGGTTCATCCCGCGCCGGCTCCGGGGCTCCGATGACGGCGCCGGAACGGTGGGCGCCTTGGCCGCGCTGGTGCCCGCACTCTTGCTCGCCCGGGCGGGATGGGCGGCCCAGCTCGCGGCAGCGGTGCTGGTCGGCGGGCTCTCGGTCTGGGCGAGCGGGCACTTCGCAGATGAGGGGGATCCGGCGTGGGTCGTGGTGGACGAGGCGGCCGGGACGTTCATCGCCACCATCGGGGTGTCGCTCGGGCCGGCTCTCGTCGGCTTCGTGGTGTTCCGGATCGCCGACATCACCAAGCGGTTCCCGCTCGTACGGAGGGCTGAGACCCTGCCGGGCGGAGTCGGGATCACTGCGGACGATGTACTGGCGGGTCTGTGGGGTCTCGGCGCAGCCTGGATCGTTCAGGGTCTTACGGGTTGACGGCCGGGAGCATGCTCACCGCAAGGCGGGAGTAGCCCGGTCCGGCCGCATCCAGAACGCTCCCTGAGGCGGCAGCGGTCAGAGCCCGGCTCGTTCAGTGATGAGGCTCCCGGCCAGCTTCGGATCGGCCTTCCCCCGGGTGTGGCGCATCACCTGGCCCACGAAGAAGCCGACCAGCTTGCGTTCGCCGTCCTTGAGGCGGGCGAACTCATCAGGATTCGCCGCGACCAGCTCGTCGACCACCGACTCCAGCAGGCCGGTGTCGGAAATCTGCAAAAGGTCACGGGTCGCGGCCACCTCGGCAGGAGGACCCTCCCCCGCGATCACTCCTGCCAGCACCTCCCGGGCGGCCGACCCGGAAACCGACCCCTGCCGGATCATGCCCAGCAACTCGGCCAGCGACGCTCCGGTCAGCGACGACTCCCCCACCGACTGGATGGCGGCCTTGCGAAGAGACGCCACGACCTCACCGGTCGCCCAGTTGGCGGCCTGAGCGGGGTCGGCCCCGGCTTCTGTGGCATCCTCGAACAACTGCGACAGACCGGCCTCCGCTCCCACCAGCACGGCCGCCTGGGCCGCATCGATGCCCATCTCCACGTACCGTGCCCTCCGGACGCCGGGCAGCTCCGGCAAAAGGGACGCCATCCTGGTCTCCCACTCATGGTCGAGCTCCATCGGTACCAGGTCGGGATCGGGGAAGTAGCGGTAGTCCGAGCTGCCTTCCTTGATCCGCCCACCCCTGGTGACGCCGGCCTCCTCATCCCAGTGGCGGGTCTCCATCACGATCCTCTGCCCGAGCGAGAGGCGAGCGGTCTGGCGTTCGATCTCGTACGAGACGGCCCGCTCCAGCGACCGGAACGAGTTCATGTTCTTGATCTCCACCTTGGTGCCGAGGGGCGACTCGGGCCCGGGACGCACCGACACGTTGGCGTCGAAGCGGATCGACCCCTCCTCAAGCCGGGCGTCCGACACCCCCAGGGCCTCCACCAGCAGCCGGAGCTCCTGCGCGTAGGCCCGAGCCTGGACGGCGGACCGGATGTCCGGGCGGGTCACGATCTCGACCAGCGGTACGCCGGAACGGTTGAAGTCGAGCAAGGAGTACTCGGCCGCGCTGATCCTCCCGTCGCCGCCCCGGTGGGTGCTCTTGCCGGTGTCCTCCTCCTGGTGGACCCGCTCGATCCTGATCCTTGCGGGATGGTCCCCGCCCACCTCGAGGTGGCCGTCCACGCAGACCGGCAGGTCGAACTGGGAGATCTGGTAGTTCTTGGGCAGGTCGGCGTAGAAATAGTTCTTGCGATGGAACACCGGCCGACGGGTCACCGAACAGTTCAGCGCCAGACCGATCTGCATGATCCGGTTGATCGCCTCCCGGTTGGGCACCGGCAGCGCACCCGGCAATCCCAGACAGACCGGGCATGTGTTGGTGTTGGGCTCGGCGTCGAACCGGGCCGGACAGCCGCAGAACATCTTCGATTCCGTGGACAGCTCCACATGGGTCTCCAGGCCGATCACCGCTTCCCAGGTCATCGAACCCCGCCTTTCAATCCGTATGCGTGGTCGAACGGAACGGTCGTGTCGAAGCCGGCCAGAGACTCCACGGCGGCGGCCACCTGGAACATGACGGCCTCCTCCAGGGCGGGGGCCATCACCTGGAAACCGATGGGAAGATCGTGGCGGTCCAAGCCGACCGGGACGCTGATGGCCGGATGCCCGGCCAGATTGGACGGGATGGTGAAGACATCGCTCACGTACATCGACAGCGGATCCTCGGTCCGGTCGCCCAGCGGGAAGGCGGTGGTGGCGCTGGTGGGCGAGACCAGCACGTCGCACCGGCGGTAGGCGCGGGCGAAGTCCTCGCGGATCAGGGTGCGCACCTTCTGGGCCTGGCCGTAGAACGCCTCGTGATAACCGGCCGAGAGGGCGAACGTGCCCAGCAGGACCCGGCGGGTGACCTCGGCGCCGAACCCGTCGGCGCGGGAGCGGGACATCATCTGCTCGGTCGTGGATCCGTCGACTCGCAGCCCGTAGCGGACCCCGTCGAAGCGGGCCAGGTTGGCGGAGCACTCGGCGGGAGCGATCAGGTAGTAAGCGGAAAGGCCCTGCTCTGTGGAAGGAAGATCGACCTCCAGGGTGACGGCGCCGGCTGCTTCCATGGCCGCCAGCGTGCGGTCGAAGGCCGCCTCCACGTCGGGCTCCACCCCCTCGGCGCCGCCCAACCGGCGGGCCACACCCACGCGGATCCCGTCCAGGCCTCTATCCAACCGGGTCCCGGAGGCCTCGATCCGGCCGGGATACGAGGTGGAGTCGAGGGGATCATGGCCGCAGACGGCATCGAGCAGGAGCGCGGCGTCCTCGACGCGGTGGGCAATGGGGCCGATCTGGTCCAGCGAGGAAGCGAAGGCGATCAGCCCGTAGCGGCTGACCGCTCCGTAGGTGGGCTTGGCCCCGACCACTCCGCACAGCGAGGCGGGTTGGCGGATCGAACCACCCGTATCGGAGCCTAGGCCGCCCAGGGCCATCCCGGCGGCGACCGCCGCCGCGCTCCCCCCCGACGAACCGCCCGGAACCCGGTCGGTGTTCCAGGGGTTGCGGGTGGGCCCGAAGGCGGAGTTCTCCGTGGAGGACCCCATGGCGAACTCGTCGAGGTTCGTCTTGCCCGCGATCAGCGCGCCGGCCTCCCGAAGGCGCCGGACGGCCGTGGCATCGTACGGCGGGACGTAGCCGGACAGGATCCTCGAGCCGGCGGTGGTCTCCATGTGCCGGGTGGTCATGTTGTCCTTGACCGCGACCGGGATACCGTGGAGCGGGCCGCGATCCTTACCCGCCGCCAGGTCCTCGTCGGCGCGGGCGGCGGCCTCCATCAAGCCGTCCGAATCGAGGGTCAGGTAGGCGTGGAGTTGGGCCTCGACCATCGACGTGCGCCCCAGGATCTGTTCGGCCAGCCCGACCGAGGTGACCCGCCCGTCCCGGAGGGCGCGGGCTGCCCCCGCAATCGTGGTGAAGGCCACCTCAGGCCTCCTCGATGGCCGGCGGCACCCGGAAGTAAGGGCCTTCGGTGTCCGGGGCCTGGGCCAGCACCTCCTCGTGGCCCAGCACGGTCTCGGGGGTGACTCGATCCTCGCGGAAGCGGTTGGTCATCGGGAAGGGATGGGAGGTGGGCTCCACGCCCTCGGTATCGACAGCCCGGATGCGAGCCACATGCTCGAGCAGTTCCCGGCACTGGCGCCCGTAGGTATCCAGTTCCTCATCCGACAGTTCGAGACGCGCCAGGCGCGCCACATGGGAAATGTTGATCTCTACGGCCACGGACGGGAGGTTAACCGGCGCCGGATGGTGGTCTGAGCGGCGAGTCTACTGCTAGTGGAGCGCCAGAGCCGCGGCCAGCCCGCCAGCATCGTCGGTGCCGATCAGGAACTCCCTGTCGGTAAGGGTGAGCAGCACGGCGTTCCGTCCCCAGGCGTTCCACATCCAGCCCTTGGGGGTCCACCTGATACCCCATCCGTACCACCAGGGAATCCGGTGCGGAACGGCCGAGATGACCCGGCCTCGGTCGATCCGTCGGCGAGGCCAGCCGAAGGTGTAGGCCAGACGGATCTCGGCATGGGTGACAATCACGGTCAGCCGGAGGAAACTCACGTAGACCACGGTGGCGGCGACAAGAATCCCGAGCACGTACGGAGCTGCTTCGGGATCGTGCCCCGCCGAGAGCAGAGCGACCGGAATCCACCAGCAGCACGCCACCAACCAGACTGCCGGTGGGCTGGCCTGGGAGTGCCGGTATAGAGCCGGGCAATCCATCAGGCGGCGGGCGCCTCGGTCAGGAAGCCGAGCAGGGCCTCGTACGCCGGATCCAGGTTGGCGATCGGTACGCTCTCGGTGGCCTGGTGGCACTGGGCGACCTCACCCGGCCCGTAATTGACCGCCGGGATCCCGTAGCGCGACAGCCGGGCCACATCGGTCCATGCCTGCTTGGGAGTGATTAGAGCATCGGTGGCTCGCATCAGCCGATCGAGGTGCGGATTGCCTTCCGGGATCGGGGCGCCGAGAACGATCTCGTGAATCTCCATCACATCGGCGGGGCCGGCGACCTCGGAGAGCCGCTCTTGTGCTACTTCGGGCGTAATGTCGGGCGGGAAACGGTAGTTGAGGTGGAGGTCGAAGCTTCCGGGGATCACATTGCGGGCAATCCCTGCTGTGGCCTGGGTCACCGAGAACACCTCGTAAAAGGAAAGCCCCGCCACCACGTGCTCCTCCGGCTGCCGCTCGTGGAGACCGGCCAGCCATGTGCCTGCTTTGGTGATGGCGTTCTCACCCAGCCAGGGACGGGCGCTGTGGGCGGCCTTGCCCTCGAAACGGACGGTGGCGTTCGCAGTGCCCTGGCAACCGAGCTGCAGCTCGAGGTCCGAAGGCTCGAGCACCACTGCGAACTTCGCCCCCGACAGCCATGACATCTCCTGCAATACCGGCTCGAGGCCGTTACCCGCGTCGGGACCCTCCTCGCCGTCGTAGAACACACCGACCACATCGAAGGGGCCCTGCCGGACCGCCTCCTCCTCGAGCAGGTGGACCATCACCGCGACGCCCGACTTCATGTCCGACGTTCCGAGCCCGGACATCCGTCCGCCCTCGACCCGGGCGGGACCCTGGCCCTGGGAGGGGACGGTGTCGATGTGGCCCACCAGCAGGATGAGCGGGCGACCGGTGCCGGCGCCCACCACCAGGCTCTTGCCGATGCGTCGGATCTGCTCCCTCGGATAGGTCGAGCCCAACCGGCCCGCGAGAGCGTCGCATAGCCGACCTTCATGCCCGGTGGGCGACGGGATGTCAACCAGCCAGGCCAGGGTGTCGACCAGCGTCATACCTCACCCAGGCAGGTTCTGACCACGTCGATCGCCTGCTCGCATTCGTCCAGGTTAGGTACCAGCGCCAGGCGGACATGTCCTTCGCCACCGGGCCCGAACACGCGGCCAGGTGAGACCACCACGCCGTGCTCCAGGAGCCGCTCGGTCATAGCCACGTCATCCTTCACCTTCAACCAGATATACAAGCCCGCCTCCGAGCCGATCGTGGGGTAGCCGAGTGCCGCGAACCCTTGGGAAACGATCTCGCGCTTGCGCCGGAACAGGTTACGGCGTTGCTCGACATGGGCGTCGTCATTCCAGGCGGCGATGGCGGCGGCCTGGGTGAACTCGGGAGGGGCCGTGCCCGTTCCGGTCCGGAGGGATTTGAGGACGGCGATAGCCCGTTCGTCCCCCACGATCGCCCCGCTCCGGTAGCCGGTCATGCCGCTCCGCTTGGAGAGGCTCAGATAGACGAGCACCCCCTCCGTGCCCCCTACCGTGAGAAGGGAGGCGGGCGGATCGCCGTCATAGAGATCCACGTAGCACTCGTCGGAGCACAACAGCACGTCGTGGCGCTGCGCCCGTTCCCTGAACCGAGCCAGCTCGTCGAGCGGAGTGACCACGCCGGCCGGATTGTGGGGGCTGTTAAGCCACAGCATGCGCGCCTGCTCCCAGGATCGGTCCGGGACATCCGAGGCGCGGAACAGGAAGTCGTCCGGCAGGCAGACCGGGAGCGGTACCGCCCCGGCCAGGCGGGCCCCCCGCTCGTAGATGGGATAGCCGGGAGTGGGCCATACCACCCCGTCGCCCCGTTCACGATCGACGAAGGCAAGCGCCGTGGAGAAGATCGACTCCTTGGAGCCGGTGGTGGGCAGCACCTGGGTATCGGGATCAACCTCCACACCGAAGCGCCGCCCTATGTAGCCGGCGATGGCCCGGCGCAGGGCGGACAAGCCCATGACCGTGGGGTACTGCGACACCCTCGGCACCGCTCGCTTGAGGGCCTCCGGGATGAAGGCGGGGGTCGGCTCGCGCGGATCGCCGATCGAGAAGTCGACCAGCGGCCTGCCGGCCTCGCGGAGGTGGCGGGCCCGGTCCTGTATGGCCGTAATGGCGTGGGAGCCGATCTGGTCCAGCACCGGATTGACACGCACGGGATCAGGGTAGCGTCAATGGCCATGACAACCCTTTCCGGCCCACATGTCGCCCTGCCCGGGGCTGATCGCCGCGGCGAACCCCACAGGTGAGCCACCCCATAGAATCCCCTGCCGTGGAGACCCGGACGTGACCGATCGGCGCTACCTCGCCGTTTTCCTGTTGCTCGGACTGGCGGCGGGGCTGGTGGTCGTGATCGGGTTCGTGTTCGGGTCACCCGACACGGGTCGGGAGCCCTTGCCGCGCGTGCTCGAGAAGATCTCGCCTCAACCCGGAAGCCAGGTACCGCTCCAGACGCCCGTCGAGGTGGACGTTCCGGTCGGCTACCGGGTGGACATCTACATCGACGGGTTCCGAGTGCCCGAGTCGGAAGTGCGTTTCGTGGAGGGAACCGGCGTGCACTCGTGGGCGCCGACCCGTTCCTCGACCATCCTGTGGACGCCCGGCCCGCACACCGTCCTGGTGAGTTGGCGGAAGCTGAGCGGGCTTCCTGACGAGGGCGGATACAGCTGGGAGTTCCGGGTCTTCTAGGAGGGCGTTGAGACTTCGTCGAGGGCGCTGAGTCCGTGCTCGAGCACCGTCAGGAACTCGCCTTCATCGATCACTCGGACACCCAAGGACTTCGCCTTGGCCAGCTTCGACCCCGGAGACGCTCCTTCCACCAGCGCGGTCGTCTTCTTCGACACCGATGACACCAGCCTGCCTCCTCGCTCCTCGACTGCGATCCTGGCCGCGTCCCGGCTCATCGACTCCAGGCCGCCGGTCAGCACCAGCCGCTCGCCCTGGAGGGTCTTCACGGGACCCGGTCCCCAGTCGGGATCGGAGAGCCGGACCCTGCCCTCCCCCAACCGTCTCACCAACTTCTGGTTGTCCTCGTCTTCGAACCAGTCGGCCACCGACTCGGCGATCACCGGGCCTACGCCCTCGATGGCGGCCAGACTGTCCTCATCTGCTTTCTGCAGTGCCTCCATGCTCCCGAACTCCCGAGCCAACAGGCGAGCCACCGTCCCACCCACATGGCGGATGCCGAGGCTCACCAGCAGCCTTCCGATCGGACGGTCCCGGGCGGACTCGATGGCTTTCATCAATTTGTTGACCGAGATCTCGCCCCAGCCCTCGAAACCCAGTAGGGCATCGGGCCCCAGGAAGAAGATGTCCGCCGGTCCGGCGATCAGGTCCTCCGACAGCAGTAGGTCGATGGTCTTGTAACCCATTCCCTCGATGTCCATCCCGCCCCGGGCGGTGAAGTGGAACAGCCACTCCCGGAGCCGCGACGGGCACGCCAGGCCCCGTGTGCATCTGGCCACCTTCTCGCCTTCGGGCCGGACGATGGGCGCCTCGCAGAAAGGACAGTCGGACGGCATCGACCACTTCTTCTCCGCGCCGGTACGGCGTGACGGCACCGGGCCGACCACTTCGGGGATCACGTCACCGGCTCGCCGGACGACCACCTGGTCCCCCACCCTCACGTCCTTGCGATGAACCTCGTCCTCGTTGTGGAGCGTGGCCCGCTCGACGTTGGCGCCTCCTACGAAGACCGGCTCCAGCACTGCGAACGGCGTCGCCGCCCCGGTACGTCCGATGTTGATCTCGATGCCGAGCAGCCTGGTAATCCGCTCCTCCGCAGGGAACTTGTAGGCGATCGCCCAGCGGGGCGCCCGGGCGGTGGAGCCGAGCTCGGCTTGTTCCGCCAGCCCGTTCACCTTGATGACGACCCCGTCGGTCTGGTACGGGAGGTCGTTGCGCTCGGCCCGGACCCGCTCCACGTATGCGGTTACCGCCGCGACATCGGGCACGGTCTCGGTCCCCGGATGGACCCGCAACCCCAGTCCGCGGAGCCACTCCATAGTCTCGAAATGGGTGGCCAATGCCGGCCCGCCCTCTAGGTAACCCAGCTGGTAGATCCAGACGGCCAGGTTCCGGGAAGCGGTGACCGCCGGATCCTTCTGACGCACCGAGCCGGCCGCGGCGTTGCGGGCGTTCGCATACAAACGGTCATCCGCCGCGGCCTGGCGGACGTTCAGGCGCTCGAACTCGTCCAGCGGCAGGTACACCTCTCCCCTCACCTCCATGTAGGCGGGAGGGTCCCCCAGCAGCCGGAGGGGGACGGATGCGATGGTCCGGGCGTTGGCCGTGATGTCCTCGCCGGTCTCCCCGTCCCCGCGGGTGGCGGCCCGGGTGAGAAGCCCATGCTCGTAGGTCAGCGACACCGCCACGCCGTCGATCTTCAACTCGCATACCAGGCTCCCCGCAGGCCGATCCAGGTGGCGCTCGGCGCGGGCCAACCACTCCGCAACCTCGGCAGGACTCTCGGCGTTGTCGAGGGAGAACAGGCGCTCGCGATGGGTTACCGGAGCGAAGAGTTCCGACGGCGGCGCCCCGACGCGCCGGCTGGGAGAGTCGGCCGTGACCAGCTCGGGATGAGCCTCTTCCAACGCCAGCAACTGCCGACGCAGATCGTCGTAGTCGGCATCGGGAAGCTCCGGATCGGCAAGCACGTAGTAGCGGTGATCGTGGTGGCGAATGTCCGCGATCAGGTCCGCGATCAGGATGGCCGGATCCCTCTCGTTCATGCCGCCCGAGGCTAGGGCGTGTTCACGCCATGCGCGTTCGTTTGTTATCGCGGGTCCCGCGGTCGCTCTGGGTGGCGGCGGTGGGACATGGCGCCGCTGGTGGTCCAGATCACGCCGCCCGCAACGCAGAGCGACCGCTGGTTGGTCTGTGGACCTGCGCCGGTCAGGCGGTGGTCCTGATAATTCCCCCGCCGACCACCTCTTCGTTCCGGTAGAGGGCCAGGGTCTGCCCTCTCGCCAACGCCTCCCGGGGCTCGGAGAAACGGACGGTCGTCAATTCGTCATCCAGCGAAACCTCGGCCGGAACGGCCCGGCCGTGGGCCCGGTACTGCGCCAGCAGGGTGCCTGTGACCGGCCGGTCCACCCAACTCATGTTCTCTACCGTTGCCTCATCCACCCCCAGGTCGGACCGATCACCCACGGTCACGATTCCGGAGTCGGCATCGATGTCGGTCACGTACAGGGGCTCGCCCACGGCCACACCGAGGCCGCGGCGCTGGCCGATGGTGAAGTTGGTGATGCCGTGATGCACCCCGAGCAACCGGCCGTCCTGATGGATGATCGGGCCCTGGGCCGGCGCCACACCCTGTCCGGCGAGGAACTCGCGGTAGTTTCCCTGTCCGACGAAGCAGATGTCCTGGCTGTCGGGCTTGTGAGCGGTGCGGAGCCCGAGGCGGGTCGCCATCCGACGGGTCTGGTCCTTCGTCAGGTCGCCCACCGGGAAGCGGAGCCGGGCCAGCTGGTCCTGCCCCAGCATCGAGAGCACGTACGACTGGTCCTTGCCGGGATCGACTCCCCGCCACAGGCGGTAGCGCCCGCCTTCGGAAGTGATGCGGGCGTAGTGCCCGGTCACCACCAGGTCGTATTCGAGAGCGTCGGCATGAGCCAGGAGGCGCGTGAACTTGACCGTTCGATTGCACTCCACGCACGGATTGGGAGTGCGTCCCGTGAGGTAATCGTCGATGAAGCCCCCGACCACGCCGGACATGAACTCCTCGGTGTAGTCCCAGACGTAGTAGGGGATGTCGAGCCGGGCGGCCACCCGCCTCGCGTCCTCGGCATCCGAGACCGTGCAGCATCCGGCGGTGGGCGCCTCGCCGTCCGGGCCCTGCCAGAGCTTCATGGTCACCCCCATGACCTCCCAGCCCTGCTCCTTCATCAAGGCGGCGGCGACAGAGGAGTCGACCCCGCCTGACATGGCCACCAACGCTCTCATCGCAGGGCACCTGCCTCGCCGGCGACCAAGCGGGCCGCGCGTGCGCCTTCACCCTCCGCAGTCGACCACCCGAACGAGAACCGGAGGCACTCCCTGGCCAGAGCGGGACTCATGCCCATCGCCTCGAGTACGTGGGAAACGGTGGCCGCCCCCGATTGGCATGCGGAGGCCGCGGACGCGGCCAGCCCGGCCCGGTCGAGCCGGACCAGCAGCATCTCGTTGCGGACGCCGGGAATGCGAACGTGGCTGGTCTGGACCATCCGGGGCGCGCCGGCACCGGTGACAACCAGGTCGGGGATGAGCCCGGCCAACGTGGTTTCGAAGGCGTCGCGTTCGCGCTTGACCCGGGCCCGGAAGGCAGCCCGCTCCTCCTCGAGAGCGGCCATTGCCGCCGCCATCCCGGCGATGGCCATCACGTTGTGGGTGCCGGAGCGCCGGCCCAGTTCCTGCCCGCCACCGTGGACCAGAGGGGCGAGGGAAGTCCGCGACCGGACGTAGAGAAGGCCGACGCCCTTGGGGCCCCCGAACTTGTGGGCTGCCAGAGACAGCAGCTCGACACCCAGAGCGTCGACATCCACCCGTTCGGACACGTATCCCTGGACGGCATCGGTGTGGACGACGACCCCGGGGTGAGCGTCCTTGACAACCGCCGCCACCTCCTCGACGGGCATCCGCACGCCGGTTTCGTTGTTGCCCATCATGATCGAGACCACCGCGGTATCCGGGGCCACATGGGAAGCAACCTCGGCCGGGTCGACGAGGCCTTCCGCGGTCACTTTCGCAAGGGTGACCGCTGATCCGAAGGATCTGCAGTGCTCGGCACTCCCGAGGACGGCGTCGTGCTCCGTGGGAGACGTGATGATGGCGCCGCGGCGCCCGCCCGAGAATGCCCGGCCCTGGATGGCCAGGTTGTCGGCCTCCGATCCGCCTCCCGTGAACACGATCTCCCCCGGATCGGCGTTGATGAGCGCGGCGGCCAGGTCGCGGGAATCCTCGAGTGCGTTCTTGGCTCTCCGGGAAATGCCATGACTTCCCGACGGATTGCCGTAGACGTTGTAACGGAAGGGTTCCATGGCGGCCCACACCTCGGGTCGTAGGGGTGAGGACGCGGCGTGGTCGAGGTAGAGCATGGTGGGAATTGTGCCACGACCGGAGCCGAACGGGGCATCTCCGTCGGGTTCGCCGGAAATCCAGCCGGGTGGGCGAGCGTCCTACGTGGTGAGCGCCGCCATCAGCTTGGCGATCCGGCCCGTGCAGGTCTCGGCCTCGGCCGGGGGAACCAGCTCGACCAGCCTTCCGGCCACCTCCGTGAAGACGCGGGCAGCGGGACCATCGGGTCGGGTGACCACCACCGGCTCGCCCCGGTCGGCGCCGGAGCCAAGAGCCGGATCCAGCGGGATAGATCCGATGAGCGGGATGTTCAGAGAGTCCGCCAGCGCCTCTCCCCCGCCTCGACCGAACAGCTCGAACCGCTGTCCGTCCGGAGTTTCGAAGTAGGACATGTTCTCGACCACCGCCACCACCGGCATGGCGGAGCGGCGGGCCATGTCGGCCACCCTGATAGCCACCTTCTGGGCCGTGCGGGACGGGGTGGTCACCACGATCATCTCCGACTGGGGAAGCAGGCGGGCCAGGGCCATCTGGACGTCGCCCGTACCGGGAGGCATATCGATGACCAGGTAGTCGAGCTTGCCCCAGGCAACCTGCTGCAGGAACTGCTCCAGTGCCTTGGAGAGCATCAAGCCCCGCCACATGAGGGCCGTCTCCTCGGACTCGATGATCAGGCCCGTGGACACCACCTCGATGCCATAGGCCTCGACCGGCTGCATGAGCCTGGTAGCGGGGTCGGCCTCGATCCGGGCATCGGCCCCCAGCATCCTCGGGATCGAGAACCCCCAGATGTCAGCGTCGAGCAGCCCGACCCGGTATCCGAGCCGGCCGAGCGCCAGGGCCAGGTTGACCGAAACCGAACTCTTGCCGACCCCGCCCTTGCCGCTCCCCACCGCGATCGTCCTGGTGGTGGGCGGGACGCGGGTGGGCGCAGCGTTCTCCCGGGCGCGGCGGCGAGCCACCTCCATCAGCTCCGAACGCTGATTCCTGGTCATGGCCCGGGTCTTGACCACGGCCCTTTCCACCCCGGGGATGGCCTCGATCCTGCGGACGGTGTCGTTCTCGATCTGACCCCGCATGGGACACTCGGCGATAGTCAGAGCCAGACCGATGGTCACGACGCCGTCATCGAGTACGACCTCGCGCACCATCCCCAGATCGACCACATCCGAACCGAGTTCAGGGTCCATCACCCCTCGAAGGGCCTCCATGATCCGGTCTTCGGTGAGCGTCTGTGGCATGGTCGTCTCCACACGTACGTCGGATCGCCCACCTTATCGGCCATAACGTCGTTGTCGACACGCCCGATCCCACGGCGCCGTGCGCGATCTCACGATTGGATGGCGACCCCTTGTATCCGGTCCCCTGTATAATGTTCGCGCCGGGTCGGTTCCTCGGAATGGCCCGCACGGTCGAACGGGAGTACCCGGATGGAACAACTCGTCAACATAAGCACGCGCCGGCCGATGAGAGCGGTCACCCTGACCGATGGAGCGGTCGCCAAGGTGCGTGAGCTGCTGGTCTCCGAAGGCGATCCGGCGTTGGCCCTGCGTATGGCCGTCCGCCCCGGAGGGTGTTCCGGATTCTCGTACGAGATGTTCTTCGACTCCGACAGGTCCGACGCCGACGTCGTCGAGGAGTTCGAGGGTGTCGACGTGGTGGTCGATCGCCAGAGCGTGGACCTGCTGCGCGGTTCGACCCTCGACTACCAGGACGGCCTCATGGAGGCGGGTTTCGCCATCAACAACCCGAACGTCACCAGGTCGTGCGGTTGCGGCAACAGCTTTAGCTAGCTCCACGCCGGCAGTCCGGGCGGTCCTGCCGGGGTACCGAACTCCTCTGCCGGCCCGGTAGCCTCTTGACCTGAGACAACGGAGGCATCGCTATGGCAGGAAGAATTCTCAAAACCCCCAGCGCCCCACCCGCCATCGGTCCGTATTCGGTGGCGGTCGAGGCCGCCGGCCTGGTGTTCTTGTCGGGTCAGGTGGCTCTTGTCCCGGAGGGCGGACGAGAGGATGGTGACGTGTCTGCGCAGACCCGCCAGGTCATGAACAACATCGGCGCCATGCTGGATGACATCGGGCTCGGCTACTCCGACATCGTCAAGACCACCATTTTCATGGTTGACATCGGGGACTACTCCGCTATCAACGAGGTGTACGCCGGGTACTTCGAAGCCGGCCCGCCGGCCCGGTCAGCGGTGGAGGTGTCCGCCCTGCCGGGTGGGTTCCAGGTCGAGATCGAGATCGTGGCCGCCCGAAGCGGCGGGTAAGGCCCCCGGGTCCATGCAGCCGGCCGGCCACGCCGAGTCCTCGGGCCATGCTCCAACCGCCTCCTATCACGAGAGCGGCACCATGGAGGCCTGGAACGAGCGCTACGCGACCCGGGGCATGGTTTGGGGATCCGACCCCAACCGGTTTCTGGCTGAATACGCGACCGGGCTCACCCCGCGCAGGATTCTCGACCTCGGATGCGGGCAGGGACGCAACGCGGTATGGCTGGCCACCCAAGGCCATCGGGTAATCGGAGTCGACGTCTCCCCGGTGGCGATCGAGCAGGCCCGCAAGTTGGCCGCCGACCGCACGGTGGAGGTGAGCTTCGAGGTGGCGAACGTGGTGGAGGATTGGACACCGCCGGCGGGTGCCTTTGACCTGGTGGTTCTCTCCTATCTTCAGCTACCGCCACATGACCGCCGGGTGGCTCATGCCAGAGCCGCGGATGCCGTCGCTCCCGGGGGAACGGTCTGGCTGATAGCCCACCACTCCGACAACATCACGGACGGCGTAGGAGGTCCCCAGTATCCGGAGGTGCTGTTCGACGAGAGCGCCCTCGCTGCCGATTTCGGTGACTTGGAGATCCTCAGGAACGAGAAGGTCTACCGGGACGTGGAAGGCGAGGACGGCCTGGTGCGGGTGGCCCACGACATATTGCTGTTGGCCACCAAACCCTTGGAACCGGCCGGATAGCCTGGTCGGACCGGATAGCCTGGTCGGAGTCGATCGGTGCCGTCGCTCCATCGCCGGGCGCCGCTGCCTGATCGGAAACGACCGGAACACCCATGCGTTTCCGAATCATGCTCGGGCGGACTAGCCTTGCCACGCCACGCCCTGATAGATGCCTGGGTGCGAATGATCGCGAAGGGGTAGAGGCGACCACTCGCCAAGCGGTCTACTCACCGCGGCATGGGGGACTCCGTTGATGAGAGGATGCTTCTATGGCATACAGAGCTATGTACATCTGGTCGGACGGGACCGAGCCGACCCCGCTACTGCGGTCGAAGACCAACGTGCTCAAGGACGGCGAAGAGCCGGGCATCTGGGGCTTCGACGGATCTAGTACCAACCAGGCGCCAGGAGGCGACTCGGACGTGGTGCTCAGGCCGGTGAAGACCGTACCCGACCCGATCAGGGGCGGCGACGACATACTCGTGCTGAGCGAGTGCTTGACGCCCGACTTCGAACCCCACCCCACCAACACGAGGGCGGCGTGCGTGGAAGCCGAGGCCAAGTATGCCGACGACTTCAGCCCGATCTTCGGATTGGAGCAGGAGTACACGTTCATCACGATGATGGACCCGACGGCCAGCCAGTACTACGGTCCCCCGCCGGGATTCCCGCTCGGTGGATATCCGGCCCCGCAGGGCCCCTACTACTGCTCGGTGGGCGCCAATCGCGCCTTCGGGAGGGCAGTGGTGGATGCTCACAGCCAGGCCTGCATCGACGCCGGCCTGTCTATCGAGGGCACCAACGCCGAGGTTATGCCCGGGCAGTGGGAATACCAGATCGGGCCGCTGCCGCCGGTAGAGGTGTCCGACCAGATCCTGATCGCCCGCTGGCTGATCGAGCGGATCGCCGAGGACTACGGTCTCCAGGTGACCCTGCATCCGAAGCCGGTACAGGGTGACTGGAACGGCGCCGGATGCCACACCAACGTGTCGACCCGCCAGATGATGGAGAGCTACGACGCGGTGATCGCCGCCTGCGAGGCTCTCGGCTCCAATGCCGAAGAGCACATCAAGAACTACGGCGCCGACATCGAGATGCGGCTGACGGGCGCCCACGAGACCCAGCGCTACGACCAGTTCAGTTACGCGGTGTCGGACCGGGGCGCATCGGTGAGGATCCCCTGGACCACCCACAAGAACCAGAAGGGCTACATCGAGGATCGCCGGCCCAACTCCAACTGCGATCCTTACGTGGTCACCCGCCTGATCATGGAGACCATCTGCGGAGCGGCCTCCTCCTAACCAACCGTCCACCAGGCCCGATGCGTGCCGCAAGCGCGCATCGGGCTTCGGTCGTTTTCAATAGCGCCCGGCCGGTCGCCGGTCAGGCCTAGTCGCGGGAGCCGACCTTCTCTCGCTCCTTGCCCAGAGCTCAGGCTGCGCCGAAGCCTTGCATGACGATCTCGCTGATCTGGTCGACCTGCTGCTCGAAGCTGGCCGCCGCGGCTCGGAACTCGACCACCGCTGCTCGGCGGAGTTCTCCCGTGTCGGGCGCCCTCAGTCCGGCGAGGGTGCTGGCGGCTGCTTCGGCTACCGCGGCCGCCGACTCGTAGACCCGCTGGTGAGCGTCGGTCAACCCCGCCACGTCCTCGGGTGGCCGGTGGAGCTCCACCGCCTCGCTGAAGACTACGGCCCGCTCGGAGGCGGCAACCATGGCGGTTTCGGTCTCGGAGAAGGTAACGCCTGTCTGATCCCGGTTCTCCCAGGCGTCGTTGACAGCATTCAGTTCCTCGACCAGCGCCGCCAGCGCAGCCTTGTCCTCCGCCAGGTTGGTGAGGTACACCTCGATCTCGGGCGGCAGGAGGGTCGTGGGGGTGGTCTCTTCGGGCGTCTCGGTGCCATCACCGCCGGCGGTGGTTTCGTCAACGGCCGGCGTTGTCTCGGTCGTGGACCGAGTGGTACCGGATGGACCCGCGGTACCCTCGACGGCGGGTGGCTCCAGACGGTTCACCCAGACCCAGGTGAACAGGATCATTCCCAGCACCACCAAGGGCAACACCCACCGGCCGGGCCTGGGGTCAGGGTTGGACACCATAGCGAACAACGTTAGTCCGCACGCGACCGGTTTCCCGGTTATCCATGCCCGACGGAGTATCAGGACATGCTGGAAATGCCCGGATGTTCCGGGTATGTTGCCGGTAGGCGCGATGTTCGTCGGCACCGGGAGGAGCGAAAGGGTCCACCCGTGCCAAACCTTCCACCCCCAACCGACGACCAGGTGAGCGAGCACCTCCCGTGGGAACAGCTCACCATCCCTCCCCAGCCCGACCGCAAGCTCCTGATCTACGGCGTCGCAGCCGGCCTTATCGTGGTGGTGCTGGGCATGGTCGTATTCCGGCACATCAACCGGCCTACGGCGTCGGATCTGGTGCCGGTCACCCCGATTGCCGTCGCCGCCGAGCCGCTGGCGACAACCACCACCATCCCGCATGTGGCTGACGGTGGACCGGTACCGGCCACCGTGGCCTTGGCCGAGCCGGAGGTCACCGCCCGGATTTCGGAGGCTGACCTCATGGCGGTCGACCGGGAAGGGACGGAGCGCACGGTGGCCGGAACGGCCGAATGGCTGGTGCTGGAGTTCTTCACCATCGACCCATCCGAGGTATGGACCGAGCGGGTGGAGGCCGCTTCGGGCCTGCGACTGCCCGACGGGGTGGCACCTGAGCTATCCGGTGCCGGGACCGTGTCCTATGTGGAATGGACCCGGACCCGATCAGTCACCCAGACCGGACCGGACACCTACCGAGCCCGCGTCCTGATCCGCCGATTGGTGGCGCCGGACGGCATCGGCTTCCGGCGGCTCCCGGTGGAACGGGTGGATGTCGACCTCCGGGTGGAGCAGGATGGAGAGGTACGCGCCCTGTCGCTGCCCGAGCTCGCCACACCTGCCGAGACGGAGCTGATCCCGTTGCCCGAGACCGAGCTGGTATGGGTGGTGGACTCGACCGGCATCGGATGGCCCATGACGCGTTGATCTACGGGAGTCCCAACCCCGATTCTGGCGGGAGGGGGCTTGTCCCGGAGTGCTCGGCCGTCGTTCGCCGGTCTGACCTGATCGCTCGTCGATCCGCGTGGCGGGACACGCTAATGCTCAGAGTTACGAAAAGTGGTTCTCGAGGATGTCCGTAACCCCGGGGGTGATGCCGGACCAGTCGGCGTCGGGATTCTTGGTGACGGTGACGAAGTCGGCGGTCATGAAGACGCTCATGATCCCGTCGATCCCGAACAACTCGCCGGCCACCGGATCGTCTCCGGCGTTGGCCGCCACGTAGCTACGTGGACCGCCGACCTCCACCCCGACGGTGAACTTCAGCGCGTTCGGATTCGGGGTGAATTGGGGATCGATCGGCACCGGACCTCCTGTGCCGGAGATGTTAACCCGGCCCCCTATTGCACAACCCCCAACCACTACCATTCTCATGTGGTTCCGTCCCTAGAACTTGACCTCCGTCGCCGGCTGGGTGACGAGCAGGTGGCCTCCGACCCGCTCGACCTGTACGTGTTCGGCAAGGATGCCGGACTGGTACGCGGCGAGCCGGGCTTGGTGGTCTTCCCCCGCGACACCGCCGACGTAGCCACGATCATGCACCTCGCCGGTCACCACGGCGTGCCGGTGGTGCCGCGCGGGTCGGGAACCGGCCTGGCAGGTGGGGCGGTCACCACCGGACCCCACGTGCTCATGGTCACCACCCGCATGAACCGGATCGGCCGCGTCGATGTCGAGAACCGGTGCGTCTGGGTACAGCCCGGAGTCATCAACCTGGACCTCAGCATCCACACCACGCCGTTCGGGCTCCACTACGCGCCCGATCCCTCCTCCCAGTCGGTATGCACGATCGGAGGCAACGTCGCCAACAACTCGGGGGGACCCCACTGCCTGGCCGAGGGCACCACCGTCAACCATGTGCTGGCGATGGAGATGGTGACATCGGATGGCGACATCGTGACGGTGGGTGGGCCGGCGCCGGATCCGATCGGGCTAGACATACGCGGGTTGATGGTCGGCTCCGAGGGAACGCTGGGTATCGTCACCGACGTCCTGGTGAACCTGCTGCCCAACCCGCCCGCATCCCGCACCATCCTCCTGGCCTTTTCCGAGGTACAGCATGCGGCTGCCACCGTGTCGGGGATCATCGCCAATGGGCTGATCCCGGCAGCCCTCGAGATGATGGACCAGCCGATGACGGTCGCGGTGGAACGTTTCGCCAACGCCGGATTCCCCACCGAGGCGGCGGCCGTGCTGATCGCCGAGGTGACCGGGCATCCTTCGGCAGTGGACGCCGAGGCCGAGCTGGTACGCCGCCTCGCCGCATCCCATCAGGCGACCCTCATCCGCATCGCCTCGGACGAGGCGGAACGGAAACGGATCTGGTTGGGCCGCAAGTCGGCCTTCGGCGCCATCGCCCAGATGAACCCGGACTACTACCTGCACGACACCGTGGTACCCCGGACCCGGCTGGTGGAGGCTATCGAGCAGACCTACGCCATCTCGAAGCGTCACGACATCCCGATGCTCAACGTCTTCCACGCAGGCGACGGCAACCTGCATCCGCTCATGTCGTTCGATGGTTCCGTTCCGGGGGTGATGGAGCGGGTGGATGCGGCCGGGAAAGACCTCATCGAGATGTGCGTCGCCATCGGCGGTTCGCTTTCCGGTGAGCACGGTATCGGCATGGAGAAGCGGGATTACATGCATCTGGTCTTCGACGAGATGGACCTCGATGCCCAGGCCCGCATCCGCGAGGCTCTCGACCCCGGGGGAAGGTTGAACCCCGGCAAGATCGTTCCGCAAGGTTCACGCTGCTTCGACTTCGGCCGTCCGCCGCCGGTGGGGGCTTGGGTGTGAGCCTCGCCACCTCTGCCCGGGAAGGCTCGGGCCTACCGGCCGCCGCACCCGAGACCGTGGAGGAGGCGGCCGGCCTGATGGCCAACCTGCCCGCCGGAAGCGACCGTATCCGCATCCGCGGCGGCGGCTCGCACCGGGGTATCGGATACCCGGTGGCCTCCGACGTGGTCCTTTCCACCTCCCGGCTGGATCGAGTGGTGGCGTGGGAGCCGGACGACCTGACCGTGGTGGTGGAAGCGGGTGTTCTGGTCGAAGAACTCGAGCAGATGCTCGCGTCGAAGGGCCAGACCGCCCTGCTGCCGGAGCAACCAGGAACGGGCACGGTGGGCGGGGCGATCGCGACCGCCACGTCCGGATGGCGGCGTCACCGGTACGGACCGATCCGGGACCGGGTACTGGAGTTGACCCTGGTGTCCAGCGACGGCCGGATAGTCACCGCCGGAGGCCGGGTGGTGAAGAACGTGACCGGGTATGACATTCCCCGCCTCGCCACGGGCTCTCTCGGAGCGATGGGCCTGATCGCGCGGGTCTGCCTCAAGCTGTGGCCGGTTCCCCAGGCATCCGCCACCGTACCCGTGGAGTCCCCCGAAGAGGCGCTCGAGGTGGCCTTTCGCCCCTTGGCCGTGCTGGAGACCCGGGAAGGCGCCGCCGTGTTTCTCGGAGGCACCCACGAGGAGGTGGTGGGCCAGGCGGCCGCGCTGGGCGCCGAGCCCGTCGCCGGGCTGAACTGGCCGAGCCACCCGTCCGGAGCCATTCGCTTCTCGGTGCGGACCCCGCCCTCGTCCTTGCGGGGCATCGTTGATCGGCTAGACCCGGCCTGGACCTACCTGGCCCAGTTCGGCGTCGGCGAGGCGACTGTCGCCGCCGACGAGGCCGATTTCGGAGAACTCGACGAGCTGAGACGCCGGGCCGAGTCCCTCGGAGGCGCTCTGGTGATGCTGGACGCGCCCGCAGCGGTGGTCGGGGCATTCGATCCATGGGGGACGCCACCGCCGTCGATCGAGATCCAGCGGCGGGTCGTCAACCTGTTCGATCCCGGCCGCAGGATCAATCGGGGCATCCTGCCGGGGCGTATCTGACATGAGCTGGGTAACCCGTCACGCGCCGCGAGCGGACGAGCTCTCCTCGTGCATCCAGTGCGGGCTGTGCCTGCCGAGCTGTCCCACCTTCCGGCTGACCGGACTGGAGACAGCCTCGCCGAGGGGGCGCCTGACCGCGATGTCGGCGGTCGCCGCAGGACGACCCGTGGACAGCCGCTTCGAGGAGATCATGGGCGCATGCCTGCAATGCCGGGCCTGCGAGGTCGTGTGCCCGTCGTTCGTGCCGTTCGGCCGGGCCATGGAGGGCGCCAGAGCCGAGATAGCCGCCCAGACGTCGGGGGTCGACCGACGGCTCCGGAGGCTGGTGACCGCCCGCCTGCTACGTAGCCGGACAGCGGTTCGTCTAGGTACGGTGGCCGCGTCGATCGCCCAGTCATCCCGGCTCGACAGATTGGCGCCTCGCCGGATCCGGGGCAGCCTGGCAGGGATGCGATCACTCAAGGGAAGGCCACCCTCGATCGTCGGGAGGACTCAGGCCGCACGGGGGGAGAGACGGGGGGTGGCCGCTCTCCTGGCCGGTTGCGTCATGGACGCCTGGTTCGGAGATGTCCACACCGCCACCGTCGAGCTGCTGGCGGCGGCAGGGTGGGAAGTGGTATCACCCCGGGGTCAGACCTGCTGTGGAGCACTCGCCGCGCATGACGGCTGGGCGGACGACACCCGGAAGATGGCCTCGGTGAACATGGGGGCCTTCCGGGATGTGGATCTGGTAGTAGTCAACTCGGCCGGGTGCGGGGCCCACATGAAAGAATACGACCATTGGGTCGACGGCGGGGAGGAGCTCGCCACCCGGGTGGCCGATGCGAACGAGGTGGTGGCGGAGGCGATCGCCGACGGAAGGCTCCCCCGATTGGGCGCTGACGGCCGCACGGTGGCGGTGCAGGACCCCTGCCATCTCCGGCATGTGCAGCGGATCACCGACCAGCCGCGAGCAATCCTGGCCGCGGCCGGGCTTACCGTTGTCGAGATCGACCCGGAGGGTCGATGTTGTGGCGCAGCCGGCATCTACAGCCTGCTGGAACCTGACATGTCGCGCCGGCTTGGATCTTCCAAGGCGGGCCAGGTGCAATCGACCGGGGCCGCTCTGGTAGCCAGCGCCAATCCGGGATGCGAGATCCAGCTGCGCAGCTACCTGAGCGAACTCGGCCATGAGGCCCGGGTCGCTCATCCGGTGGAGCTCTACTGGGAGGCACTGCAGCGGTCCGAGAGACGGGGCGAGGTCCGGTGACCGACTACCCACCGTACGAGCGGCGGCGCCGGAACATCCCGGAACTGCTGCCCCCGACTCTCCAGCCCGGATCCGAGGTCTGGAGGTGGGCGACCATCGGTATCCAGTCGCTGCGGACGGTGCTCGGGGTAGTACTGGCGGTCATCGGCACCGGACTCGCCGGCATGGGGATCGGGCTGGCCCTGGGTGGGCTCGGCCTGCTCACGCTGGATCTGGCGCCGCCGGAGTCCGAAGTCCTGGCGGTCGGCGTGGCGGTGTTGATGCTCGGCGCGGCGGTGATAGGCCTGGCCGCAGAGGGGGGACTCGGGCGATCCGGTCGGCGGGCGGAGGCCGAAGCGTGGGAAACGCTCCTCACCTGGGTACCGGCCATCCTGGTCGGCACCTGGATCACCGGCCGGCTGGCAGACCTGTCGGCCTCGGCGCTGGCGCGCTTCTCCGAACTGTTCGACCTCTTGCCTGCCTATCTGGACGTGGTGGGCGGACGGGCCTGGCCGGCAGGTCTGATCGCCCTGGCACTGGCCTGGCCGGCCCTCCAGTACGGGGCGCCACGGTACCGGTGGATCGCCACCAACGTTCCATCCCTGCTCTACGCACCCTGGATGCTGCTCGTCATCCTGGAGTACCGGGGCGCCTGAGCCGGGAGCCGTATCGGGAGAGCCCGGCAGGCGAATGCCTACATGCGGGCAGGAACCTCGATTCCCAGCAGATCGAGCAGGAGCTCCATGGTCCGGCGGGCCGTCCGGACCATTTCCAGCCACGAGGCTTGCTGCCCGGGATCAGGCTCGGTCAGGATGTGGCATGCCTCGTAGAAACGGCTGAAATCAGCGGCCACCTCGTAGGCGAACTCGGCCAGATGGTTGGGGGCGCGCAACTCCATGGCGCGGTCGATCACCTCCGGGAGCTGGAGAAGGCGTAGCACGAGCCCGGTGTCCGTGTCGCGGCGCGGCGGCAGGACGGCGCCCGGCGCCAATCCCCGGCGCGAGGCCCGGGCGAGGATCGAATCCATGCGCACTGCCGCCATTTGGAGGTAGGGCCCGGTCTTGCCTTCCAGCGCGGTGAACCGGCGCAGGTCGAAGACGTAGTTGGAGGTTCGGTTGTTGACCAGGTCGCCGAACTTGAGAGCAGCGATCCCGACCTGGCGAGCGATCACGGCCCGTTCCGCCCGTGAGTATCCGGCTGCCAGATCCGACTCCTCGAGACGGGTCGCCGCGGCGTCAGTGACCATCTCGATCAGATCTCCCAACCTGAGCACGCCGCCCTCCCGTGTCTTGAAGGGGGTTCCGTCCCGCGCGTTCATGGTTCCGAAGCCGATGTGTTCCATGACTGCCCGGCCGGACAGGCCGGCCCGGCGGGCGGCCCGGAATACCTGCTCGAGGTGGTAGGACTGGCGAGAGTCGACTACGTAGAGGATCAGGTCCGCCTTCAAATCCGCGACCCGCATCTGGATGGTGGCCACGTCGGTGGTGCCGTAGAGGAAGGCGCCGTGGGAGGTCTCGAGCACCAGGGGCGTGAACTCGGCCTTGTCGCCGGGCCGGCTCACTTCGATCACCACGGCTCCGTCCGACCGCACCGCTATCCCCCGAGCAAGGGCGTCATCCACCAGCGGCCGTAGCAGGTCCCGGACCGTGCTCTCCCCGTACCAGAGGTCGAACTCCACCCCCAGGTCGGAGAAGTCCCGCTCCTGGGAGGCGCGGGACACCCGGACGAAGTGTTCCCAGAGCGCCACGTATCCGGGCCGGCCCGACTGCAGATCGGTGGTCGCGCGCCGAGCTTCCGCGGCGACGTCCTCGTCCCGGGCAACCTCGCGGGCCATCTCCGGATACCACTCCTGGAGATCGGCCAGAGTCACGCCAAGGGGTTCCTCGTAGGGACCCTCGTAGGATCCGTCGAAGTGCGCCAGGTCCGGATGGCGCCGGCGGGTGGCCACGATGAGCATGCCCATCTGAAGGCCCCAGTCGCCGAAGTGGACGTCTCCCAGCACGCCGTGTCCTGCGAAACGGAAAAGGCGCTTGAGAGTGTCCCCGATGATCGTGGCTCGGAGGTGCCCGACATGCATCGACTTGGCCACGTTCGGCCCCGCATAGTCCACGATCACGCTGAGCGGCTGCTCGACCGGAGACACGCCCAACCGCACGTCCCCCGCCATGGCGTCCATGCAGTCGGCGAGGGTACGGTCGGTAACGGTCAGGTTGATGAAACCCGGCCCGGCGATCGACACCGACGCGAGCCTATGGTCGTTCTCGATCTGCGTCACCACCTGCCGGGCTATGTCGCGCGGGTTACGACCGGCGCTCCGGGCGGCTGCCAGCGCACCGTTGCACTGGAACTGGCCCAGGTCGGGACGATCGGAGACCTGGACGGCGCCGAACGAGGCGTCCAATCCGGCGGATTCGAAGCCGGCCGCGACGATCGTGGTCAGGTCCGAGAGAAGGCTCATACGAATCCGGCAGGATAGACCCTCACCCTGAAGTAACCACGGGATGAGAGATGACCGGCCCTCAGGTGATCCCGGCACCTCCGACCAGCGCCCGTGCTATCGCGAACCAGGCCCCGGCGACCATGAAGGGACCGAACGGCAGGTGATCGTGTCGGGTGATGCGACGCAGGGCCAGCAGCAGGACACCCACCGCTCCGGCCGCCAGGAAGGCGCCCACCAGGGCCGCCACGGCCGTTTCCCAGCCGTGGTAGCCGGCGAACAGTCCCAGCGGGAACGCCAGCTTCACGTCGCCCATCCCGATAGCGCCTCGGGTCAGCAGGGCCGGGATCAGCAGCACGACGGAGTAGCCGAGGCCGGTAGCCAGCGCCTCCGGCACGTCGCCGATCCGGCCGTCCGCGATGGCCCCACCGGCGAGCAGTGCCAGGCCCACCGCCGTGCCGGGCACGAGCACCCGGTTGGGAAGGCGGTAGCTGCGCAGGTCGACGAAGCTCAGCACCACCGTCATAGCCACCATCCACAGAAAGGCCGCCAGGGTCCACCGGGGGCCGGCCAGCCAGACCGTACCGGCCCAGGCGACCGCCGTCACCGGCTCCGCCAGCCGGTAGATGGCCCCCGCGGACCGGTGGCATCGGGAGCAGGGATCCCCGCCTCCCATCCACCACAACAGAGGTACGTGATCCGCCGGCCGCGCAGGGCAGTCGCAGGCCGGGCGGCAGGCGATCACCGACCTGACCGGCGCCCGCTCCAGCTCGGCCCGGGTCAGGGTCACCAGGAACCGGCCCGCGAAGAGGCCAACCAGTCCTGCGACCAGGTAGAGCGGCATCGCCTACTCCACCAGGAGGGTGCCGGACAGTGGCCAGACGGCCTGATAGTTCGGCAATGAAAGCCCTGGCAGGGACATCGTGGTCCAACCCATCACCGTCTTCATCAGTATGCTCCTCGTGTCCTGCATCGGGAGGCACCGCGAAATCGCCACGCCAAGCCCCGCCCGGCGGGCCCTCCCCCACCGCCACCACCTGGGTTCGAGACGCGGCCCGCTAAGCCCTCCACGGGGCGACCTCGAACGATTTGATCCCTCTCACGGCCCGGTCGACAGCGGAGCCGCTGGTAATTGCGGTATCCGGCAACGTATAGCGGGGGTGTGACACTTTCAACCCCCTTGTCGCCGGACAACGGCAGGGGCCAGAGAATCAAGATCGATCCGGATCGGTCGAGTGCCTCGTTCAGGAGGCCCCGAAACCCCACGAACCGCCAATCCGGGACATCAGGCGGGAGGGGTGGGCTGATCCCGGTGTGCGGCCAGCGCCTCCAGCATGACGGTAGGGGGCACCTCCACACCGGTCCAGATGGCGAACGAAGCCGCTCCCTGGCCGACCAGCATCAGCTCCCCGGATGCGACCGGCAGGCCCCGCGCCGCCAGCACGGCCTCGGCCGGGGTCTGGCCGCGACCGTAGGCCAGTTCCAGCAGGCCCCCCGCCTCCTCCAGCACGCCGGCCGGCAGGGCTTCTCCCCGCATGCCCAGCGGAGTCGCATTGACCAGCACCGCCCCCGGCACCGGCTGTCCCCACGGAGCAACCGCGGCCTCGACCCCCACCCGCGCCACCAGCTGGTGGGCTGCTTGCGGCCGCCGCGCCGCCACCCGGACGTCACGATCGCTCAGCGCCAGGAGCGCCGCCGCAGCGGCCGCGCCCGCGCCAAGCAACAACGCCGGGGCATCGCCGGGGAGTTGAGCGTGCTGCCAGGCGAAGCGCACGCCGTCCGGGTCGGTCGAGTCGGCGTGAAGCCGGCCGTTCTCCATCCAGAGGGTGTTAGCGCCGCCCGAGCGGACCACCGCGCCTGACCGCCGGTCCGCCAACCCTGCGGCCAGTGCCTTGTGGGGCATGGTGACGTTGGCGCCGGTCAGGCGTCCGGCCCGGAGATCGTCTGCAGCCCGTCTCATGCCGCGGCGGTCGACTTGGCGCCGGCTGTAGGCGCCCTCGAGCCCCGCGAACTCCAGGGCGGCGGCGTGGATGACCGGAGAGAGCGAATGGGCTACCGGATCGCCGAGGACCGCCAGATGCAGGAAGGCCATCCGGATCAACCGATCCCCAGGGCGTCCGCCTGTTGCTTGGCCACCAGGAAGTCGTCGTATTCGCTGAAGAAGGAGTGGGATCCATCCTCCGAGGTGAGGACGTAATAGAGGTAGTCGGTCTCCGCCGGCTCGATGACAGCTTCTATTGACTTGGCGCCGGGTGCGCCGATCGGTGTCGGGGGGAGACCTGATATCCGGTAGGTGTTGTAGGGAGACTCGAACTCGAGATCCTCGAGCGTGGGCGACCGGCCCCGGTCCTCCAGGGCGTACAGGACCGTGGCGTCGATCTGGAGTGGCATGCCCCGCTCCAGCCGGTTATTGATAACGCTGGCGATCAGGGGCCGGTCCTCATCGGTTCCGGCCTCGGCCTCCACGAGCGAGGCCATGACCAGCCCTTCGTACACCGAGAAGCCCCGCGCGGTGACCGTGGACCAGTCGTACCCCTCCAGGCGTCGCTCCATCTCGGTGGCCAGCCGTTGCAGCATCTCGGACGGGGTGGCATCGCCGAAGAACTCGTAGGTGGCCGGGAAGAAGAGCCCCTCCCATACCCTCGTCTCGAGGCCCTGCGGCACGTAGGAGGAGGTGACATCACCGTTCGCGAGCGCAGCCGTGAAATCCTCGTCCGAGTAGTCGCCGGTGGCCAGGGCCAGCGCCTCCAGGACCTCGCCGAGACGGAGACCTTCGACCACCGTCACCCGGAACACATCGAGGGACGGCCCCGCGATGAGAAGGTCCACGATCTCGTCAAGGTCGGCTCCGGTAACCAGCTCGTAGGTTCCGGCTTTGAGGAGGCTGCCCGCCTCACGAGTCCGGACCAGCGACTCGAACTCGATGGCTGATGGCACCACACCGTTGGTCACCAGGATGCCGGCGATGCTGCGGGCACTGGACCCGGACGGGATCTCCACCGCCACGGTGCGTCCCGGCTCGACCTCGGCGGTCTGGTCTCCGCCACCGAGCCCGCCCAGCCTGTTGACCCAGTTGCCCAGGCCGGCGCCTCCCACTATCAGGGCGTAGGTGACCACCGCCGCCACCAGCAGGCCGGTGATACCGCCCCGGGCGCGGATCAGCCACCGATCATCGCCGTCGGTGTGACGCTCCGGCGGGCGATCCGGTCGCCGGTAGGCGCTCATTCCACCCTCGCCCGGGCTCGATTGTCCAGATAGCCCTGGAGCATCACCGCGGCCGCTACCTTGTCGACCCGCCGGCGTCGCTTTGCCCGGGATGTTCCTGCCGCCACCAGGACGCCTTCCGCGATCCGGGTGGTCAGGCGCTCGTCGTACAGGACCACTTCCACCTCGACGAGGGGACGGAGCCGATCGGCAAAGCGGCGGGTCCTGCGAGCGGCAGCCTGTTCGGTGCCATCGAGCGAGACCGGCAACCCAACCACCACCTCGGTCACATCCTCGGAACCGACCAGGTCGGCCAGCCGGCGGGGGAGATCGGGACCCGCCTCGAACACGTCGAAGGGATGAGCGGCGATTCCGAGCCGGTCGGAGAGAGCCACACCCACTCGCCGGCTTCCGTAGTCGATGCCCATGATGCGGCCGGCCAGGTCCGGTACGGCGCTCATCAGGCACTCAGACGGCGTGCCACCGCCTCCCGAATCGCGTCCAGAGCCTCGCCAACCTTGTCGCCTCTCGGTCCGCCTGCCTGTGACAGCTCTGGGTCGCGACTCCCTCCCCCGCCGAGAAGCTTGGCACCCACCAGTACGAGATCGGCCGCCGAAACACCCCGGTCGACCAGGTCCCGGGTCGCCAGGCCGACCAGCGCCCCCTTGCCGCCTGTCGTGCTTCCCAGCACCACGACACCGGATCCGAGCCGGTCCCGGACCTGCGCCCCGACCTGGCGCAACGCCACCGGAGCGTGATCGTCGAGCTCGGCCACCAGCCACGAAGTATCGCCGGTACGCCGGGCGGCGCCGGCCAGGTCGGCAGCCACCGCTGTCCTTTCCTGCTGGCGGCGCTGATCCAACTCGCTCTGGATGGCGTCGGCTCGCTCGGCGAGCCTGCGCACGCCCGCCGGGACTTCAGGCATCGACATGCCGAGGAAGCGACCTACATCGGCCAACCGCTCCCTCGCTTCCCTGGCATGGGCGTAGGCGGCCATACCGGTCAGAGCCTCCACCCTGCGAACGTTCGACCCGATGGAGGATTCGGAGGTGACCAGCAGCGGCCCGATCTCCGCCGAACTACCCACGTGGGTGCCCCCGCAGAACTCGACCGAGAAGTCCCCCACCGAGACCACCCGCACCCGCTCGCCGTACTTGTCGCCGAAGAAGGCCAGGGCCCCCATGGCCTCGGCTTCGTCCTTGGACGTCTCGAGCAGCCCCACCCGATGGTTGTCCACCACCCGCTGGTTGACCAGCTGCTCCACCTCGCCGAGTTCTTCGGGAGGCACCGCCGTGTAATGGCTGAAGTCAAAACGGAGGCGCCCGTCCTGAACCAGGGAACCGGCCTGGTTGGCATGCTCGCCGATCACCTCCCGGAGCGCCCAATGGAGGAGGTGGGTGCCGGTGTGGGACCTGCGGATGCGATCGCGCCGGGGGCTGTCGATACGGGCGTCCACTTCCTGCCCGGTCTGGACGAAACCACTCTCGACCTTGCCTCGGTGGCCGTGTAACCCGGTCACGGCCGCCTGCGTGTCGCCCACCTCGATCCGTCCGGTCGCCGACTCGATCAGCCCGACATCGCCCACCTGCCCGCCGGCTTCGGCGTAGAAGGGTGAGCTGTCCAGGAAAACCTCCACCTCCTGACCAGCCTCGGCCCTCTCCACCAGCTCTCCCTCCCGGAGGATGGCGAGGACGAGGGCAGGCGAATCGTCCCTGACGTAACCCAGGAACTCGGTGGGCCCGACGGTGTCGAGGATGCGCTTGTAGGACTCGACGCGGACCGCCTCGGCTCCCCCCTTCCAGGCGGCCTTGGCCCGGGTCCGCTGGGCGGCCATCTCGGCCTCGAACCCGTCCAGGTCCACCTCGCGCCGTTGCTCGGCCACGATCTCCCGCGTGAGGTCGATCGGGAAGCCGTACGTGTCATGCAGCTTGAAGGCCAGGGCGCCGGACACGACTTCGCCTGTCTCCGAACCCTCCAGAGCCTCGTCCAGCATCTGGGTACCGGTGGCGAGCGTGCGCCGGAACTGGGACTCCTCCCGCTCGAAGACGTGCCGGATGAAGTCGAGGTTGGCCTTGAGTTCGGGGTAGGCATCCTCCATGACGTCGGCGGTCACCTCGGCCAGGCGGGGCATGATGAGGCTCTCGCTGCCCAGCTGCCAGGCGTGCCGTACCGCTCGCCGGATCAGGCGCCTCACCACGTAACCCCGGCCCTCGTTCCCGGGCAGGGCTCGGTCGCCGATAAGGAACGTGGAGGCACGGGCGTGGTCGGCGAGCAGGCGAAGCGTCACGTCGACCCGTTCGTCCTCGCCGTAGGTCCGCCCCAGGGCGCCCGACGCAGCCGCCAGCACGTCATGGACACAGTCGGCCTCGAAGAGGGTGTCGACCCCCTGGAGGATCATTGCCAGACGCTCCAGCCCGGTGCCGGTATCTATCCCCTTAGCGGGGATGTCGCCGACGACGTGATAGGGCTCGTCCTGGATGTTCTGCATGAAGACCAGGTTCCAGAGCTCCACGAACCGGTCCTCGCCGCCACCGATCGGGCCTCCGTCATGCCCGTAGGCCGGACCCCGGTCGATGAAGATCTCCGAGCACGGGCCGCACGGGCCGGGAATGCCCATCTGCCAGAAGTTGTCCTTGCCGCCCCGCTGCACCCGACCGGGGGGAACCCCGATCGAATCGATCCAGATCTCCTCGGCCTCGTCGTCGGTTTCGTAGACCGTGTACCAGAGCAGTTCGGGATCCAGACCGAGCGGTCCGGTGACGAAGTCGAAGGCGTAGCGGATGGCCAGTTCCTTGAAGTAGTCACCGAACGAGAAGTTCCCGAGCATCTCGAACATGGTCAGATGGCGCGCAGTGGTACCGATGATGTCGATGTCGACGGTCCGTACGCACTTCTGGACGCTGACTGCTCGGGGCCAGGGGGGCTCCTCCTCCCCGAGGAAGTAGGGCTTGAACGGGACCATGCCGGCGTTGGTCACCAGCAACGTCGGATCGGTGGGAATCAACGATGCCGACGGACGAACTACGTGGTCTCGTTCGGCAAAGAAGTCGGTGAAGGCGCGCCGGATGGCATTGGCTCGCATCCGCTGCAGGTTAGCCCCGAGTGGCGGATTGACGGTCGCGGGTCCCGGCTATCGAACCGCGAAGGAACGGCGGCTAGTCGCGGCGGTCGCCGGTCCTGGTGGGGCGGCCGAGCACCATGTCCCATTCCTCGAGCCGGTCGGCTATGCCCGCCTCCCGGCCCTGGCGGGTGGGCCGGTACAGGATCCTTCCCTCCATCTGCTCCGGAAGGTAAGGCTGCGGAGCGAGGTGGCCCGGACCGGTGTGTGGATCCACGTAGCCGGCCGGTGTGCCGTCCACCTCCGACGACACCAGCCGGCCGCCGGTGGAGCGCAGGTGGGCGGGGACGGTGGCGGCGGAGGTCTCATCGACCGCCTGCCGGGCTGCTCCCATCGACCGCTTCACCGAGTCGGACTTGGGGGCGGTAGCCAGGTAGACAGCGGCCTGCGACAGGTTGTAGGCCGCCTCGGGCAGGCCCACCATGGCCAGGGCCTGAGCGGCGGCAACCGCCTGGACCAGGGCGTCCGGGTCGGCCAACCCGACATCCTCCGAGGCGAAGATGACCATCCGTCGGGCCACGAACTCGGGATCCTCGCCGGCCGACAGCATGGTGTGAAGCCAGTAGAGGGCGGCGTCGGGGTCCGACCCTCTCATCGACTTGATGAAGGCCGAGATGACGTCGTAGTGCTGGTCGCCCTTCTTGTCGTAACGGATGATCCGGCGCTGGAGGGCCTCCTCCACGTGCCGGTAGGTGATGGTGGCCTGTCCCTCACCGCCGGCCACGATGGCGGCCAACTCGAGCACGTTGAGTGATAGGCGGGCGTCTCCTCCCGCCCGTCGGGCCAGGGCCTCTGCCGCCGACGGGTCGATCGCCATCCCTGCGGCGCCCAGCCCCCTCTCGCGGTCGGTCAGTGCCCGCTGCAGGAGCTCGACCACCGCGGCCGCGGAGAGCGGGATCAGCCGGAACAGGGTGCACCGGCTGATCAGGGGGGAGTTGACCTCGAAGAAAGGGTTCTCGGTGGTGGCGCCGACCAGGATGACCGTGCCGTTCTCGACCCCGGGCAGGAGAGCGTCCTGCTGGGCCTTGTTGAAGCGATGGATCTCGTCCAGGAACAGCACCGTTCGAGTCCCCGCCTCCCCGAGCCGGCGCTCCGCCCCCTCCAGGACCCGGCGAACATCGCGCACTCCGTGGGCGGAGGCGGTCAGCTGCTCGAAGACTGCGTCGCTTTCGGAGGCCATGAGCCGGGCCAGCGTTGTCTTCCCGGTACCCGGTGGTCCGAAAAGTAGGACGGAGACCAGGCGGCCCGACTCGACCATGGCTCGGAGTGCGGCGCCCTTCCCCAGAAGATCGGGTTGACCCACCACCTCCTGCAATGATCGGGGACGCATGCGGTCGGCGAGCGGGGCTACCCGGCGCCGGCGTCTTTCCCGGCCGGCGGAGAACAGGTCGGGCCCGGATTGCATCCGGCTAACCGGTCAGGATCCGGAGGGGTCGGAAGGCCCCGAAGGGGGGTCGTCCGTGCCGGTCAGGGCCACCTTGGCATCAGCGGTGAGATCCAGACCGAGCTCCTCCAGCTGGGCGTCGACCACCCGGGTAGGGGCGGTGGTGAGCGGATCTGCGCCGCTCTGGGTCTTGGGGAACGGGATCACCTCTCTGATGCTGGTCTCGTTCTGGAGGATGGCTACCAGGCGATCGATCCCCACCGCGAAGCCGGCATGGGGTGGTGTCCCGTAGCCGAGAGCCTCGAGAAACCAGCCGAAACGGGACTCGGCCTCCTCATCGGAGATCCCGAGGGTCTCGAACACGGCCCTCTGGGTGTCGGGGTCATGGATCCGCACCGACCCGGAGCCCAGCTCGGACCCGTTGAGTACGAGATCGTATGCCTGGGCCACCGCCGTCTCCGGCCTCTCGCGCATCTCCGCCACCGAGACCGGAGCGGTGAACGGATGGTGGGACGGGACCAACTCGCCCTCGCCGGTGGTCTCGAAGACCGGAAAGTCCACCACCCAGAGGAAACGCAGTTCCTCGTGGCTGCCGGGCTGGCCCAGGTCCAGGCGCATCGCACCCAGCACCGAGGAGGCCATGGCAGCCCCGCCGGCGACCAGCAGCAACAGGTCGCCCGGCGATGCGTCCAGCATCCGGGTCGCCTCCGCCATCTCGGCGCCGCCCAAGAACTTGGCCACAGGCGACCGCCAGCCGCCGCCTTCCTTGACCTCGGCCCAGACCAGGCCGGCAGCGCCCAATTCCCTGGCCCGGCCCACCAGACCGTCCAACTCCGCCCTGGAGTGGTTCGCCGGCCCGGCGTTGATCCCCCGGACCACTCCCCCCGCGTCGAGGGCGCCGCCGAATCCGCGGAAACCGGTGCCCGAGAACGCATCCGACAGCTCGGTTACCTCCATGCCGAACCGTAGATCGGGCTTGTCAGTGCCGTAGCGAGCCAGCGCCTCCTGGTAGGTGATCCTCGGAAGCGGCAGGGAGAGCTCGACGCCGCGCAGTTCGCTCACCACCGCCGCCACCACCAGTTCGATGGCTGCGAAGACGTCCTCCCGCTCCCAGAACGATCCCTCCAGATCCAGCTGGGTGAACTCGACCTGGCGGTCGGCCCGGGTGTCCTCGTCCCGGTAACAACGGGCGATCTGGTAGTAGCGCTCCACCCCCGCCACCATCAGTAGTTGCTTGAAGAGTTGAGGGCTCTGGGGCAGGGCGTAGAAACGGCCGGGCCGCAGCCGGCTCGGGACCAGGAAGTCCCGGGCCCCCTCGGGTGTCGAGTTGACGAGCGTCGGCGTTTCCACGTCGAGGAACCCCAAGCCGTCGAGGGTGCGCCGGATGGCGCTGATGCAATTCGAACGGGCCCGCAGATTGGCGGCCATGCGGGGGCGGCGCAGATCCAGATAGCGATACTCGAGCCGGATCCGTTCCTCCGAGCGGGACCGGTCGTCGATCATGAAGGGGAGCGGGGCCGCTTTGCTCAAGACCTTGAGCAAGCCGGCCTCGACCTCGAAGTCCCCGGTGGGGAGGTCGGGGTTCTCGGTGCCGGCCGGCCGGCGGCGGAGCGTGCCCTCGACTCGGACGCAGTATTCCATGCGGAGGTCCGAGGACGATGGGACCACCGCCGGATCGACCACCACCTGCACTGTCCCCCGCCCATCCCTCAGGTCGAAGAACTTGATACCGCCCAGGTCCCTGACCCGAGCCACCCAGCCGGCCACCTTCACATGCCGGCCCAGCTGATCGGGTCCGAGCTCATCAGCGAAGTGGGAACGGTAGGCGGCCATCAGGACCCTCCCCCGGGCCCGCCGATCACCCACGCCGCCACTTCGCCGGCCGGGATGGTGCGCTCGTCGCCCGAACTGAGATCCTTGAAGGTCACCATCCCCTCGTCCCACTCGGCGCCGATCACCACGGCAGCCGCCGCGTCACGCCGGTTGGCCGCCCGGAACTGCGCCTTGACCGATCGGCGGCCCGCCACCAGATCACACCTGACCCCGGCTGCCCTGAGGCGACGGGCGAAGGCATGGGCGAGGCTGCGGCGCTCCTGGTCGGCCACTACCAGGAACACGTCCAATGCCCTCGCCGGAGGGCTCTGACCCGCGGCCGACAGGATCCGGTCGAGCCCGAGCGCCAGACCGACGCCCGGCAGATCGGCACCGCCGAGCAAGCGGGACAATCCGTCGTAACGGCCGCCACCGCCGACCGCGTTATGGGCGGCACCGTAGCGGGGCGGGATGTACTCGAACACGGTGCGGTTGTAGTAGTCCAAGCCCCGCACCAACCGGGGGGCATGCCGGTGCGCGATCCCCCGTTCCTGGAGACCCGCGATGAGTTGGTCATGATGCGCGGCGGCCTCCCCCTCCAGGTAATCGACGGGGACGGGGGCATCGGCCACCACTTCCCGGTCGGCCTTGGAGTCCAGCACCCGCAAGGGGTTGGTACCGATCCGCCGGCGGGCATCCGGGGAGAGCAGGTGGCTCCGCTCGTCCAGCCACCCCGAAAGCCGGTCGTGGTAGGCCACCCGATCCGGGGCGTCACCGATGGAGTTCACGTGCACGACCACGTCTCCGAGGCCGCAGTCCAGCAGGTAGCGATAGCCGAGCTCGATCACCTCCAGGTCGGCCTCGGCGTCCGGGGCGCCCAGGTACTCGACCCCCAGCTGCCAGAACTGCCGGCGGCGGCCCTCCTGCGGGCGTTCGTACCGGAAGCAGGGTCCCGAGTAGGCCCCCTTGAACTCGCCCGACAGACCCGCCTGGATGTAGGCCCTCAGGACGCTCGCAGTCACCTCGGGACGGAGGGTGAGACTCCGCCCGCCCTTGTCCCGGAAGCTGTACATCTGCTTCTCGACCACCTCGGTAGCCTCACCCACCCCCCGGGCGAACAGGTCGGTGGCCTCGAATACGGGGGTGGCGACGTAGGCGTACCCGTACTGTTCCGCCAGCAGGTCCCAGGACCGGAGCAGCTCGCGCCAGCGCCGGGACTCCGGTGGCAATATGTCGTCGGTGCCCTTGGGCGCCCGGAAGCTCATTCACACACCCGGGAGGGTGCTGAAAAAGACGGGGAACTTGGTTGGCCGCACATCTTGACCAGGGGTTTCATTGTAGGCCTCCAGGCCAACTGGACATTTTTCAGTACCCTCCCATGAAGGGGTTGAAACGCCGCTCGCGGCCCACCGTGGTCGAAGGACCATGGCCCGGCATCACGGTGACCGCGTCGTCGAGGGGGAGAACCTTCTCCCTCATGCTCGTCATGAGGGTCTCGTAGTCCGCGCCGGGGAGGTCGGTACGCCCGATCGAGCCGGCCAGCAGATGGTCGCCCGAGAAGAATACCCCCTCTTCGGCCAGGTAGAAGCAGCAATGTCCGGGCGTGTGTCCCGGCGTCGCCACTACCCCGAGCCGGGGGCCGGCCAGGTCGAGAACCTGGCCGTCGGAGAGTTCCCGATACGTCTCCGGCGGCCGGTAGTCGCCGGGCGGCACGGTGCCCATCAAGACGCGGAGCTGATCCTCCGGGCGCCGGGCCAGGAAGTCATCCTCCGGGTGGAAGTAGGCGGCGACCCCGGTTCGAGCCACGAAATCGGCGGCGCCTCCGAGATGATCGACATGTCCGTGGGTGACCAGCAGGGCTGTTGGTGTCAGATCGTGCGTCGCCAGCAGGTCGGTGAGGGGCTCGAAACACTCCGGTGGCGCATCGATGACGACCGCCGGCCCACCGGCCTCCGGGGCGACCACGTAGGTATTGGTGGCGACCAGCCACAGCTCGAGTTGGAGGATCAACATAAGGCGGCCAGATTAGATGCGACGGATCGGCGCCGGTTCCGACTCCCCACGGCCACATCTGGCACCCGCCCGCATCAACCGGGCCTCAGGCGGAAGGCGTCGTACACGCTGGCAATCCGGCGCACACCGGCCAGAAGGCGGTCGAGCTGGCCCGGATCCGATAGCTCCACCTCGTACCGGAGCACCGCCACCCGGTCGCGGTCCGTACGGGAGGACGCCCCTACGATGTTGGCGCCCGCATCCGATATGACCGAGGTGATGTCCCGGAGGAGGTTGGGCCGGTCGAGAGCCTCCACCTGTATCCACGCACTGAAGCTGCTGAGCTGGCCCGGCGCCCAACTCGCTTCGATCATGCGCTCCTCCTGGCCTGCCAGGCGCTGGATGTTGCTGCACTCGGTGCGATGGATCGACACCCCTCGACCGATGGTGACGAACCCCACGAGGTCATCGCCGGGCACCGGACTGCAGCAGCGGGCGATCCGGACCCAGACATCATCGAACCCTTCCACGATGACGCCCTCACCGGCCGGTCGGTCCGTCCTCCGCCGCACGGGATCGAGCGTTCCGAGATCCTCCCCCACCACCGGCACCGACAGCACCCGCTTGATCCGGCCGACGACGGTTTGCGGGGCTACCGCACCGTCCCCCACCGCGATGTACATCGTCTCCGTGTCGCGGTAGCCGAGAGCGAGCGCCGCATCGTGGAGTACCTTGCTCCGCTCGTTCTTGACGATATGGACCCGATCCCGCCTGATCAGGTCCTGGACGGATTCCCGGCCCCGCTGGAGGGACTCCTTGCGGCGAGCCCGCGAGAACCACTGCTTGATCTTCGAGCGGGCCTTGGAGGTGCGGACGAAGCCGAGCCAGTCCCCAGTGGGACCGGAGTCATCGGACTTGGTGGTGATGATCTCCACGATGTCGCCCGACTGGAGCTCGGTGGCCAGGGTCACCAGCCGCCCGTTCACCCTGGCGCCCACGCACCGGTGCCCCACCTCCGTGTGCACCGAGTAGGCGAAGTCCACGGGGGTGGCGCCGCGCGGCAGGGTCTTGACGTCCCCCTGCGGGGTGAGCACGAACACCAGGTCCTCGTAAAGGTCGAGCTTCAGGTTCGCCAGGAACTCGGCCGGATCGTCGTAGTCGGCCGGCAGGTTGCGGAGGTCCACCATCCACGCCAGATCGGTGCTGGCAACACCTTCCTTGTACCTCCAGTGGGCGGCGATGCCGAACTCCGCCCGCGTGTCCATGTCGTGGGTGCGGATCTGCACCTCCAGCGGTTTCCCGTCCGGGCCGATCACGGTGGTGTGCAGGCTCTGGTACAGATTGAACTTGGGAAGCGCGATGTAGTCCTTGAATCGCCCTTGGACCGGAGTCCACCGGGAGTGGACCAGCCCCAGGGCCCCGTAGCAGTCCTTGACCACCTCCACCAGGATGCGGATCCCGATCAGGTCGTGGATGTCCTCGAACGGCAGCCTGCTGTCGACCATCTTCCGGTAGATCGAATAGTGGTGCTTAGGACGGCCCTTGAGCACCGCGTCTATGCCGACTCGGGCCAGCATCTCCCTCGCCTCCGACATGACCTGGTCGATCACAGCCTCCCGCTCGGGCGCCCGCCGGCGGATGAGGTCCTCGATCTCCTGGTAGCGGCCCGGGTAGAGGATCTCGAAGCAGAGGTTCTCCATCTCATGCTTGACTTCCTGGAATCCCATCCGGTGAGCCAGCGGCGCGTAGATCTCCAGGCTCTCCCGCGCCTTGACCTGCTGGCGCTCCACCGGCAACGGGTAGATCGTCCGGAGGTTATGGAGCCGGTCGGCGAGCTTGATGATCAGCACCCGCACATCCTGGGCCATGGACACCACCATTTTGCGGATGGTCTCGGCCTGGGCCTCCTCCCGCGTGATGTCGAACTCCACTCCGTCCAGCTTGGTTACACCGTCGGTGATCCGGGCCACGTTCTCGCCGAACATGCGCTCGACCTCGTCGAGGGTCAGGTCCGTGTCCTCCACCGTGTCATGGAGCAATCCGGCGGCGATCGTCTCCGGATCGAGCCCGTACTCGGCCAGTATCTGGGCGACCGCGATGGGATGGGTGATGTACGGGTCGCCGGTAAGCCGGAACTGGCCGGCGTGGCGGCTCTGGGCCAGGTCGTAGGCATGGATGATGATGTCGTCGTCGGCATCCGGGAAGTGGCTTCGAAGGGCGGCAAGGATCGGTTCCAGCTCGGCCTGGGCGGCATCGTGGCGACCCCGTGCTACCGCAAGGTCGGTCATGGTTCAGCTGTCATAGGTCAGGATCGAGTGAAGATCGACTCCGTCCAGCGCTTCCCTTCCGGCCAGAAAGGTCAGCTCGATGAGGACCGCCATGCCGACCAGCTCCGCACCCAGCCCCCGGATCAGGTTGGTTCCAGCCCGGGCCGTGCCGCCGGTGGCTATCACGTCATCCACGACCAGCACCCGGTCTTGCGGGCCAACCCCGTCGACATGAACCTCCAGCGCATCGATACCGTATTCGAGCTGGTACTCCTCCTTGCGGGCGCGATACGGCAACTTGCCGGGCTTGCGCAAAGGTACGAAGCCACTGCGGAGGAGCAGGGCCACAGCCGGCGCGAGCACGAATCCCCGAGCCTCGATCCCCGCCACCATGGTCACACCCGAGTCTTCGAACGGAGCCGCCATCAGTTCCACGGCCGACCGGAGGGCGTCGGGATCGGCCAGCAACGGAGTGATGTCCTTGAACGTCACCTCCGGAACCGGGAAGCCGGGGACGTCGCGGATCAACGCGCTCAGCCGGCCAGCATCCATCTCCATCATTCTAAAGGCTGATCCGGTCCGGCCGAGCAGCGGAGACTCGGGATCTCATTTCTTCCTCCGGCGAGCGGTGCTCTGGCCTCTGGAGCTGAGCCGGTGCGGGGAGGGGCCGGACCCGCCGGCCTTGCGTTCCGACCGGTAGCGGCGCCTCGCCCACTCCGTCTCGCGTTCTTTCCACAGGGCGAGCAGCGGAGCCGCCACGAAGATCGACGAGTAGGTGCCCGCGCCGATCCCGACGAACAGGGCCAGCGCGAAGTCGCGGAGCGTCCCGGCGCCCAGCAGCAAGGAGCCGATGAACAGCAGGGAGCCGACCGGGAGCAGGCTGGTCAGGGACGTATTGATGGAGCGCATCAAGACCTGGTTCATCGAACGGTCCACCAGATCGGTGTACGTACGCCGGTCCTGGTCGGACTCCACGTTCTCCTTGATCTTGTCGTAGACGACCACGGTGTCGTAGAGGGAATAACCGAGGATCGTCAGCACCGCCACCACCGTGGCCGGGGTGACCTCGAAACCCACCAGCGAATACGCCCCCGCCGTCAGTATGAGGTCGTGCAGCAGGGCCGCTATCGCGCCGATTGCCATCTTCCACTCGAACCGGATGCTGATGAAAACCACCACGACGCCCAGGAACACCAGCAACGCCTGCACGGCCCGTCCGGCGATCTGGCGCCCGAACGTGGGGCCCACCGACTCCACGTCGGTCAACTCTATCCGGGTCCCGGTCACCTCGACGAGTGACAGCACCATCGCCCGCTCGGTGTCGAGATCGACCGCCTCGGTCTGGATCCGGACCGACGCGCCATCGTCGACCAGCTGTACCCGTGCGGCGGTGCCCTCCGATCCGAGGGCAGAGCGGATCTCGCCGATCCCGGCAGCAGCCGGGTTGGGCATGCTGATGGAGGTCCCGCCCGTGAAGTCCAGGCTGAGGTTGAGGTTGCGGATGGCCAGGCTCAGCAGGCAGATCGCGATCGCCACGCCCGAGACGATGAACCACCGGCGTGCCTGGCCGACGAAATCGATCGATGTCTCACCGCGGTACAGACGGCCGATGGTGCTCATCGCGTTATCCCTTGGGGTGACCGCGGCTCGGCGGTGCCCCGGATGCTGAAGAAACCACCGTCGCCGAGACGGCTCCGGGCCATGATCGCCGACGCGTTACGCGTGAACACGGTGAATATGACCACGTCGAGCACCGTGGCGATGCCCAGTGCCTGCGCGAAGCCCTTGACCGGGCCGATCGCCAGCGCCCACAGCAGCACCGCGCCGACGAACGATACGAAGTCGGCGGTCAGGATGGTCCGGAAGGCGCGGCGGTAGCCCTCCCTGGTCGCGTCGACCACGGTCCGGCCGTTGCGGATCTCCTCCTTGGTTCGCTCGAACAGGACGATGTAGGAATCGGCGGTGATCCCTACCGACACGATCACCCCGGCCACCCCGGCAAGGGTCAGGGTCAGGCCCTGCCAGGCTCCGAGCACGCCGAAGATCACCACCAGCAGGCTGCCGAACACGCTCAGGCCCAGCAGCGTTATCAGTCCCAAGGACCGGTAGTAGACCAGCAGGAACAGCACGACCAGCGCCAGGCCGCCGAGGCCCGCGATCAGGCCGGCTCGCAGGGAGTCCTCTCCGAGGGTGGCGGAGACCTTCTGGACCGAGGATCGCTCGAAGGCCACCGGCAACGACCCGTACCGCAACACCGTGGTCAGATCCTCCGCTTCCTCTTGCACGTCTCCCGAGGCGCCCAGGGTTATCACCGCGGTGCCTCCCGTGATTCCGTCCGGACCGACCCCGCTGGAGATCTCCGGCGCCGAAACGACCGCACCGTCGAGCACTATCGCCAGCCGGCGGTTGGGGGTTCCCAAGGGATACTGGGCGAGCAGCCCGGTGACCGCCGCGAACCGGCCGGCCCCCTCGCCGGTCATGTTGAGTTGTACGGTCCATGCGCTGTCCGCGTACTGCCCGAAGAGGGCCAGTGCCGAAGCCACCTCCGCACCGGTCAGGGGGCTCGGCGCCGCGGGTATTCGGGAGCAGTCCAGCCCGTCTCTACAGATGCCCTGGCGATGCGCGGCGATGTCGGCCGGGCCCACCTCGTAAACGGCCACGATGTTCCCCCGGTCGTCGTATTCGGGGAGGAAGGACCTGGCCGCGTTGATGTCGTCCTCGATGGTGAGTCCGGTCTCGGGGTCGACGCCGTCCGGGAACACGAAGCCTTCGCCCTGCTGCTCGGCCTCCAGATGGATCGGCGAGAGAGCCCCCGGCAAGCAGCCCCCGGAGAAGGACTGGGTGGTGCAGGACAGGACCGGCCGGAATGACAGGAGCCCTGTTCTCCCCACCGCGTCCAGCGCCCGTTCCTGATCGGTCACACCGGGTAGCTGGACCAGTATCGACGTTCCGCCGGTGATCGAGATCTCCGGCTCCTGGACGCTCCCGAAGTCCTCGATCCGCCGCCTCATGACCTCGACCGCGGTCTCGATCACCCTCGCGTCGGTGCCTTCCGGCCCCTCCAGGATGACCGAGGTCCCGCCCTGGAGGTCGAGGCCCAGCCGGGGTGTCCAGCCGGCGGAGAAGATGGCGACCAGCCCGCCCCAGGCGATACACGCCATGATGACGAGCGCGAGCCAGCGGCGGAACACGTGGGAGTACTACTCCTAGGAGGAATCGCCGGTGTTCATACGGGCGGCGACGGCGCTGCGCAGCACCCTGATGCGCCCCTCCTCGATGCCGAGGGTCACCCAGTCGTCGCCCAACCCGACGATCACTCCCATCAGGCCGCCGATGGTGCGAACCTGGTCGCCGACCTCGAGAGCTGCCGACAGGGCCTGCTGATTCCGGGTCCGCTTGCGCTGCGGCCGGATTATCAGGAAGTACATGAGGCCGCCGAGAAGCAGCAGCGGCCAAAGGACGCCGAGACTGCTTCCGGCGTCTGCCTGGGCTATGTACGCAACGGACACGTTTTCACACCTCTTTCGGACCGGTCTTACTTGGGACCTGCTCGGATACGAACCCACCCGTAGCAGAGTGTATCGATGCTAGCGGTACTCCCGGGAGCCGCGGCTAGCCCTGATCCTTCATGGATGAGGATGGAACGGCCGGTTCATCGGAGCACGGCGATGATGATTGCCGCGGCGCTGGCTACCAACCCGGTCATCCATCCGACCAGCCAGCGGGTCTGCTCAGCGAACCGCTTCTCGATGTCTGCCCGGAGCGACGCGACCACAGCCTCTAACCGATCTTGGCTGACATACCCTTCCGTGACTGTCATGGCTGCGGGTTCCTTCCTGTGGCTGACACTTCCATCATACCACCGAATCCAGTGCTCCGGCTCTCTCAGTGAATACAGTTCGTTCTTTACCAATACAATATATGACCATCATGGCCGCAATAGCAAACAATGTGGTTGGAGTGGCCCGGCATACGCCGGCGTGCGGGAGACATGGAGAGTCAGGGCGACCGGGAGGCGTCCTCGGCGGCCGGTCGGCGCCTGGCCACCACTCGTCTATGGAACTCGGCGAACGCGCCGGCGGTGATGGCGGCTCGGGCCTCCTGCAGCAACCGGTGGGTGGCGGCCAGATTGTGGATGGAGAGAAGCCGGGACAGGGACAGCTCGCGGGTATTGGCCAGATGGCGCAGGTACGCGCGCGAATAGGTGCGGCAGGTGAGGCAGGGGCAGTCGGGATCGAGGGGCGCGTCGTCCCCGGCGAACCGGGCCAGGCGGATGTTGTAATCACCCTCGCTGCTGATGACCTTGCCGTGACGGGCCAGCCGGGTCGGCCACACGCAGTCGAACAGGTCCACTCCCCTGGCGACGGCGTCGAGCAGCCCTTCCGTGTCGCCGAGGCCCATGAAGTAGCGGGGCGCCCCGGCGGGAAGCCCGGCCACCGCCGCCTCGACGGACTCGTTCCGCCGTCCTAGGTCCTCGCCGACCGACAGGCCTCCGATCCCGAATCCGTCCAGGTCGAGTTCGGCGGTGCGGCGGGCGCTGTCGTAACGCAGGTCGGGATCCGCACCGCCCTGGACGATGCCGAACAGCGCCTGGTCCTCCCTGCTGCGGATGCGGACCGAGCGCTCGGCCCACCGCAAGGTGCGCTCCATGGCCTCCGCCACAGCCTCCCGCGGCGCCGGTAGGCCGATGCACACGTCGAGCACCATGGCGATGTCGGGCCCCAGCTCCTCCTGGACGAGCACGGCCTGTTCGGGGGTCAGGAAATGTTGCGAGCCGTCGTAGACGGACTTGAACCCGCATCCGTCCTCCGTGATGGAGGCACGCAGGGAGAAGGCCTGGTACCCGCCCGAGTCGGTCAGGATCGGACCGTCCCATCCCATGAACGTGTGGAGCCCGCCCAGGGCCGAGATGCGCCCGGATCCGGGCCGGAGCATCAGGTGATAGGTGTTCGCAAGCACCATCCGGGTGCCCACGGCACGCAGATCGTGGGAATCGAGGCCCTTCACCGAAGCCCTGGTGGCGACCGGCATGAAGGCGGGGGTCTCTACGGCGCCGTGGGGCGTTAAGAGACGTCCCCGGCGGGCCGCGCCATCCGCGGCCGAGCACTGGTAGGTGACGGGGCGGGCGAGGGTCATCGGGGACCCGGGGTCGGCGCTCGCTCCAGGAGCATGGCATCGCCGAAGGAGAGGAAGCGGTAGCCGCGGTCGCGGGCCGTGCGGTAGACCGACCTCCACGACTCCCCCACGAAAGCCGCCACCAGGACCAGCAACGAGGACCCCGGCATGTGGAAATTGGTCAGGAGGACATCCACCGCCCCGAAGCGGTGGCCGGGCGTGATGTAGAGGCTGGTCGGACCCCGGTACGGGGCGGGCCGCCCGTCGCGGCAGGCCGTTTCGAGGGCCCGGACCACCGTGGTCCCCACCGCCACCACCCTGCCTCCGGCTCGGCGGGTCTCCATCATCCGCTCCACCGTGGGCTCGGGCACGTCCATCCATTCCGAATGCATGCGGTGATCGGAGATCTCCTCGGTCGTGATCGGGCGAAAGGTGTCCAGGCCGATCCGGAGTTCGATCCGCGCCACGCCGATTCCCCGTTCCGACAGATCGCTCAGGGTACGGGAAGTGAGGTGCAGACCCGCCGTGGGGGCGGCGGCCGAGCCCACCCGGGCCGCGAACACCGTCTGGTAGCGCTCCGAGTCGTCGAGTACCCGGCGGATGTAGGGCGGGAGCGGCACCCGGCCCGTCTCGGCAATGGCTCGCTCCACTGCCTCATCCCCTGCCTCGCCCGACGCCGTCCGGAGCGTCAGGTCGACCTGGCCCCCCACCGGATCGGTCTCGATGCGGGCCACCAGCCGGCCGGCTCGAACCATGGAACCGGCCCTGAGGCGGCGAGAGGGCCGGGCCAGCGCCCGCCAGCGATCCCCCCGTCGGCCCAGGAGCAGCAACTCCACCCGTCCGCCGGTGGGCTCCCGCCGGCCGATCAAGCGGGCGGCCCGCACCCTGGTGTCGTTGACCACCACCAGATCACCGGGACGCAGGAGCCCGGGCAGGTCCCGGACCGTCCAATCGCTCAGGTCGGACGCTCGGAGCAGGCGAGCCGAGTCGCGGGGCTCGACCGGGGACTGTGCGATCAGGTCATCGGGAAGCCGGTAGGCGAAGCCGGAGGTCTTCAAAAATTCAACTCGGTGGTCAGTGGTCAGTGGTCAGTGGTCAGTGGTCAGTGGATGTTGTAACCACGGGGACGAGTAAATGCAACCCACCAGGCTCAGCGGCCTAACGCCACCCGACTACTTCGGGGGTCGCAAACTGGCCACCGGCAACCGGCCACTGGCCACTACCCCAAGAGAGAGGTCTGCGCCGATCCGGGGGCCGGTAGGCCGAGGTGCCGGTAGGTGAGCGCCGTGGCCATCCGCCCGCGCGGGGTGCGGGCCACCAGGCCCCGCTGGACGAGAAACGGCTCGTAGGCCGACTCCACGGTCTCCGGCTCCTCCCCCACCGCGATCGCCAGGGTGGTGAGTCCTACGGGACCGCCGCCGAACTTGGATACGATGGCGTCGAGGATCAGGCGGTCCACCTTGTCGAGACCCAGGTCATCCACCTCCCACAGCTCCATTCCTGCCGCAGCGACGGCCGCGTCGATGCGCCCGTCTGCGCGCGCCACGGCGTACTCGCTCATCCTGGTAAGCAGGCGGTTGGCGATACGCGGCGTGCCGCGGCTCCGGACCGCCACGTAGCGGGCGGCACGGCCGGTCACCGGAACGCCGATGATGGTCGCCGACCTCGTCACGATCCGCTCCAATTCATCGTCCTCGTAATAGTCGAGGCGATCCACCATGCCGAAACGGTCCCGCAGCGGCGCGGTCACCGTCCCGATCCTGGTGGTGGCCCCCACCAGGGTGAACCGGGGCAGGCTCAGGCGGAGGGACTGGGCGGTCGGGCCCTTGCCGACCACGATGTCGAGGGCGAAGTCCTCCATCGCCGAGTACAGCACCTCCTCGATGACCCGCGGAAGGCGGTGGATCTCGTCGATGAACAGCACGTCCCCGTACTCGAGTCCCGACAGGATGGCGGCCAGATCTCCCGGGCGCTCAACCGCCGGACCGGACGTCGAGCGGAGTTGCGCCCCCATCTCCGCGGCGATGATGCGGGCCAGGGTGGTCTTGCCCAGGCCGGGCGGTCCGGACAGCAACAGGTGATCGAGCGGGCGGCCCAGCTTGACCGAGGCCTCCATGGACACGGAGAGGCGCTGCTTTATCTTCCGCTGCCCCACGAACTCGTCCAGCGTCTTGGGACGGAGCAGCACCTCGCTGGCGTGGTCCTCCTCGGTGGGATGGGTGGTCAGCAGGCCGTCCTCACGCACCGGGGAGGCCCTTCTTGCGGCCCATCACCTTGAGCGCGCTCCGGACCATCTCCTCGACCGACCCGTCCAGCGATATCTCCTCGAGGGCCGCTCGAACCTCGACCGGCAGGTAGCCGAGGGATTCGAGAGCTTCGCGAACCTTCGCCACCTCCGAAGAAGAGGTCGAACTCACCACCATGGAGCCCAGCTTCGGCCGAAGGTCGAGGATCAGCTTTTCAGCCTTGCGCTTGCCGATGCCCGGGGCCGCCACCAGCGCCGCGATATCGTCCGTGGCGACGGCTTGGCGCAGGTCAGCCGGGCGCAGGGTCGCCAGGATGGCCATGGCAAGGGCGGGCCCTACCCCGCTGGCGCCCAAGAGGATCCTGAACATGTCTCTGCTGGCCGGCGCATCGAAACCGTAGAGAGCCATGTTGTCTTCCCTCACCGCCAGGTGGGTATGCAGCACGATCTCCTCGCCCAGGCCGGGCAGCGAGGTCAGATCACGAGGCGTGACATTCACCTCGTATCCCACTCCCCCGACTTCGATCACGACACCCGACTCGCCCTTGGCGACCAGCATGCCCCGGAGCCGGCCGATCATCCGGCAGCCCCCCGCGCCGCCGCCTCTACCCGGCCCAACCGGTTGCCCATGCTCTGCATGTGGCAGAGGGCGATGGCCAGGGCATCGGCGGCGTCGGCCGGTGAGGGCGCCTTCCGCAGGCCGAGACGCCGAGCCACCATCTGCTGGACCTGTGCCTTCGAGGCCCGGCCGTCGCCGGTGACGACTGCCTTGACGGCCGAGGGGGAGTACTCGAAGACCTCGAGCCCGGCCCGGGCCGCCGCCAGCATGATCACCCCCGAAGCCTGGCCCACCTGGGTGGCGGTGAGACGGTTCCGGTTGACGAAGACCCGTTCTACGGCCATGACCTCCGGCCGGACCTCCTCGATCAGTTCGCTGATGTCCTGGTAGAGGACAGCCAGACGGGTGGAAGTCGGCAGGCCGGCCTCCGTCCGGATCACACCGACCGCCCTGACATCCGGCGAGGCGCCACGCGTGCGGACCGCGCCGAACCCGGTGGTGGTGAGCCCGGGATCAACACCGATCACGAGCACGGCGGTTCCGGAGCCGGGGATGCGAACATATGTTCTAGCTTAGCTTGGCGTGGTGACAGTTCCGGCCCTTTCCGGACCCCCGAGGGACAGCGGGTCGGTCTGTGGAACGGCGGCGGGGTATGCGCCAGCCGGCGGCGTTCCTCGCAAGGCCCGCTGACGAAGGCGTACCCGCAGCGGTACGTTGAGGAAGCGGAACGCAGCGACGGGGCGCCGACGGCAAGCAGAGCACGCCCAGCCGTTTCGCAGACAGACCCGACCTACCAGTCGTCGGGATCCACGCGCTGGCTCCGGAGCCACTCGATGACCCGATCGCGATGGAACAGAAGGCGCCCCTTGACGCTGGCGCTGTCGATCCAACCCTCTCCGATCAGGCGGCGGGTTTCCTCGATGGAGAGACCGAGCAGGTCGGCCACCCCGGGCACATCAAGGACAGGGGGGAAGAGCCGGGGATCGCTGCCGGCATCCGCTCCGGAGATCAAGCCGTCGCTCCGTCGTTGAGCTCGAACGACAACAACCGCTCCATGTCATCCGCCTGCGGGTACGGGAGCGACGGTCACGCTCGTGATCTGACCCGTTACCCAGGTGATCACCGTGTTACCGGCATCCGTAAGCCCCGCCCTGAGGGCGAACACAACAAGTACCCCGACCACGATCCAGGCGAGGATTGTCGACGTCTCGGCGGCTCCCTCCTCGTCTCGTAGCCACCCGGTACGGGCATGAACCCGCGCCATAGTCCTGGCGCCGACCTTGAACCTCATTTTTTGCTCCTTCCTATCTAGGGATTAATCGACACACGACCCGACCAACGAACCACCAACCTGCCTGACCATCGATCCCCTACTCCTTCTTCAGCTCATCCGCCGAACACGATCGACGGGATCGGAGCGGCCATGAACAACATCGTGATGGGCGCGAGAACCACGACCACCGGGATCACCATCAGGATCCGCCGTCGCGCCGCCGCCCTTCTGAGCGCATCCCGACGCATCGCCCTCAGGTCCTTCGACAACCCGAGCAGCGCAGCGGAGAGATCGGACCCCTGCTCCTGGGACCTTGCCATGACGCGGTAGGTCCGGGCCGCCTCCGGCTCCGGAGTCAGCCTTTCCGCCCTGGCCATGGCTTCGGCGAATGCCCATCCCCGTTCGTGCAGGTGCAGCACCTCGGCGATCTCCTCCACCGCGATCCCGCGGGCGCGGCCCACCACGTATCGCAGACCCTGGATGGGCCCCCCGCCCACCCGGGTGTACATGGCCACCAGTTGGTTGATGGTGTAGAGCTCCGAACGGATGGCCTCACGGCGACGGCGGACCGCCTCGGACAACCGGGCACGAACCTGGAGGGCGCCCAAGGCCGCGCCGGCCGCCATGAACAGGATGACCCTCAGACCGGACCCGCCACTCACCAGCGCAACTCCTCCCAACCCGGCGGCGTACACGACCATCAGGCCGAGGGATCGCATCCGGTATGCCCGGGGCCGCACCGCTTCCTCCAGGTCCGGGAACAGACCCCCCTGCCGCAGCCGGATGGCCAGTTCCCGATCGTCCATCGGCATCAGAATCCGTGCCAGGGGATACACCATCCCGGCCAGCATCGGTCCCAGCAAGCGGCGCGTCGCGCCTCCGCCGACCGTTGGTCCGGGATCCATCCGGCCGGCGTCGTAGTAACCCGGACCGAACTCCGCCCTGGTCGCGCTGGAGTACGGCCGTACCCGCGACGCCAGCCGGCGAGGCGGCTTCACCCAGAGTGCAACCCCGGAGACGGCGAAGACCACCGAAGAGGCGACCGCCAGGACTGCCAGGCCGACGTTCATCGTCACCCTCCCCGGACGTCAGCTCCGCCGGCCAGAACGCGCGGCTCATCGGTCGACCGACCTACATACCTCAGGAGCGCCACCCCGATCACCGACCACACCAACGCCGCCAGGACCACCACCAGACCGGAACCGGAGCGATAGAAGTCCCGGTACTGGTCCGAGGTCTGGGTAAGGAACAGCAGCAGGAGCCAGGGAATCAGCACGACCACCCAGCTCTCGATACGCTGCTCGGTTCCGTCGGCCCGTATCTCGGCCTCCAGGCGAAGGTCCTCCGTTATCTCGCCGATCAGATCCCTGAGCACCTCGGTCACGAGACCACCGCCGTGCTCGTACGCGAGCACCAGCACCTCCACGATCCGATCGGAGCCCGGATCGCCCAGTTCCTCCTTCATCAGTTCCAGGGCGGGAACCACACCCATCATGCGGGCCATAAGACGGAACCGACCGAACGCGGGTCGGAGCGGCGCCGGACCACGCTCGGCCAGGTCGCTCAGAGCCAGCGTCAGCGTCGACCCGGCCGAGATCGCCGCCAGCGCATCCCGTAGGGCGTCCGGCCACGCCTGACGAATCTGGCGAAGCCGCTCGCGGCGGCGGCGCGTGTAGAAGGCATACGGCGCTAACGCCATGACCACGCCCGGCATGAGCGCCAACCACCAGGCCGCTGTGACAACGGTCGTAACGGCTAGTGTCGCCAGACCCAGAACGCCGGAGGCGGCAAGGAACTGGAGGGGGCTCAGATCGCTTCCGGCCTGTACCAGCCAGAGGTGATAACGGGAGAGGTCGCGTCGTGCGGCTCGCCGACGGCGTATGACGGTCGTGTAGCCCGTAAACACCCCGGCCGCCAGATAGACCGCTACGGCCGTGGCGAAGGACGCGAGCAGCCTCATAGCGGCGGCTCCCAGGACCCGGACAGAACGGCTTCGACGCCGCCGGCCTCTGGGAGAGACCGTTCCAGCCGCTGCCGTATCCCGGTAGGAGGGAGTGCGCCGGTCCACTCGAGAGTACCGGCGACCTCGTTCCTGCGAAATAGGTGTTCGGTGGCGAAGCCACCGCTCCGATGGCGGGAATCGAGCACCAGTATCTCCATGACCCTGCGCCGGATGCCCTCCTGACCGCCCGTCGGCTGGTCCCGCCGCAGGTGCACCACGAAGTCGATGGCGGTACTGAACACCCGGGTCAGGATGGCCTCGGTCACGTTCTCACCCGCCATGAGGGCTGAGTTGACCAGCGCCACCAGCGCCGCTGACGCAGAATCGGCGTGGATGGTGCAGGCGAAGCCGCACCCCGCGTTGACCGCTCGGGTGAGCTCGAATGCTTCCGATCCCCGCACCTCGCCGACACAGATGAGGTCGGGACGCTGGGCCAGCACCACCTTCACCAGGTCCCGCAGCGTGTAGCGCCGGCTGCCGTCGAGGTTGGGTGGGCTCGCTTCGTAGAAGCTCCCGTGGAGCAGGGGCATGTCGAGTTCCCTGACCTCCTCGCATACGCGGACGCACCGGTCCGCCGGAACCGACCTGAGATAGGCGCTCAACAGGGTGGTCTTGCCCGCCCCTGGCGGCCCGCTGAACAGGATGGTGGTGTTGGCTCGGGCAGCCATCCATAGGAACGCCGCCGCGGCCCGCGACAGCACACCACCGTCGACGAGAAAGCTAAGGTCATAGTTCTTGACGGTGTACTTCCGGAGGGTCACCGACAGGCGGTCCGCCACAGGTGGGATGACTGCGGTCAGGCGGGCCCGCCCACCGAGTACCCGCGCCTGCTCGATCGGGTTGGAAACATCCAGGCGCCGGTTGGTCCCGGCAAGAATGCGGGTGACGATCTGGCGGTTCTCCTCTTCGGAGGTCGGAGTGTCGAGGGCCTGCAGACGCCCGGATGAGTCGATGAACGTCACCCGCTCACCCTCGATGAAGATCTCTTCTATGTCGTTGCGGTCGATCACCGGCGTCAGTGGTCCGTAACCGACCAGAGAATCGACCAGCCTCGCTCCGATCTCGACAGGATCGCGGAACGGACGGGCACCTCCACCGCCGAAGGCCCTCCTCTGGTAGGCCGACACCAGCTGGTCCACCTCTGCCCGGATAGCCTCGCCATCGTCGAGGGGATCCAACTCCAGCTCGCCAATGCGCTCCGCGGCTCGCCTCCGTAGGGCCTCGTACGGACCGGTGCTCACGACGGGTCCCGGTCGGCACTGCTCACAAGGGCGCCGCCGAGCCTCTCCACGGTCCTGACGAAGGATCCCTTCGGCGCCGGAGTTCCGTTCCACACGGCCCGTTCCAAGCCGGTATCGATCGGCAGCCAGGTTATGGAGTCGGGAGCGAGGCTTCTCAGCAGTTCGTCGCTCAGTTCGCCTCGTTGAAATTTGGTGAGGTTGCGGGACTCGAACACGATATGGATAGGCGCGGCGGTGAGGGAACGCGCGCGGGTGGACCAGGCCAGGGTTCTCGACAGCCCGACCGGGGTGGGCTCGGCCAGGTAGACCACCTCTGCCGCCATGCCGAGCAAAGCCCGGCTCGCATCGAAGCGCCCTTCCCGGGCCTTGGCCGGACCCGGTTCTTCGAGATACGGGGAGGCCTTCAGAATCAGTTCGTCGTGCATCACAGCGATGGTCTCGACCAGGTCCACCATCTCCTCGGCCTGTACCGTGTGCCAGTCCGTGGGATCGGGCAGGCCGGTCAGTAGCGTCACGCCGTAGGGTCCCGCCATGAACGAGTCCCTGACGTCACCGCGGAGCAGCAGATGGGCGTCGAGGGCCGTCAGCAGGTTCGGAACAACCGGTAGGGAGAACCTCTGCGCCAGCATCGGCGTGATGGTGTCCACCTCGATCACCATCGACACACGCTGGCGGGCTTGGAAGGCTCCGGCCAGTATGACAGCGACGTCACCGGCCATGTCACCCCCGGCCACCATCGTGATGCGGCCGAGCCGGGTCTGCTCGCGGACCCTGGCGACGTCCACCCGTGATCGAGGCAGGCCGTCGAAAGCGACGGTCGCGACGATCTCCAGAATCGTCTCCGGGCCGCCATCGGCCGGCGCAAGGCCGTCCACACCCAATGTCAGGAGACGTTCCCTACCCAGATCACCCGATTCCGGGTCGAATATCCCCACCACCTTGCGGCCTGACTTCTGGATCCGATCCACCAGACGAGGGCTCAGGAAGCTGGTGATGTCGTCAATCAACAGGACCTCGTATTCGGTCTGCAGCGCCTCGGTAGCTGTCAGCACCGTTCCCTTGAGGCGGGCGCCGCCGAAGTCGCTGAGGAACCGCACCAGTTCGGAGGCCCAACCTCGTTGTGACCCCGCGATGGCGATGACGGGCTCGAATCCGATCACGATCCTGACCCCAGCGCGGGCAACCGGGCTTCCCGGATCGCCGGGTAGCCGCGGTAGGCGGGCAAGCCGGTCGATCTGAGCACATGGACCGAGCCGGAATCGAGGGCCGAGGCGATCAGCAGGGCCTGTACCGGGCTCACCGATACGGTCAGACCGAAGCCGGATCCGGACAGGCCTCGAGTGCCCACCGTCACGGCCAGTACCTCGACACCAGAAGCGACGAAGCGGCTCGTGCCCCCCTGCACCAGCATCACGTCGATGCGATCACCGACATGGAGTGCTGCGCCGACAGCTCGATCGGGTGAGATCGGGATGCTCATCGCCCGCTGCCCGTCCGGAGCGGCAACCGGCCTCAGGTCGTCTTCCATAAGGGGAGCGCCCGCCGCCACATCGCGCACTACCACTTGCCCGAAGAAGTGTGCCAGGCGTTCCCGGGAGAGCGCACGATCCACGAATGCGCCGTCCGGATCCACATGCCGGTACGAAATGTCGCTGCTGTCCAGGCGGCTGCCGGCCGGTATGGCATGGGCAGCCACCGGAACGTCGATCGCGGCGTCCTCGTCCCGAAGGATCAGCACATTGAGCAGGAAAGCCAGCAGGCCGGCCGTGATCATCACCGCGTGGCCGAAGGACAGGCGGCTGAACGGACTGCGCCTGCGGCTCGTCGGACCCCGTGGGGCCGCCTCCCAGGCTGGTGCGCCGGGGTCGACCATGTTCACTCCCTCCTCTGCCGGCATGAGTAGCGGGGTGACTATATCCCATACTGTCAGAGAATGCGATATTGTTGGAATAATTTTTTAGCACTTTGAATAATTACAAATGATTATCAATTATCTGCCAAAAGCACCGAATTTCAAGAACAACAACGAATTCAGCAGGACTTCATCTCCGGCCGGTCGGGCCGGTCGTCGGGAGCCCGAGACGCGGCTGCAATCCCGTTACAGGCGTTTGGTTCGGCGCATCACGTAGGCCACCCGTTCAAGGGCGACGTGGACCCTTCCGATCGCGGTACTCACCGCGACATGATCTCTCGCCACCCACTCGATCCTTCCCGTGAAGCCGGATTCTCCGCCCCGGCACACCACCTCGAAGTCCTCTTCGGTGAGCTGGAGCATGCCCATCCGGGAGAGGAAAGTCTCAACCGCATGGCTCTCGGGCTGCCCGTCGCCGAGGGTGGGCAACACGGTCAGCGCATCAACGCCGGGTAGGCAGACCTCGGCCCGGCCGTTCGGAGTCTCCATGGTCATCAGGTCATTGCGGACGTACACCGGGAAACCGTCCAAGCGGCGCCTACCCACCAGGATGCGCACCATGTGACCGGCTTGCGAAGCCTCCCAGGCGACGTCGGACATTCGCTTCTGGCGGGCCGCCAGGATCATTGCCTCGGACTCGGCTACCTCGAACTCCTGCCGGATGCGTGTCTCCATGCGCCGGTGCAATCCCAGATCGAAAGGATCGTCTTCACACACAGATGCTCTCCTACACTGGCTTGTAGCAGCAAACGATGCTCACGCCCAAAGAGTATCGCTACCGAAGGGAGGATACTCCGGCATCCTTGACGAATTTTGCGCGTTCTGGAATATTCGCGCTGCTTCTGGAGCGGTATTGAACTCTCAGATGGAACGAATGGCAGGATCTAACTGTATATGTTCTTATAGCTACCAGTGGTCTGTCTGTGGAACGGCGGTGTGGTATGCGCCGGCCGGCGGCGTTCCTCGCAAGGCCCGCTGACGAAGGCATACCCGCAGCGGTACGTTAAGGAAGCAGAACGCAGCGACGGGACGCCGAAGGCAAGCAGAACACACCAAGCTGTTTCGCAGACCGGCGTACCGGCTAGTCGATAGCTACGAACAGCCGTTCCGAGGCGAAGACGCTGATGCCGACCTGCCGATCCCTGACTTCGACGGTGATGCCTCCGTAGGGGTCCTTCTGAACCAGGTGGATCCAGGAGTCCGGCCGGATGTGATTCTCATCCAAGAAGCGCATCATTTCTGCGTCAAGCTCCAACTCCTCCGAAATCCGCTCGAGAGCCAGCGTCTCGCCCCTCTCCATTTCGGCGATGGGCTTCATCCGGGGGGGCTGGTACCCGGCGCCCGGAATGGGATTGCCGTGGGGACAGGTCTTCGGATCCTCCATGGCCGCCCACATGGCCTTCTCGACATCGTCCGAGATCATGGTCTCCCACACCTCGGCTTCCTCGTGGACCTTCGCCCAGGGGAGCTTCAGCACCTCGGAGAGGAACCGCTCGGCGAGCCGATGCCGGCGCACCACCACCGCGGCCAGATGGCGGCCCTCGTCGGTGAGACGAACCTCGTCGGAGACGTTGACCAAGCCCTCCAAAGTCATCCGGCGGACCATCTCGGACACGCTGGCCGGGCTCACTCCCAACCAACCTGCGATGCGGGCCTGGAGGACCGGTATACCGGCCTCCTCGAGCTCCCAGATGGCCTCGGCGTATTCGCGACACCGGACGGAGTAGGCGGGATCTGTCATGCGTCAATCGTAGACACGATGCGATCGGAACGCCCAAGGGACGGGCCGACCGGCCGCACCCCCGTCTCGGTCGCCAGGTGGGTCATCGGGACGTCGAAGGTATCGGTGGGAATTCCGTCGACCACCAGCGCCGAGACCGTCACGCCCACTCTCGCCGCGCTGTCGGGCACCGTCGGCAGGAACCGGTCGTAGTAGCCGCCGCCGCGCCCCAGACGTTCGCCCTCCGGCCCGAACGCCAGGCCGGGGGCCAGCACGACCGCCACGGTCGACGGATCGATGAGGGGAGCAGTGGCCACCGGTTGCTCGAACCCGTACCGGTGCCGCTCGCGCGGCGCTTCCACCGGGTGGAGGGTCAGGGGCCCGCGGGGCGGGGTGCGGGTGACAGCGAACGTCCGGCTCGCCCGATCCAGTACCGGGGTCACGTCTATCTCGTCGGGGAGCGGGAGGTATATGACCACGCTCCCGGCCGGAAGGTCGGCCCCGGCGAGCCACTCGACGATCCCGTCGACAGTCGCTCCCGCCTGATCCTCGGAGATACCCGGCCGGCGCATCCGCCGAGCCCAGCGCCGGAACTCCTCCTTACTCCCACCTGGCGGCGGCTCTCCGAAACGAGGTGACTCCATCCGGGTGAAGTTAGCGATCCTCTCACCTCCGGATCATCCATTTGCCGTCATAACAGGAATCGGTCCGGGACGCGGGGTAACCTGGCGGACAATGCGCACACTGGCCGACGGCCTCCGATCTGCCCTGACCTTCGCTGTCGGGATTCCCGTCACCGCGGGCTGTGCGGCGGCGGTCATCCTGCACACGTTGTTGAGGCCGCCGGGGGGATTGCTGGACCGGATCCCCGGCTTCTGGGGCCGGACGTGGTGCCGGGCAGCCGGCGTCAAGCTCACCGTCGAAGGCCTCGAACACATCAACCCGAAGCAGGCGTACGTGGTTATCTCGAACCACCAGTCCGCCTTCGACATCTTCGCCCACTTCGCGGCGTTACCGGTCCAGATCCGCTTCCTGGCCAAGCAGGAACTGTTCAAGATCCCCGTCTTCGGAGCGGCCATGCGCAGGATGGGGATCGTGGAGGTCGACCGGGGCGCCGGCCGGGCCACCCACCAGGCCGTCAACCGGGGCGCTGCCGCCAACATGAAGCTGGGACGCTCCCTCATGATCTACCCGGAGGGGACCCGATCGCGCGACGGTGCGATGCTGCCGTTCAAGAAGGGGGCCTTCGCCATCGCCCGCAACCTGGGCGTGCCCATCCTGCCCACCGCGATCACGGGCAGCCGCCAGGTCTGGAGCCCGGGATCCAAGATGATCCGTCCGGGACACATCACGGTCACGATCCTGGATCCGATCTCGACCGAGAACATGACGTTGCGTGACCTCGGCGGCATGACCGAGCAGGCATACTCGATGATCTCGAACGTGGCCGATGTCGAGGCCACCCCGGAGCCCAGCGACAGCCGTACCTGACCGGCGGGTCCGTGGGCGCGGCGGCGCCTAGGAACATGTCGAAGAACGGAGATGGTCGGCCCGCCCCGCCTCTAGCTGGAGTCTCCGCACCGACTGTGGGGCCAACCGAGATTCTTCGGTGCGCTCCCAGCGCCCTGTATCGGGGAAGAACGCGAAAATCGCGCCACCACACCCCACCGCTGGGCCCTCCCCCACCGCCACCACCTTGGTCCGAGGCGCGGCCCGCTATGCCCTCACGGGGCGGCCTCGAACGATTCTGATCCCTCTTACGGTCCGGTCGACGTCGGTGCCGGACCGCTGGTAATTGCGATATCCAACAACCTATAGCGGGCGCGTGACAGTTTCAACCCCCTTGTCGCCCGGCCAGGGTTCCGGGCCGGAATTCACGGTCGATCCGGGTCGGTCTGCGCTCCGTTCATCCGGTCACAACCCCGCAAACCAACGATTCAGGACACCACGAACATGCTCGAAGACGGGGATGGCCGGCCCGCCACGCCCCGGCCTGGGGTTCTGGCTCCGGTTCTGGGTCGGCGGGACATCCTTCAATACGTCCCTACGTGCGGAGCGTCCCAGACCTCCACAGGCGGGCCCAATGCCGGGGGTCGCCGAGCCGAGCTTTCCGAACCAGCCACGCCAGGTAGGAGACTCCTACGATTTCCTGGCCGATCGGCAGCAGGTCCGCCGTGGACAACCGTGCGAGTCCGGACCAATCCGTCTCGAGGCCGGTGGGGAGCTCGTAGCCCAGCATGGGCCACAGCAGGAGCTGCGGGTCGATCCATCCCACGTCCAGCACCAGGTGAAGGATCGCTCCGGCCGCGAGCACCACGGCCCGCTTCCGGTCCCCGCTGCCTCGGCGGGTGAGCACGAGCGCGGCCGCCAGCAGTCCGAGGCAGAAGGCGAGGGAATGACCGATGAACCGGACCGTCCCGCCGGCCGGAACCGACCAGCCGACCACCCATTCGATCACGTCGGGTAGGAGCGCTCCGATCGCCAGGAAGCGGAGGTCCGCGTCAGAGTCCTTGAAGGCCAGCCTGAATAGGAAGACCGCCCCGCCCAGGTGCCAGAAGATCATCGCCGCCTAGCGATCCAGCCAGGCGCCACTCCACGGACAGACCACCGATACCTCGGACAGCTTCAGAGGCAGAGGATGGCGGCGCAGTGGATGCATTGGGGGATGGGATCCGCGGCCACCTCCTCGCGCTCCGCAACGGACATCTGTAGATGGCAGGCACCGCACACCCTTCCGTCGACCTCGCCCACAACCACTCCTCCCCTACGCTGCCTCAACTGGACGTACTTCCGGAGCAGCGCGGGGGCGATCTCCGCCGCTATCTCGTCCCGCCGTTCCCGGTACCGCGCCAGCGATCCGTCAATGGTGGCCTGGAGGTCCGCGACCCGCGCCGCCAGCCCGCGCTCGACGGCCGAAGCGGCCTCCGCCGTCTCCCGCGCCGACTTCTCCTTTTCGTCCAGCCGCTCGCGCTCCTCGAGCAACTCGAGCAGCTCGTCCTCCATCCGGGACACCAGGTTGCGAAGGTTGTCGACCTCCAATCGCAGGTGGTCGGCCTCCCTGGCGCTCATGGCTCCCGCGTACAGGCGCCGCTCCTGCTCGCCGAGGCGCTGCTCGGTCATGGTGAGCTCGTCCTCGACACGCGCCGTGGATCGCTCGACGACCCGCAGCCGGTCGTTCACCTCCGAGTGTGCGGAGGCGGTGGCCGCGGCCTCCGCCGCAGCCTTGCGGAGTTCGGCAAGTTCGGGCAGCGTGCGCCGGTCCTCGCCCAGCCTGTCGATGAGCGAGTCCACCTGCTGCAAGTCGAGCAGATCCGAGAAGCTGGTCAACCGTTCCATCAGCGCTCCCACGGATTGTCGTCGCCCCCGACCATTTCGACGGGGCTGTCCACGATTCCGGCCATCAGAGCGTAGAGGGCTTGCACGCCGGGACGTTCCGTCGGGGCATGGCCTGCATCCACCATCACCATTCCCGAGTCGGCCGCCCGCCGGGCCTCATGATGCGAGACGTCGCCGGTCACGTAGGCATCCGCGCCGGCCGAGATGGCCTCATCGACCTGAGATCCACCTGATCCGGGCAGCACCGCCACCCGGCCGGCGGACCGGTCGAGCGGTCCGGAGAGGCGCGGCCGGACACCGAGCCGTGCCTGAGCGAGATCGGCGAGATCGCCTACCGAGCCGCCGAAGGATCCGCACCGGCCGAACCAGGCCTGGTCCCCGGCTCCCGTCATCGAGGATGCGAAGCCTTCAACGTCACGAAGGTCCAGGGCGGCGGCCAATGAGTCCGAGGTCCCGCCCGGAGCCGTGTCCCAGTTGGTGTGGGCCGAAATCACGGCCACCCCCCGTTCCGCCAGCGCGAAGGCCCGTCCCTCCGCTCCGGGCGCAGCGGTTAGCGAGCTCAGCGGGCGGAACAGCAGCGGGTGATAGGTGACCACCAACTCCGCCCCGACGGAGGCGATCCCATCCAGGGTGCCGGTGGTGAGCTCATGGACCACCGCCACGGCCGAGACCGCGCGCTCCGGATCACCGATCTGGAGACCGACGGCGTCCCATTCGGCCGCGGAGGCGAACGGCGCCCGCCGGTCGATCGCCGCGAGGATCTCGCCGACACGAGGTCTCATGGTGCCGGCAGGCAAACGGCACGCGGGAGGCCGGTACCGGCGGCCGGCGAGGAGCCCACGACCTCAGGCGACGCCCGAGACCTCCCACACCCGGGCTTCCCAGATGGAGCGTGAACCACGGGTGCTGATCCGGACCACCCCGCGCTCCACCAGATCGGAGAGCGCCTGGCTGGTGGCGAGCTTGCCCGGAAGGGGTATAGCTCGCTCGGTGAGCTTCCTCACCCTGGTGTAGAGGCGCCGGGCGGCGTCGATGATGGAGGACTCGTCCTGGAGGGATCCTGTCGGCAGGAAGAGGCGACCACCGGTACTCAGGCGGCGCCTCGCCTCCTCCAGCATGCGAATGGGAAGCTCGCTTCCCCGGGTGCCTCCACCGCCCCTGGTCGGGAACCATCCACTTTCATCCGCCAGGGTGTCGGGGATGCCGGACACATCACCGATGATCACGTCTGCTCGAACATCGTCTGCCAGGGGCTCGAACAGGTCGCCCTGATAGAAGGTGATCCGATCAGCCACATCGTTGGCTTCGGCGTTGGCGCGACCCACCTCGATCACATCCGGGCTCTTGTCGATGGCGTGGACATGGCGGGCGCCGAGCTTGGCCGCGATGATCGCCAGCACCCCTGATCCGCATCCGACATCGATGGCCACCTCACCCTCCTGGATGCGAAGCTCGCGAGCGATCAAGGTCGAGATGGTGGAGGGACGGAACGTCGTATCTGAAACCAGGAGGTTCATAGGGCCGAGCCGGCCCTTCCACAAGAAATCCTCGGACACCCTTCCCGCCTCCGTTACGACTACCGGGCAACGATAGCGATTCTAGAGCGATCCGGAACCGGAATTGCCCGCCAGTGCGGGCCGCACAAGACTGTTCGGGACGGTTGCCCCTGCACGAAACGGCCGGTGGAATGCGCCTCACGCCGAACGAGATACAACAGCGTCTTGCCGGCGCCCGGTCGGCCACTCTCGGAACGACCGATGGGACGGGCCGCGCCCACCTGGTGCCCATCGTGTTCGCCTACCGGGACGGGGTCATCTACACGGCGATAGACGCCAAGCCGAAGACCACCCTGCGCCTGCGCCGGATCGCCAACATCGAGCTCAATCCGCAGGTCTCGGTGCTGGTGGACCACTACGAGGACGACTGGGACCGGCTCTGGTGGATACGGCTGGACGGGGTGGCCCGGATCGCGAGCGACGGCTCCCTCCGGGAAACCGCCCTCGAGGCTCTGGCGGAGAAGTATCCCGTGTACGCCGCCCAACCGCCGCCCGGCCCCGCCATAGCGATCACGGTGGAACGCATCCGGTCCTGGTCAGCCTCCTGATCCCGGCAGCAGACATAGCGGTATCTGACTAGTCAGACTAGACTCTGGCTATGGTCACATACTCGACATACGAAGCCAAGGCGCGGTTCTCCGAAGTTATAAGGCGCGTACGAGCCGGGCAGACGGTCGTAGTGTCGTATCGAGGCGAACCGGTGGCGGAGGTACGCCCTATCAGCGCCCGTGATGAGTCGATCGAGCAACGACTCGACGACCTGGCCGCCCGCGGTGTCGTCGTTGGCGAGGATGGGCCGCGGGGTTTCCTGCATCCGGAAACGCGCCGAGCAGGCGCACTGGAACGATTCCTCGCTGAGCGCCATCGATGAGCGTCGCGTACGTAGACACCTCGTCACTGGTTGCCATCGCCTTCGCCGAGCCGGGCTACGGCGGCGTGGCCGACCGGCTGAACTCCTACTCCCAGTTGCTCTCCTCGAACCTGCTGGAAGCCGAGATGCGGGCTGCGTTCGCCCGGGAGAACAGGGAGTTCGACCGCCGTCGGCTGATAGGCCTCAGGTGGATCATTCCGGACCGACCACTCTCGCCCGAGTTCAGCAGGGTGCTCGACATCGGCTATGTGAGAGGCGCGGATCTATGGCACCTGGCAACGGCTCTCCACGTCGCCCGCGCCCCGGAGGAGATGGCCTTCATAACACTCGACGATCGCCAGCAGATCCTTGCCGGCAGGCTGGGATTTGACACCTGACCGCTACGGCGTTCCTTGCGATCGAATCGCGAGATCACCCGCGCCCGTCGGCGCTAGCGTGACGGATCATGGCGCACTTCACACCTGCCTTGTTCGATTTCCTGGAAGAGTTGGCCGCCAACAACCGGCGCGACTGGTTCCAGGCCAACAAGCAGCGGTACCGGACCGACGTCCAGGATCCGCTTCTGCAGTTCGTGACCGACTTCGAGGATCGGCTAGCGAGCATCAGCCCCCACATGGTGGCGGACGCCCGGCGGTCCGGCGGGTCGGTGTTCCGCATCTATCGGGACGTCCGCTTCTCGAAGGACAAGACCCCCTACAAGACCAACGCCGGCGTCCACTTCCGCCACGAGGCCGGCCGGGACGTGCACGGGCCGGGGCTCTACCTGCACCTCGAACCTGGCATGGTGTTCGCCGGCGCCGGCCTGTGGAGGCCGAATGCCGCCACCGCCGGAAAGATACGTGAAGCCATCGCCGAGAACCCGGACGTATGGGGCCGGATCGTGGACGAGCCGCGCTTCGCTTCCACCTTCACCCTCGAAGGCGAGTCGCTGAAGCGCGCCCCGAGAGGCTTTGACCCCGAGCACCCTCTGATCCACTACCTGAAGCTAAAGTCCTTCGTGGCCACCACCAGCTTCTCGGAAGAGGAAACCTGCGCCCCGGACTTCATCGACCTCTACACCGACACCTGCCTGGTGGCCGCGCCCTTCGCCGGATTCCTCACCGCCGCGGTAGGCCTGGCCTGGTAGATGGACAATCCGCGTTGACGGCCAAGCACGCACATGGACGGCCGACCGTGCTCCGTCCTGGATCCGGGGGTGCCGGTGAGTAGCCGCCACGGGATGCCGATCCTGGAGGTGGAGGCGTATACGTCTCGGGATTGGTTCGACCGCGAGCAGGAGCGGATCTTCTCCCGTACGTGGGCTTTCGCGGGCTTCGCCGAGGACATCGGTGAGCCCGGCCGGTACATGTCGGTTCAGGCGGGCCTGAACAACATCTTCATCTTGATGGGACGGGACCGGAGGCTGCGGGCCTTCCACAACATCTGCCGCCATCGGGGGACCCAGTTGCTGCGGGCGGTGGGGAACACCCAGCGGGCCATCGTTTGCCCGTACCACGATTGGACCTATGACCTGGAGGGCAACCTCGTGTCCGTCCCGAACCGGGAGCGTGAGTTTCCCGACCTGGACATGGACTGTTTGGGACTGCGGAAGGCTTCCGTCGACCGCTGGCGGGGGATGCTATGGGTGCATCCCGACGCCGATGCAGGGTCCATCATGGACTGGTTCGGCGAGGTGGAGCCACATCTGGGCCCGCACGACGTAGACGCGCTGGTGGAGTATGACAAGGGTCGGACCGAGCATGTGATCGCGGCCAACTGGAAGATCGTGGTGGAGAACTACATCGACGGCTACCACCTGGGTCATCTGCACTCCGGCACTTTGGCGATGTACGACCACTCACGCATCGAGTCGGGTTTCGTGGGCCCCCACTTCGCCTTCTGGGAACCCCTGTCACCCGAGTACGCCGAGAACCTGGAGAGGAACACCCCGTACCCGCTGGTCGTTCCGGCGGACCGGGCGGGAGCATGGGTGCCGATGCTGTTCCCGGGGATCGGATTGGGGGAATCGGAAAGCTCATGGTCGCTGTTCCATGTGACCCCGCTGGCGCCCGACCGGACGCGGGTGGTGATCCGTACCAAGGTTGCCAACGCATCTTCATGGGCGTTCACCCGCCAGTCCATCCGGTCCTCCGGTTTCTGGTCTGGGAAGGTGAGCGGCAAGTACAGCGGTGACTCCTCCGACCCCCTGGCCTCCGGCGATTTCATGGCTGAGGACATCTACGCCTGCGAACAGCAGCAGCGTTCCCTCCAGAGCCCTTACTTCCGCCACGGTCCATCGTCGGTCTCCGGTGAATCCGGAGTCCGGCGCCACCAGGAACTGGTCCGCGAATGGGTGGAAGGGAGCCCGTGAGGGGCGAGTTCCACCGGCTGCGGGTCCTCGAGACCCGAGCCGAGACGGAAAACGCCACGACCGTGTCCTTCGATGTACCGGAGCCGCTGCGCGAGACCTTCCGCTGGCGGGCCGGCCAACACATCACGCTGCGCTTCCACATCGATGGTGAAGAGAGGCGCCGCTCCTACTCCATCTCCGAAACACCCTTCGGCGACGCTCCGCTGCGCATCACGGTCAAGCGGGTCCGGGGAGGACTCGTCTCCAACCACATCAACCAGAATCTGGCCACCGGCCAGGCCATCGACGTTATGCCACCTTTCGGCGGGTTCTGCCTGGATCCGGACCCCCGCAAGAGGCGCACCCACTACTTCTTCGGCGCAGGCAGCGGGGTCACCCCGCTGTACGCGATGATCCGTTCCGTCCTGGTCGCCGAGCCGCACTCGACGGCACTAGTCGCCTACGGCAACACCGACGCCGAGAGCATCATCTTCCGCAAAGCGCTCGCCCGCCTGGAAGCCGGTTCCGATGGCCGCCTCACCGTCAGACACGTCCTCTCCTCCCCCATCCGGACGTCTCGGGTCCGGCCCTGGCGGCACGGTCGCATCGGACCGCAGACGGTGGCCGAGTTCATCGACCACCACCCTCCCTACGCGCAGGACACCCGGTACTACATCTGCGGACCCGGCGACATGAACCCCGTGGTCCGGGCAGCGCTCCGCGGATTGGACGTACCGGAGGAACGCATCCACACCGAGAGCTACGGACCGACAGCACCTCCGGACGACTCGGTGGCAGGCGTAGCCGCCGCGCTGACCGTGAGCCTCAACGGCGAGACCCTGTCCGTGCGCGCCGCCGCGGGCCAGACAATCCTCGACGCGGTGCGATCCGCCGGGGGCACACCCCCCTACTCCTGCGAATCAGGAGTCTGCGGCGCATGCCGAGCCCGCCTGCAGACCGGTTCAGCGCACCTACGCGCCACGATGGCACTCACCGGTTCCGAGATAGCCAGCGGTGTCATACTCACCTGCCAGGCCCTCCCCACAACCCCGCACCTCACGGTGGCATATCACTGAGTTACTGGTCGCCACCAGGACGTGGCGTAAGTGGAAGCCTCCGGGCCAAACGGGCGCCGTGGCAGGCCCGCCGCACACGTCGCGACGGACGCGGCCTAGCTCCGTGATTGTTCCGGTAACGGTACGGCACATCCAGCCGCCAATGAATCCCCTGATCGCTGTGTACTTCGCGAGGTAGCTCGGCTGGGGGATAAACGGAGGGCGGCGCCCCCGAGCCGTGACCTACTAGCGATCCCTGAAGGCCGCGGCGTGGAGCAGAGCGTTCGATACTACGACGGCGGCCGCGCCCACCCATAGGAACGTCGGGCGGGCCACCGTCAGCCCTACCAACACCGCCAACCACAGCAGCGACAACGGCGGCCGGAGGTACTGCAACGCGTTCACAGTGAGGGTCTGCGTCGACAGATTGGCGTGCCGGAACGCCACGCTCCCCAACCCGCCGACTACCCCTCCGACAACCGCCCACACAGCGGCCGGCACCCCACCGACGGGAGCGGACACCCCCCAACTCGCCCCGCCGACTGCGGCAGCGGCGGCGGCGACGGCCACCCCGGGAAGGTTCAGAACGGCCGACACCGCAAGGACGCAGGCCACCTCGCTCGAAACCGGACGGCTCAGCGTCCCCTGGCGGACTCCTCCCGCGGTCAGCCTGTGTAGCTCGGTGCCCAACTGGAACCTGTACGCGAGCCACGCCCAGGCCAGCGCCGCTCCCCCGGCTAGCGCGACACCCCAGAGCGCCTCCGCCGCCGCTTCGGTCAGGATTCCGGCGTCGGTCTGTGACAGCGTTACGAGCCCGCCGCCGACAAGGGCCGCGAGGAGCAGTATCCACTCTCCGCCCGTTAGCGGCCGGTAACGCCCGCCGGCCTGGCGGCGGCGAGTTACCACAAACAGCACGAGCCAACCGCCGGCGAGGACTGTCACCACGGCAGTATCGAGGTAGCGCGCCGCAGCGGCGAACATCACCCACCCTGTCCCGTTGACAGTCGCCCGCAGACCGGCGGCGGTCGGGATACGGGTCACGATCCAGCGCAACGGGGACAACTGCTGCAGCAGTGCCGGGGCAATTGCACCGATGTACCCCACATATACGAGGGTCAGAGCAGTCATGTACCAGACCTGAAACGCCAAAGGGTCAACATCGGCGACTGTCACCGCGACGGCAACCGGCCCCCACGACTGCAGGAACACCGCCGCGGCCATCCAGCGCATGGCCTCCCCCCCTGCCGCGGGCCGGTCTTCTGTCAAGTGCCGGTAGTCCGCCACCGCGACAACTCTCCTAACCGGGGCTACATGTTGCGGCGGTACTGGCCGCCCACGGCGTAGAGGGCGTGCGTCATCTGGCCGAGGCTGCATACCTTGGCTGCTGCCATGAGGGCGTCGAATGTGTTGCCGCCCGATAGTGCCACCCGCTGTAGCTCATCGAGGAGTTCCGCTGCTTGTTTCTCGTTGCGGTGGTGGAGCTGGTCCATCTCGGCCACGAGCCGGTCTCGTTCCTCGGCTGCGGATCGGATGATCTTCTCCGGCCGTACAAATGGCGATCCGTCGTCCGAGAGAAACGTGTTGACGCCGATGATGGGGAGATCGCCCGATGACTTGAGCCGCTCGTAGTGGAGTGACTCCTCCTGGATCTTGCTGCGCTGGTACTGGGTCTCCATCGCTTCGAGGACTCCGCCTCGCTCGCTGATGCGGTCGAACTCCATCAACACCGCCTCCTCGACGAGGTCGGTGAGCTCCTCCACCACGAAGGACCCTTGAAGCGGGTTCTCGTTCCGGTTGAGGCCCAGCTCCTCGTTGATGATGAGCTGTATGGCCAGCGCTCGCCGGACCGATTCTTCGGTCGGGGTCGTTATCGCCTCGTCGTAGGCGTTGGTATGGAGCGAGTTCGCACTGTCGTAGATCGCGTACAGCGCCTGGAGTGTCGTCCGGATGTCGTTGAACCCGATCTCCTGGGCGTGGAGGGAGCGCCCGGACGTCTGGATGTGGTATTTCAGCTTCTGCGAGCGGTCCGAAGCCCCGTAGCGATCGCGCAGAGCCTTCGACCAGATCCGCCGAGCGACCCGGCCGATGACTGCGTACTCGGCGTCGACACCATTGGAGAAGAAGAACGAGAGGTTGCGGGCGAAATCATCGACGGCCATCCCTCTCGCCAGGAAGTACTCGATGAACGTGAACCCGTTCGCCAGCGTGAACGCGAGCTGGGTGATGGGGTTGGCGCCCGCCTCGGCTATGTGATACCCGCTGATCGAGATGGAGTAGAAGTTCCGCACTGCGTTGTCGATGAAGAATTGCTGGATGTCGCCTTGCATGCGGAGGGCGAACTCGGTCGAGAAGATGCAGGTGTTCTGAGCCTGGTCCTCCTTGAGGATGTCGGCCTGCAAGGTGCCCCGAACCCTCCCGAGCACGTCGCGCCGGATCTCGGCGTATACCTCCTCCGGCACGACCTCGTCCCCCGAGATGCCGAGGAGCCGCGTGCCGAAGCCGGCGTTTCCCTCCGGCAGTCCGGCCCGGTAGACCGGGCGAGCCACCCCACGGTTCTCGTACCGATCGTCGAGTGTGGCTTCGACGACCTCCCAGAGCCCGTGCTCGTCGATGTACCGCTCGCATTGCTGGTCGATCGCGGCGTTGAGGAAGAAGGCGAGGATCATGGGGGCCGGGCCGTTGATGGTCATCGACACCGAAGTGCTGGGGTCCACCAGGTCGAAACCCGAGTAGAGCCGTTTGGCGTCGTCCGGCGACGCAAGCGAGACGCCGCTGTTGCCGACCTTGCCGTAGATGTCCGGCCGCTCATCCGGGTTCTCGCCATACAGCGTCACCGAGTCGAACGCCGTGGACAGGCGGGCTGCCGGCATACCTCGTGACAGGTAATGAAACCGACGGTTGGTCTGCTCGGGACCACCTTCGCCGGCGAACATGCGGGTCGGCCGTTCGGTCGTGCTCCGGAACGGGAAGACACCACCGGTGTAGGGGAACGATCCGGGCACGTTCTCCTGGAGCATCCACCGGACGCGGTCGCCCCAGCCGCGCATCCTGGGGAACGCGACCTTGGGAACCCGCGTCCCCGACAGGGTCGTGGTAGCTGCCTCCACCGTGACGAGGCGGTTCCGCACGGAATACGACACCTCTTCGGTCTGGTATCGCTCTCTCATCGCGTCCCACTCGTCCAAGACCCGCAACGTTCCGGCGCCGAGGGCGGCCCGGAGCGAATCGATCTCCTCCGAGAGGTCCAGTCCGGTGCGGTCAGCGGTGGTGATGAGCCCCTGGAGCTCCTGGGCCAGGTCCGCCTGCCGTTCCACGTGCGCGTTGTATTCACGGATCGTCTCGGCGATCTCGGCGAGGTAGCGGACCCGATTGCCCGGGATGATGCGCCCCGCCTCGGTCCGGTCGACCTGAAACTCGCGATGGGGGCGGAAATCTAGGGACGACCGCCCGTCGATCTCGGCCAGCAGGGCGAGGAAGAACCGGTTCGTGCCCGGATCGTTGAAGTGCGAAGCCGACGTGAGGTACACGGGCACGTCACCGTCCGGGCGGTCGAAGTCGACCCGGTTGCGACGCCATTGCTTGCGGACATCACGCAACGCGTCGAGGGCACCGCGCCGATCGGACTTGTTGATGGCCACGAGGTCGGCGAAGTCGAGCATGTCGATCTTCTCGAGTTGCGACGGCGCGCCGTACTCGGGCGTCATGACGTAGACGCTCAGGTCCGAGTGGTCGACGATCTCGGTGTCCGACTGCCCGATGCCCGCCGTCTCGAGTATCACCAGGTCGAAGCCCGCCGCCTTGACGATGTTCAGGGCGTCCGAGACGTGGGGGGACAGCGCGAGATTCGCCTGGCGGGTCGCGAGGGATCGCATGAAGACGCGCGGGTGGTGCACCGAGTTCATGCGGATCCGATCGCCCAGCAGAGCACCGCCTGACCGGCGGCGAGACGGGTCCACGGAGATGATCGCGATCGATTTGTCCTCACGATCGGCGACGAACCGCAGCACGATCTCGTCGATGAGCGACGACTTCCCGGATCCGCCCGTGCCGGTGATCCCGACGACGAGCGACGAGGACTCGGCGGCAGCCGACGCGACGGATTCGAGGAGTTCGGCGTGCCTTTCGGGAGCGTTCTCCGCCGCCGAGATGAGCCGCGCCACCGCCCGCTTGTTCGTCGCCGACAGGTCGGCGAGACCGACATCCACCTCGACTCCGCGGGGGGCATCCGCCCGCGCGATCAAGTCGTCGATCATGCCCTGGAGGCCCAGCTCCCTTCCTTCGTCGGGACCGTAGATCCGTTCGACCCCCTGAGCCCGGAGGCTCTCCGCCTCCTCGGGAAGGATGGTGCCGCCTCCGCCGCCGAATATCTTCACGTCGGTCGCCCCGGCCTCGTCGAGTTGCGAGCGCAGATAGCGGAAGAACTCGAGGTGGCCTCCCTGGTAGGAGGTGACCGCGACGGCTTGAGCGTCTTCTTGCACGGCCGCCTCGACGAGGGCCTGGACCGGCCGGTCATGACCGAGGTGTATCACTTCCACGCCGGCGGCCTGGAGGATGCGTCGCATGATGTTGATCGCCGCGTCGTGACCGTCGAATAGGGAGGTCGCCGTGACGACACGCAGGTGATGGCTTGGTCCCGGCATTCGCTTCCTCACCACTAATGTGGGGTTACTTTGATATCAAAGGATATAGCAAACCGGGCGGCACGCCAACCGCCCATGGACCCGATCGCAGAAGCGCGGCGGCAATGGGAACACCATGGCTGGGCCGACGCGGCCGGCGGCATGTCCGTGGTCACGACTCTGGTGAGGGCGAACCAGATCGTGACGGCGATGGTCGAGGTGGCTCTTGCCCCGTCCGGCCTCAGTTTCGCCCGGTTCGAGATCCTGCGCTTGCTCGGGTTCAGCCGCGCCGGTGGGCTGCCCATGGGGAAGATCGGCGGGAGGCTTCAGGTCCATCCTGCCAGTGTCACGAGCGCCGTCAAGCGCCTTGAACGCGACGGGCTCGTCCGTCGACGGGTCGACGTGACCGACAGCCGGGTGGTGCTCGCATCGATCACGGCGCACGGCCGCGAGGTGGTCGGCCGGGCGACGGATGCGGTCAACGCCGTGTTCCGGCGCCTCGATGAGGAGGGCGTCGAGATTGAAGACCTGACGAGGCTGCTGAACCGGATCAGATGGCTGGCCGGCGACGCCGTTGCCGGCTTCGAGTGAGCGCGGCGCACGCATCAGCGGCCCCATAGAATCCTGAGGGTTCCGTCCCAGCGAGGTGTTCATGATCGAGTTCGCGCTTACCCCTGAGCAGGAGATCCTGAGGGAGTCGACGGCGAGGCTGGCCGACGAGGTCTACGCCGCCAAGGCGGAAGCCTGGGATCGGGACCGCACGTTCATGCCCGACGAGGAACGGAAGCGGCTCGGAGACCTGGGACTGCTCGGAATCGGCCTCCCAGGCGCCTACGGCGGAGGTGACGGAACCCTGCTCGACTCGCTCATCGTGATCGAGGAACTGGCGAAGCGGAACCAGATCGCGGCCTTTCAAGCGTTCGAGTCGAACACCGGTCCGGCCCGGGCCATCGCCATGCTCGGCTCCGAGGCCCAGAAGGAGAGGTTCCTGCCCCCGGTGATCCGGGGCTCCGCCACGATGGCCATCTCGATCTCGGAGCCGGACGCCGGGTCGGCGGCAACGGATATGACGACATCGGCGGTCCGCGACGGAGACGAGGTCGTCATCAACGGCGCGAAGCGATGGTGTTCGGGCGGCGGGCACGCCGAGATGTACCTCGTGTACGTCAGGATGAACGAACAGCTCGGCTCGAGGGGCATCGGGGCGGTGGTCGTCGAGGCCGGCGCCGATGGCCTCACCTTCGGCCCGCAAGAGAAGCTGATGGGCTTTCGCGGCATCCCGTCGGCCGACATGTTCTTCGAGGACGTGAGGGTTCCGGCGGAGAACGTGATAGTGCCCGCCGGGGGATTCCGGGACCTGTTCACCGCCTTCTCCATCGAGCGTCTCGGCAACGCGACGATGTCGCTGGCCATCGGCCAGGCCTGCCTCGACCTCACGGCCAAGTACGTGGAGGAGCGCAAACAGTTCGGGAAGGACATCGTCGAATTCCAGGCGGTTCAGCTGGCCCTAGCCGACATGGTCCTGAAGACCCAGGCGGCACGGCGACTGATATGGACCGCGGCTGCTAGCGCGGGGACCGGAGCGCCCGATCCGCTGGATGCCTCGATCGCGAAGTGCTACTCCAACGAGATGGCCAAGGAGGTCTCGGATCTCGCGATCCAGCTCCACGGCGGGAACGGCTACTCGGTGGAGTACGGGCTGGAGCGCTATCACCGCGATGCCCACGGGTGGGCGGTGGCGGGCGGTACCCCGACGATCCAGCGGGTACGCATCGTGTCACAGTATCTGGGCCGCAGCTTCAACCAGAGAGCCTGAGTCCCGAACAGAGCGTGTTCAGGCTATGCGGTTTTGTTATCGCCGGTCCCGTGGTCGGTCTGTGACGCAGCGATCACCATCACACACGCAATGACGCCCGGACCGCCGAGGGTGTGTGCCAGTCCCTTCGTGGCGCCGGCGACCTGGCGAGTTCCGGCCCGACCGGTTACCTGATCGGCGATCTCGACGACCATGCGCACGCCGGTCGCGCCGACCGGGTGGCCGCACGCCTGGAGGCCTCCGGACACGTTGACGGGGATCTCGCCGTCATGGGCGGTCGCTCCGGAACGGAGCAGCTCGACCCCCTTGCCTCGCTCCGCCAGCCCGAGGTCTTCGGTGTTGACGATCTCGGTGATCGTGAAGCAGTCGTGGCACTCGACCAGGTCGAGCTCGGACCTCGGGTCGGTGATTCCTGCCTGACGGTACGCCTGAGCGGCCGCTTCGCGGGTCGATGCGAAGCCGAGGTAGTCGCCCGACTCCTCGAAGAAGTTCGACACGTAGCCACCGGTCACGGACAGGCCGACCCCCTCGATCAACGCATAGTGCGAGGCGTTCGCCTCGGCCCATCCACGCGACGCCAGGACGACCGCGGCCCCGCCGTCGGTCGTCGGGGTGCAGTCGTAGAGGCCGAGCGGCTCGGCGACGATGGGCGCTTGGATTACCTGTTCCATCGTGAGCTCGGAGCCGAATTGTGCGCTCGGGTTCGACATGGCGTTGCGGTGATTCTTGATGGCCACCCGGGCGAGGTCGTCTCTCGTATGTCCGTAGGTGTCGAGGTAGCGGTTGGCGAGCAATGCGAACTGACCGGGGGCGGTCCTGCCCTTGGCCAGCGTCGGGTGGCTGCCCTCGGCAGTCTTGGCGACGAGAGACCCCTTGGGAGTCACGTCGCGCATCTTCTCCGCTCCGATCGCCAGAACGATGTCGTACTCCCCGGCGGCGACGGCGAGGGCTGCGCCGCGCACGGCCTCCATCCCGCTCGTGCAGAAGTTCGAGACCCGTGTGACGGGGCGGGGGGAGAATCGCAGGGCCTCGGCCACCGCAGCCCCGGAATCGCCGATGAGTCCCGAGGTCTGCGGCTCGGCCGTCGCCAGCCAGGCGGCGTCGACGGCGTCCATCGTGAGGCCCGCATCGGTGACGGCGCCATGGGCGGATCCGGCCACCAGGTCGAGGTAACCCATGTCGTGAAGCACGCCGAAGCTCGTCGTTCCCGTGCCGACAATGGCTACCTCTCCGGCGATGCCCATCAGGTCGCCCCGGTCGGCGCGGCTTGGATCTTCCAGAAGTAGTTGGGCACGTCTCCCGCCTCGTGCAGTCTGCGCAGGACCAGTTCCACACGGTCGCCGATCTCGACTTCGAGATGGTCGGCAACCTGTCCGTAGAAGCGGCCGCCTCCGTCGAGTTCGACAACCGCCATGGAAAGCGGGCCGCCGAACGGGAACACATGGTCTCGGGCGAAGGTGACCACGGTGCCGGTGCGGGCGAGTTGATACGGCTCGAATCCGGTGCTCGACGCGGCGGGCGGCGGCGGGAAGACGACTTCCCCGGTCTCGGTGTTCCTCGCGGCGAGAAGCCGGAACGTCTGGCTTCGCTCCCTGAAGGCCATCGCCTGGGATGAGTACGGGGTGAACGTGGACTCATCGGGATCGGCCGGTCGCTGTCGGCGAAGCCCGCCCGAGATCTCATCGACGGCCTGTTCCCTGATGTCGGAAAACCGGGATCCGACCGTTATCCGGACGGCGTGGCTGATACCTCCGGCCGACGAGGCGACGACCAGCTCCCGGCCCTCGGAGGCGTCGCTCCTGAAGAGGCCGATCAGGGGTGCGGCACATCCCGGAAATCCCGCTCCTTCGATCTGCGGACCGGAGGCGGTCGAGAGAAGGACCCGGTCGGCGTCGAGCCCGCCCGCGAACGCCTTGGCGGGCGAATAACGGTCGAGGGACCTGTCACCGGCGTGGACTCCCGGTGCGTCGCGACGTTGCCAGCGATCCAGGAACAGCTCGGCGCCGCTCCCTGCCGGGGTGACCCTGCCCACATCCCCGACCGAATCGATCAGGAGGGCGACTGCTGCCGCCCCGAGAGGCCGGCCCTTGTTGTCCCGGCGGTCATCGGAGACCACGACGAGCACCGGCCCGCGGCCGTCGGTCACGTGCCTCGCCGCTTCGGCGACCGCGGCAACACCGGCAGAGACCGACCCGGCCAGCTCCAACACGTCGGGTGCGGGACGATCCCCAGCGGACCGGATGTCCAGCACCTCGGCAAGAAAGGGGGCAATGCCTGGCTCCGGCAGCGGGGCCGACACGGTCGCCGCCACCAAACCGATCGGAGTGACGTCCGGGTTCCTGTCCAGCAGCGCCAGGCCGCACCGGGCAGCCATCGTGACGGCGTCCTCGTCGTATGCGGCCTGGGAAACGGTCCCCCGGGGAGTCTTGCTACGCCACCGGCCCAGCGAGACCTGCGCATCGACGATGAAGGCGCTCGCCGTCGCTTTCTGATCCATCGATTGTCTTCACTTCCGGCATCGGCTACGGCCCGGATGGCAGGAGCCTACAACCCGTCGCCGGGACGACGATCCCGTGCTCGGGCTACGGTTCGGTGCGCTTCTGCCGACCCTTGACCTGACGGGCTACGTCCAGCGAGTCGTACCAGACGCTCAACGACTTGATCTTGCCGTCGGAGATGTCGAACACATCCACCGCGGAGAAGGCCACGGGGCGTCCGCCCACCGTGCGGCCGTCGAAGTCGATCTCGACCACCACGCTGCTCCCCGATACCAGGAAACGGGTGGGGCGGTCGGTACCTTCGGCAAAACCCGCCAGCAAGGTCTCGAAGTAGGCCAGCGCGGCCTCCACGCCGTCGATGCGTCCCCGGCCGACGACCTGCATAGATAGGTGTGGATGGAGGACCTCTCGTAGCGCCGGCCAATCTCGAGAGTTGATCGACTCGAAGTAGTGCTGGACGATTGTTTGCGGTGAAGTCGGAACGTCCACGGCCTTCTCGAGAGAGCCCTCGACGAGTCTAGTGCCGGCAAGGGGGTTGAAAGTGTCACAGACCCGTCGCATACTGCCGGGCGGCCACAAGCACCGCCGGACTCTTGCCTATCGACGTTGAGGAGCCCGGATCCGGGATCAATTCGGGAGCGGACCCCGCCGGGGATAGCGGGACGCGTTCGGACCGAAGGAGGTGGTGGCTGGGGGATGGGCCCGCCGGGGGTGGGCGTGTTCGGGCGATTTTCGCGTTCTCGACGGCTGGGGTGTGGGTAACAACGAACTACCCGATCAGGACGGGTAGCGGGGCGTGATCGTGGTTGAAAGGCGCCGGCGAGGGCGCCGTGCCGAGGCGCGGCGACCGCGTTCTCGCTCTAGGTCATGGCCCTGAGGGCGTCGTTCCCCTCCGCGATCGCCGGCCCGATCCCTCTCGGTGCCCGAGCGTCGCCGATCACTACGAAGGGCGCTTCCAGCTGATCGAGCCAGTTCGGCCGGATCGAGCGCGCCGGATCGGCGACCACGACCCCGCCGCAGGAAATGAATATCTCGCTGTCCCCGGCCGAGGCCACCAGACCGGACTTGTCAAGGCGGCGTGGGATCGCCCGAACGACCGATCCGCCGGCCGATTCGATGCGGCTGAGATACGCCCGCCTGGCCAACCCGCTGGTGTCGCTGCCGGCCCTCGTGCCGGCTACGACCACGACAGGATGCCCCTCGCCGATCAGCCACAAAGACGTTGCCAGAGCTCGGCGCCCCCCACCGAGGACCACTATCTCTCCAATGGGCTCCTGCGTTCCCAGAGTCGATTCCCCGGCCGCCAGCAAGCCCTCGGCGGACCAGACGGGCATGCGGTCATACCCGTCGAGCACCGGCACCTCGGTGACGCTTCCTGTGGCGACGACTACGAAGCCGGGGTCGAGATCGCACACCGAAGCCGCCGTGGCCTCGAATCGGAGTCTCACATCGACGTCGAGGTGCTCCATCTCGAGGGAGAACCAATCCGCAAGACGCTGCACATGGCGCAGTGGCGGCGTCTGCGCGGCCAACCGGAGGCTGCCCCCGATCGCATCCGCCCGGTCGACTATGACGACTTCATGGCCCTTGAGGGCGCCCTTCCGGGCCGCTTCGAGGCCGGCAGGTCCTGCGCCGATCACCACGAGTCGGCGCGGCGCCGCGCGGGCAGGTGGGAAGCTCGGCCGGACCTCCCTCCCGACGTCAGCGTTCACCGAGCACGAAATGGGGTCACCGTGCTGGAGCATCCCCGCACATCCCTCCACCGTTCCGATGCAGGGCCTGATCCGGGCGGGCTGCCCGCTTCTCGCCTTGGTCGCCCAGGCGGGATCTGCGAGAAGCGCCCGGCCGACGGCCACCGCATCGCAGCGGCCCGAGGCCAGCGCCATCTCCGCGGTCGAGGGATCGGTGATGCGCCCGACGGCCACGACGGGGATGTCGACGCCGACCCGCACCTGCGACGCGAGGTCGAGGAACGTGCCCTCCGGATCGTCGAGCAACGGGATGGTGTAGGGAACGGAACCGTAGACACCGGCGGACACGACCAGTCCGTCGGCGCCGGCAGACGCGAAGGACCTGGCCGCCACGACTGCGTCCGCGACCTCGAGACCGCCGGGCACGAAGTCGGCCCCGTTGAGGCGGACCATCACAGCGAGCTCGGGGACGGCCTCCTTGATCGCACCGACGATCTCGACGCCGAAGCGGGCTCTCGCCGCGACGGTCTCGCCGCCGTACGCGTCGTCGCGGCGGTTCGATCCGGCGGACATGAACTGATGGATGAGGTAACCGTGGCCGGCGTGCACCTCGACAGCCACGAACCCGGCTGCCGACGCCTTCCGGGCCGCGGCGGCGAATGCGGTGATGAGATCCTCCACCTCGCTGATCTCCAAGGACCGCGGTTGGCGGCTGACGTGGACGAGCGGCGCTATAGCGGATGGGGCCACGGGGTCGCCGCCTATCACCTTCGGGCTCACCTGACGGCCGCCATGGCCGAGCTGGAGACACGGCGCAGCGCCGTTGGCCGCGATGGCAGCGGCCAGCGGGGCGAGAGCTCGGGACGCGCCGTCGAGCCACATCCACGGAATCTGCTGCTCGACCCGACCCTCCGGCGCGACCGCCCCGAAGGCCACCACCGCCATCCCCACATCTTGGGCGCGAGCCGCGAAATACTCGATCAGCTGCTCTGTGGGAAGCCCGGCCCGGAACCCGAATCCGGTCGTCATGGGCGACAGCAGTATCCGGTTCGAGAGCTCGAGCGTTCCGAGGCGCAATGACGAAAACAGGGTTGGATACGAGTTCTGAGCTGCCCTCACTTAGGCGCGAGTATATGGACCAGGGCTGCGATCAACGCATGATCGGCAGGTCCTGCCACCGGGAGAATGAGGGAGGTACGGTCCAGCCCATGGCCGTGCAAGTCCAGATCGTGCGAGCAGCCGAAACGGCACTCGGGCGTTCGCTCGGAGAGGCGCGCGTCGAGCCGATGCCGGGCGGACACTCGTGGGACACCTACCTCGTGTCGACCGCGTCAGGTCCCGAGGCGGTGGTGAGGGTCGCTCCCCGAGGCGGAACGCTCGATCCCTACGACGTCGAGGCGGAACGGCGGGCGCTCCGGGCAGCCCGCGGGGCGCTGCCTGCTCCGGACGTGCTGCTGGTCGCCGCGGACCCGTCCGAGTTCGGGGCGCCGCTGCAGGTCCAGACTGTGGTCCCCGGAGCGAGATTGCGCAGCTCGCAGAAGATCCCACTCCACGAGAAAGAGCGCTACCGGGCAGCGATGGCGGTCGCGCTCGGAGATCTCCATCGTTCGGGTGATCCCTCCCAACTCTCTGCGGTCAGAACGACGGGAGAAGCGATTCGATCGATAATCGACACCGAGGTGGAGCACTACCGTCGTGCCGCCCCCGCCCGGCAGCCGGGCTTCGAGATCGGCCTCCGGTGGCTTCTGAGCAACCTTCCGGGAGGCGGCGACGAACCGGTTGTCTGTCACGGTGACTACCGCATCGGCAACATCCTGTGGGATGACGGCGGAGAGATCAGCGGTGTGCTCGATTGGGAGCGAGCCTGGGCGGGCGATCCGATGTGCGACATCGCATTCACACGCCAATTCTCCGCCTGGGGAGGAATCGACCGGGAGGCGGTCGCTCTCTACGAGCGGGCATCGGGGCGGAAGGTCGACGAGTCCGTGATGCCCTTCTACCTCAGGCTCGAGCGCTGGAGGTCCTACACGGCCTCGATGCGAGGGATATCGGCCCTGGCTTCCGGGAAGTCTGATCGCGCGGCGCTGGCGGCGATCGGAGAGGCCGGGAACTCGGGCATGTGGGATCTGGTCGGCTGGCTGGAGGACGGCCTCGTTCCCCTTCCCCCCGAGCTCGCCAAGCGGCCGAGCCACTACGCGCCGATGCTGGGCGCCGCGAGGCGTATGGAGATTGCCCGCCACCCCGATACCGGCGGACCGCTGCGATCACATCTGCTCGACGAAGAGGAGGAAGGCCACGCCCTTCGCCGGTCCGTGGATCGATTGCGAGCCATCGGCGGCATGCCGGCTCTGGCGAAGGCGCTCGACCTGCCAGACTCGGAGGCGGCTTGGGAGGCGGCGTTCGAAGTCCTCACGGTGGCGGCTGCGGACGGTGGGCGTAACCTGGCGGCAGCATTGCAAGCGCTCGGGCTCCGTTTCACGGGGCGGCCGACGTTTCTCCGGGAGATGGCATGGCGCTGAAGGAACGGGACGAGTACCTCCACGCCCCTCCTGTCGACGCCCCGGAGAAGCACCTGTGGAGCGATAACTTCTGGTTTTCGGTCGTCGATCGCGAAGCGGACGTCTTCGGCATCAACCACATCCATGCCTCGCTGAGTCACGGCTACGTGCGAGCGAGCGCGTTCTACGTCATCGACGGCGTCCACCAGCAATGGGCTTCACGCCAACCGCTCGAGGTCGACCCGGTGTTCGAGACGATCGGGGACCAGCGGCTCACATTTCGAGTCGACAAGCCTTTCGAGCAGTACCGCTGGAGTTTCGACGGCCCCAAGTTCGGATTCGATCTCACCTATCGCAGCCGTTTCGAGGTCTTCGACTACGACGACTGTCTGGGGGGCAATCCGCTCGGTGCCTACGAAGACTACGGCGGGCACTACGAGCAGGCGCTCTCGTGCGAAGGCTCCTTCGAGACGTTCGGAGGTCCCCGCAAGGGCGAGCGACGGGCCATCGACTCATGGGCCCACCGCGATCATTCCTGGACCCATCGATTCGTGCGCTCCAGTTCCTGGGAGCCGCGCAATCATCGAACGCTGCAACGATCTTTAGGTCACTTCTGGCCGTCGATCCAGCTCGAGAACCGTCACCTCAATGCATTCGGCTGGATGAATCCGGACCGGCGGCTGCCCGAGGGCGCCAACCCGGTGGGAGGATGGGTAGGCGACGCCGACGGGTCTCGACCGATCGTCAGCGCTTCGTGCGTGCCGCGCCTCGAAGACGATTTCCGCACGGCTATGTCGTTTGACATGCAGTTCGATCTCGGCGACGAGCAACTCACCATCGCAACAGGCCGGAAGCACGCCCAGACTCGCAACGGTTTGATGCGTGACGAGAACGACGCGGAGGCCCGCCTGGACTGTTACGAGCCCTTCTTCGACTTCGAGGTGCTCGAAACCGGAGAGCGCGGCTATGGCGTCGTCGAGTACTCCGTCAACCCGCCCATGCCCCGATTCCGCTACTGATGCGCGCCGCCTTCCTCGACGGGGCGGAACGGATCGCAGTTCGCGAGGTACCGCCGGTCCGAGCTGAAGGCCACCTCGTCGAAATCGACGTCATCGCTTGCGGGATCTGCGGTTCCGACCTTCACGGATGGCGCCATCCGGACTTGATGACCGGGCGGCCCGAGGCACCGATCCCCGGCATGGCGGGACACGAAGTCGTCGCCTGGGCGCCAGGAGCTGACGGCGGGCGCGGCCGGCGGGTCGTCGTCGAGCCGAATCTCGCGGGGAACTGCGGGAGATGCACGGCGTGTCTGGATGGCAAGGCGCGATTCTGCAGCGACCGCGCCACCCTCCGGTCATGGGGCTTCTCAGAGCGGATGTCGGTCAACGCATCCGCCCTGTTCGACGTTCCCGACGGAATGGCCGACGAATTGGCGATCCTCACGGAGCCTCTCGCCTGCGCGGTTCACGCCTACCGGGCCAGCCATACATTCGCCGCACAGGACGGGACGCTGGCCGGTCGCAAGATCGCAGTGATCGGAGCGGGTGCAATCGGACTGCTCGCTACCGCCGCCGGCGCGCGCCTCGGCGCCGATGCCCTGCTGTGTGTGGCTCGTTACCCCCGCCAGGCTGCGGTGGCCGAGACGCTCGGGGCGATCGAGGTCTTGGACCCCGCCCTGGACGATGTGGTCTCCGGAATACGCAGGTTCGCGCCCGATGTCGTAGTCGAGGCGGTCGGAGGGGGGCCGGAAACCTTCGATCTAGCGGTTCGAACGGTGAAGCCGGGTGGTGAGGTGCTGGTGCTGGGGTTGTTCGACGATCCAACCCGCCTTGACACGCGCCGGGCCGCGTTTCGCGAGCTGCGAATGTTCTTCGCAATGACCTACGGGGTCACCGACGGCCGCCACGACTTCGAGGTCGCGCTCGAATTCCTCGAGTCGGACCCGGGTGCCTTCGGCGGTCTCGTTTCACACCGATTCCCTCTCGAGAAGACAGCTGACGCGTTCGTCGCGGCAGCGGACAAGTCAACGGGGGCTCTGCGGATCGTAGTGGCGCCTTGAGGTTCGGACTGCACCTCCCCCAGCTCGGCAGAGCGGCTTCGCCCGAGAGGGTAGGGGCCGCGGCCGTCGTCGCAGAGGACCTCGGCTTCGCCGACGTGTGGGCGTCGGACCACGTAGCGGTCCCGACGTCGATCGAGGGCATGCCCTCGTTCTTTCCGGAGCCGATCCCGCTGCTGGCGCTCGCAGCGGCTCACACACGCCGGGTCGGCCTTGGCACCAGCGTCATCGTCCCTGCCTACCGGAATCCCATGCACTTCGCCAAGCAGTGGGCGACGTTGGATTGGCTGGCGCCCGGACGCACGATTCTGGGGGTCGGAGCCGGTTGGCTGACCGAGGAGTTCACCGCCGTCGGTGTTCCTATGCAGGGCCGCGGCGAGCGACTTGACGATTACATCCGTGGGTGGAGGGCACTCTGGGCGGGCGCCACGGAGTTCGAGAGCCGGTTCTTCTCGTTCGAGGCGGTCAGAGTGAAGCCCAGGCCGTCCGAGACCATCCCCATCTGGATAGGTGGCTCATCAGCGGGCGCGTTGCGCCGGGCTGCATGGTGTGACGGCTGGCACGGCACCTGGGCCCCGCTCGACGAGTTCAAGAGAAGAGTCGTGATGCTCCTCGCCGAGATGGAGAAGATCGAGCGCGATCGCGAGGAGGTCACCGTGTCGATCCACATGGAGGTCACGATCGGCGACGGTCTCGATTACTCGGGCTGGTCGTCCGTCGGCGACGGCTACGGTGACCGGCGACCGGTGACCGGGCGTCCGGAGGACGTCGCAGAACTCCTGGTCGACTACGCGGAGGCCGGACTCGACCATGTCCTCGTCACACCGGTGGTACGCGGCGAGAGAGCCTGGGACGAGATGGTTCTCGGCATCGCCGCCCTGAAGGACCTCGTCGAGAGGGGCGCGTGTTGAGCATCGAGCTCCCGGAGATGCACCACTTCGGGATCGTCGTGCCGGACCTCGATGGTGCGATGGACGATCTCAGCAGCCAGCTGGGCCTCACGTGGGCGCCGGTACGCCACGGTGAACGCACCGTGCGCCACCACGGCCGGCTGGTAACCACCGACCTCCGGCTCACCTACTCGATGGAAGGCCCGCCCCATCTGGAATTGATCGGCCAGGCCCGGGGCACGCCGTGGGAGCCGACCGGAGGAGGCATACACCACGCCGGGTTCTGGGTTCCGGATCTGCGCGGCGCCGGACGGCTACTGGCCCGGGCCGGGATGACGCTCGAAGCCACCTATGACGCCGAGGACGGTGGGTTGCTGGGCTTCGCGTACTTCACCGACGTGAACGGCTTCCGGGTCGAGATCCTCGATGATTCTCGCCGGCAGTCATTCGACGAGTGGCTTGCGGGCGGGCCGGGTCATATAGCGGGTATCAGCCATACCGCCCTCGCGGTGCCCGACCTCGAGACGGCTATGAGCTTCTACGGGGACGCACTCGGCCTGACCTGGGCACGCCCCCAGCAACGAGCAATCAGCATCCGGGTTGCGGCCGGTGACCTGACGACGGAGATCCGGTTCACGTACTCCCGGCAAGGTCCTCCCCACCTCGAGCTCATCGAGGGCGCCGCCGGCACGGTCTGGGCGCCGGTGAGCGGCCTCCATCACATCGGACTGTGGAGCCACCGGCTCGAGATCGACGCCGCGCGACTGCAGCATCGGGGGATGAGTCTCGAGGTGGCCGGCCTCAGCAGATCAGGCCGCCAACCCTCCGGATTCACCTACCACCGTTCGGCCCACGGGCTCCGGGTCGAGCTGGTGGATACCGCGTCGCAGCCCGCCTTCGAACGCTGGTTCGCGGGCGGGGACCTTCGCTGACAGCGGCGACACCCGGCAGGTTCGGTTCGAGTCCTCGCCGTCGAAGTGGACGAGCCGGTGGATATGTCAGGGCGTGTTCACGCTATGCGCGTTCGTTTGTTATCGCGGGTCCCCGTGGTTGGTCTGTGGGGCGGCGGTGGGGTCTGGCGCCGGCAGCGGCGTCTATGGCAAGGACTTGCTGACGAAGGCGTACCCGCAGGGTACGTTGAGGAGGCAGGACGCAGCCAGAGGCGTCGATGGCGGTCCAGAGCACGCCGCCGCAACACAGACCGACCACGATCAATTAGGTTTACGTCTCACCGTCCGGGGGGCAAACGAATGCCGGCTGTCCATATCGATCACGTCGCGATGTGCGTGCGCGATCTGGAAAAGGCGATCGCCGATTGGCACGACATTCTCGAAGTTCTCTCGCCGGAGCACACGCTGCAGGTGACCCGGGGTGAGGGCACGGCCGACGGTGTTCACATGGTGTGGGCGACCTTCCAGAATCCCGATCCCCTCGGCGTCAGCATCCAGCTGTGGGCGCCGGGAACTCCGGGAACCTGGGTCGACAAACTGCTCGACCGCCGCGGCGAGTTCGTCCACCACATCGCGTTTCTCTCCGACGACTTCGGCCACACGGTCGAGCAATGCCGTCAAGCCGGGCTACCGGTTCTTCTCGACGAGAACAGCGGTCCCCCCAACATCCCATGGCTGCAGTGGAACTTCATCGGAGAGGACAAGGCCCACGGGGTGCTGATCGAACTCGCTACCCGGTACCAAGCTGTGGGCGATCGCTGGTACCCCCATCCCGGCAACGCCGAGAACAGCCATCTCGCTGCGGAGCTTCGGCAGCGTTGGGACGAGGCGCCCTCCGGCGAGGATTGACCGGGTTCGGCGCACGACACATGGTCGTGGAGCTCGCTTACCCGCCGCTATCTAGGGCGTGTTCACTCTAAATTACACTGATGTGACATCATCACCATTAAAGGCCACCACGTCGGTGGACGCTGCCTTCACCGTCACCGCGAACGCGTCCGACACCGTGCCGCCGTTGCCGTCGTTGGCAGGTGACCGTGAGGGTCGCCGTCCCCCGCGCCTCGGCCGTCACCGTCAGCGTCGAGTAATCGGACGACACCGAGACCGTGGCCACGGTCTCGTTCGAGGATGCGGCGGTGGTGGTCAGGCTGTCGCCGTCGGCGTCGCTGAACACCCCGGGACAGGGATGTGTCCCGGCCGTCCCCCACCTCCGGGGAGGGGTGGGCGCTGCCGCTCATGAGCTGGGAGCAGTAGCCCGAGGAGATCCCGACCAGGCGCGCCAGCTCGTTCTGGGAGATGCCCCGCTCCTCGAGGAAGGCCCGCACCGGGGCCGGGTTGAGCGTGACCCGCGGGGGCTTCGCCTCGCCCGCACTCACCGGCGCCGCCCATCGGCGTCCGCGACCGGGGACTGCCGGCTGCCGGTGAGCAACGCGGGGCTCCGCTTCAGTCTCCCCGGGGGCTCCGTCTCGTCAGCACGCGAACATCGACCTGATGGTCTCGCTCTGCTTGGTCGTCTCCACGATGCGCCCATCCGGGTAGCGGATGTACTCCGTGGTGCCGTTGCCCGCCCCGACGTAGCAGAAGGGACCTCCCGCCCCCGCGCCGGTCGGAGTCCGTTGGCTGGCGGGGCGTTGCTGGGACTTATCTACGGGGAGGGTCGTCAGGGTGCTGAGGTCGTCGTCCACGATCGTGATCGAGACCGACCACGGGTTGCCCCTGGCAACTGCCGGGGGCAGTGTTCCCAGGTCCACCCCGAAGACATCGTCGTGGGCGTCCGCGTCCTGGCGCGTGGCGATGGTCCCCGTGCCCGTGAGCGAGTTGGCGGGGATCGTGATCGACGCGAGGCGTCCGTAGTCGCCCGGCTCCGCGCTGAAGCCGTAGACAACCAGCGGGATGGTCACCCGGCTCGACAGCGCCTTCGACAGGGTGGCCGTGATGGTGACCGGGCTGCCCTCGTCCACCGTCGTGGGGGAGGCGGAGATAGACACCTTCGGGTGGGCCACGACCAGGTTGATCACGACCGGGGTTCCGACCTCAAGCGTATCCTCGGCTGCGCTACCAGCCGGCCATTGGCGCGTATCGGATCGCGGCCTATGGAGGTTCGGGTCGTCAAATCGGAACGTGAATCCGTTGACCTCAAACGCGTAGTCGACGATCTGAGCAGGCAGCGCCCCGGCGGATGCGAAGTAGAGAAAAAAGCCGTTGCTGTTCTCATCGATGTAAAAGATATCCACCGTGATGGAGGTTCCATCGGGGAGTTCGATCGTGCGATCTGTGAGGGCGTTCTCGCACTTCCTGGCTGTCCATGGGCTTGTTTGGGAGCAACCCGAGCCCGAAACGCTCTGAGGCGTGAGCGTCGCCGACCAGACGACCTCGTGCCCGGCCTCGGCCGGACGCGGGATCAACAGGACCGAGAGCAGCAGCGCCGGAAGGGCGAGCCAAACGACTAGGGGGGGTGTCCCTGTCTTGTTGTCAAGCCGCTTCGGGCAGTTTCTCGGGTTGGCGGGGTTGGTAGGGCGTTTGGGTCTTGAGCATGGCCAGGATGATGTTGCAGCGTCGGCGGGCGACGCAGATGACCGCGGCGTTGTGGTCTTTGCCCTGGGCGCGTTTGCGTAGGTAGTAGGCGCGGGCGTCGGGGTCGTGTTGGGTAGCAACGAACGCGGCGATGAACATGGCGTTTTTGAGTCGGTGGTTTCCGCCTCGTGATCGCCCTGTTCGGTGGCTGCGGCCTGATTGTCGGTCCACGGGGGCTAGGCCGGCGTAGGCGGCTAGCCGGCCGGGGTTGGCGAACCGGTGCGGGTCGCCGATCTCAGCCAGGGTTCGAGCTCCGGTTCTGGGCCCGAACCCGCACATGCTGTTAAGGACTTTTCCCAGCGGATGCTCCAAGAACGCCTGCTCGATGTCAGCTTCGAGGCGTTGTCGGCGGTCGATGATCCGGTCCAGGTCGGCGGCCAAGTCGCCGATTGTCTCGCCCCAGGTTGCCTCGGCTGGCACCGTGACGGTCTGGGAGCTGAGCGCAGCCCAGATCTCGTTGGTGAGTGTGTTGGCGGTGCGCTTGGATCGCTTGGATATCAGCGTCCGCACCCGGGCTTTGCCGGCGGTTCGCAGCGCTGTGGGGGTGGGGTATTTCACCAGCGCGGCTCTGAGACCAGGTGTCGACATCAGCCTTTCTCCCACGGCGCGTTCCAGAGCCGGGGACACGGCTAATAGGGCGTCTCTCAGGCGGTTCGCGGCCCGAGTAGCGTCGGCGGCCAGGTCTGTGTCCCGACCGTTGAGGATCCGCAGACGGGCCAACAACTCATCGGTGATAGTGGTCCAGGTCAGCCGATCGGCGTTACGCCAGGCGAAGTCGGCCAACACCTGCGCGTCCTTGGGGTCGGTCTTGGCCGCACCTGCGTAGAGGTCGGCAGCTCGGCGCATCGCTAGGCCGGTGACATAAGCCACCGGAATCGCCATCTCTGCGGCGACGGTGAGGGTCAGCACAGCCGCCGACGAGGTCATATCAACCACCAACGCCGTGCGGCCGTGGTCCCCAGCGTCGTCGATCATCCGCCGGATCGCTGATTCGTCGTTGGGAACCGCTCGGGCGAACAGCGCCTCACCGCTGGCCGACACCGCACAGGCGTAATGCTTGCCCTTGGCGATGTCTATACCGACGAACACTCCGGGAGCCGGCGTAGGCCTCTCACCCATCAGCTGGTCCTCTCTAGTCGCAAACTCCTTTCGGCAGCTACTCGAGGGCACCAACGCCTCAACCACTTTACGAACCAGCCCCCTGTCGGTGCATGTCCCTGTAAGAGGTCGCAGGCACCCAACCACGGCGGGTGGCAACACCCCCCAGGCCATCTCTCTGACAGGGGGACAAAGCCCTGCCCGCCGCGGCGAGCAACCAGCCCCGATACTCACACATCAGAGCTACTCAACAAGGTAAAGGGGGGTGGTAGAACGCATGGCCGCCCTCAGCAGGCGGCGTATCCTACTGCTGTCATTCCCGGTGTCGAACATGGCTATCGTGCCTCCTCTTATCAACGGTCTGCTTCATCGGTCGAGATGAACCCGCCCGCCCCGGTGTCGGGGCGGTTGCTTCAGCACTGCACCAGCCTCTGCGTCCAGTCGGTGTGGAGACGCACAGATCCAAAGCACCGTACGGGAATGCTAGCAAGATCACGCCTATCGGATACATATCGTTCACGATTTCTTTTGTATAGCTTGATGTATACCTCCCGGTCTGATGGCCGATACGCCGGCTGCGCCCGGACCGGGAGGGAAGATACGATGCCACCAGACCGGCGAGACCGGGAGATCGAGGCGCTGCGGGAGCGCCTGTCGCGCCTCAGCGCGGCCGGCCGGCGCATCAACGAGAGCCTGGACTTCGACCAGGTGATCCAGGGCGTCCTCGACTCCGCCCGGACGCTGACGGCGGCCCGCTACGGCGTGATGACCCTCCTAGACGACGGGAGCGGGGGTGAAGCACCGCCTGACTTCCGGTTTCACCTCCACCGAGGCAGAGCAACTGTGGCTCACCCCCGACCGGTAGCAGCTCCTCGAGGCCCTGACCAATATCTCCGAACCCCTGCGCCTGCCCGACCTGGTGGACCACGTCCGGGACCCGGGTTTCACGGAGTTCACCAACCCCCTGCCGGTGGGGGCCTTCCGCTTCCTGGCGGCGCCCATGTTCCACCGGAGAGAACGAGTGGGCCACGTCTTCGTGGGCGACAAGGACCGCGGCGCCGAGTTCACCGTGGCCGACGAGGAGACCCTGACGATGTTCGCCGCCCAGGCGGCGCCGGTCATCGCCAACGCCGGCGCCCACCGGGAGGAGCGGCAGGCCCGGGCGGACCTGGAGACGCTGGACCTGGTCATGCCGGGCAGCGACGGCATCGAACTCATGAACGACATCCGCAAGACGGCGGACGCGCCGGTCATCTTCCTGTCGGTGTACGGCCAGTACGAGACCGTCGCCAGGGCGCTCGACATGGGGGCGGCCGACTACCTGGTCAAGCCCTTCTCCCCGACGGAGCTGGCGGCGAGGATCAGGGCGGCGCTCCGCAAACGGCTGGACCCCTTCCAGGGCGAGCCGTCGGCGCCCTACGCGGTCGCGGGGCTGGGCATCGACTACGCACTGCGCCGGGTGACGGCGGGCGGAGAGCCGGTCGAGCTGACGGCCACGGAATACGCGGTGCTCTACGAGCTGGCGGTCCACGCCCCCCGCACGCTGACCCACACCGTGCTGCTCCAGCGGGTCTGGGGTCCGGAGCGGGTCGGCGAGAAATGGCTGGAGCGCAACGTGGTGAAGCTGCTCCGCCGCAAGCTGGGCGACGACGCGAATAACCCAAGGTACATATTCACCGAGCCCCGCGTCGGCTACCGGATGGGAAAGGGGGAGGGGTAGTGCGGTCCCGGGGAGGGTTGACCACCAAGCTCCACATGGCCGCCGCCGACGCCCGAACGGCGATCATACACGCTATTCACCGCAGGTCAGGATCATGATGCACCCCACGGGCAGGAACTACTCGATCCACTCCCGAAGCCGGTACTTCTGGATCTTCGTCGCCGACATGGGCCACTCGGTCACGAAGCGCACGTAGCGGGGCACCTTGAAGCTCGCGATCTTGCCGCGGCAGTACTCGACGAGCTCGCCGGCCGTTATCTCGATGCCGTCATGGAGTTCGACGAAGGCTGCGGGCACCTCGACATACTTGGGATCCGGCGCAGACACGACCTGTGCGATCTTCACCGCCGGGTGCGTGCCGAGGTACGACTCGATTTCGACAGCCGCGACGTTCTCGCCTCCGACCTTGAGCATGTCCTTGAGGCGCCCGTGGTATCTGATGCGTCCGTCAGCGTCGAGGCTGCCGAGATCCCCCGTGCGGAGCCAGCCGTCCGCATCCATCGTCTCCGCCGTCTTGTGCGGGTCCCGGTAGTAGCCCTCGAAGAGGCAGTAACCCCGGATGTTGATCTCACCCTGCTCGTCGACACCTCGTGGCTCGCCCGTTTCGGGGTCCACGACACGAATCTCGATCCCCGAGAACGGACGCCCGCACGTAGTTGCGCGTTCGTCGAGAGTATCGGTCAATTCGTTGAAGGAGACCACCCCGGTGGCTTCGGTGAGACCGTAGGCGCTGACCTGAACGGCGTCGGGGTATGCGGCCTGAAACGCCTTGAGCATGTCGGGCGAGGCCACGTTGTTGACCACTCTGACTCGTGCCAGGTCGACCTCTCCCCATCTCGGATTGTGGATCAGGGCAGTGGTCAGCGTCGGGAAGGAAGGAAACAACACCGTCGGTCGCTCCGCCACGATCTGGTCGATTGCGGCTTCGGGTTCGACATGCGTCATCGACAGGAAGGTGGCGCCGGCATCGAACACGGCGGTGATCGGCAGGATCGCCGACATGTGGAACATCGGTAGCGGGTCCCAGAACAAATCTTCGGCGGTCAGCAGGTAACGCTGCCGGCTCATAGCGCGACCGCTGCGCACCAGGGCCTCGTGAGTGAGAGGACAGCCCTTCGGAAGGTCGGTGGTCCCTGACGTGTAGATCATGATGCACACGCTGCGCACCGCCACCCTCGCTGCAAGCTGCTCGATCTCCTCCTCGCCGGTCCTCTCTGCGGCCGCTTCGAACTCTGCCTGCGAGAGCATTCCGTCCGGCTGGGATCCCCCTAAAACGACGACCGAACGCAGACGTGGCGCGGAGGGGAGATGGAGTTCCGTGACGTTCGCCGCCTCGCCGATGCCGGGAAGGCTGACTCGCACCAGCTCGACGAGATCGACGCGATCAGCAGCCAGGTCGGTGGTGATGAGGATGTCGAGATCGGCGTTCTCGATGACGTAGCCGAGTTCGTGTTCCTTGTATCTGGCGTTGATCGGGACGGAAACGGCCCCTAGGAGGGCAACGCCGAAAAGAATCTCTACGTATTCGATCAGATTCGGCATGAACAATCCGACGTGATCCCCGGCCCCGATCCCGAGTGCACGGAGTGACCGGGCCCGCCGGATTGCCCTGGCGAGCAATTGCGAGTAGCTGAGGCGACCGTCGGGAAATGCCAAGGCCACGTGCTCCGGCGACCGCCGCGCCGCCGCCATGAGAAGACCTCCCCAGGTCGTCACCTCAACCGGGGGGTTCCGCATCAGCCGGAGGAGTCTCGGAGGACCGGCCGGTTGCCTCTCCATACGACCTTCCCGCTCAGCACGGCTTCCTCCGTGATGCCCGGGACCGGGGTACCCCAGTCGAGATTGCTGTCCACGAATTGGAACAACGCCCCGAAGCCGCTCTTCGGGCGGAGGAAAGTCTCGCGCCACGTCGGCCTCGAAAGGTCGGTGCCGGTGACCTCGAATCCTGCCGACTCCAGCTGCGGCATGAGCGCCCCGATGTCCTCGAAGAACAGGGTGGCGTGGTGAAAGCCCTCGCCGTGCCTATCGATGAACCGCGCGATGACCCCTTCATCGTCCAGCGGCATGAGAAGCTCGATCTTGGTTCCAGGGGCGAGTTTGTACTGGAGAGTCCGCATGGCGAGTTTCTCGTCGTCTCCCCCGATGACGAAGGTCGCGCCCAAGATGTCTCGAACGAGAACCACCGCCCTGTCAAGAGACCGAACCGCGAGAGCGATGTGGTCGAACGCAAGCGCCGGAGCCTCAGCGATCGCCGGAGCCCAAGTGATCACGCCGATGCGTCTTCCCTGGCTGCTGCACCAGCACACCACCTCCGGCTCGAATAGCCTTTGATATCGTACCCGGCGTGTCAGAACCGACGCCGATTGCCGTCCCTGCCGAGCTGGAGGGCCTCAACGACACCACTCCGGGCCACCGGTGACCGATTACGACGCCATCGTGATAGGAGCCGGCGCCGCCGGCCTCAGCGCTGCCGCCCTGCTGGCCACCGAGGGCCGGCGTGTGTTGGTGGTGGAGCGAAGCAACTTTCTGGGCGGCCGCGGCATGGCCACCAATGACGAGGGCTACGAGCTGAACCTCGGGGCGCATCTCCTCGAAGACCCCGGCTCGGGGATAACGAGGATCTTCCAGCATGTCGGAAAGGAGCTGCGCCACGGGCCGCACAACACCGACATGCCGGTTTGGGATCACGTGGCAGAAGCATGGGGGTCGATTCGAGACCGCTACTCGGGCGACAAGGACCAGCTGAAGAAGGTGATCAAGGCGCTGGTCGCCACCCCGTACGAGGAGCTCGAGAAATGGGATGACCGGCCGATGCGCGACTGGATCTCCCAGTACACCGACCACGAGGGCGTGAGCGACCTCTTCGAGTTCATCAGCGTGATGGAGTGCATGACGGAGGATTGGTGGGACCACTCGGCGAGCGACAACCTCTTCAATCGAAAGATGCACTACTCCGAGAGGCGCATGGCGGCCTACTCGTTCTGGCCGGAGGGAGGCTGGGACAAGCTCTTCACCACTCTGGGAGACGTCGTCGTTGATCGGGGCGGGGAGGTTCAGTTGGGGAGGCGGGTCAGCCGCGTGCTGATCGCCGGCGGCGAGGCGAAGGGGATCGCATTGGCCCGACCGGATGCCGTCCTGCCGAACGAGATCTTCCACGACGAGATCATCACCGCTCCGGTGGTGGTCTCGACTCTGCCGGTGTGGCATGTGCTCCAGATCGTGCCCGAACAGCAGCTACCGGACTGGTACGTGAGTCAGATCAAGTACCTCGCCCAGGACCGCTGGCGCATATCTTGGGCAGGGCTCTATATCGCCACCGAAGAGCCCGTTGCCGTCATCGACCGGCAAGAAATCGCGACCTGGCTGCACAGCCCGATCGGACGTACCTCCGGGTTCATGTTCGAGATGACCGCTATGGACCCCTCGGTGGCCCCCGAAGGCCGGCACCTCTACGTCATGGGCTCGATGCTGCACCGGTTCAACAGAGGACGTGACATCGACTTCGTCAAACAGAAGTTCGACGAGTTCGAAAAGGACGTCGAGACCATGTGGCCGGCGCTGCGGGATCACGTCTTCAAGCGCCGCCATTACACCTATGACCCCTCGTTCGGTGTGATCCAGAAGCCGGGCCTGGTCGGCCGGTTTCGCCCGCACTGGAAGGCCCCCAACGTGTCGGGTCTCTACTTCGCGAGCGAGACCTTCAAGTCACGCGGCATAGGGGTTGATCGGGCCGCCAGAGCCGGGCTGACTTGCGCCGAGGACATTCTCGGGCGCCGATTGTGGCCGCTCGACGAAGGATGGCGTTATTAGTTGATCGTGGCCGGTCACGGGACCCGCGATAACAAACGAACGCGCATAGCGTGAACACGCCTGGTGCAGTGGTCACTGACCACTGACACTGACCTGTGGCTCAGGCGGACTTGAGCAGGTCCTTGAGGTCGTTCATGGCCCCGAAGCTGAACCTTGCCAGGTCCGGGTCGGCGAGACCGGTGACGTTCCACATGACCAGATGGCGCAGACCCGCGGCGTGGTAGTCGGCGATCTGAGCGGCGACCTGCTCCACAGTGCCCGCAAAGGCATAGTGCGCCGACACCCTCGGAGGGATCGCTTCGACGATCCGATTCACCTCCTCGACCGGGACGCGGCTCGGGATAAAGTCATGGAAACCCCCGGCGTCGCCCAGCGGAGGCGTGACCCCGAGGCTCTCGAAGGCCCAATTAGGCATGAGGATGCAGATCATCCGGATCATCGGGGAAGCGAGGAGGCGCGCCACGGTCCGCTCGTCCGGTCCGATCAGCACGTAGCCGAGCATTCCGGGTGTGAATCGATCGAGCTTCCGCCCTGCCTCCCTGGCGCCGGCGAGAATCCGGTCCAGCGCAGCGCGGTACGCCGCGGGCGACATCTTCGTGGGGAGCCACCCGTCGGCGTACCGGCCGGTCAGGGAGAGCATCCTCGGTCCGTGCGCCGCCATCCAGATCTCCGGCGGCCTCTCGCCGTAAGGATCGAGGCCCATGACCGCGTCCTCCAGCCGGAAGTGGTCACCTTCGAAGTCGACGGTCCCGGCACCCGCGTTCATGAGCAGCCGGATCACCTCCAGCCCCTCGGCCAGCTTGCCGACGGGCCGATCCCACTCGATCCCGTAAGGCTGGATGTTGAGTTGTTCGCCCGAGCCGACTCCCAGAATCGCCCGGCCCTTCGTCATGTGATCCAGCGTGAGCATCGTCTGGGCAATTGACGCGGGATGGCGGCGCAGCAGATCGGTCACACATGTGCCGAGGCGGATCCGGTCCGTCTGCGCACCGACTGCCGCCATCATCGCGAAGGGATCGACGTGCACGTGGCCCGACGGTTGGTGCTTCGCGAGGGGCGTGAAGTCCTCGGTCCACATGCTGTCGGGGTGCCATCCCATTAGGTGGTCCGGCCACCACACGGCGTCGTAGCCGGCTCGATCCATCTTGACACCGAGAGCCACACCGCGATCGACGGGTGGGGTGATCTGGCCGGGGGCACCGAGTTGGATGTCCAAGATCGTCATTCCTTGCGATGGCGCACCGAGCGGTCGCTGCCGAATGCTAGGAGGTGTTCACGCTGTGCGCGTCAGGGGGTGGCGGCAGCCCGAATTCATCAGCGATTCGCTGCTTCAAGTCGACTTTCCGGATCTTGGTCGCCGACATGGGCCAGTCGGTTACGAACCGCACGTGACGGGGCACCTTGAAGGAGGCGATCACGCCCTCGCACCAGGCGATCACCTCCTCGACGGACAATTCGGTCCCGGGGACCACCTCGACATAGGCAACCGGCACCTCTCCCAATCGCTCTTCGGCCAGGCCGACGACAGCTGCCATCGCGACTCCGGGATGGGCCATGAGGTGTGACTCGACCTCGATCGCTGCGACGTTCTCGCCACCGACCTTGAGCATGTCCTTGAGGCGGCCTCGATAATGGAGGAGCCCGTCGCTGTCGATCATGCCGAGGTCGCCGGAGTGGAACCACCCGTCCTCGTCGAACGCTTCAGCAGTCAGGTCGGGGCGCCCGTGGTACCCCGAGAACATGGTCGGACCTCGCAGCACGATCTCACCCTCGACCCCCGCCGCGGCCCTCGAACCATCGACGATGTCGCGAACCTCGACCTCGGCGCCGGGGAGCGCCAAACCCGGTAGGATGCGGCGCTCGATCGGGTCGTCGCGGTCCGACAGAGCCATAGAACCGGCAACCTCGGTCATGCCGAAACCTGTGACCACCCGTGCTCCGAACAGCTTCTCCTCGAGGTCACGCAACTGGCCGGGAGGCGCAACGTTCATGACCGTACGCACGTGGCCGAACGAGTCGGCGTCGAACCCCTCGGCCTCGACGAGAGCGTTGGTAATGGGCGGAAACGCCGTGAACAGAGTCGTGGCCTGCTCTTCCTGGATCAATCGGAGTCCGGCGGCCGGGTCGAAGGTGGGCATCGAACAGTAGGTGCCGAGACTCCACAGCGTGGCGAACAGCGGTTGGCTGCACCCGACGTGGAACATGGGCAGCGGTCCGAACAGAGCATCACCTTCTCGAATACCCAATCGATCAGCAGTGTCTTCGCCCTGGCGCACCATGGCTTCGTGGGTGAGGACACAACCTTTAGGCAGGGCGGTGGTACCGGACGTGTAGAAGATGGTCGCCGGGTCGTCCGAGGCAACCCGCGCCGCGGCACGCTCGACCGTCCCTTCGGGCACATCCCGTCCGGCGGCGTCCCACAGGGCTGAGGGCAGGAATCCTCGGGCTCGAGAAGAGCTGAGATCGACGACATGGTCGAGGTCGGGTGCGGCCGCGAGGTCGAGCCCGGCCCCGCCGGCAGCCTCGCCCTCGGTGGAGATTTCGGGGAACGCCCTGCCGATCCGCTCGACGTACGAGACCGCTCCACTCTCCTCAGCCACGAGCAGCACCCGGATACCAGCGTCGGGCACGACGTGTTGCAGCTCGCGCGATTGGAACCGTCCGTTGATCGGCACGACGATCGCCCCGAGCAGCATCGCTCCGAACCATGCCTCGAGATACTCCAACGAGTTCGGTAGGAGGATCCCGACCCTGTCGCCGTGGCGCACACCGAGCCCGCGTAGCGACAGCGCCGCACTCACGGAGCGGTCCAGCAGTTGGGAGTAGGTGCGTCGCTCGCCGGGGAAGACCAGTGCGTCGCGATCGGGGACACGCTCAGCGCCTCGAACGATCAGGTCGCCTGCCGTGCAGACCTCCCGATGCTGCACCGCCAAGCTCCTTCGTCCTGCTGCCAGTCCCCTCGCGTTTGATATCGTACCCGGCGTGTCAGAACCGACGCCGATCGCCGTCCCTGCCGAGCTGGAGAGCCTCGCCGACACCACTCCGGGCCTGATCTCAGCACTGCGCGACGCCCGAGTCGCCGGCGAGGCCGGCAGTTCCCTCGACGAGCGAGAGATCGAGCTCGTCCGGATCGCCACCCTGGTCGCGCTCGGAGCCCCTGCGGCGGCGTTCCGGGCTCATATCACCCGGGCGTTGTCTGCCGGCGCGTCGGCAGATGAGGTGTGGGGGTCCGTCGCCGCCATCGCCACTCTCGTCGGCGTTCCCCGACTCATTGCCTCGGTGCCTCACATAGCGGCCGCTCTCGAGGGTCACCAAGCGAGCCGCGAGGACAGGACCACCGACCAAAGCGTTCGGTAGGCTGTGAATGTCGGACCGCGCGAGTAAGTGACGGCCATCTCCGCCTGACCGTCCCAAAGAGAGTCGGGCAATTCTCGATGCGGATCGATAGCCGGTAAGGAAGGCTGACGTGGATTTCGGTTTCACCGAGGAACAAGACCTCTTTCGTAGATCGATGCGGGACTGGGTGGACAACGAGATCCCCAAGGACTACGCCAACCGCCTCGAACAGCAGGAATACGAGTTTCCCCACGAGCTGTGGGACAAGTTCACCGAGGCGGGATTCCATGCGATCGGCATCGACGAGAAATACGGTGGTCAGGGCGGAGACATCATCAGCCAGATGATTCTCTGTCGCGAGCTGGCGCGTTCCCTGGCCGGCTTGACGTGGGTGTGGGGCATCTCCTCGTTCTCCGGGGCCAAGTCGGTCGGGCTCTATGGCTCGGAGCAGCAGAAGCTGGAAATCCTTCCCCGACTCGCCAAGGGCGAGATCAAGTTTGCGATTGCGTACACGGAGCCTGCGGGCGGCACCGACCTGCTCGGCGCGATGACGACGACCGCGGTTCGCCGCGGCGACGGATGGGTCATCAACGGCCAGAAGATCTGGTCCACGGCCGCCCACGTTGCCGACTACCTGCTGCTGCTGGCCCGCACCGAGCCTGTCACAACCAAGAGGAGCGCCGGGACAACCGTGTTCCTGGTGCCTGCGAAACAGGACGGCGTGACGACGCGCCAGATCCCGAAGATCGGGATGCGCTCGGTCGGGTCGTGCGAGGTGTGGCTGGACGACGCGTGGGTGCCCGACGAGCTGGTTCTCGGCGAGCCCGGGAACGGCTTCAAGCAAAGCCTCGGAACGCTGAACAACGAGCGGATCATGCTCGCCGCGCTCTGTGTCGGGATTATCGACGGCGCGCTGGAAGACGCCCTGGATTACCTCAAGGCCCGAGAGGCGTTCGGCAAGAGGTTGGAGCAGATGCAGGTACTCCAGCACTACATCGCAGACATGAAGATGATGCAGTCCCAGGCCGAGCTCATGACGTTCCACGCAGCCTGGCGCCAATCCGAGGGCCTCGAATGTGGTCTCGAATCCAACATGGCCAAGGTCGTGAGTTCGGAGAACGCCGGCAAGTGCGCCGACCTCGCCCTGCAGATGTTCGGAGGAATGGGGTATGCGTACGAGACCAACCCTCAGCGCTACTGGAGGGACGCAAGGCTCTACCGCATAGGCCCTATCGCCAACGAGATGGCGAGGAACTCCATCGCCGAGGCTCTCGGAATGCCACGGTCCTTCTAAGGCGTGTTCACGCTATGCGCGCTCGCTAGTTATCGCGGATGAGCGGTCTCCGAGGCCTCGAGGGGAGGGTGGCGCTGGTCACCGGTGGTGGGCGAGGCATCGGATTGAGCATCGCGTCGCGCCTCGCCTCGGAAGGTTGCAAGGTCGTCGTCAACGACCGCGACGCCGACCTGGCCCGCAGGGCCGCCGATGAGATAAGGCGATCCGGAGGGGCTGCCGGCGACGTGGGTGGGAGCGTTACCGACCCGGCGGATACCGAGGCGATGGTGGCCGCGGCTGCCGAGCTGTTCGGCGGGCTCGACATAGTCGTCAACAATGCCGGCCTGACCGCAGACGACTGGCTTCATCGGATGTCGGACGAGACGTGGGATCTGGTGGTGGACGTGTGCCTCAACGGGACGTTCAACGTGTGCCGATCCGCGGCGAGCCTGCTTCGAAAGGATGCAAGCGAGATCCGCCATCACCGGAAGGTGGTGAACATCGTCTCGGTCAGCGGAATCTACGGCGCCGCCGCCAACGTCAACTATTCGGCAGCGAAGGCCGGTGTCATAGGAGTCACCAAGTCCCTGGCTCGGGAGTGGGCACGGCAGAAGATCAACGTCAACGCGATCGCGCCGGGGTACATCAAGGGCACCCGTCTCTCCGGTCCCCGCGACGACGCCGGTCGTTTCGGAATCCCGGCCGAGCTGATCCCGAAACTCGAAGCACAGATTCCGATAGGGCGGCCGGGGCTCCCGGAGGATGTCGCGGCAGCAGTCGCGTTCCTGAGTTCGAGCGAGTCCGACTATGTCACCGGCCAGGTGCTCGAGGTGCATGGCGGCCTCGAGTTCATGCAGCTGGTCTGAGCGCAGCCGCGGCTGTACGAGGAGCGTGGGAATTGGTGAATAGCAAGGTCACGTCGATCGAAGAGGCGATCGCCACCCATGTGCAGCACGGCGACGTCGTCGCATTGCAGAACATGGCTACCCAGGCGGCGCCGATGGCGGCGGTGCGCGAACTCATCCGGCAGGAGAAGCGCGGCTTGGGGGTTGTGGTCCTGGTCGGGGGCATCGCCGTCGATTGGCTTTCCTTCGCAGGTGTCATGGACCGGCTGATCGGCGCCGCGGTGACGATGGAGCAGTTCGGGCTGTGCCAGCGCTACCGCAAGGCTGTCGAAGGCGGCCATGTGCGCGTCGAGGAGCTCTCCGAGAGCGCACTGAACGCCCGCCTCGGCGCCGGCGCCCGGAATCTGCCATACCTTCCGACCCGCGGCCTGATCGGAACCGATCTGATCAGACAGAACCCCGACAACCTGCGGCTGGTCGAGGATCCCTTCGGCGGCCCTGCGGTCGTGGCATGCCGCGCCCTCGTTCCGGACGTCGCGCTCGTCCACGCACACCGTGTCGACACCGAGGGCAACGTGCAGTACAAACCGACGACCCTCTGGCCGGATATCGGGATCTTCCCGAAGGCCGCCAGGAAGGTGATAGTGACGGCCGAGGAGATCGTCCCATCCGAGATCCTCCGACGCAGCCCGGACCGCACGGTGCTGCCGGGGTTCGTCGTGGACGCCGTCGTCGAGGTTCCGTACGGCGCCCACCCCACCTCGTTCTTCCCCGAATACCGTTACGACTCCGATTTCCACCTCGCGTGGGCAAAGGTATCGCGGGACGACGGCGCCGCGCAGGAGTTCTTTGACAGGCACGTACTCGGCCCGCGGTCTCACGCCGAATACCTCAGCGCCGCCGGGGGTGCGGCGATGATGAGCCGCCTGCGAGGCAGGGAAGGCGTATGAGCGGGGAGGCACACCGGGAGGCGCGCGACTATTCGGTCGACGAGTTGATGATCAGCGTGCTCTCGAGCTTCTTCGAAGACGGAGATCAGGCATGCAACGGAATGGCGTCGTTCCTACCGGTGTGTGCCTTCATGCTGGCCCGACTCACGCACGCTCCCGGCCTCGTGTGGCTGGCGTCGGCCACAGGTCTCGAACCGCGACCGGCGAAGGTACCGGCTTCGACTCTCGAATCGGAGCTCTGGAGCGATTCGGTCATGTACATGGAGCAATATGGTGATTTCTGGAGCTACGCCATGAACGGGAGATGGCTGCAGAAGTTCTGCGTGGGAGCTGCTCAGCTCGACATGTACGGCAACGCCAACAACTCCGTGATCGGCGCCGATTTCCACGCTCCGAAGGTGCGTCTACCCGGTACTGCGGGCCTCGGCGACATGGGATCGCTCGGCAAGCTTCTCTACTACTGGAACCCGAATCACAACCCCCGCAGCCTCGTCGAGAAGGTCGACTTCGTCTCGGCAGCCGGGTATCTGGGCGGCGGTGACGAGCGCAAGGACCTGGGCCTGGAGGGGGGGCCGCAGGCGGTTGTCACCAACCTCGCCGTCCTCGACTTCGAGCCGGAGACCAGGAGGATGCGCCTGAGGTCGGCCCACAGAGGCGTCACCGTGGACGACATACGCGCCGCCACCGGGTTCGAACTAGTCATCCCGGCCGATGTGCCGACCACTCCGGAGCCGACCGGAGAGCAGGTACGCCTCATCCGCGACGTCATCGACCCCGATGGGATGCGTAAGCGCGAGTTTCGAGCCTCCTGACCCGGGTACATAGCTAGCCGACAGCACCTGCCACGTGTGTCAGGCGCCAGCCCCCTACTCGGGCCGACCGCGTGATGCCGCGATGCCGGCAGCTCCCGCGTGCCACGCTGCCAACCCTCCGAAAGGCACCGCCGTTGCAGCCGCCTCCGCCAGTTCGGTGTCCGACGCGCCCTCCTTCCGGGCGGCGGCCGCATGCGCAGCGACGAAATCCGGCTCCTGCAGAGAGCTGTTGATGGCCACGAGCAGGAGCTCGGTGTGCAACGGGCTGAGGCCGGTGTCACGCAGTCCCGAACGCCGTAGCAACAGGTGGCCCTCGAGAGCGCGGGGGAGCTCATCGGCCATCAGCCGGATACGATCGGGCACCGTTCCGTACACGGACGCGGCATATGCCTTCGCCTCGTCGGCACTTACCCTGCTGGCCGGCGGTTCGCTCGTTTCGGCTCCGTGGCGAGGAACCAGCTGATCGGCCGCGGCGATCAACCTCCGGTAGGGCGGAATCCCGCGTGAGACCAGAAGGGTCAGCGCGGCGCCGTCGGCCTGGTCCCTGCTCAAGCCTGATGCGAACGCCTGCTCGAGGCAGGCGGAGCTCAAATCGTCCTCCTGCTTGACGGATCCGATGGCTGCCATGTAGAGCCACTTGACCGAGGCCGGCAGCGAACCGTCGCCGGTTGCGGCATCGGTGAGCCTGGCGAGCCCTTCGGCAGCAACCGGATGGGCCGTGACGAGGCCCTCGAGCCAGTCGGGAGAACCCAACCACGTTTGCAGTCGATCGGCGCCCCCGGGCGATGTCGCCTCCATCTTCCTCCTTCCGGCTCGACGGTTCGTTCTCGCCGCCGCGTCCGGGACGAAACCTACAGTCCTCGGGCAAGGCGTCGTCGCTCGAAGGCTTACGATTCGGCAGTCCTCGAAGATGGGAGGGACCGTGGTACCGAAGAAAGCAGTCGTAACCGGCGCCGGCCGCGGAATCGGCATGGCCGTGGCCGAAGTTCTCGAAGGGGAGGGTTACGAGGTCTTCCGGCTCGACCTGGAGCCCGGTCCCGGGATATGGGAGTGCGACGTGTCGGATCCCGCGGCCGTCGAGCGAGCCGCCGATGCGATCGGCCCCGTCGATGTTCTTGTCAACAACGCGGGCATCTGGCGGTTCGCACCGCTGGAGCAGGTGGATCCGGCGGAGTTCAAGCGCGTGCTCGACGTGAACTTGCGTGGAACGTTCCACTGCACGCGTTACTTCGGCGCCGCGATGCTGGACAGGGGCGGAGTGATCGTCAACGTGGCCTCGATCGCAGCGTCCGTGATCGGCTCGGGCGCGGGGGCCTACTCGGCTTCCAAGGCGGGTGTCGTGGCCTTGACCAAGCAAACAGCCATCTCGTGGGGGCCTCGTGGCGTCAGGTGTAACGCCGTGGCCCCCGGTCTCATCGCCACTCCGGGCACTGCCGGCATCTACGACGACCGTGCGAGAAGTGCGGCGCGCGCCACTGCCGTTCCCTCACGCCGGATCGGCACACCTGGAGATGTCGCCGGCGTCATCGCCTTTCTCGCTTCCGACGCGGCCTCATACATAAACGGACAAACGATCTACGTCGATGGCGGGCTGAGCGAGGCGCTCCTCGAGCTAATACCTCGCCCCCCCGAACTGGAGGACTAACGCTCGTCGGCGACTGCGTTGCTGGCGGCGAAGGCTCTCGCCGAAGCATTGGTGTGTTCGGCCATGAGCCGGGCTGCCTCTTCGGAATCGCCCGCTTTCAGCGCTGCGACGATCGCGGAATGCTCGGCAGGTCTTACCGGGCCCCCTCGCTTCGCAACAGTGGCGTGCGCCCATCCGATCTTCAGGTCGTAGCCGCATATCAACTCATAGAGGTGCCCATTGCCGCTGGCTCGAGCGATCTCCTTATGGAACTCGGACCCGTACCGGGCGCTCAGCTCCCAATCTTGCTGCTCGACCGCTACGGTGCCCCGTTCGACTATCTCCTCGAGGTTCCGAATGGTCTCGGATTCGATGCTCCTCGCCGCCAGCCTCACGGACAGCTGCTCGAGAGCGGCCCGTGCCTGGTAGTACTCGAGCACCTTCTCGGCAGCCGGGGTGGCGACGACGGCACCCCGACCGTGCGGCCGTAGCTCGACGAGCTTCTCCTCGGCGAGACGTCCGAGCGCCTCCCGAACGGGGACGCGAGACACGTCTAGCAAGGCTGCCAGCTCGACCTCACGGAGGCGAGTATCCGGTGGGAGCTCACCTTGAAGGATGTTCTGCCGGATCGTCTGGTAGGCATACTCACCCAGCGATCGATGATGCGTCGCGTCACCCCGGATGTGTGGATCGAGTTCTACCATCAGGGGCCTTTCCGTGGAGAGATCCGGCTGGCGCGACGCGTGTATACAGGTATATCCTAATGTCGACCCCGTCCCCCGCCCCCGAGCGGGTCGCTGGATCCGCCCGAGTGCCGGACGGCCCAACCGGGATTCAGCGCGGAGCGCGGAAGGAGGCGTAGTGACGGTGCAGGACCATTCTTGGGGACCTTGGCACAAACCACCCGAGTACTTCTCTGTACCGGCGTATTGGGATCCTGAGATCCAGGACGCAATCGCTGCGAAGGGGCGGTCGGTCAAGATCATCGACTGCACCCTCAGCGAGGGTGAGGACATGGTCGGCCGGCACCTCTCGTGGGCGGCGCGCATTCGCTTGGCGCACATGCTCGACGAACTCGGTGTCGGCGAGATCACGACTCCGATCGGCCTGTCACCGCGAGAACTCAAGGACTGGGTGAGAGCCTGCAAGCGCGGAGGCATCGAGACTCCCATCTGCGACAAGCTGATTGCGCACGTGCTACCTCTCGAGCAGGGCGACTGGAAGAAGCGGTACGACAATCACCTCGCGTGCGAAGCGGACACGTTCGTCACGTTCCCCTACTACCCGCAGATCAGCTACTGGAGCGACTTCACAAAGGGTCCGTTCACCAAGGATCAGGTGGTCGACGCGATCCACGAGACCGTGAGCTACGGCGTCGAGAGAGACGCTCAGATCATCTTCAGCTTCCCCGACTCGTTCCGTCACAGCATCGAGACCATCAAACTGTTCTGCAAGGCAGGGGTGGACGCGGGCGCCATGGGCATCTACATCTACGACAGCCGGGGCCAGAGCAACCCGAGAGCCTCGTATCTCATCTGCCGCGAGATCAAGGAAACGATCGGCGACGTGAATCTGTACGTCCAGCATCACAACGACCTCGGAATGGCGACGGCGAACTCGCTCGCGGCTGCCGAAGCCGGCGCGGACTTCATCGACGCGGCAATGAACGGGGTCGGCGACCGCTCGGGGACGGCGGCCCTCGAAGAGGTCGCATGCGCACTCTATGCATACGGCTGGGACGCCGGAGTGCGCCTCGACAAGCTGCTCCCGCTCGCCGAAGAGGTCGAGAAGGCATTCGGCGGCAACATCAGCAATGCCATAAAGCCCATCATCGGCTGGCAGGCGAACATGGAGGAGGGATACGGCCACCGCGACCCCGACGACCCGCCGGAGAGCCCGATGGCGATTGCCGGTGAGGTCCTGGGCAAGCCATTCGAGAGCGTGATAGGGCCGAACGTCTTCGGCAAGATCCACTACATCCAACCCGAGGGCCTGCACAAGCACAAGGAGATCATTGCCGACTTCATCGGAGAGCTTGGCTTCGAGTGCTCCGAAGAAGATCTCGAAGAGGTGCGGAACCGCACCAAGGACGCTCTTCTGGGCAGGGCCGAGGGCTATATCACCATCGATGAGCTCAGGCTCATAGTGGAAGGGGTGTTGGGGTCGAATGACTGAGCCGGGTCTCCCCCAGTACGTGATCCTGCATCAGTACGGTGTGGATCCCGAGGGTGACACGCGGCAGGAGCTATGGCCCGAATTCGTGCCGAAGCTGAAGGAGATTCCCGGGTTCGTGGCTGTCTACACGTTCGACGACCCGGACGCCCGCGAAGGTGTCAGCCTTACCTTTTGGGAAACCGAAGCCGCCGCTCAGGCCTACATCGACAGTGACGCCAGGCAGAAACTTGACACGCTGGCTTCCAAGTTCCGCCCGGCGACGAATCGCCGCATCATGAAGATCTTTCAGGCAGATGATCCGCGTAGGTGAGTAAGCACGAAATGGGAGTGGATTCCGAAGTATCGGAAGACAAGGGAAGGAGACGACATTGAAGACAAGGAGAATCGGGGGCCTTCGAGGGCTCCTCATCTTGGGAGTTGCGTTCGCTCTGGTCGCGGTGGCCTGCGGGGGCGACGACGCGCCGCCGGAAACTGTGGTGGTCACTGAGATTGTCGAGGTGGAGGTCGAGGTCCCGGGCGAAACGGTCACCGAGATTGTCGAGGTCGAGGTCCCGGGTGAGACAGTCACCGTGACTTCCATCGTTACCGAAGTCGTTACCGAGGTCGTTACCGAGACCGTAGAGGTCGAAGTGACGGCGCCACCACCGCCACCGGTGCCCCTGTCCGAATCGAAGGTGCGATGGGCCGGCTTCGGCGGCATGTCCGAACTCTTGTTCTTCGTGGCGGAGGACGCCGGCTTCTTCGAGGCCGAGGGTCTCGAGTTGGAACGCATCGAGTTGGGAGGCGGCGTTGACCTGTTCTCGGCTCTTGCCAGCGGATCGGTCGCCTTCACCCAGTTGGGCACCCAGCACGGAATCAGAGCGGTGACGAGGGGTCTCGACTTTCGCGGCATCTTCGGCTTCTCGCATGGCCCGAACGAATTCGGCATCATCTCACCTGAGGCTGCCGCTGCTGCGGGCATAACCGAGGATTCGACGATCGACGAGAAGTTCGAGGCGCTGCGCGGCCTCAAGATCGGCACCGGTCGACCCGGCTCGACGACGACGACTCTGGCCATCGGCGCCATGGAACAACGAGGCATCGACACCACGTCCGAGGTCGAGTTGGTTCCGCTCGGGAGAGGCAGCGCTTTGCTGCCCGCGTTCCAGGCTCGTGAGATCGACGCGTTCTTCTGGATTCCTCCGGAGACACAGATAGCGGCCTTGGAGCCGGGCGCGGTGACGATCGACTTCCGGGTTCTGTCCGAGCTCGAAGCCGTCAACTGGGCCAGCTACTTCACGACCGACAGCTACATCCTCGAGCACCCCGACACGGTGCAGGCGTTCCTGCGCGCAGTCCTCAAGGCGAGGGAATGGGCATTGGCTAACGAAGCCGATGCGCGCGAGATCGCCAGGGGGCGGTTCCCGGACCTCGAGCAGGCGGCTTTCGACTCGTCCTTCCAGATCGACTACGACTCGCTCAAGCCGTCGATCCTGTTCACCGAGGATGGCTTCGAGAAGGGGAGGTACATCCTCAATCTCGGTCTGCCCGCCGACGCTCCGAACACCACCCTGATGACCGCGGTCGTCACCAATGAACTGGTGATCCAGGCCGCGACGGAGTTGGGCATGGCGATCGGGTGACGTGCCGGTAGCCCTTCAGAGAGCTGATGATGGGAGCCGGCGCAGGGCGTCGGCTCCCATCGGCACCGGTGGGAACCAGCCTTCGTAGGATGCGGTTGCGGCCAGTTCGCGCTGCTGTGAGGTATCCATGATCAACATAACGGGCGTGTCGAAGTCCTTCGAGAAGGACGGTCAGAGGATCGACGCCGTCAAGGACTTCTCGCTCACGATCAACGACGGTGAGTTCGTGGCGCTGATCGGTCCGAGTGGGTGTGGCAAATCGACCGTTCTCAACATGATCGCTGGATTGCTCGCACCTGAAGAGGGCGTCGTCGAGTACAACGGCGAACGGGTTACGGCCATCAACACCTCCGTCGGCTACATGACCCAAAAGGACTCGCTCCTCCCGTGGCGCACCACGGAGGGCAATATCTCGGCCCCGCTCGACATCCGGCGCGTCCCGAAGTCCGAGCGGGCCGCCCTCGTATCGCAGGCCATCGAGAAGGTCAGGCTTGGAGGGTTCGAACGCCATCACCCGGACGAACTCTCCGGCGGTATGCGCAAGCGGGTACTCCTCGCCAGGACGTTGATCTACGAGCCCGACACGCTGCTGATGGATGAGCCGTTCGCGGCCCTGGACGCGCTGCTCAAGCTCGTGATGCAAGAAGAACTGCTCCGAATCTGGAGCGAGGCGCGCGCCACCGTGGTGTACGTGACCCATGATCTGACCGAGGCGATCAGCATCGCCGACCGGATCGTGGTGTTCAGCAAGCGCCCGGGTCGGATAGTGCTCGACCTGCCGATCGGGCTCGAGCGTCCCCGCGACTTCGACACTATTCGAAGCTCACCCGAATTCCTGGCACTGTACAACAGGATTTGGGCGACACTACGCCATGAAGTCGTCAGCCAGGAAGAAGCCGGCGGTGAAGGCCGCTGATACATCTCGGCTAGAGCTGTCGAGCAGGTTGAGCATCGCCTTCGCGCGTTTCCTGATCGTCGCCGGCATCATCGTCGCCTGGGACCTCGCCGGCCGTACGTTCATCGATCCGTTCTACATCGGCCGGCCTTTCGAAGTTGCCGAGAGATTGTGGGAATGGGTGTCGACCGGCGACATCGTCGAGCATGTCCTCACGACGATGACCGAGCTCGTATACGGCCTGGTCATCGGGGTCGTTCTCGGAGTGCTCGTCGCCTTGATACTGGGCTCCAGCCCGACCCTCGCTGCGGTGTTCCGTCCGTTCGTGACGGTGGCCTACAGCTTTCCCCAGCTGGCTCTGACCCCTCTCTACATCTTGTGGTTCGGTGTGTTTCTCATGCCCAAGGTCGTGTTGATCGCTGTAGTTGTCTTCTTCCTCATGTTCTTCAATACGTTCGAAGGCGTGAAGAACGTCGAAGGCGACCTCATCGCAGCCATGCGGGTCATGGGAGCGAAGCGCCTGGACGTGTTCCGCATCGTGGTCCTACCGGCCAGCGCTGTCTTCCTGATCACGGGGCTGCGCCACGCCGTGCCGTTCGCGCTGCGCGCGGCCGTGTTTGCCGAGTTCCTTGCCTCGGTGCGGGGGTTGGGCTTCCTCGCACTCACGTCTTCGCGCTCCTACAGCAGCGCAGGCCTCTTTGCCGCACTCACGGTGCTGCTCCTCGTCGGTGTGGGGCTCAACGCTCTCGTGAGTTGGCTGGAGCGGGTCGTGCTGCCATGGCGTTCCGCCGGCGTCGATGTGACCGCGGCGATGCAGCGATGATCGAGCGAGCCCCCATGTGGCGAATCCGTCTCTACCAGCTGCTGGTGCTGGGCGTGTTCCTCGGCGGCTGGGAGTGGGTGTCGGATCGGCACATTCGAACTCTCTGGATCAGCAAGCCCTCGTTGATCGCGGAACGGACCGTCGAGTGGTTCTCCAGCGGGTTCATCTACTCGCATATCCTCGCAACTCTTCAGATCGCCGGGCTCGGCCTTCTCCTCGGAACGGCCATCGGGGTCGTGTTCGGCATCGCACTCGGCCTTCAGCGATCGCTGTCACATTTGCTCGATCCCATCCTGGGCGGCCTGTACACGGTACCCCGGATCGCCTTCCTCCCCGTGTTACTCTTCTGGTTCGGATTCGGGTTCAGGCCGCTGGTGGCACTCGTAGTCCTGATGGTCTTCTTCGTACTTTTCTACAACGCTAGGGCAGGTGTCGAAAGCGTCGAAGGCGACCTGGTTGCGAGTATGCGCGTCATGGGGGCGACGCGCCTCCAGGTGATCCGGATGGTGATACTGCCGTCAATCGTTCCCTTCGTCCTGGCGGCGATGATGATCGCGGCGCCGTATGCGCTGGTGGGCGCGATCGTCGGCGAGATCTTCATCGGTAGCAAAGGACTCGGGTTCCTGATCGTCTCATCGACAGGGGGCCTCGACCTCACCGGCACGTTCACGGCGTGCCTCGTGGTCACCGTCATCTCGCTGATCGCGACCCTCGTCATCGCCCGGCACGGTCCCAGGTTGCTCGGGCGAAGCCCGGAAACCATCGGTGGTGGTGCCGCCGCAGCCTTTTGAGCAGCCGGCGCGAGCGTATCGGCTCGATACGAGTCCTCCTCCCGGCGCTTGCGGTCACGATGGTGATGACCTTCCCGCCCTTTCTCTCCGGCGCGCTCGCGTTCCAGATCCTCCCCGAGCTGGGATTCGACACCGGCTCCCTCGGGGCCGCCTTGGGCGGATTCTTCGGCCTGTCGGCCCTAAGTTCGGTCACCATCGGCGGGCTCGCCGACCGGATTGGCTGGCCGGCCGCAATGCGAGTGTCATCGGCAATGAGCGCGGTGACGATGTTCGGCATAGCGGCGCTCGCCCACTCCTGGCTTTCCTTCGCAGCGCTCATCTCGCTCGGAGGCCTCACGATGGCGATCGGCCAGCCTGCGGTGAACCTGGCCCTCGCCAGAGAGGTACCGTTGAGCCGTCAGGGGTTCGTCTTCGGCATCAAACACTCGGCGATCCCGGCTGCGGCCATGCTGAGCGGCCTTGCAGTGCCGCTGTTCGCAGTAAACGGCGACTGGCGCGGGGTGTTCGTCGGTGCGGGCGTGATCGCAGGCGGCGTAGCCCTGGCGGTGCCCAGATCGCAGCGCGCCTCCGCCGACGCGGCCTCGAGACGCTCATCCGAGAAGGTCGAACTGGAGATGCGGCCGCTCGTGTTCATGGCGGTCGGCGCACTTCTGGCAGCATCAGTGGCGTCGGCCCTCAGCGCGTTTCTGGTGATATCCGTGGTGGACTCGGGCGTCAGCCCCGGAGCAGGCGGTTTGATCCTCGCCGCGGCGAGCGTCACGGGACTGGTAGTCCGCCTTGTGGCCGGTTGGTGGGCCGACGCCCGCAAGGCCGGCGGGCTCGGAGGGGTCGCATTGCTCCTCGTGGTCGGTTCCGGAGGTCTTGTGGCGCTCACCGGCACCGGGGCATGGCTGCTCACGCTTGCCGCGATGCTCGCCTTCGGGGCTGGATGGGGCTGGAACGGGCTGTTCAACTTCGCCGTTGTGAAACACTTCCCGCGGTCTCCGGCGCGAGCCACGAGCGTTGCGCTCACGGGCACGTACATCGGCGCTGCAATCGGGCCGATTGTGATGGGTCAGGTCATCGAGATCTACTCCTTCCAGGCCGGCTGGCTGGCCGCCGCCGGGCTGTCGAGCTTCTCGGCGGTCGCCATGCTGGCCGCTCGATGGCATCTGACCGGTATGCGCAGGCGTGCTGCGGCGATCGAAGCCTGTCCGGATGGGTCCCGCACCGGGGGCTGACGGCATCGTGCCGACCGGGACCGTCCGGCCTCGGCTCGCTCGAACCTGGCATCCATGCGCCGGTCATTGACCACTTGGCCGGCGGTTGGTAGGTTTCGCCGGGCCACGCCCGGCTGCGGCCCACATGTGGCGTCCTAGTGCCCGATGCTTGGGGGGCAGGTGTCGAAGATTCGCTCCATGCAAGAGGCTGCGTCGCTCGTCTCCGATGGAGCGACGATCGGAATCGGTGGCCTTTCGCTGAACAACGCTCCTATGGGCTTTGTGCGCGAACTCGTTCGGAGCGATGTCCGAGACCTGACCGTGGTGTCGATCGTCGGGTCGATGGCCGTCGACTGGCTCGTGGCCTCGGGCAAGGTGAGCAAGGTGGTCACCGGACTCGTCAGCTTCGAAGGCTTCGGTCTGGCTCCTAACTTTCGTAGAGCGGCCGAAGCAGGCGACATCGAGGTCGAGGAGTACTCGGAGCATCTTCTGATCTGCCGACTCCAGGCGGCCGCGCACCGCCTCCCCTTTGTGCCGACCAAGGCCGGGATCGGTACCGATGTGCTCGCCCTGCACCCCGACACGACCCGCCTGGAGACCGATCGGGTCACCGGAGAGGTCTACGTCGCATGTACGCCGTTGCCGATTGACGTCGCCGTGGTTCATGCCCATGCCGCAGACGCCGACGGAAACACCCGTGTCGACCCGAAGCTCATCTGGATGGACTCCGACCTCGTGAGGGCAGCCGGCGCGACCGTCGTGACCGTCGAGGAGGTCGCGTCGCGCAGCTCGTTCACGGATGCCCCGGCGCGCACCACCTACCCGCGCTTCGTGATCGACGCCGTCGTTCACGCACCTTGGGGTGCCTACCCGACATCGAACTTCCCGTCCTATGCCCACCATGAGGACTTCTTCGAGGAATACCTGAGTGCCTCGCGCGAGCGTGACCGTTTCGCGCGGTTCTGGGACGATCGGATCACCGCTCCCGACGACCAGGCGGCCTTTCTCGAGGCCAACGGTGGCGCGGCGACGATCCTCGCAGTCACGAGGAGGGCCACGTGAGTCGTCCCGTGCCTGGAGCCGGCTGCACGGTCGACGAGCTGATGGTCGTCACCCTCGCTCGCGAGTTCACGAGCGACACGCGCGCTTTCAACGGCGCCGTGAGCTTCATACCGGTCTGCGCATACCTGCTCGCGCGGGAGACACACGCACCCGGCCTCGTGTGGGCCGCGAGCTCGATCGCGATCGACGCCGATCCGCCCGCCATCCCGGAGTCCACCCTGTCGGACGCGCTCTGGGACGGCGCCACGATGCTGTCCAACTCTCCGTTCGATTTCTGGGCCTACGCCCAGGGAGCTCGGTACAACACGTTCGCGTTTCGCGGGGCGCAGATCGACAAGTTCGGCAATGTCAACAACACGGTCATCGGCTCCTATACCAACCCCAAGGTCCGTCTCCCCGGAGGAGGCGGAATGGCGGACCTCGGCGGCATGATCCCCAACGTGTACCTCTGGACGACGACGCACAATGCCCGCACGCTGGTCGAGAAGGTCGACTTCCGCAGCGGTCTCGGTTGGGGCGACGGCGGCGACCACCGTCGCCGGCTCGGCTTCAGCGGTGGTCCGCAGCTGTGCGTGACGGACTTGTGCGTGATGGACTTCCACCCTGAAACGAAGGCGATGCGCCTTCGCTCGGTGCATCCCGGCGTCACCATCAGAGACGTTCAAGACGCAACCGGGTTCGAGGTTGCTATGCCCCGCGGCACGGTTGGAGAGACCGATCTGCCGACTCCGGCCGAACTGAGCATCCTGCGCGACGTCGTCGACCCCACAGGCAGCCGGCTCCGCGAGTTCGCCTGAGGAGTGCCATCATGACGACGTATCAGACCTTTCAACCTCCTGAACCGAACCGGGGCGATCGGGGCGCGAAGTGAAGTCAGAGACGTTTGCCGGCACCCCCCTGTCGGACGAGGAGCGCAGCGCCAAGTTGCGCCGACAGATCGCGTACTGCCTGAAGAGTTCGTTCTATCGGAACTGCTTCGAGGCCGCCGGCGTGGATCCCGCCACGATCCGGTGCGTCGACGACCTCGCTTCCTTGCCCCTGTTCGTGACACCGGACATCCACCGGCAATCCCAGGAGAGGTCCCTCGAGGCACAGGGACACCCTTTCTCTGAATTCCTCTGCGCCGACCCGGAAGAGGTCGTGGCGCTGAGCTCCACCTCGGGGACGACGGGTTCGCCAACGTTCTACCCCTTCACCAGGCGCGATGTCGAGATAACCGACCTGCTCTGGCAGAGAGCGCTGGGTTTCGTCGGGGTTCGACCCGGCGATCGAGTACTTCTGGGGTTCGGCCTCTCGATGTACCTGGCCGGCCTCCCGCTGGTGCGAGCACTGGAGCGAATGGACGCGCTGCCGATCGCGATCGGCGCCGAGGCCGGAGCCGAGAGACTGCTGCGACTTCTGGCGCTGACACGCCCGAGGGTGCTCGCCTGCACCCCGAGCTACGCCGAGCACCTGATGGAGCGCGTGCCGGAAGTGCTGGGAATGGAGGCTCCCGACCTGGGGATCGAGTTGATCGTCTGTGCCGGGGAGCCGGGGGCGGGCCTGCCCGAGGTGCGGTCGAAGTTGGAGAGCGGCTGGGGCGGGAGAGTCTTCGACCTCCTCGGCGGAACCCATGGAATCATGATGGCGTCGGCCCCAACCGACGAGTACCACGGCATGTACGTATTGGGGGATGACTTCTCGGTCTCGACGCAACTGGTCGATCCGGCCACCCGGGAGCCCGTCGAAGAAGCCGACGGCGCAGTCGGCGAGCGGGTCAAGACGTCCCTCGAGTGGGGAGGCGCCCCTCCTCTGAGGTACTCGGTCGGAGACGTGTACGAGGTATTCACTGCCCCTGCCCCGGAAGGGCCCATCGGGGGGAAGCGAATCAAGGTGCTCGGGCGTGTCGACGACCTTCTGATCGTGAAAGGGGTAAAGCTCTATCCGGCCGCCGTGAAGAACCTGGTCAACAGCTTCGTCCCCGAGGTCAGCGGTGAGATCCGGATAATGCTCGACGGCCCCCCACCTCGCGTGACGCCCCCTCTGCGCGTGAAGGTCGAGTCGCCGGTCGCAGGCGACGGCGAGGCGGCGGCCCACCTGGCCGACCGGATCTCCCGGGCGATGCATCATCGGCTCACGGTTCGTCCCCGTGTCGAGTTGGTGGGGGTGGGCTCGTTGCCGCGCAGCACCCACAAGCAGAAGCTCCTAGAGATCGATACAGAGAAAGCGAGTCCCCAACCATGAGCGGCGCCATCGACGCCTGGTGCAACTTCTTCACCGAAGAGGGCATCAGAATCGTCTTTACCGAGAATCCAGAGGTGTCCTTCATGATGGGCGACCAGTGGGGAAGGCACGACCTCATGGTCGGTTACGAGCCCGAGCGGTTCATCGAACAGAAGATGGACCCGGCAGGCGTCGAGAGGGTGGTCGTTCCGGCACTACAGCAGTATCTCTATCGGGACCGTCGGCTCGTGCGCGTCCCGTGGGAGTCTGTCGCCCGGGTCGTCGAGCGATTTCCCGATCGGGTTTCGGGGCTCTACGGGATCGACCCCTTCTCCGGAATGAAGGGTGTCAGAGAGCTCGAACTGGCGGTCACGCAATACGGCTTCGTCGGTGGTCACGTGCATCCGTACGGATTCGACACGCCGATCAATGACGCCAGGTTCTATCCCTTCTATGCCAAGTGCGCCGAGCTCGGAGTGCCGGTCGAGCTCCAGACCGGTCACTCTGCCGAGTTCATGCCTTCCAAGCACGGGCATCCGCTGCTCCTTGATGACGTCGCGATCTACTTCCCGGAGTTGAAGCTGGTGGGCGCCCACCAGGCCTGGCCGTGGTGCGAGGTGATGGTCGCGATGGCATGGAAACACCCCAACGTCTACGTTGCCATGTCGGGCCATGCTCCCAAATACTGGGACCGCTCCCTCGTGCATTTCCTGAACAGCAGGGGCCAGGGCAAGGTGATGTGGGGCACGGACTATCCGCTCATCCAGCACGGGGAGTCGCTGCGCCAGGTCGACGAACTCGGCCTGAAGCCGGGCGCGAAGCAGAAGTTGTTGCGCGACACCGCCACAGACGTGTTCGGGCTCGGCGGGAACTGACGGCCTTCGCGTGGAGTTCTTCCGGATCGCAAAGGACGACCGGGTGGCGATCGTCACTATCGACAAGCCCCCGGCCAACACCCTCGACTTCGCCCTCTACGACGAGATCACGTCACTGGTCGGCCAACTCGAAGAAGATGACAGCGTCAGAGCGGTCGTAGTCGCCTCAGCCCATCCGAGGCTCTTCATCTCCGGCGCCGACATCAAGGACATGGAGGGCTACGACCGCTCCCCCGGTCCGATGACCGAGCGGGTTCGCAAGGCCCAGGGCACGTTCCTGCGGCTTCAGCGCCTCGCCAAACCGACCGTGGGGGTGATCACGGGCCATGCCCTCGGCGGTGGCTGCGAGTTCGCGCTGTGTCTGGACTTCCGGGTGATGATGCGGGGCGGGCCGACGATCGGACTTCCCGAGGTCAACCTCGGCCTGGTTCCGGGCGGCGGCGGCACCCAGCGGCTCTCCAGGCTCATCGGCCGCAGCAAGGCTCTGGAGTTGCTCATGCTCGGATCCCGACTCGACGCCGACCAGGCCCTCGCCGCCGGACTGGTGACGTCGGTGGGCAGCGACTCCGAAGACACCATGAGTCAGGCCCTCCAGCTGGCCACCCGGCTCGCAGACCAGGCGCCCCTGGCCGTCCGGCTCATCAAGCAGGCCGTCAACGAGGGTCTCGACGGCGATCTCGAGCGCGGCCTGCGATCGGAGAGAACGGCCGTCGTGACGGCGTTGCTCTCCGACGACAGCCGTGAGGGCGTCGCCGCCTTTCTAGCGAAGCGACCGCCCCGCTTCGAAGGTCGTTGAATGCGATGAGTCGGTCGATGACGCTTGACGACCTGGAGCGACTGGTGGGTGTCGAGTTTCCGGTTGGGGAGTTCACCATCGAGGGGTACGAGCACTGGCTGATGGCCGATGCCATCGCCTCGCCGCCCCTTCCCGCCACCGTCGCCCACCCGATGTACGCCTACTACGCCGCGCTGGGCGGCATGGGGCTCACGCTGGACGAGTTGTTTGCGATGGTCGGGTCTTCGGCGGCCGACGGCCCGATGTTCGGCGAGGCCGGACTCGAGTTCCGGGAAGCGATGCGCGTCGGCGAGACGTATCGCGTCGAAGGCGGTATCACCGGTGCGGCTCGCAAGACCGGCAAGCGAGCGGGCGTGTTCGACATCGTCTCGTTCGAGCTTCGGGTAGTCGACCCGTCCGGCGCCGTGGCTGCGGTGTCGACCAACTCGTTTGTCTTCCCGAGGAGGACGGCGTGAGAGTGTCCGCGGGCACTGAGCTCCCCGTGTTCGAGGTCGACGAGGTTCCGGCCGCCTCCATGAAGACCGTGGCCGTCCTGCTGCGGGATCCGAACCCGATCCACTTCGACCCCGGCGCGGTGGCCGCCCTCGGTATGGGGGATCGAGTGATCAACCAAGGTCCGACGAACATGGCATATGTCGTGAACATGCTGGTGGCCTGGGCCGGCGACCCGGCACGGATCCGGGCTTTGAAGGTTCGTTTCCTCGACATCGTCCGGGGTGGCGATCATGTCGTCGCCGGCGGCGTCGTCACGTCGGTGGCCGGCGACGGGCGGCACCGGATCGCAGAGTGCGACGTCTGGCTAGACGTCGTAGGTGGCCCCCGGGCGCTGGCCGGGTCGGCGACCGTCGCGCTCAAGACCGGCGAAGCCCGGGGCACACCTGCAGAGTGAGTGAGTCCGACAGTTTCCGGATGATGGCGCCGGATTACCATCCGGCCCGGCCGGCGTAACGAGGGAGATCTATTGGGGCGTGTCGCCATCGTCGGTGTCGGCCAGAGCGTCCATGCGCGAGACCGCCATGACGTCGCCTACGCCGAACTGCTGCTCGAAGCCATTGACGAGGCGCTCGATGACGCAGGTGTTGAGCTGTCCGATATCGACAATGCGGTGACGGCGAGCCTGGATTTCTACGATGGTCGGACCATCGCCAACATGGCTGCTGCCGAGGTCGTCGGCTCCTATCTGAAACCGGAGAGCCGGATATGCTCGGACGGGATCGGCGCTCTCCTGTACGGGTGGGCTCGCATCGCCGACGGCGACCACCGGCTCGGGTTGGTAACCGCGCATTGCAAGGAGTCGGAAGGCAATCCCGCCACCATCGAGGGCGCCGCCTTCGATCCCTTCGTCCAGCGGCGCCTCGGGGCGGACGCCGACGTCGTCGCCGGCTTGGGTGCTCGGCAGATCTATGCCTCTGGGGCGTTCGCTCCCACGGATGCCGCGGCCCTGGTGGTAGAAGCGAGGGCGGCGAGCGCGGCGAATCCCAAGGTCACGACGCTCGAGCCCATGACGGTCGCCGAAGTTCTGGACGCGCCGCGGTCGGCCACTCCCCTGGGTGTGTTCGATCGAGCGCCGAACCGTGACGGATCATGTGCCCTGATCATCGCCGCCGAGGAGGTGGCGAGGGACCTCTCCGACAACCCTGTGTGGATCGCAGGCGTCGGAACCGCGACGGGCAAGTACTGGGCCGATCGCCATCCCGGCGACCTGAGCGCCCTCGACCGGGCCCGGGACGGTGCGGTGGCCATGACCGGTTGGGGCACAGATGTCCCCGACGTGTTCGAGGTCTCGGCTCAATACGCCCACGAACTGTGCCAGTTCGCAACGCGTCTCGGCGCCGAGCTGGCCGAAGCAGGAGGAACCCTGAATCCATCCGGTGGCCGGCACGCCGGCAACCCCGTGACGGTCTCGGGGCTCTCGAGGGTGGTCGAATGCGTGCACCAGCTCCGGGGCGACGCGGGCCCCAGGCAACAGCACGATGCACAGCGCGCCCTCGCTCACGGCGTGGCCGGCCTCGGCGCACAGACCCATTTCGTCGCGGCTCTCGAAGCGGGGGATTGATGGGTAGGAACGCCGCGATCGTTGCCGCCGGCCAGACCGACCACGTGGCGAGACGTCTCGATGTGTCGATACCCGAGATGGTTCGGGAGGCCGTCGATCGCTGCCTGGGGTCGAAAGACCTGAGCCCGGGCCAGGTCGATGCGGTCGTTGTCGGCAACATGGAGCTGTTCGAGGGAATCAACTTTCCCGAGCTTTGGATGGCATCCGCCATCGGCGCCGCGGGCAAACCACTCTTCAAACTCAACAACGGGGGCACGGTCGGGGCGAGCGTCGCCGTCGCAGCGGCTCATCTCGTCGCTTCCGGACTCTACGACGTGGTACTGGGTATCGGCTACGAAAAGCAGTCCGAGGGTGAGACCCAGTCGGCGATAACCACCGTGGGCGATCCTGCGTGGGAGCGGTCGGTGATGGCGGGAGCCATCGGGAACTTCGGGGTGATGGCCTCGACGTACGTCGCCGAGAGCGGCGTCACCGCGGAGCAGGCCGCCAAGGTGGCGGTGAAGGCCCGTCGCTATGCCTGTCTCAACCCTCATGCCCATGTTCAGCGTCCCGACATCACGGTTGAAGAAGTGCTCGCGTCCCGCATGCTCGCGGCGCCGTTGCGGCTGCTCGACATGTGCCCGAGCAGCGACGGCGCCTGCGCTGTGGTGATGGCCGCGCCCGACCGCGCTCGCGAAATGACGCCGAGACCGGCGTGGGTCGCCGCCACCGAGACGGCCCACGACACGCAGTTCATGGGTGATTCACCCAAGCGCCTGGCGCGGATGCGCAGCCTCGTCGCCGCCTCCGATTCGGTCTACTCGAAGGCCGGCATCGTCGATCCCCGGACTGAGCTCGACGTCGCCGAGGTCTACGAACCGGCCAGCTATGCAGAACTGGCCATGTACGAGAGCCTGCGTTTCTGCGACTGGGGCGAGGGTGGGACCCTTATAGACGACGGCGTCACCCTTATGGACGGGGAACTCCCGGTCAACCCGTCCGGGGGCGTGCTCTCCACCAACCCGGTCGGAGCCACCGCACTGATCCGCGTTGCGGAGGCGGCGCTCCAGGTCATGGGCGAGGCGGGAGACCATCAGATTCCCGGGGTCGAGACCGCCCTGGCCACCGGCTACGGCGGCAACGCGTGGACCGAGGCTGTCATCCTCAAGGGGTCGGCGCCATGAGCCCGACTCCCCCGATTGACGCCGCCCTGAGGCTCGAGTACGTGGCGGACTTCGAGTATTCGTACGCCGCCGGGAAGTTCGCGTCGCGATTCATGGACGCGCTCCGGACCGAGGCCAGGCTCCAGGGCACGAGGTGCGATTCTTGCGGGAAGGTGCTGGTGCCTCCCCGGCCGGTGTGCGGTCTTTGCTCGGGACGGACGGGGGAATGGGTCGACGTGGGGCCGAGCGGCGTGATCACGGGCTACACCGTGGTCGAGGTGCCTTTCATCGATCCGATGACCGGCATCAAGCGGCCGATTCCCTATGGCTTTGCTTTCGTTCGCCTCGACGGAGCCGACACGAACATCTACCACTTCCTCGAGGAGAGCAGGCACGAGAAGATCTCGATCGGGATGCGCATCACGGCCGTGTTCAAGCCGGCCGCCGAACGCGACGGGACCCTGGCGGACATCATTCATTTCCGTGCGGAGGAGCCGGCATCCGATGAGTGAGCCGACGATCCTGCATCAGAAGATCAACCTGCCGTACCGGTATACGGCAGGCGAGTTTCACAAGGCCTTTCTCCACGGGTTGGCCGATCGGCGGATAGTGGGGTCCCGCTGCCCGGCGTGCCTCACCGTGGCGGTTCCGGCCCGGCCATTCTGTCCGGAGTGCTCGGCGCACAGCGGGGAAACGATGGACATGGAACCGCGGGGGACGCTCGAATCCTGGTCGACGGCGACGATCCGGGGAGTGACGCGAACCTATGGCTTGATCCGGATCAGGGGCGCCGACACCGTGATGCTCCATATCGTCGACGCCGAGCCGTCAGCTCTTCAGGTGGGCCTGGAACTGGCGCCGAGATGGTCTCCCGAGCCGGTACCGGAGATCACGGCGATCGCAGCCTTCGTCCCGGCCTGACGTATCGGCGCCAAATCACCGCTTTGTCAGGGCGTGTTCACGCTAGGCGCGTTCGCTCGTTAGCACGGTTCCCGTGGTCGGTCTGTGTGGCGGCGGTGGGATATGGCGCCACCAGCGGCGTCTATGGCAAGGACTTGCCGACGAAGGCGTACCCGCAGGGTACGTTGAGGAGGCAGGACGCAGCCAGAGGCGTTGCGGGCGGTCCAGACCACGCCGCCGCAACTCAGACCGACCACGACTAACTAGGCTCGCCAGGTGGCCTCGAACGTGAAGCTCGTCGATGCGTCCCTAGCCGCAGACACGGTCCGTGACGGCGACACGGTGTACTTCGGCGGGACCGTTCTCGACCGCAAGCCGATGGAGTTGACCCGGGCGCTGATCAGAGCCGGGAGGCGGGATCTCGACGTGGTCACCTTCGCCGGATCCCTCGAGATCGAGCTCCTCGTCGCCGCCGGCAGCGTCCGCAGCGTTGCCGCCGCCTACGTTGGGCTCGGTCGATTCGGTCCGGCGCCGCGGTTCGTCGCAGGTGTCAAGGCCGGAGTGTTCGACGATCTCGAATACTCCGAATGGAGCCTTCTCGGGCGGCTTCGAGCAGCATCGATGGGCATACCGTTCCTGCCGACCAGGGCCGGAACGGGCAGCGAGACCCTCGCCATCCATGACTTCGCCTCGGTGGCCGACCCCTATTCCGGTGATGCCTATGTCGCTCTCCCGCCGCTTCAACCCGACCTCACGGTGCTTCACGCCTGGCGAGCCAGTCCCGGCGGGCACGTGCAGGTAGCTTTTCCCCCCCAGCACCTGTGGGACATCGATGTGCTCGCGGCGCGGGCCGCCGATCGCGTCATCGTCGGCGTCGACCAGATCGTGTCCGAGGAGGCGATCGCGTCGAGCCCGGAGCACACCCGTCTCTTCGGATTCGAAGTGGACATGGTTGTCGAGCTTCCGGGGGGCAGCTGGCCCACGAGCTCGCCACCGGACCACGAGGTCGATGAAGGCGCGATCGGAGCGTACGTGTCGTCGGGTGGAGAACCGGGAACTGTCGACTCTGCGAGGCCATCGTGACCGCCTCGAGGGGCGAGATCGCCGACTTGATGGTCGTTGCGCTGGCCCGGATGGTCGCGGCCGGCGACGTGGTCGGGGTCGGACTCGGGACTCCGATCGCCCTCGTGGCAGCCCTGGTCGCCAGGCACGCAACCCGACATGGCGTACACGTGCTCGCCGGTGGCGCACTGGACGTGAGCGGCGGCGTGGAGTCCCACCTGCGCGATCCCCGAGACAAGCACGGCCTGACTCCCGGCTTCGTCCCGCATCTCGACTCGATGGACATGGCCGAGCGCCAGGCGATGACTCTGCAGTTCTTGCGCCCCGCCCAGATCGACCGGTTCGGGAACCTGAATACGAGCCGGATCGGTGCCCGTTCGGCCCCGACGGCTCGGTTCAGCGGCGGCCTGGCCACCGCGGACGTGCCGGCGCTACTGCCACGGGTGATCGCCTACCACCCCGATCACCGGCCTCGCTCGTTGCCCGCCCGGGTGGATTGGATCACCGGCAGCGGTCACGGATGGGCCGGCAGCACCCGGAGGGCTGCCGGGACGGTCGCCGTGGTCACGGACCTCGCTGTTATCGAGTTCGTCGACGGACGGGGCCGGCTCAAGTCGATCCATCCATGGAGCGACGCCTCGACGGTGGGCGAGAACACCGGCTTCGAACTCTCGCCGCCCGAGGACGCCCTGCCGACGCCCGAGCCGACCCCGGAAGAACTGGAAACGCTGGATCTGGTCGATCCGCGCCGCAGGCGTGACGAAGAGGTGCCCGATCGAGCAGGCCGAGGCGGAGGGTGACATCGTGACCGGCACCGCGCCGGCCTCGGCGGTAAGCAGCCTTCGTAGCCCCCGCTGGACGGCCAAGGCCTGACCGGCCCATGGTGCGCACCCTCCCTTCTCCGGCAGCGGTCGCCGAGCTGATCCCATCGGGCGCGACCGTCGCCGTCGGGGGCACCGGCCTCAACCGGAAGCCGATGGCCCTCCTCAAAGGGATCGTGGCCGGAGGAATCCGTGACCTCAACATCGTGAGCTTTCTCGGCAGCGTCGACGTCGAATACCTGCTCGCTTCCGGTGCGGTGGCGGACCTTCATTCCGCAGGGGTTTCTCTGGACGGATTCGGCCTGGCGCCCGCATTCCGCGCCGCCCGGCAGCAGCAGTCCATCCGGTTCTTCGAATGGTCCGAGGCGTCGATGGTTGCGGCCGTCGAAGCCACCGCACGCGGCCTGCCGTCCATGCCTTGTTCCACCGCACCCGGCTCGGACGTCGTGAAACATAACCCGTCACTGGGCGTTTACGAGGATCCACCAACCGGCACACCGACCGTGTTCGCAACGGCTCTCCCCATCGACATAGCCCTGATCCACGCCCCGGCAGCCGATGCTCACGGGAACATCTACGTTGACGGGGACCTCGGACTCGATGGCCTGCTCGCCCGCGCCGCCAAGACCACGATCGTCTCTTTCGAACGCCACCCTGCCGCCGATCCTCCGCTGGCGGCGATTTCCCGGCTATGGATCGACGCGGTTGTACCGGCGGTCGGCGGGTCCTGGCCGACCGAATGTCACCCCGACGCTCTCGTGGACCTCGGGGCCGTCGCCGCGTGGGCCGGGTCAAAGGTCCTGACACCGGAGATGTTGGAGAGGGCCTCGTGAGCAGGCTCGGGGACCTGTTCACCACGGTGCTCGCTCGCGAGTTCGCGGCCGCGGCGACCGATGATGGTGTCAAGGTCATCGCCGTCACGACCACGGCCAGCCTCGTCGCGGCGCTGGCGGCCCGGCGTATGGGGGCAGCCGATCTCGCCATCGCCCCGGGCTTCGGGACGCTCGACGCCGCGACGCGGCCCGCGCTCTCCCTCGGTGAGAGGGCCCTTCGGGCCGGCGCCTCGCCGCGGGGACCGGTCAGCGACATATTCGTGGCCGTGGCGCGCGGCCTGATCGGTGTCGTCGTGACCCCTGGCCAGCTCGACAGTCGAGGGGCGACCAACCTCTCTCACATCGCCGGCACCCATGCCGCTCCGCGAGTTGCCTTGCCGGGGAGCCGTGGCCTGCCGGACAACAACGACTCGCCTTCACGCGTCTGGTACCTCGTTGCCGACCATACCGCCCGCACCCTCGTCGACCGGGTCGACTTCGTCTCAGGACCTCCGCCCTCCCCGCAGCGGATCCGCAGGCTCATTACGCGGCTCGGCGTATTCACGCTGGACTCGGACCATGGGTGGACGGCCGACTGTCTCTTCCCCGATGTCGGGGCGGCTGATGTGGCGGCAGCCGGCGGGTTCCCCATCCGGGTGGACCCCGGTGTTCCGACCGTTGCCCACCCGACACCGGCTGAGCTTGACGCACTTGCCTCGGTGGACCCCGACGACCTGCGGTCGATCGAGTTCGACGGTGCCGAGGGCGCCAGGCGTGCCCAACGGGTTGTCGCCGAAGAGCGCCAGAGCCGTTGACTCGACGCGACGCAATGGGTCCGCCGAGCCGACGCCGTGGCCACCGCAGGAGTCCCATCGTCTTGTATCCGTACTGTCCGGATCGCCCGGTGAGATATCCTCGGCGCGACATCGGTCGCAAAGGTCAGCCATGAACACGCAACGATTGGTCGAGATGCTGGGTCCGGCAGCCTGGGCCGAGGGACTGGTCGCCGGATCACCGAAGTTTGCCGAAGGCCTGGCGAGTGCGGCCGACGTGATCCATTCCGACGGAGCCCTGCCGGCCCGGGACAAGGCCCTTTGTGCCGCCGTGATAGGCGCCGTGAAGCGGCTTCCCGAGGTGACTACCAGGTATTTGACCATCGCGATGGACCGCGGCATGACACCGGATGAGGTTCACGGGGCCGCACTCACCGTGCTGATATCACGGGGGATTCCGGGCTACCAAGCCTTGACCGAGGCTCTAGCGGAGATAAGCGACGGCGACGTGAGCCCTGGACCGCCGTTCGAGGCCGAGGTCTCCATGGACGCGATCCTTGACTACTACAAGGGGCTCTACGGCGAGGTTCCCGCGAATGTCGCCCTCGGCGCTCAGCATGCTCCCGGGGCCGTGATGGCTTATTACCTCATGCGTCAGGCGGCCCTGGAGGAGTCTCCGCTCGAGAACCGGTTGGCGGATGTCATGCTCTGTGCAATAAACGCGGCCGAGTTCCGCGACGATTTCGTGGAGATCCATGCCCGCTTCGCCCTCAAGGGCGGCGCGACGGCGGGCCAACTGACCGAGGCGGTGGCCTGCGCAATACCGTTCGCCGGCGTGGCGGCATGGTTGGCGGGCGCGAACGGTCTGATCGCAGCACTGGAGAATCCATAGTGCCACCGCGCTCGGGCTTCCGGTCGTCTCGATCCGGGCATGGTCGGCTCCCCCGCTTGGACGCGGGCCGGAGGTGCCGAAATGCAGCGCCGAGGATCCCGGAATGAGCCCGGACAGCGCGCGTGACTTCTCCGGGAGACCGGGGACCGCCGTGGTCACGGGCGGCTCGGGAGGCATCGGCTCGGCCGTGTGCATCATGCTGGCTTCTCGCGGCAGTGACATTGCCTTCACGTACGGCCGGAACGAGTCGGCCGCCGCGGAAGTCGCTGAAGCCATCGAGACTGCCGGCTCGAAGGTCACGGTCGGCCAGGTGGATGTCACCGATGCCGCCGCCGTCAAGGATTTCGTCGATTCGGCCGCGGAGCTCCACGGTGGCATCCACACCGCGGTTTCCGCAGCGGGGCCGTACGTTCCGATGCGATACGTCAGCCAGATCGATCCCCCGCTGTTCCGAGAGAAAGTGGACGTCGATCTCTTCGGAGCATTCCATCTGGTCTGGGCCGCGCTGCCCCACGTTCGCGAGTCGTCGGGATCGTTCGTCGCCGTCACGTCGATGGCTGTGCGACGGTATCCGGTGAAGGACTCGCTATCGGCGATCCCCAAGGGGGCGGTGGAGGCCCTTATCCGCGCGGTAGCAGCAGAAGAAGGCCGGTTCGGGGTCCGGGCGAATGCGGTCGGCCCCGGTTTGATGGCGGCCGGTATGTATCACGAACTCGTTGCCCGGGGCGACTTCACCGAGGAGATGCTCGACGACGCCTCCAAGAACATTGCCTTGGGCAGGCCGGGTACGGCTGACGACATCGCCCAAGCCGTCTGCTTCCTCGCCTCCGACCATGCGGCCTACATCACCGGCAAGGTCCTGGACGTCGACGGCGGCTACAGGATCTGACAACTCGGTGGGATCCGCCGGAGCCACACCCCCACCCTCACCGTCGAATACCACTGAAGCGCGAGTCCCTCGGATGCCTACAACTAGCCGGAGACCTCGATCAGTAGCCGGCAATGGTCGCTCGGTCCCCATTCGTCGACTTCGTTGAGGGCGCGCACGGTGATGCCGTGGTGGAAGCCGCGTGACGCGAAGGCCCAGTCGAGTTGGTTCGTGGCAGTTGCGGGGGTCTGGCTGGTTGTGTGGTAAGTGGGGACGTTTCTGGTGTCGGCCGGGAGGTATTCGGGGGTCGGGTCCGCTTGACGGCCGTGCGGGTGTTGCGGTCCTAGCATCTCGAGGCCGAGCGCGTCCATCCTGTCGGTGACCGTGCGTTCGCGTGGCGCGAACGGCGCGTCGTCCTTGCCGCCGAATGCCATGTTGAGGTCACCGGCGGCGAGTATGCGATGCGTACCGGGGTCGGTATTGCCTATGAAGGCGGATAGGTCAGAGATGATCCGGTGCGCCGATCCGTCGGGGTAGCCCACTTTCATGTTGCTCTTGGCGGATCGGTGCGGTGCGATCCAGCGGCCATACATGGACACCGCGATGAACGGTGCGGCGTCTCGGGGGATGATCCGCGCCGCGGCGATGGTCCCGATCCCGCTGACCGCGATCTCGTCCTCTGCTGTGTCGCTGATCGGGCTGACCTGTTTGAACCACTCGACCTCGACCCGGTCCGATAGCTTCACCACCATCGACCACCGGTCAAACAGCCTCGGAAACCGAGGTTTGTACCAATCCGAGTTCCAGTAGTGCGAGTCCCAGTGCTCGCGAGGCCCGATGTCCACCCGGGAAGCCACGTCGTAGGGGTACCGGCCTGCTTCCTGCAACAGAGCCACGTCGGCGTCCATTTCCACCAACTGCCGCCAAGCGTCGTGGCGCTTCGCGATGTTCCAACACACGACTGTCGTAGCCAATTCTCGTCCTATCTCCGAGGGAGTGTGACTTCAGCCATGACCCTATCCGCCGGGTATGACAGTCCAGACCCGCCGCTGTCCGATCACGCACTCGAACGCAACGACAACACCTCCTTGTGCGACCATCGGGGAAACCGCCGGAATAACAGTCTCCGGGTGAGGACGGTATGGGTCGGGCGGCATTTGGGCAGGTAGGGGTCGTTCGGGCCTGTGGATGAGACCGGTCATCCTCTCGGAGTGATGGTGTATTCCCTCCAGGGCACAGCTGAGAGAGGTACGTTCACCATGAAGTTAACGATGTCTCGACGGCCGTAGTAGCGTGCGCGGCCGGTGTGGTCTTGGGCCATTAGTACCGTGGGTATTCCGCCGAATGCTGCGGATGCTTCCGCTATGAGGCTGTTCGCTTTTGTGAGGCTGTCTAGAGCGTGGTTCTTGACTATGAGGATTCCGAAGGTGATTCCTTGTTCGGTGATGATTGCGCCTTGGAACCGCATCTGCTGTCTCCTGGTTGAGCTGGCGACTACCGGCTTTTCTCCATCTCCCCTCGTGTCCCGACGTGTTGGGAAGGCTCCCAGAGGAAGTCGGAGTACGCTGAGATCCGATCTTCGGTGACGGAGCAAAAGAACGCCACATTTGAAAAAGTCTGGTGTTCTTTCGCGAAGGCGATACGCGGTGGCACAAGCAGTTCAAGGAGCCTGCTCTGGTCGGCTGGGAGCTTGAACCTCTCTTTGATCTGGTCGATGGGCCATTCTCTGTGTGGGTTGATGACCTCAATCCCGATGACGGCACCTTGGCCGTCTACGTCCACCATGGTACCTTCGTCGATAGTGTGTGTTCTTGCTACTGACCCTTCGGAGGCTAAGCCTACGTACAAGGCGTTCGCTTCGAGGTCGTAACATAGGTACATGGTCACTCTCCGTTCCTCCATGCGACGGTGATGATGATCGACTTGTCGTTGGCGTCGACACACATCCGGAGGCGGCGTCCGCCCGGGGTGATTCCCTCAAGCCAGATGCTACCGGGCGCACCAGCGTCGGCGGGGCCGACGGGGTGGTTTATCGCGGACTCGACGTCGTCATGGGTGATGCCCCTCTGAACCATGCGGGACTTCGCATGATGTGTCAACTTGAGTTGCATACCGCTTCAGCCTACCGGGCAAGATAACGTAGTGACAACCATCGCCATAATTTCACAGATGTGCTTACACGATAATCAAAGGCCCCTCAGGCACAAAACCCCTGGTAGATAGCAAGTTCTCGGTACCGCGCGGATACCTATGAAACCGCTGTGGGCGTTGACGGGCTCGAACCGCCGACCTCTTCCTTGTAAGGGAAGCGCTCTCCCAGCTGAGCTAAACGCCCTGGGAACGTCTCATTGTAGAAGGGCCCCGGATGGAGCAGCCATCCCTGCGCCCCTATACCGGATCGCCGCCGTCGGGGAGCCGTACCCGCCAGGTGTCGCCGCGGTGCGACAGCAGGGCGTCGGCTTCCTCGGGACCCCACGAGCCCGCCGGGTAGAGGGCGGGCCGAATGTCCGCTTCGAGTAGCGGTGTGTAGAGCCTCCACGCATGCTCCACCTCGTCGGACCGGACGAACAAGGTTCGGTCTCCACACATGACGTCATACAGCAACGTCTCGTAGGCGTCGGGTAGGTCGCCGAAGGCCTCTTCGTACGCGAACGACAGCGGCTTGGTGGCCAACTCGGGAGGGTCGCTCGGTACCTGGACGTCGAACAGCAACTCGAATCCCTCGTGCGGCTGGAGACGGACGAAGAGGACGTTTCCCTGGTGCAGGCTCCGGTCGAAAGACTTGAAGAGCGGCACCGGCGGCTCTCGGAACGTGACCGCCACCTGGGTGAGGCGGGTGGCCAGTCGCTTACCGGTCCGCAGGTAGAAGGGCACCCCCTGCCAGCGCCAGCTGTCGATGAAGACCCGCAGAGCCGCGTAGCTGGCGGTTCCCGAGCCATCGGCCACGCCCGGCTCCGCCCCGTAGCCACGAACCTCGCGCCCGCCGATCCGGCCGGCCGAGTACTGGCCCAGCACCACGTCGTGGGGCGTAAGCGTCCGGATCGACTGCAGCACCTTCACCTTCTCGTCGCGGATCGCCTCGGCGTCGAACGACACCGGCGGCTCCATCGCCACGAGGCTCAGGACCTGGGTCAGATGGTTCTGGACCATGTCGCGGAGCGCCCCGGCCCGGTCGTAGTAGCCCGCCCGGGATCCGATGCCGAGGTCCTCGGCCACGGTTATCTGGACGTTGGAGATCCGATCACGATTCCAGACCGACTCGAACAGCGGGTTGGCGAACCGGAACACCAGCAGGTTCTGGACCGTGGCCTTTCCGAGGTAGTGGTCGATCCGGTAGATCCGGCTCTCGTCGAAGGTCTCGTGGAGGACGGAGTTCAGCGCCACCGCGGACTCCAGATCGACACCGAAAGGCTTCTCGACCACCAGACGGGTCCAGCCCTTGCCGGCGGCCAGGCCCGCTGTGCCCAGGCCCCTGACCGTCGCGCCGAATGCCCCCGGGGGAAGGGCCAGGTAGAAGATGCGGTTGCCCGACAACCCGTGGTCGCGCTCGAGGGTCTCGATGCGGCGCCTCAACCCGTCGTATCCGTCCGAACCGAGCTGGTGGTAATGCATGACCGTGTCACACCACTCGGCCGGGCCGGCGCCCGTGGTGTCCAGCAGCATCTGGCCGGGAGTGGCCTGCTCGATGGCGTCCAGGGACCGGGCCCGGAACTCCTGGTCGCCGAGGGCCGAGCGGGAGACGCCCAGGATGCGGCATCGATCGATCAGCCCGTACTGGCGGACCAGGTGATAGAGGGCCGGCGCCAGCTTCTGGCGATACAGGTCTCCGGTGGCGCCGAACACCACCAGCAGGTGCCGGTCGACTGCCCGGGACCCGATCGTGGGCAGTGATTCCACTACTGCCCACGCTCCGTGGCGCCGAGGAGGCCGGCCACCGTCTCGACCGCGGCGCGCCGGTCACCGGTCAGCCGGACCCGCAGCACCCGGCGGTCCCGGCCGGACAGCGCCTGGTAGTCGCCGGCCGCCTGGCCCTCGATCAATTCCCCGAAGCTGAAACCCGCCTCGGGAACCTCTATGTCAAGGCTCGGCGAGTCCACCAGTTGGAGGAACACCCCGTTGTTGGCGCCGCCCTTGTGGAGCTGGCCGGTGGAGTGGAGGAACCGCGGCCCGTAGCCGAGCGTGACCGGCACGCGATACCGATCCCGGAGATGCGGTACGAGAGACTCGAGAACGGGCGTGGCCGGGCCCCCCATCGGAAGGTAGGCGTGGATCCCGATGTAGTCGCCCGGCTCGATCATCGCCCCCCAGGCTCGCAGCCCGCCGGCGAGCCGGGGAGAATCGCTGGACACCTCCGCGACGCCGCCCTCCAAGCCCTCGGGCGACATGGCTTGCCTGGCCAGGTCCTTGGCCACCTGGACATCGGGCTGGTCGAAGGGGTTGATCCCGAGAATCGACCCGGCGGACGCGACCGCCATCTCACCCCGGAACATCTCCGCGCCCAACTCGTCAAGGTGGCGGAGGGTCACCGTGACCACCGGATGGCCGCGCCGCCGCAGCCCGGCCTGGACCGTCGCCCACTCCGACGGCTGATCCCCCTCGAGGGACATGAAAACGAACAAGCGATCCTGCCCGTAGCTCTCCGGATCGCCAAGAGGCTCACCGGCCACCGGAACGATCCCGGTGCCGTTCTTGCCCGTACTCTCCGCCACCAGCTGCTCGATCCAGGCGCCGAAGCCCGTCACCGCCGGTGAGCAGATGTACGTGAGCTTGTCCCGGCCGGCCAGCGCCGATTCCCCCATGACTGCTCCCAGCTTGAGTCCCGGATTGGTGGCTACCGGGAGGTCCGGCCCGCACTCGTCGGCCATGACGGCCGCCTTCGCCAGGAGGCTCTCGATGTCGATGCCGATCAGGGCGGCCGGGACCAGACCGAACGGCGTGAGCGCCGAATAGCGCCCGCCCACCTCGGGCGGCGTGGCGAAGACCCGCCGGAATCGCCGCTCGCCGGCCAGCGCCTCCAGGCCCGAGCCCGGATCGGTCAGGGCCACAAACCGGTCGCCCGGGTGATCGTGAACCCTCGATGCCATCCCCCAGAAGTGTCGGAACAGGGAAAGCGTCTCGATGGTGCCGCCTGACTTGGAGGCCACCAGGAACAGGGTACGGGCCGGATCGATGCTGCCGGACACCGCCTTCACAGCCCCGGGATGGGTGCTGTCCAGAACTGTCAGCCAGGGATGGCCGGAGGCGCTCCCGAACGTGTTGGCGTATACCTCCGGCGCCAGGCTCGACCCGCCCATTCCGAGCAGCACCACCCGGTCGGTATCGGCGCGTGCGTCCTCGGCGAAGGCCTTGATGTCGGGCACCTGATCGGTGGCGTACGGCAACCGGAGCCACCCCAGCCGGTTGGCGAGCTCGGGAATCGGCTCCGTCGACCACAGGGTGTGGTCCCTGTCCCACATCCGGCGGGCGTACTCCCCGGTGGCCCACACCCTCAGGCGATCTTCCACCCGACCCGACAGGTCACCCAAGGCGTAGGTAACGGTCGGTGGGCTCCCCCGCTCAGGCATCGGTCATCCGCTCCGGTGTTGGTGGCAGGTCCAGACGTTACCCTGAACGTACGGAAGCGCAGTCACCCGCTCCGGGCCTCCGTAGCCGCCGAGCCGCCCGGAGACCGGTAGCTTGCTGGAACCCTCCGACAAAGCCCCTTGACCTCAAGCATCGTTGAAGGTACTTACTATGAGGTCCTCAAGGCAATCAGAAAGTTGCAGGAGCATGGCTACTGACCACTACACATACCGGGTCATATGGTCTCCGGACGACGGGGAGCACGTCGGTCTATGCAGTGAGTTCCCGTCACTTAGCTGGCTCGCGCCGACAATCGACGAGGCAATGGCCGGAATCCGTCGGCTTGTTAACGAGGCGGCCAGGGATACGCAAGCCGTCGGCGAGCAGCCTCCCACCCCAACCGCGTTGATTCGACCAGCCGTCTAGCCGAAGGCAGAGGTGGGCTGTCGGTTGTCGGGAACCCGACTGAATCAGGGCTAGCGAACATATGTTCGTCTATACTGCCTTGGGCCATGGCAGAACTTCGCTGGATCACGACCGATGCGCCCGGTAACGAGAGGGCGTTGTTCGACACGGTGGTCGAGCGCCGGATCGGCCGGGGCGCCTACCGGGGCCTCGAGTTCCTCCATGTGGAGTCCCGCACCATCATCAACCGGGTGCCGCGTTCGTCCGCGCTGCCCTTCGAGTACACCATCAACGCCTACCGCGGCTGCAGCCACGCATGCACCTACTGCTTCGCCCGGCCCACCCATGACTATTTGGGCCTCGGCATCGGGCGCGACTTCGACACCAAGATCGTCGTCAAGGTCAACGCTCCCGAGATCCTGCGCCACGAGACCGCCCCGCAGCGCTGGGCGGGCCATCCGATCGCCATGGGGACCAACACCGACCCCTACCAGGCGGCGGAGGGCAAGTACAAGCTGACCCGCCAGATCGTCGAGATACTCGCCGAGCGGGGCAACCCGTTTTCGATCCTCACCAAGTCACCGCTGGTGCTCCGGGACCTGGACGTCCTGACCCGGGCCGCTCGGACCGCCGAGATCAGCGTCAACTTCTCGATCGGAACCCTCGACGCCGACGCCTGGTCGCGCTCGGAGCCGGGAACGGCCCATCCCCGCAAGCGTCTCGACGCGGTACGGAGGCTCAACGAGGCCGGCATCTCCTCCGGAGTGCTTATGATGCCCATCCTTCCCGGCATAACCGATCATCCCAAGCAGGTGGAGGAACTGGTCAAGGGAGCCACCGAGGCCGGGGCCCGGTTCATCATGGGCGGATACCTGCATGTGCGGGAACCGCTCAAGGACCACGTAATGGGGTGGATAGAGCGGGACTACCCCCACCTGTCACGGTTCTACCGGCACACCTACGGCACCAAGTCCTACGCTCCCCCGGCCATGCGCCGGCGTCTCGGAGGCATGATCGGCCGAGCGAAAACGGCCCACGGCGCTCCCGGCGGGGAACGCCGGCCACCCCGCGATGCGAAGTCCCGGAAGCAACCCAACCCCCAGCGCGCCTTGTTCGGCTGATCGGGCGCCGCGGTCCGGCCGCTGGGAGGAGTCCCGGACGGCCGGACCGGACAACTCCGTCAGGCGACCACCGGCACCTCGGCCAGCGCCGCCGCGATGGCCTCGGACGGGTACTCGTAGTCGTGCAGCTCGCCCGACAGGAACGTGTCGTAGGCGGCCATGTCGAAGTGGCCGTGGCCGCACAGTGCGATGAGGATGACCTTCTCCTCACCGGACTCCCGGCACTCGGCGGCCTCCCGGAGCGCCCCCGCGATGGCGTGGGTCGGCTCGGGGGCGGGGATGATCCCCTCCGTCCTGGCGAACTGCAGGGCTGCTTCGAAGCATTCCACCTGGCCGATCGCCACCGCCTCCATGAGGCCGAGTTCGACGATGTGGGAGACCAGCGGTGACATTCCGTGATACCGCAGCCCGCCCGCGTGGATCGGATCCGGCACGAAGCCGTGGCCCAGGGTGTGCATCTTGATGAGCGGCGTCATGCCGATCGTGTCCCCGAAGTCGTAGCGATACTCACCCCTCGTGATCGTGGGGCACGCCGCCGGCTCGACCGCCCTGATCGTGGGATTGATGTTTCCGGCCAGCTTTTCCCGCAGGAACGGGTACGACAGGCCTGAGAAGTTAGAACCGCCGCCAGTGCAGCCGATGATCACATCCGGCGTCTCGTCCACCTTGGCGAGCTGGGCCGCGGCCTCCTGGCCGATAACCGTCTGGTGCAGGAGCACGTGGTTCAGCACCGAGCCGAGCGAGTAGTTCACGTCCTCGTTGGTGGCCGCCACCTCGACCGCCTCGGAAATGGCGACACCGAGACTGCCGGTGCTGTCGGGATCCTTGGCGCGGATGGCCTGGCCGGCATTGGTCACCTCGGAGGGACTGGAGTGGATCGTGGCGCCCCAGGTGCGCATCATGGAGCCCCGGTAGGGCTTCTGGTCGAACGAGGCTGCTACCTGCCACACCTCGCACTCGAGGCCGAACATCTTGCATGCCAGGGCGAGCGCGCTCCCCCATTGACCGGCGCCCGTCTCTGTGGTCAGCTTCCTGACACCTGCCTGTGCGTTGTAGTAGGCCTGGGCGACCGCCGTGTTCGGCTTGTGGGATCCGGCCGGACTGCCCCCCTCGTACTTGTAGTAGATGCGGGCCGGCGTATCGATTTCTCTCTCCAAGCGGTGGGCCCGGTACAGCGGGGTGGGCCGCCACAGGCGGTAGATGTCCCGGACCGCCTCGGGAATCTCTATGTAGCTGTCCTGCGAGACCTCCTGGAGGATGAGGTCCATCGGAAACAGCGGCGCCAGGTCACCGGGGCCCACCGGTTCCATGGTTCCGGGGTGGAGCACCGGAGGGGGCGGCGCCGGCAGATCGGGGATGATGTTGTACCAATGGGTCGGAATATCCGACTCGTCGAGCAGTATCTTGGTCGGTACGGTCATCGACTACTCCTCCGCCTAGCCAACCTAGGCTCCGATCGCGGGTACTGATGGAAGGCAACGGTACACGCTCGCCCGCGCGGATGCCCACGCTCGGGATGCGAGATCCGGCCCGGCCCGGGGACGGTGGAGCATGGAGGTGAGCCGCCGACCACCTGGGGTTCGCCTGCCACAATGGGAGTAGTAGCCGCCTCAGGAATCTCGAGCACCATCATGTCATCGACCACCCGGCCGACCCCGCCGGACCCTAAGGACTTCATCGGCTTCGACCGTCTCCTCGATCCTGAGGAACGCCTTCTCAAAGACACGGTTCGCCGGTGGGTGGGCGACCGGGTGCTCCCGTCGATCGGCGACTGGTTCGAAGAGGGGATCCTGCCCAGGGAGTTGGCGATCGAGCTGGGCGGGCTGGGCCTGCTCGGCATGCACCTGGACGGCTACGGGTGCCCGGGCGCCTCCGCGGTGGAATACGGCCTGACCTGCCTCGAGCTGGAGGCGGGCGACTCGGGACTCCGCAGCATGGTGTCGGTCCAGGGTTCCCTGGCCATGTTCCCCATCCGTGAATACGGGTCCGAGGAGCAGCGCCAAGAGTGGTTGCCGCGGATGGCTACGGGCGAGGTGCTGGGTTGTTTCGGCCTCACCGAACCCGATTCCGGCTCCGACCCCGGCTCGATGCGCACCACCGCCCGCCGCGACGGTCCGGACTGGATCGTCAACGGCACCAAGACCTGGATCTCGAACGGGTCGGTGGCGGACGTGGCCGTCATCTGGGCGCGGTCAGGCGATGGGGTGCGGGGGTTCATCGTCCCCACCGATACTTCGGGATTCGCAGCTCGCGACATCCCGCGCAAGCTCTCCCTCAGGGCCTCCCATACCTCCGAGCTGACCCTCGATGATGTGCGACTCCCCCGGGAAGCGGCACTGCCCGGCGTGTCCTCGCTGCGAGGCCCGCTGTCCTGCCTGACCGAAGCCCGGTACGGCATCATCTGGGGGGTGATGGGCGCCGCCCGTTCCTGCTACGAGGCGGCCCTCGACTATGCCACCACCCGCCGGCAGTTCGGCCGGCCGATCGGCGGCTTCCAACTGATCCAGCGCAAGCTGGTGGAGATGATGGTCTCCGTCAACCGGGGACTGCTGCTCTCTCTGCACATCGGCCGCATGAAGGATCAGGGCCAAGCCGGCCCCGAGCACGTGTCGCTGGGCAAGTTCGACAACGTCCGCATGGCGCTGGATGTCGCCCGGACCGCCCGCTCCGTGCTGGGAGCGAACGGCATCACCCTCGACTATCCGGTCATGCGCCACATGAACAATCTTGAATCGGTGATCACCTACGAGGGCACCAACGAGATCCATACCCTGATCCTCGGCCAATCCCTCACCGGATTACAGGCCTTCCAGTAGCAGGCCGCGGCTACCTCCGATGACCATCCTCATCGGCCTCCTCTCCCCGCTGTCCATCGGGCTGGCCGATCACATCGGAACCAACGTGAGCCGTCGCGGTCGCCTCCTGGCCGCCGTGCTCTCCATCTACGTGTTCACCCTGCTGTCGACCCTGATCCTGGCGATCTGGCGCGGCGGAAGCCCCACCGCCTTCGACATGGTGCTCGGCAGCTGCTCAGGGGTGTCCTCCGGAATCGGCCTCATCCAGCTCTACCGCGGCTACACCACCCGGGGCACCGGGATAGTGGCGCCGGTGGCCGCGGTCACGGGAGCGGTCGTCCCGATCGGGGTCGACGCCATCGTGTCGGGCCTTCCTTCGATGGTGGTGGGCTCGGGACTGGTGGTGGGGCTGATCGGCGTCTGGCTGATCGGAGCGAAGGACACCGGAGCGGGACGGGACCTCATCGCTATCAGGCACGGCCTGCTGTCCGGCTTCATGTTCGGCGTCACCTCCACATTGCTGGGCCTGACCGGCGATGACGCCGGTATCTGGCCGGTGGTGCCGGGGAGGGTGGTCGCGGTGGCATTCGTCCTGGCACTGATACTGATCCGGAGGGAGGAGGTGCGGCCCCACCGGGGAGCCATCCCGCGAACGGTCATGGTCGGCATGTTGGGCGGGATCGGGCTCGGGGCCTTCACGCTGGCCGCCCAGGTCAACCTGGCCGTTGCCGGTCTGTTCTTCCAGATGTCCTTCGGTGTCACGGTCCTGTTCCAGGTCATCTTCTCCGGAGAGCGCACGACCCGCATCCAGCAGGTCGGATTCGCGGTAGCAACAGTGGCCCTGGCGTTGATCATCCTGGGTTAGTGGCGCTGCCCGCGCCTGCCGGACGTAGGCTCGCTCCGGTTCGAGAAAGCTGTAACCCCGGCCGTTTGCCGAAGCAGGGACGGTTCAGGAACACGCCAGCCGGTCCACCCATCACGAGTGTGGCCTTCCTACCTTCGTTGCCGCGACACACGTCACTGCCGACTCCAAACCACCCCGCCATTCCACAGACAGACGCGAAAGTGGTCTGTCTGCGAAACAACCAGGCGTGGTCTGGCGGTCATCGGTGTCCCGTCGCTGCGTTCCGCTTCCTCAACGTACCGCTACGGGTACGCCCTCGTCAGCGGGCCTTGCGAGAAACACCGCTGCCGACGCCACACCACACCGCCATTCCACAGACAGACCACAGCGGCCTGCCTTGTCCCGGCGGTTGCCAAAGTAAACTGCAGGAGGCCCGGGGGGTGTAGCTCAGTCGGCAGAGCACCTGGTTTGCAACCAGGAGGTCGTCGGTTCGAATCCGATCACCTCCACCGATCATCCGCCATACGAGAGAGGCACAGGCCATGCAACGGGCAGTTGTCGTAGACGCAGTCAGAACACCCACGGGTAAGCGGAACGGCCGGCTGCAGGGCTACCACGCAGTCGATCTGGCCGCCATCCCCTTGCAAGCCCTGGTGGAGCGCAACCAACTCGACCCGGCCCTCGTCGATGACGTGATCATGGGTTGCGTGACGCAGACCGGTGAGCAGAGCTTCAACGTGGGTCGGAACGCGGCGCTGGCGGCAGGCTTCCCCGAGGATGTGGTGGGCACGACCATCGATCGCCAGTGCGGCTCGGCGCAGCAGGCCTCCCACTTCGCCGCCCAAGGAGTGATGGCCGGCGCCTACGACGTGGCGATCGCGGCCGGCGTGGAGTCGATGAGCCGGGTGCCTATGGGCATCACCGCCCAGCAGGGACCGGGGCGGCCGTTCGGACCCCGCATGGTGGAACGCTATGCCAACAGCCTCGTGCCCCAGGGGATCTCGGCGGAGCTAATCGCCGAGAAGTGGGGTCTGTCGCGAGAGCACCTCGACCGGATCGCTCACCACTCCCACATGCGGGCCGCCCGGGCCACCGACGAGGGCCGGTTCGCTGCCGAGATAGTCCCGGTCGAGGCGCGGATGAACGGCGCCGCGGATACGATCACCACCGATGAGGGCATCCGTCCCGGCACCACGCCGGAGATACTGGCGGGGCTTCCGCCGGTCTTCAAGGCGGACGGTGTGGTCACCGCCGGCAACTCCTCCCAGATCTCGGACGGCGCGGCTGCCGTGCTGATCATGTCGGAACAGAAGGCCGACGAACTGGGGCTGGAGCCCAAGGCCTACTTCCTGCAATTCGCCCTGGCCGGCGTGGATCCGGTCAGCATGCTCACCGGGCCGGTCCCTGCTACCGCTCGGGCTCTGGAAAGGGCCGGACTGAGCATCGACGACATCGACCTGTTCGAGGTGAACGAAGCATTTGCCTCCGTGGTCGGGATCTGGCTGGCCGAGAACGGCGGGTCCGATCCTGATGCCCTCTGGGAACGGACCAACGTGAACGGCGGAGCGATCGCCACGGGGCATCCCCTGGGCGGTACCGGCGCCAAGCTCACCGCCACCCTGGTGCACGAGATGGAGCGCCGGCGGGCTCGCTACGGACTCCAGACCATGTGCGAGGGCGGCGGCATGGCCAACGCCATGATCCTCGAGCGGGCCGCGTAGGCAGCGCCGGAAGAGACGAGGTGGACCGGCCCGCCGTATGACGCTGCTCAACATAATCATCGCCGTGGCGATCGGCACCGCCATCTGGACCGCTTCGATGGCCGTGATCAGGGCAGTGGCCAACCCCCCACCGGCTGTCGATCCCGATGATGTCGTCGAGACCCTCCGGCGCTTCCGGTGCAGCCTCTGCGGTACCGAGGTGACGATGACGGCCACCAATACCACCGCATCGAACCCGCCCCGTCATTGCCGCGAGGAGATGGACGAGGTCCCGGTCACCTGACCCGCGGAATCGGAGGTCGATCAGGCCTTGCCCGGGGTCTACCGCCTGGTTAATCCCTGTGATTACCGTGGTCGAGAGCGACACCGGGCTCGGCAGTTATCCACAGGCGTGGATAACTCGGTGGAGAACTACAAGTCTGTAACTAGCCCCATGCGCCAGCGGGATGGCGCGGCGCGGCGAGGAAAGCGGGGAAGATCGGAGCGACCCGGGCTTCAGTGATAGTTGGTTGTCATGAGGAAGCCGCCGCCCATCGAGGCAAGCCCGACCAGCAACAACCACGAAGGCGTGTCGAGCACGTAGCGGGTCACCACAAGCAGAACCCCGAGAGCCATAAGGCCGAACATCACGGCCACATAGAGCTTCGATGACTCCTTGGCCTTCTTCCCCCGGCTCGCGCTCTTGGGCGGAGTCGGACGACTCACCCTCTTGGATTTACGACGCCCCTTGGATTCCGGCATGCGGACCAGGCTACCACCTGCCCGTTCCAGGCCGCACGCGCCGGGTTTCGCGGCGGGAGTTCCTTGCGACCGGTTTCGGTAGGCTTGGCGGGCTATGCGGGTGCTGGTACTGGACAATTACGACAGCTTCACCTTCAATCTGGTCCAGTACCTGGGTGAACTCGGCGCCGAACCGACCGTGATCCGCAATGACGAGATGGATGCACCCGCCGCCGCCCGGTTCGAACCGGAACGGCTGGTCATCTCACCGGGACCCGGACGGCCCGAGAACGCCGGCTACACCGAGTCGTACATCGAGTACTTCGCCGGGCATGTGCCCATCCTGGGCGTATGCCTCGGCCATGAGGCCATCGTCACCACGTTCGGCGGCGCCATCGACCTCGCCCCCCGGATCATGCACGGCAAGACATCCTCGGTCCGTCACGACGGCAAAGGCGTCTTCTCCGGTCTGACCAATCCCTTCGTCGCCACGCGGTACCACTCGCTGGCGGCCAGCGCATTGCCCGACGTACTCGAGCCGTGCGCCTGGAGCGAGGACGACGTCATCCAGGGGGTCAGGCACCGGGAGCTTCCCGTCCACGGCGTGCAGTTCCACCCCGAGAGCGTGCTCACCGACGAGGGGATGGCCCTCCTCGACAACTTTCTGAACGACCGGGCCTGAGGCCGTCCCGACTACCGGGCTGGGACGCTCTCAGTGATTGTGTTCGTCGTGGTGGAGGTCGATCGGATCCGATTCCAGATGGATGGATCGTTCGTGGGCGTGGTGCCGATCCGTCTCGTCGTGATGTGGATCGTCGAGGAACAGATGGGTGCCGTCCACGTTCATCAGCCCCATGCCGTAGGCGGCCGTCAGCTGCGATGCCGTCAGAACCTCGCCGGGTGGACCGGCGGTGACCACGCGCCCCGCCAAGAGGACCACGTAGTGGGCATCCCATGCCTCGGCCAGGTCATGGGTGGTGACGATGACTGTGCATCCGTGAGCGTTCTCGGAGCGGATGGTGTCCCGAACCGCTTGGATGGAGACCACATCGAGGCCGGTGGCCGGTTCGTCCAGCAACAGGATGTCATGGTCCTGCGCCAGCCCTTGGGCCAGCAGGACCCGGTGGCGTTCCCCGCCCGAGAGTCGGGAGAGGTGCCGCATGGCAAGGTGGGTGATGTTGGTCCTCTCCATCGCCTCGTCGACCATCCTGCGATCCTCCCTGTTGAAAAGGCGCAGCGGCCGTCGGCCTGCATAGCGGCCCATGCTTACCACCTCGCGGACGGTGACGGGTAAGGACGGATTGACCTTGGTCTCCTGGAGGACGTAGGAGGTGCGGTAGGTCCGGCCGTTCCTGGATCCCACCGTGACGCTGCCCGACACCGGTTGGACCAAGCCGGCAATGGCGTTGAGCAGGGTCGACTTGCCTGCGCCGTTGGGCCCGATCAACGCAGTGATCGATCCGGCCGGAATATCCACGCTCGATTGCTTCACAACCGTCTTGGTGCCGTAGCGGAACACCGCGTTCCGGACCGTCACAGCCGGCCCGCTGGTTTCCATCGCCTCCCGAACCGGTGCCTCGCCTGATGCCATCGGCCTCCCCTATTCCTCGTCCGATTCCGGACTTTCACTCCCCGCGTCCACCACCGGCGCGGAGTAGTCACCGAGCACCACCAGCACGGTGTCGCCGCGCTCGAACTCCTCGCCCGGGCCCGGAGCCTGGCGGGCGATCCTCCCCCCCAACTCGGGGGTGTCAACCGTGGCCCTCGAGTTGGCAACCTCCAGGACGAGGCCCAATCCGGCCAGTATCGCCTCCGCCTCCTCGGGGGTGGCGCCGGTGAGGTCGGGAACCTCCACCAGATCCGGTCCCGTGGACTCGTACAGGGTGATCATCTCGCCCACCGGCAGTTCCGTTCCTCCCGGCGGGTCGGTCCGGATCACCACACCCACCTCATGGCTCGGGCTGGGCTCCTGGATGACCTGTACCTGCATCCCCGCCTCCCCGAGCAGGACGATCGCGTCAGCTACCGCTTGGCCGGCCAGTTCCTCGAGCACGAATATCCGGGGACCCTCGGAGACCACCAGTTGGACACTCCATCCGGGGTTCACGTCCGCTCCCGGAGTGGGGTCCTGGCCGGCAACCACCCCGGCCGGCACCTCGTTGTTGCGGGCCAGAGTGGTGGACACCTCCAGACCGAGCCCCTCGAGCATCCCCTCCGCCCGATCGCGGCTCAGTCCGATCACCCGGGGCATTTCGATGGGCTCCGGACCGGCCGAGATCACCAGTTCGACGACCGTCCCGACCGGTGCCCGGGCTTCACCCTCCGGATTCTGGCTGATCACCAGACCCACCCCGATCGTGTCGTGACGGGCGGTGCGCACCGTGTAGGTAAACCCTTGACCCTCGAGTTGCCCGATGGCGCGCTCTCTGGTCGAGCCGACCACGGTGGGAATGTGCAGTTGGGCAGGTCCGTCGGAGACGACCATGTTGACGGGTGATTCCTCCTCGGCCACCGTTCCCGCCGCCGGCTCTGTCCGGATCACCGAGTTCTCCGGCGCCTCGCTCGGCTCCCTGGTCGGCGTGACCAGGAATCCCGCCTCCTGGAGCACGATGAGCGCCTCATCCTCGGATTGGCCTGTCACGTCCGGAACCGCAATGGTCACCACCGGCTGGGTGGTGGGAGGCGGAGGATCGTTCGAAAGGCTGTTGAGCAGGAGGTATGCCCCCAGTACCACGCCGGCGGCAAGGAGGACGGCTGTGAGGATGAAGGGAAGCTGCGACGGCTGGCGCGGCCGCCCCTGCATACGGCGGTAGGCATCGTCGGCGCGAGGCGGGCGAGGCGGCAGGTCCTGGGCGGGGCCGGCGCGGCCGGGAGACGGCACGGAGGCCTGGCTGACCGGCGAAGGGCGGCCCTGGAGCAGAACCAGCAGGTCATGGTGGATGTCGGCGGCCGTCTCGTAGCGTCGATCAGGGTCCTTCTCGAGAGCGCGCATCACCACGTTCTCGAGCTCCAGCGACACGTCGGTATTCAGCCTGCTCGGTGGGATCACCTCAGCGGTGACGTGCTGGTACGCCACCGACACCGCACTCTCCCCCCTGAAGGGGGGACGGCCCACCAGCATCTCGTAGAGCACCACCCCAAGGCTGTAGATGTCCGACCGCTCGTCGGCAGGGTCGCCACTGGCCTGTTCGGGACTGAAGTATGTGGCGGTGCCTATTACCGATCCCGCCTTGGTCAGGCCTTCGGAGGCGCTACGGGCCCGAGCCACGCCGAAGTCGGTTACCTTCACGCTGCCGTCCGTCGTCAGCAGGACGTTGCCGGGCTTGATGTCGCGGTGGATGACATCGCTCCGGTGAGCGGCGTCGAGCGCCTTGGCGATTTCGGCTGCTATCTCGGTTGCCCGGCGCGGCAGGAGCCTGCCCTCGGCCTGGATGATGTCGCGGAGGGACCGCCCCGTAACAAGCTCCATGACCATGAAATAGGTGCCGTCTTCCTCGCCCCAGTCGTAGACCGACACGATGTTGGGATGGCTCAGGTTGGCGACCGCCCTGGCCTCCTTACGGAAGCGGGCTACGAAGGTATCCGTCTCGGCGTAGCGGTCGTGCAATATCTTGACGGCCACCCTGCGGTCGAGGAGACGATCCCGAGCCTCGAACACATCCGACATGCCGCCGCGCGCGATCTGCGCGGTCAACTCGTAACGACCCAGGGAGTTCGGTGCAACCATTCAGAAACGTACCGTTAACCCCGCACCAAGGGGCCCGGATGGTGGCCGACCACTTTCATGCCAGGTAGTTTGCCACGGGCGAGGCCCTTAGCGTTTGTTTGTCGACTCGGCGGTCTGTCCTGAGAAGCGGCCAGTGGCCGGTTGCCAGTTGCCAGTGAGAGGCCGGGGGGTAATCAAGTCCTGTCAGTACCTCAATCCCGTTGGGTTGCACGTCTCATTCCAGGGTTACACCATCCACTGACCACCGACCACCTGGGGCTATTCGTCTGAGCTGGTGATGATATGGATCCAGGCCGCCAGCACCGCTCGGCCGATGGAAGCCGCCGCGGCTCTGCCCGGCCCGATCTCGCCGGGACCGCCGGGATAGACGACTACCGCCACCACGATGGTGGGGCGGGCGGCGGGCCAGACCCCGAAGAACCACGCAGCCGGCTCCCCCGCGTCGAGCTCGGCAACTCCCGAGTTGCCGGCGGGCTCCCCCGGGCGGTCCCGCGCGCCGCGGACCACCAGTGGCCGGCTCTCTCCATATAGTGACAGGGCGGCCTCGTGGCCAAAGGTGTCGGTCATGGGTTCCGGGTCCGTTTGCGAGACCTGATCGGAGTCGGCGTCGAACACGCGAGCGGTTACGTACGGGCGCATCATCAGCCCGTCCTGCCCGGCGGCCGCCACCCGCGTGGCAATGCCGAGAGCGGAGCGCGGGTCCATCTCGTCGAGCGTGATCGTTCCCTCGGCGGTCAGCAGTTCCGGCAACGACCCCCCGACGGCGCGATTGACGAGGGGGCCGTCAGGACTCTCCGTCAGCGCGTCCCACACGACCGCGGCATTCGTCCCGACCAGGGCATTGGGATTGAAGGTCGGTGAGTTGGCCATCGCCAGTACCTGACCGGTGGCAGGATCGAGGGCGACCACCGAGCCCCGCCGATCGCTCAGAGCTCGGGCGGCGGTTGCCTGAAGCTCGTGGTTCAGCGTCAGCTGGATCGAACGCGGACGCAGGTCCTCACCGAGCAGCGCGTTGAGGATCCCCGAGGTGGTCAGGTCGCGGCGCGACCGGAGAAGCGAGGCATGAGCGGCTTCCACGCCGCGGTCGCCGAACAGCGCCGACGAGAAGCCGACCACATGGGCATAGACCGACCCGTAAAGGTACTCGCGCCGGAACGCGCCGGAATCGAGAGGATCGGGCACCGACCTGGCCAGCACCACCGCGTCCGCGGAGAGGATCTCGCCGCGTTCCTGGCCCGATCTGGTCAACTCCACCCGCGGGTTCCGGGGATTCTGGCGAAGCCGGTCGGCCGCGATGGCCTGCCAGTAGGTGAGGTCTACCACGAGTACCAGGAAAATCATGCCGAGGACCAGGACTACGCGGCGGATCGGCCCGTTCATACCCGCTCCTCATGACTCACGCGGGCCAGAACGGCGAGGATGACGAAACCGGCCATCGTCAACGACAGCCCGTACGACAGGAAGGGAATCGGCATGGCGGTGCCGGGCAGGAGCCCGACCACTCCGGCCACGGACACCGCCGTCTGGCCACCGAGGAGGAGCGATATCCCGCCTGCGAGGAGTTTGTGGAACACCTGTCTGGCCCGCAAGGCGATACCGAAGCCGATCACCACCATCAGGGCGTAAGCGGCCAGCACCACCACGGTCCCGGCGAGGCCCAACTCCTCGCCTACGGCTGCGAACACCAGGCCGGTGGTCGACTCCGGGATCAGACCGGGATCGCCAAGACCGGGGCCGGTCCCCGAAAGGCTCCCCGCCCCTAGTCCGTACAGGCCCTCGGCGAGCCGGTTGCCGGGGCCCTCCGGTTGGTTCCATGGATCCGTCCACACCGTTATCCGGGTCTGGAGACCCCCCGATAACCAGGGGCCCGCAACCAGCCAGAGGAGCCCCGCACCAAGACCACCGACCAGGTAGGCAGCCCGGTCGGTCGCCATGTAGGCCATCACGCAGAACATCCCCAGCACGATCATGGACGTTCCGGAGTCCCGAATGGCAACACCGATCAGGACGAGCCCCAGCAGGACGAGCGATGGCCAGACCGTCGTGACCCGGGCCGGGTGAAGCGAGGCGGTATACCGGCCGCCGGCGGAGAAGAAAGCCTGCCGTTCGGAAAGGAGGGTGGCGAACAGGGCCACAGTCACCAACTTGACGATCTCGCCCGGGTTGAGGACCACCGCCGGACCCGACTCCCAGGCCACCCAGATAAGGTCACTCCCCGAACCCAGAGACGGGATCGCCACCAGTCCGGCCGCGAGGGTCACGAGAGGCCACCAACCGCCGCCCCGATGACCGAGACCCTTCTCGGAGACCGCGTACAGCCATAGGGCGGACATGGTGGCGCTCAGCAACAGCCACCAGCTATGGAGGCTCGCCAGATCCTCGTCCAGGCGATAGATGGTGACTAACCCCACCGCTGCGAGTATGGAAGCGGTGGGAATCAGGAGGGGGGTGGCGTCCGGCGCCCACGCTCGCAACGCCACGATGAGCAGCCCGAACGCCACGGCCAGCACCAGGAAGGCCGCCAGCGCCGGCATGGCCCGGACCTCCTCCCGAGCCAGGTTGACGAGCAGGACTCCGAAGGCGGCCAGGCCACCTGACCCGCAGACGAATACGAATTCCGCCCGCCTGCTCATCGAATCGGACGGTCCGGACACCCGCACCATGGCCGAGGGACCATCGGGACCGGACAGGGTGATCCGTTCAATCCCCGCTCGCTTCGTCCTCTGCGATCGCCACCACGATCACGGACACGTTGTCCAACCCTCCCGACCGGTTGGCGGCTTCGATCAGCGCCCACACAACATCCGACGGCGCCCCACTCTCCAGGATTTCGGCAATTCGATCGTCCCTGACCATCGACGTAAGGCCGTCGGAGCACAACAGCAGGCGATCCCCCACCGAGACCTTCAGCCGAACTCCGTCCACCACCAGACCATGACCGAATCCCAGCGCCTTCGTGAGGACAGACCGCTCGGGATGGTGGCGGGCCTGCTCCGTGGTCAGCCGTCCGGCATCGACCTCCGCCTGAACGAAGGTGTGGTCGATCGTGACCTGCCTGAAGCGTCCGGCATGCCACCAGTAGGCCCGGCTATCCCCGACATGCGCCAGGGTGACCTCACCGCCCGGACGAAGTTCCGCGAGCGTGAGGGTGGTGCCCATTCCTACCAGCCGGGGTTGTTCGAGGACCTCGCGCAGGATTGCATCGTTGGCCGCCCGCGCCCGCTCCTCGGGCGTCCCGGCGGTCTCGGCCGCCGCCTTGATTGCCAGGCGGCTGGCCACTTCTCCGCCGCGATGGCCCCCCAGCCCGTCCGCCACCGCCACCAGCAGCGAGCCGGACGTCCGACCGTCATGCTCCGGATGGATCGAGTCCTCGTTCTTGGGACGCCTGCGTCCGGTGTGGCTTCCGGAGGCCCAGACGAACCTCACCTCACCTCCAGTACGGTCTTGCCGATCTGGATGGAGTCACCCCGGCTCAGGACCACGACCGCAGTCACCCGCTTCCCGTTCACGTAGGTCCCGCTGGTGCTGCCCAGGTCCGCCAGGGTGAGCGACTCGCCGTCGGGTTCAAGCCGGGCATGGAGATCCGACGCGTACGCGTCGTCGATGTGTATGTCCGCCTCGCCGCCGCTGCCCAGCACGATCGGTTGACGGACATCGAATTCCAGCCCATTCTGGGCATCACTCCTGACCACGGCCAACCCCGTGCCGGGACCGCCCAGGACCCTCCAGGGCTTGGCGCCGACATGCTCGGCCACCGCCGTGGCCACCCTCCAGACCAGCAGGTAGACGAGGGCCACGAAGATGAACTTCAGAGCTACCAGGATCGCGGCGGGCATTCAGGGCACCATCCTCAGGCGGTCCCGGGCCGAGGCGAAGGACACCCGCGCCATCCGTACCTCAGCATCCTCAAGGTCGCGCGCCGGTGCCACACCGGCCAGTCTACGGCACCGGATGGCCGCGCCCACCCACGGGTAGCGCCGCGCCTCCTGCTGGAAATGCGAGCGCTCCGCGCGTGCATACATACGGAGCCGGGTTGTGGATCGGGGGCTGGTTGGGCACAATCGCGAGCAGCGAGCAGGGAGTGAAGAGAGTGCCCGCAGGAACCCGACCGGTAGTGGTGATCGCCGAGGTGCTGGCAGCGAGTTGCGCGGAGTACCTGCGGGACACCTGCGAGGTGGTGGAAGCCGCCGGGGAGCCCAGGTCCCGCCTGTTGGACCTGCTCTCCGATGCCGAGGGGCTGGTGGTCCGCAGCGGCACCACGGTCGACCGGGAACTCATGGAGGCCGCGCCCCGGCTGCGGGTGGTGGGCCGGGCCGGCGTAGGTGTGGACAACATCGACCTCGACGAGGCCACTCGCCGCGGCATCCTGGTGGCCAACGCCCCGCTGGCCAACAGCGTCTCGGCCGCCGAGCATGCGTTCGGGCTGATGCTCGCCCAGGCCCGTAACATCGCCCGGGCCGATGCCACCATCCGGGCCGGGAGGTGGGATCGGGCTGCCTTCCGCGGGGTGGAGCTCGACGGCAAGACGCTGGGCCTGGTGGGTATGGGCAGGATCGGAACTTTGGTGGCCGGGCGGGCTCTGGCGTTCGGGATGAGCGTGCTGGCCTACGACCCCTACATCACCGCCGACCAGGCCAGGCAGGCAGGCGCGGAACTCAGGGACCTCGACTCGCTGCTGGCGGAGTCGGACTTCATCTCCCTCCACCTCCCGAGGACCCCGGAGACCGAGAACCTCCTCGACGCGGTCGCCTTCGGCAAGGTCAAGCCGGGAGTGAGGATCGTCAACGCCTCCCGGGGAGGGATCATCGACGAAGAGGCTCTGGCGGAGGCGATCCGCTCGGGACGGGTGGCCGGCGCCGCGCTGGACGTCTTCGCAACCGAGCCCCTGGTCGGCGGGCCGCTGGTCGAACTTCCCCAGGTGGTGCTCACCCCCCACCTGGGAGCGTCCACTGCGGAGGCCCAGGACAAGGCCGGTCTGCATGTCGCCGAATCGGTGGCAGCCGGGTTGATGGGCGAGCCGGTTCCTGCCGCCGTCAACCGGGTCTGATCGCCTCCACCCCTCCGGGCTGTATTCTTATGCAGCAATGGTGTATAGTCATGCATTCATGGCACTGAAAGTCGCGATAATGGGCGCATCCGGGTACGCCGGGGGAGAGCTGGTCCGGCTGGTTGACGATCATCCGGATCTGGAGATCGCCTACCTGGGAGCGCACAGCCGGGCCGGGTCTCAGCTGGGCGACGTCCATCCGCACCTGGGCGGCGGTCACCGCCGGTTGGAGGCGATCCGCTCCGACCTGCCGCACCGCGTTGATATCGCCTTCCTCGCCCTGCCGCACGGCTCGTCATGGGAACCCGCCCATCTCCTGGCCGAGGCCGGGGTGGCGGTGTTCGATCTGGGAAGCGACTACCGGATGGACACACCAGAACGGTACGAGGCCGCCTACGGGAGCCCTCACCCCCTTCCCGGCGAACTGCCCGCCTGGCCGTACGGGCTGCCCGAGCTGTTCGGCGACGCCCTCCCCGGAGCCCGCCGGGTGGCTGTCCCCGGCTGCTACCCGACCTCCGCACTGCTGGGCCTGGCGCCACTCATGTCCGCCGGTCTGATCTCGGGTCCGATCGTGGTCGACTCGATGTCGGGCGTGACCGGCGCAGGCCGCGGAATGCGGGCTGACCTCCACTACGGGGCCGTGGACGAGAGCGTCCGAGCCTACGGCGTCACCACCCACCGCCACCGTCCCGAGATCGAGATGGGGCTGGAGGCCGCCACCGGTATCCGCTCGCCTGTCCAGTTCACCCCCCACCTGGTGCCCATGCAGCGCGGCATCCTCTCCACCTGTTCCGCCACGCTCACCGGAGCGGGCGCGATCGACCCGGTCCTCCGGGAGGCTTACGACCGGGCGGCCTTCGTGGACGTCATCGACGTGCCTCCCCAGACCCGATGGGTGGTGGGCTCCAACCGCGCCCTGATACACGCTGCCGAGGACGGTCCCACCGGACGGGCGATCATCACCGTTGCGATCGACAACCTCGGGAAGGGCGCCGCCGGCCAGGCCGTCCAGTGCGCCAACCTCGCGTTGGGACTCCCCGAGGCAGGCGGGCTGACGGCGGTGGGGTGGCTGCCGTGACGACCGGCCACACCGCACCCACGCCGCACCGGTCGCGCATCGCCTCCGCCATGGCCAAGGCCAGGGTTCTCACCGAGGCCATGCCGTACATCCGGGCATTCGCCGGCAAGACCGTGGTGATCAAGTACGGCGGTTCGGCGATGGTCGATGATGATCTGCGGTCGAGCTTCGCCCGAGACATCGCCCTGCTGGGACTGCTCGGCCTCCGGCCGGTGGTGGTTCACGGCGGTGGCCCCCACATCTCGCGCGCCATGGCTCGGGCCGGCATCGAGCCTCGCTGGGTGCACGGTCTGCGGGTCACCGACGAGGCCACGCTCGGCGTCGTCACGGCAACACTCGGCTTCGAGATCAACCCCGGCATCGTGCAGCTACTCGAGGATCATGGCGCCGCCGCCAGCGGGTTCCGGGACCTCGGCAGCGGCCTGCTGGACGCTCGCCGGCTTGATCCCGACCTGGGCTTCGTGGGCGAGATCGTTAGCGTGAACACCGGACTGATCGACGACCTGCTCGACCGGGGCGTGGTACCGGTGGTCGCTCCCCTGGCGCGCGGCGCGAACGGGACCCACTACAACATCAACGCCGACACCGCGGCCGGCGCGCTGGCCGCGGCGCTGGAGGCCCGGAAGCTCATCTACCTCACCGATGTAGAGGGGCTGTACCGTGACTTCGATGACGAGGACAGCTTGATCGATGCCATCTTCGTGGCCGAACTACGGCAACTGTTGGGAAGCGGTAGTGTCTCGGCGGGGATGCTCCCCAAGCTGGAATCCTGCATCAAGGCGTTGGAGCGGGGCGTTCCCCAAGCCCACATACTCGACGGCCGGATCCAGCACGCCGTGCTCTTGGAAGTCTTCACCCCGGAAGGAATCGGAACGATGATCACACGAGACGAACAATGGTGAACAAAGCCCCGACCATCCCCGAGCGCGAGGCCGCCTCGATCATCCAGACCTACGGCCGTGCCCCGGTGACCTTCGTGCGCGGCGACGGTTGCCGCCTCTACGACGAGGAAGGCAACGACTACCTGGACTGCCTGGCCGGCATCGCGGTCGCGTCGGTAGGCCATGCCAACGCCGCGGTCGCCGCTGCGGTCTCCCGGCAGATGACCAGGCTGGTCCACGTCTCCAACCTGTACTACATGGTTCCGCAGGTCGAGCTGGCCGAACGCCTCAAGGCCCTTTCGGGACTGGACCGCGTGTTCTTCGCCAACTGCGGCGCCACCGCCAACGAGACCGCCATCAAGCTCGCCCGGCGCTGGGGCCAGAAGGCCCGGGGCGCCGACTGCTACGAGATAGTCTCGTTGCTCGACTCCTTCCACGGCCGGACGCTCGCGGCTCTGGCTGCCACCGGTCAACCCAAGAAGCAGGAAGTCTTCCAGCCCCTTCCCCCGGGTTTCATCCAGGTACCGGCCAACGACATCGACGCCATGGCCGGGGCGGTCGGGCCGCAGACCGCGGCCGTGATGATCGAGACCACTCAGGGCGAGGGCGGCGTCCTTCCGCTGGACGTGGAGTACCTTCAGGCCCTGCGCGAGCTCTGCGACGAGCGCGACGTCCTGCTGATCCTCGACGACGTGCAGGCCGGCATCGGGCGTACCGGGTCGTGGTTCTCCTGGCATGACCTCGGTATCGAGCCTGATATCGCCACCCTCGCCAAAGCGCTGGCCAACGGACTGCCGATCGGAGCGTGCCTCTCCACGGAGCGCGCGGCGGTGTTCGACTACGGGGATCATGGCACCACCTTCGGCGGTGGTCCCGTCGTCACCACAGCCGCCCTGGCCGTGCTCGACGAGATCGAGCGACGGGACCTGCTCGCCAACTGCCGGGAGCGCGGCCGCCAGCTCGTCTCCCGCCTGGAGGCGGTGCCCGGAGTGACCGCCGTCCGCGGTCGCGGGCTGATGCTCGGCGCGGTGCTCGACTCTCCCCGGGCAGCCGAGGTGAACCAGGCGGCCCTGTCCAACGGGCTGCTGGTCAACAACGTGACCGCGGACACCGTGCGCTTCACCCCTCCGCTGGTCATCACCGAGGACGAGATCGACGAAGCGGTCACGAAGTTCGAAGCCTCGCTCGGTTAGGCCTCCCGGAAGCGGTCCACAATCCCCGGACAATCCATCTTCGGCTTCTACCATTCTGCCGCAGCCAAGGGGGAGAAGAGAGTGATGAGAATCCGGCCAGTCGACGCCCGTACGATGTCCAGGCTGGTGGCGGTCCCGCTGCTGCTCGTGCTCCTGGTGGCACCGGCCTGCACGACCGGGGACGAGGTTGAGCCCCATCTCGGCGACGGATCGCTGGGCCTCATCGAGGTGCTCAACGGCCGGCAGATACAGATCCGGGCCTTCTACACCAACGGGGGGGATCTGTCCCTGTTCGGCAACTCGGCGGAGATGGCCATCGTGTTCGCCGTCGAGGATTACGGTCCCATCAAGGGCCGCGGGGTCAACCTCGGTGCTGCGCTCGACGACACGTGCACAGCCGAAGGTGGTCTCGCCGGAGCCCAGGTCATCGTCGCCCAGGGCGACGTGGCCGGGGTCATCGGGACCAACTGCTCGATAGCGGCGGCCGAGGCGTCACCGCTCCTTACCAGAGCCGGGATGGTGCTCGTCTCCCCCGGCAACACCGCGCCGTCGCTCACGTCCGACCTGGCCGGCAACGAGGGGGCCAGCCACTTCCCGGGCTACTACCGGACGGCCCACAACGACCTCATCCAGGGCGAGTCCGTGGCTCATTTCCTCTACCGACAAGGCGTGACTACTGCGGCGGCGGTTCACGATGGCGGCCCCTACACGTTGGGCCTGGCGACCGCCTTTTCCGACGCGTTCGCAGAGCACGGCGGCACGATCACCGGTATCTGGGAGGTGGATCGCGAGGACGAGGATCTGGTCCCGGTCCTCACCGAGATCGCCGCCGGCGAGCCGGAGGCCCTGTTCTTCCCGATCTTCTGGCCGACGGGCGGTCACCTGGTGGAACAGGCCGCGGAGATACCAGGGTTCTCAGACATGGTGTTCGCCACCGCGGACGGATTGCTCAACGACAGTTTCCTGAGCCTGCCCCAGAGCGAGGGCACCTACGTCTCCGGTCCCGATTCCCGCTTCGGGGATAACACCAACCAGACCACCGGCCAGAGCGCCCCCCGCCTCCGGGCCCGGTACGAGGAGACGGCGGAAGGGTCGCCGACCGGTACGTACTGGGGCCACGCCTACGACGCCACGGTCCTGCTCCTAGATGCGATCAGCGCGGCCTCCTACGTGAGGTCGGATGATGGGGCCCTCGTGATCGACCGGGCCGGAATACGCGAGTACCTCGACAACCTGTCCGGATTCCAAGGTGTCACCGGGATTCTGAGTTGCGACGAGTTCGGAGACTGCGGCGCTTCCCGGGTCGTGATCCACGAGCATCTCGACTCCACCGACATCGAAGCCACCCGCCAGAGCGTGATCTACGAGGTCGGTCCCGACGACGGGTAGTCACGCTCCTCCCTAACCGAGCACTGAACCGGCGGCACCGCTCTCCAAACTGCCAACAAGCTTCCTGGACAGTACATCAAGCGGGTTGGTGGCTGGTCTCCATTCGTTTGCGTCGAGACACCGTGGCTTCCCTCACCACGGGGCCGGCCCACCGATAGCTGGCCCGTTAGGTCGCCACAGCCAGCCGTGGAATATAGCCACGATCTTGCCTCCGATGCCCGCCGGGGTGTCGGGCCGCACCCGCATCCTGGCATCGAGTTCTAAACGCCCCGCCACCGAAGGCGCTGCCAGCCTGGCTCCAGAAAGGCCCCACACACCGCGGGTCCGCATCGGGAACAACCACCCTTTACCTTGTTGAGTAGCTCTGATGTGTGAATATCGGGGCTGGTTGCTCGCCGCGGCGGGCAGGGCTTTGTCCCCCTGTCAGAGAGATGGCCTGGGGGGTGTTGCCACCCGCCGTGGTTGGGTGCCTGCGACCTCTTACAGGGACATGCACCGACAGGGGGCTGGTTCGTAAAGTGGTTGAGGCGTTGGTGCCCTCGAGTAGCTGCCGAAGGAGTTTGCGACTAGAGAGGACCAACTGAATGGGTGAGAGGCCTACGCCGGCTCCCGGAGTGTTCGTCGGTATAGACATCGCCAAGGGCAACCATTACGCCTGTGCGGTGTCGGCCAGCGGTGAGGCGCTGTTCGCCCGAGCGGTTCCCAACGACGAATCAGCGATCCGGCGGATGATCGACGACGCTGGGGACCACGGCCGCCCGGCGTTGGTGGTTGATATGACCTCGTCGGCGGCTGTGCTGGCGCTCACCGTCGCCGCAGAGATGACGATTCCGGTGGCCTATGTCACCGGCCTGGCGATGCGCCGAGCTGCCGACCTCTACGCAGGTGCGGCCAAGACCGACCCCAAGGACGCCCAGGTGCTGGCCGACTACGCCTGGCGTAACGCGGATCGTCTGAGTTGGACGACTGTCACCGATGAGCTGTTGGCCCGTCTGCGGATCCTCAACGGTCGGGACACAGACCTGGCCTCCGACGCGACAAGAACCGTAAACCGCCTGAGAGACGCCCTATTAGCCGTGTCCCCGGCTCTGGAGCGTGCCGTGGGAGAAAGGCTGATGTCGACACCTGGTCTCAGAGCCGCGCTGGTGAAATACCCCACCCCCGCAGCGCTGCGAACGGCCGGCAAAGCCCGGGTGCGGTCGCTGATATCCAAGCGATCCAAGCGCGCCGCCAACACACTCACCGACCAGATCTGGGCTGCGCTCAGCTCCCAGACCGTCACGGTGCCAGCCGAGGCAACCTGGGGCGAGACAATCGGCGACTTGGCCGCCGACCTGGACCGGATCATCGACCGCCGACAACGCCTCGAAGCTGACATCGAGCAGGCGTTCTTGGAGCATCCGCTGGGAAAAGTCCTTAACAGCATGTGCGGGTTCGGGCCCAGAACCGGAGCTCGAACCCTGGCTGAGATCGGCGACCCGCACCGGTTCGCCAACCCCGGCCGGCTAGCCGCCTACGCCGGGCTAGCCCCCGTGGACCGACAATCAGGCCGCAGCCACCGAACAGGGCGATCACGAGGCGGAAACCACCGACTCAAGAACGCCATGTTCATCGCCGCGTTCGTTGCTACCCGACACGACCCCGACGCCCGCGCCTACTACCTACGCAAACGCGCCCAGGGCAAAGACCACAACGCCGCTGTCATCTGCGTCGCCCGCCGACGCTGCAACATCATCCTGGCCATGCTCAAGACCCAAACGCCCTACCAACCCCGCCAACCCGAGAAACTGCCCGAAGCGGCTTGACAACAAGACAGGGACACCCCCCCCGCCGCCCACAGCGCACAAGCGGTACTCTCGGTGGGAGGTGGTACCCCCGTATTCCGGAGTCGGGATACTTGAATTGGTGGTGTGCTGACCCGTAGAGGAGTGGTCTGAGGCCGTATCGATATCTACCCGAGTTCCGTCGCAAGGTCCTAAACTTGTTGGCCGCTGGCAGGTCGGTGGCGTCGCTGTCAGCGGCTCTTGGTGTCCGATGCAGACGATCTACAGCTGGCGGCGCCAGGACGGGATTCGACCGGGGCACCGAACGAGCTTGGCATCGTCGGAGAAGGAAGAACTGCGAGCCGCTCGTCGGCTGATCACCGAACTGGAGACAGAGCTGGCTGTGACCAGACGGGCCAACGAGCTGCTGGGAGCCCCGGTGATGTCCGCAGGGGACGGTACGAAACGATCCAGACGATGAGGGGCGAGGGCTCCCTACTCGGGTGGCTTGCCGGGTGCTTGGGGTGTCGGAGTCTGGGTTCTACGAGTAGAGGACCCGGACACCGTCAGCCCACTCTATCCGCCATGCGTGGTTGACGGATCCAATTTACCAGATTCACCAGCAGTCCCCCATTCATCCAAGTGAGCTAACTCCAAGAGCCCGGTCACCATCATTTGGAAATCCTAGGTATTGGTGGTTTGGGGCCATAACCTGCGTTCCGGGTAAGTGAAGGGTTCCTGAGAGATGCCTTGGGCTCTGTTTGTGGCTGTAGGGGCTGTGTGGACGATTTTCGTCATACCGATTTGGCGGGCTGATCGGGAAAGTCGCAGCCTCGCCGCTGGCGGACTGGAATCCGGTTTCTCACGGCCATCGAACTATGAAACCGCACCAGCCCCCACTGTGGGACGGGGCCCGGCCCGCCACGGTTACGGAGGAAACGGGCTTTCCCACCGAGATCTGGTACTGGCTCGCCGGCGCGATGTGGTGTTGACACTCGGAGCCGGTGTCGTAGCGACCCTCGCGGGCTGGTTCGTGCTCAACAACCCGTGGATGATCCTGATACACCTAGTCGTCGACACGGTGTTTGTTTGGTACATGACAATGCTGCGCCGGGTCCGAACACTCCGAGAGGACCTCAAGGCTCTATTCGCTGAACACGGCAACTACGTTCCTCCCACCCGCGAGTACCCGGCCATCAAGGTCATACAACCCCGCGAGACGCATCCGCCTGAACAAGCCGAACCCGTCCTCAATCTGTCACGCCCGGTTTCTACACTGTGGGACAGGGCGCGTTACCGGACGCAAGGGAGGAACATACATGGCGGAACTCACGTTCAATCGGCTCCGTGATGCCGTTGCCGGCGAGGCGGTGGCCTTGCGGTCGCGGACCACGCTGCAACCGGCCGGAGGCCCAGGCGACAAGATCTTCCCACCGACCTATGCGGTGGCGCAGAACGCCGAACACAAGTATGCGGTTGAGGACCGGGTAGTCGGCGACGAGGTAAAGACGACCGTTCTGTTGGATTCGGTGGCATCGCAGGCCAACCGTGCCGAGTTCGCATTGCTTGAAGGATGGGAGGCAGGGGAACTCCGGTTCCCGGTCGCATACGTCGACTTCACGGTCGATAGTGAGCTGGCTGACCTTGGCAAGCTGTCGGTCCTCGAAGCGCCTCACCGAGTCGTTGATGCCGTATTCCGGGATAGCCTTCTGGACGAGACCTTGTTCCGGCTCTCCGACGTAGGGCGAGCTATTACCAATGCGACCCCCCGCGATGCTACAGCACTCTTCCGCTACTCCCCTTCTGCGCTTCTCTTCGGAGTATGGGACTCAACTGGCCCGAAGGGCGGCCTGGGATCGAAGTTCCAGCGTGCCTATGTGTCGGAGATCGTCGGCCTAGATGCCAAGATCGGCAAGAAAGTCGGGAGCCGGATCGATCCACTACAGATCGAGAAGCTCGCTCCAGACCAGAAGGCGTTCAACCATAGTGATCTCGATCAGGTATGGACGTTGAGCGAGGCTGAGGCAGAAAAGGACAAGAAGGGCAGACCGGTATACGCGACACGCGGTGCCGACACGGGAGAAGCCGGGCAGCCTTCCAAGATCAATCATGGCAATGTCGCGCCATTCATCGATAGCGTTTCCGGTGGAGTCACCATCACGGCAGCCACTCAGACCACAGTGATCTCTCTAGCCACTCTCCGTCGACTGCGTTTCGCGAACCATGACCGAACGACCGAAACAGCGGCACGTACCGCGGTGGCCGCGCTGGGTGTGGCGGCTATCGCTTACCAACATGAGATGGACTACGACCTCCGCTCCCGTTGCCTCCTAGTCCCCGAGCACGCTCCTCGGATCGAACTGATCGGTCGAGACGGATCGGCGCCTGAGATGGTGACCATCGACCGCTCCGGCGCAGCCGAGATACTGCGGGCTGCCACCGAGCAAGCAAACGAAGCAGGGATCGGATGGGAATCGAAGGCGATCCGGCTGGTGCCTGCTCCGAAGTTGATCGAGCTTATAAAGCGGAGCCGACAGGTGTCCGCCCTCGAACAGCCATCGGCATGAGGACGCTCTCGATCGAGATCAATTTCCTCACCGGCCGGTTCGTTGCCACAGCTCATCACGACAGAGCCAGCCCGGAGTGGCCACCCCACCCGGCAAGGTTGTTCTCGGCTCTCGTGGCCACATGGGCGGACGCTCACCAGCCCGATCCAATCGAAAGGAGGGCGATCGAGTGGCTGGAGTCCCTACCAGCACCTTCGATTCGCGCCTCGGACGCCACTCCCCGAACTGCGGCCACGCACTTCGTCCCGGTTAACGACGCTCGAATCGTCTCGCGGGCGTCATACGACAAACGAGCATGCAGAGTCGATGATCTGGTCGACCAGATCGAGGAGGCTCAAGCCGCGGGTGTCTCCAAGAGCAAACGGCGAAGCCTTCACACGCAGTTGAGAAGGCAACGGGACATTTCCGGAATCGTTTCGTCGGTGGGTAACACCCCTATCCGGGCAGCCGTCGACATCATGCCGCCCGGCTGGATCTCCGCTGCTGACAACGTACGAACCGGCCAGGCACGAGTGTTTCCGTCTGTCACGCCAACCGAGCCACGGGTTACCTACGTTTGGAAGGGCGATCCAACTGATGACACCATCGCGGCAATCGACGGTCTATGTGCCCGGCTTACCCGCCTCGGGCATTCTTCGTCGCTGGTGTCGTGCAGAGTGGTCTCGGATCCTCCTATCCCCACCCACGTACCAGGCGAGGGTGCTGACGTTCTCCGTTCTGTCAGGTCGGGTCAACTGGCCACCCTCGAACGCGAGTACAGGAAACATCGGGGAAGCAGACCCCGGACATTGCCGTTTTCGTCCGTCGGTTACCGACAGGTCGATCCGACAACGTCCGAAGATCCTGTGGTCAGGCCCGACACGTGCGGTGAGTGGCTGGTACTGGCGTTCCTACGGGGATCGAAGCGGTTTCCGTCCACAAGGGCGGTCGAAGTGGCCAGGGCTTTACGGGGCGCGGTGTTCCGCCACGCTACTGATCCGATACCAGAAGGCTTGTCCGGTCATCGCAGGGAGGGCCAACCGTCGACCGATCCGCATGTCGCCTTCCTTCCGCTTCCGTGGGTGGGACACGAGCACTCGGATGGGCGTCTGATGGGTGCGGCCATCGCCATACCCGAACATCTCGACACCGAATCTCTACGGGCGTTGCTCCGAGCGATCGGGAGGTGGGAATCGTCGGCGAGCCCACTCATCCTCACTCTGGGCGGGAGGGGAATCGTGGAAATGGAACGCATCGTGGGAACGAGTCATCTGGTCACTCTAAGGCCTGGACTATGGCGTCGTGGATCACACCGGTGGGTATCCGCCACACCGATAGCGTTACCCACCCATCCAGGCGCGCTTGGGAGGGGAACGGCTGCCGCTCGCGCCAAGGCATGGGCGCGGGCCGAGAAAGCCGTTGTCGACTCGTGTCGCCATATCGGACTTCCCGAGCCGATCGATGTCGGAGTCGCTCTCGCTCCGCTGATCCCGGGCGCCCGACCGGCGCCCACCTTTCCGGCCTTCCGCCAGCGCGGACCCGGTGGAAAACCGGTTGCCCGCCGGCTGGTCCACGCTGCGGTGACCTTCGACCAACCGGTGGCGGGTCCGGTGGTGCTCGGAGCAGGTCGGTATCTGGGACTGGGACTCATGCGGCCTGTGGCGGAACCGGGCGTGACTGATGAGTGACCTTACGGCCGCCGATTTCCCGGCCTACTTTCGAGGTGTCCATGGACAGGACGCGTTCCCGTGGCAGGTGCGACTTACCGATGCCGTGATGAACACCGAGCGTTGGCCGGAGGTGATCGACCTCCCCACCGGCTGCGGCAAGACCGCTGCTCTCGATGCCGCCGTGTTCTCTCTCGCTGCTCGACCGGACATTTTCCCTCGGCGGGTCGTGTTCGTGATCGACCGCCGCATCATCGTCGACCAGGTGTACGAGCGCGCACGGAGGATCAAGGACCGTTTGAGCGCAGCTCGGGACGGGGTCTTGGCCCAGGTACGAGATTGCCTGGCCGAGTTGAGTGATGGCGACCCTCTGAACGCAGTTGCGCTCAGGGGCGGAGTGCCCATCGACGATGAGTGGACATCCCGACCCGACGAACCATGGGTGGTGGTGTCGACTGTCGATCAGTTAGGGTCGCGGCTGCTATTCCGCGGCTACGGCGTCAGTCCCGGAATGCGTCCGATTCACGCCGGGTTGGCGGGCAACGACTGCCTGGTGATCCTCGACGAAGTCCATCTCAGCCGACCTTTCGCCGAGACTCTCGACGCGGTCCGCAGTCTCAGATGTGGCCGGCTTCCCCGCCGGTTCCAAGTGGTGGAGATGTCGGCAACACCGCACAACACCGAAGCCCCTCGCTTCCGGCTGGTCGAATCCGATCTAGAGGGCTCTGAGATGCTCCGCCAGCGCGTCACGGCTACCAAAACGTCCGCACTCAGGTCGATCCCGGGAAGAGTGGTCGAGGAAGCCATACCCAAGGCCGTAGCGAAGATCGTAAAGAAGGAACTACCTGGGGCGGTCCGGAGCGTCGGCGTGATCGTCAATCGGGTCCGGACCGCCCGCATGACCCACCAGGCCCTAGCGGAAGCCGGCCACCAGGTGCATCTCGTAACCGGACGTATGCGACCCCTCGACCGTGTTCACGTTCTCGAAGAGATCGCCGGAGCTGTGGACCCGGATCGCACCGATACAGCGAGCGAACTGACCGTGGTGGTCGCAACGCAAGCAATCGAAGTTGGCGCCGACTTCAGCTTTGATGCCCTGATCACGGAGTGCGCTCCTATCGATAGCCTTCGACAGCGGTTCGGCCGTCTTGATCGACGGGGTACCTGCCTGGACCGCATCGGTAGCTCCCCAAAGGCCTGGATACTCGGGGTGTCGTCCGTGATGAAGGCCAAGAAACCCGATCCCGTATACGGAGGCGCCGCCAAGGAAACATGGAAGGAGCTCTACAAGCGCTTCGGCAATGAGGAGTTCGATGCAGGTTGCGGCTCGCACGATCTAGATGGTTTTCCCGAAGAGGCGTCCGCACCTGCCCAACAGGCGCCGATCCTCTTAGACACTCACATGGAGGCTTGGGTCCAAACCCGTCCCGAACCGATAGTTCAGCCACCTCTCGATCCCTTTCTCCATGGCATCGGCCAGCCGAGTAACACCGATGTATCCATCGTGTGGAGATACGACCGCTCCCACCCGACCCTGAATCTGGTGCCGCCCCGCCCTGCCGAATACCTGCAGGTACCGATTGGCGCGGCCAAGGCATGGCTTGCTCATTCAGCCGCTGACCCGGTGGAGATCGCGGTGGCCGATGTGGATATGACCGAATTGGAACAGAGGATGTCCTCAACGACTACAGACTTGGGGGCGCATCGTTGGCTGAGTTTCGACGAAGCGCCCGAACCGATCACCGATGTCGCCGAACTCCGACCCGGTGACGTCATCCTTGTCGATCCCAGCATGGGAGGGCTCACAGCAAGTACCTGGGATCCGACGTCTTCGGAGGCAGTGTCTGATCTCGGTGATGAGGCCCAAGAGGTTTACGGTCACCGTGTGACCCTACGACTTGACGCACGTATCTATCCGGACGCTACCGGGCTCGTAGCAAACGAAGAGGCCGAGTTCACAACACGGGAACAGATCGCCGACTGGATCGAAGACACCATCAACGAGAAACCCGATACATGGATGGCCAACATCTGCGGACGGCTCGGAACGAGTTTCGATCTCTGCCAAAATGAAGACAGGGACTATCCGATCATCCTTGAGCGGTCGGTGGATAGCTCCTCCTTTGATGGCTCGGACGGAGCTGTTTCGTTCACCGGTACCGCCGTGACTCTCCGCGCTCATGTCGACGGGGTGGGGGACAAGGCAGCCGCATTCGCCCAACGGCTTGGACTCGACTCTGCGATCCAAGACGACCTGCGGCTTGCTGGGCGTCTACACGACATTGGGAAAGTCGATCTCCGTTTCCAAAACCAACTCGTTGGAGGCGACCCGGTAAAACTGGCGATGCTCGACGAACCCCTAGCCAAGTCGCTGCCGGGGGTTCCCCGTGTCTTTTCCTACCCGCGGGGTATGCGCCACGAGATAGCCAGTGCCGCCTTGGCCCAGTCCAGTCCCGCGATACTTCACGACGCATACGACCCGGAGCTCGTACTTCATCTAGTCATCACACATCATGGCCATGGAAGACCACTACTACCAATTCTCGAAGATCCGAACCCACAGCAGTTATATCATGAACACGACGGACACGAGATGGCGATATCCTCGAATCTGGTCGACAGCGACATGGCACTAGAAAGCGCAGATCGCTTCTGGCGGCTAGTCGGACGCTACGGGTATCACGGCCTAGCGTGGTTGGAGGCGATCCTTCGGTTGGCCGATCACCGGCGAAGCGTAGAGGAAGGGCGACGGCAAACAAGATGAGAGACGGGATCGCGTTGACCGGCCTCGAAGGCACCAATCCCCTCGGGTTTCTCGCCGCGCTTGGTGTCCAGGTTCTGTTCGATTGCGAGGAACACCAACCAAGGCTGTGGTGGACTGACGATATTGTCCCCAATGCTGTGGTTGCTCCCGAGTTTGATGTCGATCACATTGTCGAGCAGGCCCTCCAGGTTTTCCCGCGATGGATTGAAAGTCCCGCCCTGGCTCCCGGATTCGGAGCGAAGTCCGACGACGATGCCAAGTTCAGTCCAGGCAACCTGCGGAAATACCTAGAGAAGACGCGTTCCTACCAACCTGGGAACCGGCTGGCGTCTGCGCTGGTTGCCGATAGAAGCCTCGATGGTAAGGGTAAGGTCGCCAAGCCGACCGACCTTTACTTCACAGCAGGTCAACTCAAGTTCCTCAAGATCGCCCGCGATGTCCTGGCGGGAGTGGAACGAGACGAGATCGTGGAAGGACTACTTGGACCATGGAGCTACTCAAGTACTCTTTCTTCGTTGGGATGGGACACGACAGATGATCGGATCTACGCCCTAGCCGCTACCAACCCGGCCACCGACAAGAAACTCACCAACCCGGGTGCGGAGGCTCTGGCTATCCTCGGCCTCAGCCGTCATCCGGTGTTTGCAGGTCAAGACCGTCGCGGCCGTGACCGCACCTTTACACAAGGCTGTGCCGGACCGTGGCGTAGAGGTGGTACCTATACATGGCCTATCTGGACCAGACCAGCTACTCCAAACGCGGTTCTGTCGCTTCTAGCTCACGCGACAGGAAGAGACGAAGAGATACGATTACGCTCCAAATGGTACCGAGGCTGGGGTTTATCGCAAGTAATGCGATCTGCGATTCGCCGCTCGGACCAGGGCGGATATGGAACTTTTGGCCCGCCGGTGATTGCTTGGTCAGCTTTCGGCGGATCGTAAGGAGAGCGTTCCCAACGAGTAGGTCTATTCGTGTCTGAAGCTCCGGCGTTGGTCCCTGCCAGAATGGTCAACGAGTTTGAGTATTGCCCGCGCCTGTTCTATCTCGAGTGGGTACAGGCCCGCTTTCAAGACAACCCGGACACGGTGGAAGGACGATACGTACATCGCCGGACCGACGTTGGTGGGGGGCGGATCGGCGACTCCGATGAGGAGTATCCCGTTAGGCGTGCCCGATCGGTAACCCTCGGCTCGCAACGGCTTGGACTGATAGCCAAGGCAGACATTATCGAGGGCGCCGAAGACGGATCCGTGGTCCCCGTTGAGGTTAAGCGAGGGCGTCCACCATCTCACGGCCCTGCCTGGTCGCCGGAGCTCGTACAACTGTGTGCTATCGGGCTCCTACTCCAAGACCATGGCTACAAGTGCACGCACGGTGAGATCTTCTTCGCCCAGACTCGTGAGAGGAGGACGGTGCCCTTCGATGACGAGCTCGTCTCGACGACTCTTGGTGTGTTGGATCGGCTCCGGCCCGTTGCGGAGGCATCCGAACCCCCGCCACCTCTGGTGGACAGCCCCAAATGCCCTCGCTGTTCCTTGGTGGGTATTTGCCTGCCCGACGAGGTGAACCTACACAACCGCAGGAGCAGCAAGCGTCCCCGGCGACTGACGCCGAGTGACTCGGCCGCCCGACCGCTCTACGTCACCGAGCAGGGTGCCAAGATCGGAATCCGGGGAGGGCGCGTTCGGGTCACGCACCGTAATGCGGAACTCCGAGAGGTCAGAGCCATAGACGTATCCCAGATCTCGGTCTTCGGCAATGTTCAACTGTCCTCACAGCTCATGCGGGCAGCCTTCAGCCGGGAGATTCCTGTCTGCTGGTTCTCCTACGCCGGATGGTTTCAGGGCATCGCCAACGGCCTTCCATCCAAGCACGTGGAGCTCCGCAGGAGGCAGGTGGGCATCGCCTCCCAGGCCGGTCTTCCGATTGCCCGGCGGATGATCGAAGGAAAGATAAGGAATTGCCGTACCTTCCTTCGACGCAACTCCCGTGTGGACGCAAGCAAGGTGCTGTCCCAACTCAAGGCCCTTGCTGACCAAGCAGTCACCTGCAAGTCGCTGGAATCGCTACTCGGAATCGAGGGCGTGGCGGCAAGGCTGTACTTCGGAGCATTCGCCGGCATGCTCCGGGATGACGAACTCGGCACCTTCGACGTCGCCGGACGGAACAGGCGACCTCCCCGTGACCCCGTCAACTGCCTGCTGTCCTACGCCTACTCAATGCTCACCAAGGATCTGACCGCGACGGTGTTGGGCATCGGGTTCGATCCGTACCTAGGGGTCTACCATCGGCCTCGCTTCGGTCGACCGGCCCTAGCCCTGGACCTGGCCGAGGAGTTCCGGCCCCTCATCGCCGACTCCGTGGCCGTGAACGTGATCAACAACGGCGAGATCCGCTCGACCGGCTTCATAGTTCGCGCCCAGGGCGTCGCACTTACCCAGAAGGCCCGGCGGTCCTTCCTCGCCGCCTACGAGCGACGCCTCGATCATGAGGTGACCCACCCGACCTACGGATACAGGATCACGTACCGGCGGGTGCTTGAGGTTCAGGCGCGGATGCTCGGGGCATACTTGTTGGGTGAGATTCCCGAGTACGTTCCGTTCATGACCAGGTGAGGGTTGATTTCGATGGGAAGTCGTAGGAGATATCTGGTCGCGTATGACATCCGCGACGACAAGAGGCTTCGCTTGGTCTACAAGACGATGAAGGGCTACGGGTGGCGCATGCAGTACAGCGTCTTCATCTGTGACCTGGACCGCATGGAATTATTGTCCCTGAAGACGGACTTGGGGGCGATCATCCATCACGCTGTGGACTCCATCGCCATGATCGACCTTGGCTCTCCCCATGAGCGAGGGAGCGATTGCTTCCAGTTCATGGGAGCCGTACACGGCATGCCCGACTCGGGACCGGTGATCCTGTGACACATGCGAGCGGTATAGTGACTACAGAAACCCCGGCAGGTGCTCGAACGTACTCTGACCAGGCGTTTTGCCCGCTCCTTGACAACCAAACTGTCCGAGCCAAAGCCGCTCCATACTTACCGCTCGCACGACATGCCCAAATCCCCAGGTCAAAGGTGTGTTTTTCAGCGAGCCATCCGGCGGGGATTAATCCCCGCCCTCCATTGCGGCCGTCAGCTGACCAACCGGAGATTCGAGGGCGACGCAGATCCGGCGGGGATTAATCCCCGCCCTCCATTGCGGCTCGAAGAGTTCAATGCATTCATGGACCGCTGGGGCGGCATCCGGCGGGGATTAATCCCCGCCCTCCATTGCGGCCGCGTCAGCTTCCCGGAGTGGCAACCCAGCGCAGGGATCCGGCGGGGATTAATCCCCGCCCTCCATTGCGGCGAACGCGTTAGTGTCGTCGATCATCGCCTGGGTGACATCCGGCGGGGATTAATCCCCGCCCTCCATTGCGGCGCGACGGTGGCCTCGATGGCCCGTTGGATGGCCTGGATCCGGCGGGGATTAATCCCCGCCCTCCATTGCGGCAAGAGCACCGCTGTCGTCCACGTGGACACCGACAAGGGATCCGGCGGGGATTAATCCCCGCCCTCCATTGCGGCGACCGGGACGACCGGACCACATACCACATAGTCCCGGTATCCGGCGGGGATTAATCCCCGCCCTCCATTGCGGCCCCGGCGGTGCCGCCGTCCGGGACACCGGGCCCGGTGATCCGGCGGGGATTAATCCCCGCCCTCCATTGCGGCGTGTGAGCCGTGTGCCCGGTCGATGCGGCGCCAGCATCCGGCGGGGATTAATCCCCGCCCTCCATTGCGGCGGAGACCGGCCAACCACCGCCACGCCGATGACACGTATCCGGCGGGGATTAATCCCCGCCCTCCATTGCGGCCGCGCCTACCGCCTCAACCAGGGCGTCCCGGCGGTTCATCCGGCGGGGATTAATCCCCGCCCTCCATTGCGGCTAATTCTCGGTGCTTGCGCTAACCTGATCTGCTCAATCCGGCGGGGATTAATCCCCGCCCTCCATTGCGGCGACCTTGAACGTGCCGGAGAGGGTTGGGGTGCCGGAATCCGGCGGGGATTAATCCCCGCCCTCCATTGCGGCGATTTCGCTCTCCCGAAGGTCGACCACATCGACGTGATCCGGCGGGGATTAATCCCCGCCCTCCATTGCGGCGCCGGTCTCGCGGCGGTCGGCCAGGACGAAATGGGATCCGGCGGGGATTAATCCCCGCCCTCCATTGCGGCACTCGGGGCGCACGCCCCCCACCCTCAACGACGCGTATCCGGCGGGGATTAATCCCCGCCCTCCATTGCGGCGGGGAGTTGGCCCCAGGCGTCCCACAGCAGGAACCCGAATCCGGCGGGGATTAATCCCCGCCCTCCATTGCGGCATCGTGTAGGAGCTGCCGTCGGGGTCGGGCAGGGCTGATCCGGCGGGGATTAATCCCCGCCCTCCATTGCGGCCAGACCACCCACATACGTTCGACGTCTCCGGTAGCGCATCCGGCGGGGATTAATCCCCGCCCTCCATTGCGGCCGTCTGATCTGCTCCAACGGTATGACCACTCGTCACGATCCGGCGGGGATTAATCCCCGCCCTCCATTGCGGCGGGTTCCCGGTAGCCGGTGGAAGGCCTCCGAGTTGGCATCCGGCGGGGATTAATCCCCGCCCTCCATTGCGGCCTCACCACCAGAACGTTAGTCCCCGCCCTCCAGTTGCGGCGATCACTTCGATCAGATGGGCCTCCTGGTCGCCGCCCTCTATTGCGGCGATGAAGAACTTGCCAAGATTGACATGGGGCTGGTTGGCCTGGGCGGTGCGGTACTCTACGGATCGCGCGGGCATGAGACCTGCACAAGCAGATCGTCGGTGTGCGTCCAGTGAGGACGGGGCAACCAGGCTGTCGTCATGGAGAGCGATCCCCAATCCGTTCAGCCTGATCGTTCATGCTGCGGGGATAGACCGTCGATCCAGTCGTAGATGTCTTGTTCCCTCCAGCCCATCGCTCGGGTGTGTTCGCCGCCGAGGCGGATAGGTGGAGGGAACGACCCGTCCCGTTCTCGACGCCATATTGTGGTTCTGCTCAACCCGGTGATCTCCATGACTTCGGGCAGTCTCACGATCCGCCTGCTCCTGGAGTGCTGTGTCATTGGGTGTCGTTGGATAAACCCTGCCCGGGTGTTGTGGGTGTGGTTTCTCATCAGCTTCTTCTCCCGCTCATTTCCGAAGGTTTGTACTGGCACGCTGTGTGTTGTTTCATCCGATGGGGATGGTCAGAGGGCGTGTTGTTGGTCATAGAACGTACCGAGGGGGATCCCCAACCCGGTCGCGCATCTGCCCTGTGTGGGTCGCGGTCGACCGCGACCGGTCGCGTATCTGTCCCCCTGCGGTCGCGCATCGAGCCTTGGGCGCTCCCAATTCCTCGCCATCGGGCACGGGCCCGCTGAAACGGCATCTCCGAGACGAGGGCTCATACTCGGGGAGTCTGCACACCTGCCCGCCCATGCAATCGGCACTCTGCTCATCGAGACGAGTGGTGGGATGCCCGAGGTGTGCTTAGCTGCCCAACCCACCTGTCGGGAACTCCACCGGGACAGGTGTCCCGATGCGGACTAGGTCTTGGTTGTTCGAGAGATGCGCGTTTGCCTACACGCGGTCGCGTATCCCTCTGCGAGGCCTTTCACGGCTCTGCTGCGGTCGACTCGGTGCCAACTGAACTGATCGGAGAGCCAACGAGGACAAGTCGGCCCCGCGCCTGTGCCGTTGGCCACAGCGGGGCTAAGGCGGTTTATTCACGACCAGGACGGTCCTCTTGGCAGCCCGATGGTCGCCCCATCCCGGCCTCGCGAGCCTCTCTCCTGGCCGTGCGTCCCCGCTCACAGGCTATGGCGGGCAACCACTTCCGTGTCGACGAAACGGGGCCTTCACCTGGTTCCAACCGGGGGGAGGGGGACAAGCCTTCGCCGGTTCGGCACCGGTCGATCTCCAGCCTCGATGCTACGGCCCCCCAACGACTCGAACACTGAGGCCGCGCAACTCCTCCAGGGCGCTCACTTCCCTATAGGGGACATATGTCCCGTCCTGTGGTACGCTGGTAGCGGAAAGGAGCATCAATTCCGCCCACCGAGGTACTGGACGCAACGCTGGAACCCGGGATCACGAACGGGCGCCCCGTCGCAGTGTTCCGGTCCGTCGATCACCACACCGGGGACGAGGTACGCCTGCGAGTCACCAAACGCGGCCACCGAGACCCCGACCACATCGCCACCTACAAGGTGTTCCACGAGCCGCCACCCGGCCGCCCGGCGCTGCTCAAGGCGGCGCAGGTCAGTGACCCCGAACCCATCCACACAGGCTGACCGACTACTAGGCCCGACCGAGACCTAACCGGCGCGGTCGGCGAACTTCCAGAACCGGGACGTGCCGGACAACACGATCAAGTCGCGGTCGGAAGCGTCCTGGGTGCTCTCGTATCGGACAACCAGGGACCATTGCCACACACCGGGGAAGGGGAGACCCCACACACAGTCCTGTTGAGGGGTGTCGCCCGGCTGGCATCTGCTCCCGAGCGACAGGTTGTCCTCAGGCTCGCCTAGGCCCACCCTGGCCAGCAGCGCCCGCCCGGCCCGTTCGGCCTCCCGCCGCTGGGCGGCCTTCATAGCAGCCCACTGCGCTCCGAGCCCTGGCGACACGGTGCGGACAGTGCTGCGATCCGCCGTGTACCAGACGAACAGCGGATGCGCCGACGAAATGACCTCGATCATCGTCCACACACACCCCGACGTGTCCGTCAGCGTCAACGCGGCATCCGATGACCACACCGGCCACACCCGCGGAGACCCACTCCCCGCCGCCGGGTCTCCGGTTGTGATCTCGTAGCTAGAGCCGCCGGGGCCGGACCCAGCCACGTCCGTCTGCCACGACACCGCCGCCCGTACCGCGTCCATCTGGTCTGTCGGTATCGTCAGCGAACACGCCGCCGTACCCGAAATAACCTCAAACGAACACGTCAGGTTCATCACCCCGTCCGGTGTCGGGTTACGAGGACTCAGAGTCCCCGTCCACACCCCAACCGCAGTAGGCGTACCCGAGAGCTGCTGCGCCCACACACCGTCCACGTTCACGTACCGCATCTGCATCCCGGTCGGCTCGTCCCCCGTCCACACATACCGAGACGCAGGAGGCGCCACCGGCAGCAACCGCGTCACCGCCACACCCTGCTCGAACACCCAGTCACACCCATCAGACCACCCCGCCGGCACCGTCGTAGCGGTCGTCGTAGGCGTGGTGGTCGTGGGCCGTGGCCGTGTGGGGCGTGTTGTGCTCGGCGGTGGCCGCGTAGTGGGCGGTGTCGTGGGGCGTGTTGTGCTCGGCGGCGGCCGTGTCGTAGTGGTCGTAGGTGCCGTGGTGGTCGTCGTTGTCGATGATGACGTCGTTGTAGTCGACGGGCTTCTGTGGGTACCCGACCCCGACCAACTACCGCAGCGCCCCCCGTGCGAAGGAGCGCTCGTTCGCCAGCCGCCCCCACTCGGCGACGACGTGTTAGAACTCCGCCCCGAGATCGAACACACCCGTCGGGACGAGGAGGTCCGGTTCGTCGTGTGCGACTGGTGATACCACCCCGAACCCAGGCTATGACCACAACTCATGGACGGCTGCGACCTGGACCAGGTGGTGCAGGATCGGGCCGTTTCCTTCCCCCACTGCCACTCCAAGCAGACCCGGAACCCGTTGACGTATCCCCACGTTGCGCAGTAGCGTTCCCGGAAGTATTCGTAGTGTTGCCAGAGGTACTGCGTGTAGGTGCTACCCGCGCTCCAGGTGTAGTTGGTCATGGACTCCTCGTGGGTGCCGTGGGCCCCGGTGGGGGGAGGCTCCCTTACCAGGAGGAGGCCCAGGGCAAGAGCCGACACTGCCAGCAGCGGGTACAGGAACCGCCGGCGCGTGCGGACAGTCATCCGTCTGCCCTCCTCACCAGGGTGCGTGGTCGCGGATGCGGTGGGTTTCCTCGTCCGACAGATCCCGCGGTGTGTACTGGCCGGACGCTTCCCGGACGGCACCAGTGTCCACGGCGACATGCGGACGAGGGTCGTCGGGACAGGTCTGGCTGGCTGGCCCCAGCCTGGCCAAAACCCTGCAGAACGCGTGGTAAGAGACCATCCACTGGCCGTCCACCCAAACGGCAGGCGCCCCTTCCATCCCTGATGTGGGCCCGTAATCCGCCGCCTCGGGGACCAGCGCCTCGATGTGAATGAGCACCCCCAAGAGATCCGGGCCGTTCCAGGACGCCCCCTCGACGGTCACCCTCCGGTACGGGCGGGCGTCGGCGTTCTCGAACCCGGACCACGGGCCGGCAAACGGTGGGTATTCGTCGCCCCGGTAATCCGCGGCCCATGCTTCGGCGCGGGCCAGCGGGCCGGCTAGCAGGTGCCCGTCCCGTGCCACAGACATCCGTTCCTCGTGGGTACCCAAGAGGAAGGCCTCGAAGATGTACTGGAGGCGGTCAAGGACGCACTCCTCGACCACCCGGTAGCGCTCCCGGTACTCGCCGTGACAGTCAACGACGCCCTCTGGAGCGGGCACGGTGACAAAAATGGTTGAGGGCACAGTCTCTGTGTGGTCGTGGTCGTGCTCGTCTGCGTCTACGACGGTCGGAGCAGCCGTCGTGGTTGTTGTGGTCGTGGTAGGTGGGGGAGTGGTGGTGGGTGGTGTGGTTGTGGTGGGTGGGGGAGTGGTGGTTGTGGTGGTGGTCAGGTCGGCTGCCTCGAGCCGGGTCGTAGCCGGTGTCAACCCTGCCGTGGTGGGCGGGGCCGGCTGCGCTACCTCATCCGTGGGTGTGAGCACCAGCACCCAGACCAGGGCGGCGGCGAGAGCGGCCACTGCTACTGCTAGGAGGGCGAGTCCCAATCTCGCTCTGGTCGTGCGGTTCATGTTCATGGTCTGTCTCCCTGTCCGGACGGCAGCGGGCTGTAGCGGCCCTCAGGGCCGAAGGTACCCAGCACCTGTGACACAACTCGCCCGAGCCTCAGACACTCCACGCGCGCCGCCGCGACCAGCCTTCGTGGTTGACGGCGGGAGGCCACTAAGTGGCCGAGGGAGCGCAGCCCTCTCAGGCGGTCGGTCGGGCCGCTAATTGGCGTCACCGTAAATCCTGTCCACGGCTGCGCGGAACACCAAACGGTGCGGCCACTTCTCTACAGCAGCCGCCAACGCGTTGGCGGCTTCCTCCACTAGGTCTCCCCGGACGGACCGTTTGATCGCGTAGATCGGGTCGTCGATCCATGCGGCGGTGGGCCCGTCCGCCTGTTGCAGCGGCCGACCCATCGCCTCGGCCAGGGTTGCCGCTACCTGCTCCTCGCCGCGCAGCACCGCAGCGTTGAGAGCGGCTATGTCGGTTACGACCCCCTCCGCCAACCGCCAATACTGGCGGCCGTCCCAGGTCACCCAGCCCGCTTTGCTGGCACGCCAGATCAAGGACTTGGCCGACGACTTGGACGTGTCCAACGCCCGGTGTACCTCGGCCACGGTGGCCTCCCCCCGGTAAGCGATAAGCGCCAACAAGCTGAACCTCTGAAGCCGCATACCCCACTGGTGCCCACATAACGTCAGCAGCCGCAGCTTCGGGATTCCTACCGCCTCACCGAACTCTTCGCCCGCCGTGTCCACAGGACCACCCGCTGCCGCCGCTGCTCCCTGCCAGACGGGGGAAGGTGTCGCGGGCCGGTCGGGATCGGGGGCGATCTCAAGGACGGCAGCGGTGAGCTGGTCGGTGACGTTGGGTGTCGGTGGTGGGTCTGGGTCGGGTTCGGTGAGGGAGAGGTTCAGGTCGGCTTCGGCGGCGGCGAGCTGGTCGGTGATTGTGGGTGTTGGGTCGGTGTCGGTGGCGGGCTGGTTGGTGGGTGTTGGTGACGATGCTGGGTTGATGTCCGGGTCCGGGTCCGTTGGGGGGTCCGGTGTTTCTCCCTGAAACACGGGCGCCTCGGCGCCGGAGGGGGCCGGGCCTAGAGGTGCGGGGACAGTTTCCGGTATGGGTAGCCGCAACACGGATCCAGAGCCTGGGCGGGAGTTTTCGGACTCGGAGCGGGCTCGGTCGAGCAGGAGCTGTTGGGTGAAAGCCGACCAAGACGCGGCGGGGATCGGTACCGGTGCGGGCGTCCGGGCTAGGTACCCGCCGCCGCTGTGCGGCTGCCAGGGGCGAAGGGTGAGGACTGTTCGGGCTGCTAGGACTATGAGCGGGAGGCTGGCCATCAGGGCCACCGCTACGACTAGGGGGATAAGTGTCTCGTCGGGTTCTCCCTGTTGGCGGATGCGGTACCAGGGTGCTGTCACGTCGGCCAGTTTGGAGGGGATCAGGTCGCGGGTCCATAGCCAGCGGATAGCCAGGGCGTAGCTGAAGACGATGACGACTGCGGCGACCCAGCGCCCGATGTTGGCCCGGCCATCGGCGGTGCCCCATCGCCGGGAGACGTAGGTTACGGCGCGCATGCGGGTACAGCGTCCATGTTGAAGGAGTGGGCGGCGTTGTCGAGGTACAGGGAAGCTTTGGTGGGGGCCGCTCCGAACGGGAACCGCCTCCGGTGACCGAGGTCGGCGGTGACTTCGAGCACGTTGTTGGTGTGCCGGCAGGCGGTGGGCGGCGGCTGGGCGCACACCAGGTCGTCGGCACAGTCCGCTAGAGCGACCCGGTAGTCGCGGGCGGCTATCTCGTAGGCGAGTTCTTGGCCTCGGACCCACGCGGCGTAGTCCGCCAGGAACAGCATGGCGAACACGATCAGGCTGACCATGCTGACCGTAGTGACAGCGAACCTCACCGTTCCTCCTGAAGCCCGCCGAAAGGGTCGGTGTCGGGCGAGGTGGGGGAGGCCAGCGGAGCGGACGGTAGGGGCACTTCGGCCTGGTGGCTGACCCTGGGGGTCAGTCCCGGCATCGGCCCGGGCAGGAGCCAGCATTCCACTGTGACCCTTGCCCGGCTCAGGTTGGGAGTGGCCCCGACCCACACGGTGGCCGTCTTGTAGCGGGTGGGGGGCATCCAGCCGCTCACTTGCTGGTCGTAGTATTCGACGGTCACCGACAGCTGGTCTGAGCACACCCGTGACGCGGCCACCGCTGCGTCTTCGCCTGCCTGTACTCCGGCTCGTACCTCGGCGGGTGACGCGTCGGCGTACACCCCCGCCGCTGCGTTCACGACGCCGCGGTGAGCGACGGTGGCGAGCTGCTCACGGCGGTCGGCGATCTCGACGACGGTGGCCATTGTCAGGATCCCGAGGAGGAGCAACGGTACGGCTAGCACGGCGCCGACTATCTCGTCCATGTCAGGTTCCCTGTCCGCAGGCAGTTGGGAGGGGCAGCCCGGTCGACTGGGTCGGTGCGCATGCGACGGCGTGGACGGGGCCGGTCCACCACCACCGGCCTGCGCTGACGGGGACTACCTGCAACGCGGCGAGCACGGTGCAGGTGGCGGTGTCAGCGGTCAGCCCGAAGTCGGTGACGATGAGGCGGTTGTTGCCTGCTAGCCGGTCCCCGGAGGCCCTCGCCGCAGCGGTTTCAGCCTGAGCCCACTCGGTCCCGGTTGCCTGGCAGTTCCAGTCACGTCCGAGATGCGCTGCGGCAGCGTACGCGGCTGATCGGACGGCGGAGCGGGCTTCGAGGCCGGACGTGTAGGACAAGAACAGTGACAGGACCATCGTCACCAGCGCCAGCCACACTGCGCCTAGCTTCATAACTGCGACCGCCGTGTCCACGTTCCTACTCAGGCAGCGCTAAGCGGCCAGCGACCAAGTCGTCCTCTAGTCGTGGCACTGTGTGCCAACTGCGTTGGCGGCTGTCCACGTTCCGCCCGCCGCGGCGCACACGGCCTCGACGGTGATGCCCGCGTAGGGGTTCACGTCCTCGACTTGTTGTTGCCCTTCTTCTATCCCCGACCACATGATGTACCCGGCGGCGATCATGCCTACTACGGTGAGCACGATGCTGAGCACTATGCCGATTGGTCTGTCCATTGCGCTTTCCTTCCTCTCTTGGTCACGGTGCCACGACGGCGCCGGTGTTGATCGATGCTGCTATGCCGAACATGAGGATCGCGACGGCCACAGCGACGATGATGGTCCCGAGGGTGCCGGTGGTGCGTCCGAGCCGGTCGGTGCGTTCTGCGGCTGTGGTGGCGTACACGGCGATCGCCCGGTCCATTACGTGGTCGATGAGTTCGCCGGTGGCGGTTCCGGTGCGTTCTACTGTGTCGACGGTTCCGAGCAGCGTCTCGGCTGCGGATCCGCTTACCCTCTGGGCGGCGGCGGTGAGGGGGTCCCGTCCTCCTTCGAGCGCGGTGGCGATGGCGGCCGCTACGGGTGTGAACGCTCGCTCGGTGGTCTGGTGGGCGGCTTCCACGGCGGCCTCGCGCAGCGGCATCCCTATGGCGGTGTAGAGCCGGACCCGGCGAAGCCAAGAGTGGAGTGCGCTGGACTGGCGGCGGCTGTGCGAGTCCAGGACGGTGCGGCGCAGCCGTAGGGGGAGCAGCAGCGGCATCCACACCCCAGCTGCGACACCGACAGCCGGTGCCGCTCTCGACCCGGTAGCGCCCGCTACGAGGACGAACACGACCACAGCCACCAGCAGCGTACAGGCCGCCGACAGAGCGGTGAACATCGGTGGTGTCCATCCGGCCGCGGACACGTCCTCGGCGTCGTGGTACACGGGAGGGTCGGTCAGCACCAACACGACAGCCAGCGCCACCAATGAGACCACCGCCAGCCAGATCACGACCGCATCTCCGCTGCGGCAGCCGCGAACATTGGCGCACACATCAGCGCAATCACCACAGCACCCATCAGTGAGATCAGCTGGCCGGTGGGGCTAAGCAGCCACGAGGCGTAGTCGGGCAGCCATACCGCTAGGCCGAGGATGGTCCCGACTGCTAGGCTGAGGGCGGTGATGGTGGGGATCATCTGCGCTGCGACACGGCGGTGGAAGTGCCGCGCCCTGTCGGCGTCGGCAGCGGCGAGGTCCTCGAGGGTGCTTAGCACGTTGGCCGCCCGTCCTGTGCCGCGGCGGGACGCCAGCAGCACGTCGGTGAGCCACACCGACGCCGTGACCGGGACTGCCTCGATGAACTCGCGGGAGGCGTCGGCTACGGCCCCCTCCTGGTAGCCGCGGGCTAGACGCTCGGCGGCGGCTCCGACGCTGCCCGTCGCTAGCGGGGCGGCTCGGGTCAAGGCCTCCCCGACGGTGGTGGCTGTGGACGCCTGGTTACGGAGTACGGTCGTCAGCCGTGCCATTCGCTCTGTGCGGCGGGTGCGGCGGGCGCTGCGCGACCGCAACGCCATGGCCCACAACCCGACACCGTAGAGGATCATGGCGGCCAACCCGAGGGCCATACCCCACTGAACCGCTACGGTGGCTCCCGTAGTCGCCGCCCCTGCCGGGCCTAGCACCGTGGACGGGCGGGTTTCTCGCACCGCTTGACGCGCCCGGGTGGCTCGCATCACCAGGAGGGTGGGTACCGGCCGGCGGTCGGGCCACAGGATGAGGCCCACACCGGCTAGGGCTGTCGCTGTGACGATCCACCCGGTCGGGTTCATCGTTCGCCTCCGGAGTCCACCACCCGGAATGGCCGGTCGGCGCGCGGGTCGGTCATGTCGTCGGGGCAGAGCCCCACTGAGTCGTACAGGGCGGCCACAACCGGGTTCTGCGGGAGGCTGACGGGTCGTGCCCACCGGTCCCCTTCGGCCAGTTGCCACAGACAGTTCGTCCGTATCCGCATGCCGGTGTCGTCTACGTCGACGATCTCGGTCACGTCGGCGATCACCCTCTCGTTGCGGTTGTTGCGGCCCAGCCAGACCAATAGATGCACCCCGGCCGCTATTTGGCGGCGGGCGTACTGTTCGGGGGAGCCCTCCGCCGCGGCGTAGGCAACCAACTTGTCCAGCACGCCGGTACCTGGTGGGGAATGCAGCGTCGCCAAGCACCCGTTCATCCCGCTCGACATGGCATCGAACAGGGCGTCCGCTCCCTCGCCGCGTATCTCGCCCACGACTATCTTCGAGGCGTTGCCTCGTTTGGCCTCGCGGATGTGGTCGGCCATCGTCAACTGCCCCACGCCGTCGGCGTTGGCGTCGCGGGTGAGCCGCTCAAACGTCAGGCGATGGATGCCGTAGTGGGCTAGGCGCAACTCGGCGGTGTCCTCGATGGTGTCCACCCGCTCATGTGGGGGTGTGTCAGCCAGGATCGCCTGGATCAGGGTGGTCTTGCCGCCCGACATGGTGGAAGCCACGATCACGTTCGCTCGGTGCGGCCCGTTGCTTGCTGCCACGAGCAGGCCGTTCAGCCGATTGTCAGCGAAGCCCAACTCGGCCAGGGAGCGCCGGCCTCCCATGTTCGCCCTCAACGCCAGATACATGGGTTTGACGACGAACCCCTCGGCGTGGAGTCGCCATCGATCCTTCAGGTTGAGGTCCAAGCGGGGGTGCTGTTCATCGAATCGGTGGGGACGGTCCCCGCCGAACGCGGCCAAGAACTTGACACCCTCCTCGAGGGCGTGGTCGGTGGGGAAGGGAGACCCCTGATCCTCGCGGCGGCCGTCGCTGTACTGGACCTGCATCCGCCCTCCGGCGAACACCTGGTACTCCTCCACGTCCTCCCGTTGCATTAGGTCGGCCAGGATGTCCTCGGCTTGCTGGCGGGCTCCCGCCCGGTGCGTAGCTGAGTCGGACGCATCGAACCGTCGGGGTTGCACGGCGTAGGGGGCCAGGTTCCGGCCCATGCGGCGCAGCAGCTTGATCGCCTTCCGGTGTGGGGCCGGGCGGATGTTCCGCATCGCGGTGATGCCGGCGGTAGCGGCGAGCAGATCAAGGCTCGGCTCTGGTTCGTCGGTGACCATCACGACTACCACCGGTACGCGGTACCCGGCACCGGTGTCGAGGTCGAGCCATAGCCTGACGTTCTCCGCCTTTCCTTCGGTGATGAGCGCAACCGCAGCGGCGCCGGCGACCGCGGCGAGCAGGCGGTCGTAGTCGATGTCGGAACGCACCACGAGCACCTGCCCCCGCGCTGTCCGTAGCGCCTCGTCGCCAAGGTTCTCGACCAGCGCCACTCCTCGCTCCTTGCGCCGTACCCCGTCGGCCAGGTTTCGGGCGACCCACTCGGTCACGTCAGGGGCGAGCCGTTTGTCTTTGATAACCAGCAGCATCTACCCGTCTCCCTCGCCCTCAGCCGGGTTCTCGGATGGGTCCTCGACGTCGAGTGGTGGGGTGTCGGCTTCGGGTGTCGGCTCCGGGTCGGGCTCCAGAGCGTCGGGGAGGTCGACGCACATGTCCCAGGTGCCGTCGGTGGTCGGTGCCCACACCGCCAGGTCGGGTTGGGCCATGAGTCGGACGGCCACGTCGGGCGTTACCGCAATGCTGACCGCGGGGCCCTCGGCGGCGAGTAGTTCGGTGACCAGCCAGGCACAGCCCTCGCCGGAGGGGCCCACTACCACCAGGTCGCCGGCGGCGGGGCCGGGCGGCGGGAAGTAGGTGGGGTTGACAAGGACCTGTAGCGGGGTTAACCCCTCGGGGACTCCGGAGTGGAGTCGCCACCGGTCAGGGCCGCAGGATGGCCATGCCACGCTGCCCGCTGGCCACACGGAGAGGCTCCCAGCGGCTCGGAGAGCGACCAGGTCACCGGCGTCGGCGGCTACTACCACGGTGCCCGTCGCTGCGTCCACGTCGAGTAGGTCGGTCACGACCAGGGCGCAGGCGTCGGCGGCGGGTGCGACTACGGCCCGGTCGCCGGGTTGCGGGCCGGGAGGTGGCCACAGGTTGGAGGCTGCGGTTAGGGCCAGTCGGGTAGTTCCCGCCGGTGTGGCCTGGATCGGGACGGGCGGCGGTTCCGGACGTGGACACTCGGGCCATGTCCCGCCGACTGGGGGCCAGACCGCCAGGTCGGGTTGGGCCATGAGTCGGGCGGCCACGGCGGGGGTGACCGCTACGGTCACGGTGCCTTCTTCGGCAGCCACGTCGACTAGTTCAGTGACGGTGAGGGAGCACGCTTCGCCGGCGATGCCGACCACTGCTTCGTCGCCGCTGGCGGGCCCCGGAGCGGGCCACAAGGCGGACGTTGCCACTAGGCGCAGACTGGTCAGTCCTTCCTGCCCGAGCAGCGGCCCAGGTGGGCGGATCATCTCGGCGGTGATGAACGTCCCACGGGGTATGTCAATGGCGGCCACTGAGTTGCCCAACCCGTCCGGGGTGACGAACAACGGAGCGAGGGACTCGGGGACGTCGATGACCACCACCTCGCCTACGGTCCCCCGCGGCCACGGCTCGGACGCGAACAAGACTCCAACCACGGCCGGCGGCGTCGCGCGCCCGAACAGCAGCACCATCACCACCGCTACCGCAACGAGCACCCCCGCCGCCGCTATACGGGCGGGTCTACCACTGAACATGCCTACCTCCGAAGTCCGCACATACGACCGCAAAGGGACGTTCTCTTGCCATCGGCTTGACCTTACCGGCATATCTACTGCAACGCAAACCAACTCTGCATATCATACTTTCAAGTGCCTTTCCGCGATTGAAAGTTGCTAACAGCGGAAGGTAAGGAGACCCAGACCCAGCCCTTACAGGGCAGGTTTCGAGGGCCGGAGTGATGTCTCCGCTGCCCACGAGCTACGCTGCCGGCCGGGCGGTTCGCTTGGCACGGGAGGTCGGCGGCGGCTGCTAGACCGAACGTCCGGTGGAGGCAACCGTCCAACTCAGAGAGAAGCACGGGAGATGGCATGGATGGGAGCCCGCAGGTTCAGCGATCTAGTAGCCCATATAGAGAGCGACCCGGAACGGCGTTCCCGTGTGGATGCCCTGGAGCAGGCGGCCTGGGAGGCACTCGCCGCGCACGATCTTCGTGAGCTACGCCGGGCGCGGGAGATGACCCAGGCCGAGCTCGCCCGCCGCCTCGACCGGGCCCAGCCTGCCGTCGCGGCCATGAGAGAACCGATGACCACCTGGTGTCCACAGTCCGAGCAGTGGTAGAGGGTCTCGGCGGACACCTCGAGCTGACCGCCGTGTTCGACGGCCAGCGAATCCCCATCGTTGCCCCAGCCCGTCGCTAGGGGTTCATAGCGACAGCGAGAAGCTCCGGTGGGTTAGCAGGTCGGGTGCCTTGTCTTCCGCTTCCGCGGGGTTCGCTTCGTCAACGGCCCGGTCACCGTTCAAGACCAGTTCGGTGGCCTCGTTCTCCGATCCCTGATGCTTGACATCGAGCCGGTCGAGGAGCGCTTCCACGTCCTCTCCGTTGGCTTGCGCTTCGGCTATCGCCCGGGTCGGTACTGGCAGGTCCGGGACGGGCCGCTCTATTGGGTTCTCGTTGATGTCTTTGCGGATCGCCTCCATCTTGGCTGCTTTCCGGGCTAGCAGTTGGTGATGCGGCCATGCCTTGTTGACCGCCTCGGTTGTGGATTCGAGGTCGCGTTCGAGTTGGGGGATGCGTTGGCCGGCGGCGGCGCGGGTAGCTGGGATTTCCTTGAGCAGGTTCCGGACTCTGCGTTCCAGGTCGGGGGTGGTGCCGTGCACGGGGCGGCCGCATGCGGCGTTGAAGGCGTTGATGACTTGGCCGGACTGCAGGCTGGTTGACAGCTTCGCCAGGGGTGGGCCGACACCGAGCACGGTCATCCGGTCGCGGGAGCGGACCCATATTGGAACGTCACCGACCTTGGCGATCGTTTCGGGCTGGTCGGTGTAGCTGTAGCTTGAGTTCCGCCAGCTTCGGTACACGGCCCGGGCGAGAAGGTCGGTGGCGTCTTGCCGGTTCAGTGGACGGTGGCCGTCCGCCTCGACGAAGGGTGCGGTGGGGGACACCGCCGAGTACGCGCCCAGTTCGTTGTGGACGGAGCGGGATGTGGCCAGCCGCTGTTCGGTGTAGCGGTGCAGGTCGGTGGCTTGGCGTACCGCCACCCGGGCAGCGTTCCGTTGCCTTTGGAGTGTGGCCACTTCGGCAGCGACCTCCGACAGGGCCACGGCCCGACTGTCCCCGGTGGCGTGGGCCATCATGTCGTCGTAGGTGAGTGTGTCCTCGTCGGTGTTGCACACGTCGATCACCCGCTCGCGGCCCTCGATGAACTGGCGGATGAACGCGTCCTTGTTGCGAAGGACGCACAGTTGCATCACGTCGCTGGTTCCTTCCCCGATGTGGTACCAGACACCTACCTCTGGGCAGAGGTTCCCCGGTCGCAGACCTCGCCCTTCCCGCTGTTCCATCAGTGCTGGCTTCCAGTCGAGGGTGAGGTGGTGGACGTCGGAGAGCCTCGTTTGGACGTTGACGCCTGTGCCCATCTTGGAGGTGCTACCAACCAGGACGGACACGTCCCCCTCCCGGCAGCGGCGGAACAGGTCCTGTTTCTCCGCTGCGGAAGGGTGGTCGTGGATGAACTCGATGCCGTCGGCGGGCACACCCCGCGCCACAAGCGCGTCCGCCAGCGTGCCGTAGACCCTCGGCCCGTCGGCGTTGGGTGTCCCGATGTCACAGAACACGAGCTGCAGCGTGCCCGTCTTGTCCGAATCCGGGAACCTCCAGTCGGTTTTCTCCCGGTGGAGGGCCGCTATGTGGTCGGCGGCGGTGACCAGCTTCGAGGGGCGTTCGGGGTTGACCGGGATCCCCACTGCGCTCAGGTCCACGGCGGCCTGGCGGGCGGAGGTGATGAGAGCGATCAGGATGTCCTTGTTGTCAGCGGGAGCGACCGCTCTCTCCGCGAGTGAGTCCATCCAGCCGTTGAGCAGCGCAGAGGCCGGTGCGTACACGTCCTGGCGGTCGCCGCCGGCTAGTGGGGGCCGTACCAGGCCGAGGCTGTCAGCGGTGCGTATGTCGGCTCGGGTGTCGATCATCGCCCGCAGCTCCGGCACGTTGACATACGCCGACACCCGTGTTCGGGGGGCGAACCCGCCGCCGAGGGGGGACGGTTCAATGTTCGTGGACTTGGTGGTGCACCACGAAGACCAGGCATCGTAAGTGAACACCCCTGCCGACTCCAGCAGGTCCGGACCCAGGTAGCGGAGCATCGCCCACAACTCCGAAGGCCGGTTCGATACGGGAGTGCCCGTAGCCAAGGTAGCGACACCCTTCCCCGGATGCCGGTTCCGCAGCACCTCGATCTTCATCAGCAGGTCCTCGGCCTTCTCCGCTCCCGTCAGGTTGGCGGTGCGGTCGGTCGACTGAATCGCCAAGTTCTTGTACTCATGAGCCTCGTCGATGAGCACATAGTCGAACCCGTACTCCTCCCACCACACGTCGTCGTCCTTGGTGGCGGTGAGCAACTTCCCCAGCCTCTCCTCGGCCCTCGCTACCTGCTTCTCGATCTGTTTGATCGTGCGCTGCCGACGGGCTTGGCCGCTCGTGTTGTGGTCACCGTGGAGAGCGGCCTCGTTGTTAGCCCGCTCGTAGTCCTCCCGCACTTCCTGGAGCCGCGACTGGAGGTGCGCCACCTTCGTGTCGGGCCGTAGCGGCATCAGGTTGAAGAACGAATGGGGCACAATCACAGCGTCCCAGTCCCCCCAGAGGCTCTGGGAGGCGAACTGGCGGCGCTGCTTCCGGCCGGGGGTGTCCCCCTTCGGCGGCATCAGCACCTTCGCGTCGGGGAATGCTCTCATGAACTCGACCCCGAACTGTGTGACCACCTGGTTAGGTACCACCAAGAGAGGCTTTTGGCGGATGCCGAGTTGCCGCATCCGCATCACCCCGGCCGCCATCGTGACCGTCTTGCCGGCGCCGACGCAATGACCCAAAAGGAAGTCGTCGCCCAGGGCGATCCGCGCCGCGGCGGTCTTCTGATGTTCGTACAGGCCCAGGGAGCGGAACTCGTCGCTCAGCCCCGGCGGCTCTCCGATCCACTCGGCCGGGAAGCGAGGGGGCACGAAGCGGTTGTACTGCGTGTTCCACCGCCTCTCCATCTCCTCGCGGCGGGTGATCGACTCGTCGAACATCCACTCGTTGAGGCGGTCATGCCACTTCTCGACCTTCTCGGCGGAGAGGGCGGTGGCCTCTGTGTCTACGACCCGCCGCTTAGGGTCGTCGGGATAACGCGGGTCCTGGCGGGTGATCACCACCTGGCGTCCCGACCACGCCGCGTCGAGGATCCGCAAGGCGCTGGCGTTCGCCGTGCCCCACACCGACACGAAATCGGCCGAGTAGGTGTCGGCCTGGCCGCTGATCCCCCAGCCGCCCGCCGCCGAGTAGGTAACCCGCAGGTCCCGGATAGGCCCGAGCGTGTCTGTGATCATCTGCTCCACCTCGTTCGGTTCGAGCAAGGTGGTGCCACATCCGATCTCGATGTCAGCTGCCGCAACGAACGGGGGCAGTACCTTCTCGAGGGCGGCCACATTCGGGGCGTACCGTGCGTCGTCGGCGGCTACCGCCGCAGCTTCGGCGTGTTTGGTCCGCACGTCGCCCGCCAGATACAGCGGGGCGGCCACCCACTGTTCCTCGCCGGGGGCTCCCACCGTGTCCGGGTTCCGGAAGGCCAGGCCTTCTTCCACCAGGTCGTCCTCCGCCCAGTCGAAGGTTGTGACCGACCGCATGAACTCGATGTCCACCCGGCCCAACCGCCCGACCGACTGCATCACCGCTTCGGTGAGGGTGGACACCTCCGCTGGTGCTACCACCGGTACGGTCATCGCACGGCGGAACGCCGGCCCCTTCACCGGAGTCCCGTCGGGGCCGTCCTCCTCCAGTCCCATCAGGAACACAGCGTCAGGGTCAGCGACAAATCCGCCGAGGTATTGGCGGCGCATGTTCCCGTCGTCGTCGCGTTGGATCAGGGTGTGACCGAGGGTGGCCACGGCCCGGTCGTAGGCGGCGCCCATCTCCGCCCGGAGGTCCTCGGTGTTCTCCGCTTCGCTCTGTTCCGCGGCGAGCAGCTCGCGGGCTACGTCCCGGAGGTCGCACATGGCGGCCAGCTTGGCGGCGGCCTCGGCCCGGCGGCGTTCCAGATCGGCCCGCTTGACTCTCGACGGGGCGCTCCGCAGCGACGGATCGGGCGGGTCGAGGCGGGGTTTGATCTCCCGGGGGAGTCCTTCGCTGATCTGTAGGTACCCCTTGGGGGTGACAAATATCGAACCCTCCCGAGCCCAGGCGGGCGGCACGAACGACGGGAACGGGCTGACCGCTGTCCGGGAGGCCCGGCTGGCCACATCCGGCAGCGGGTACGGCAGCACCGCTCGGGAGGCCAGAGCGTCGAGAGCGGCAGGGATTACCTCATCGAGGGGGTCTGCGGTGACGAGCTTCACGTCGTCCCGGCCCCACATACCACCGCTCTCGGGGGTGCCGACTACCAGGTCGGGGTTAGCGCCGTACCAGGCGTTCTGACGGAACGGGGTACCGTCAGACGTGGACCATTCCGTGGTGCCCCACCATTCCTCGTGGGCGGGCAGTTCTGCTGTCTTCAGCGGTTCGGGGCGGCGTTGGAACACCACCACGTCGGTAACCACCGACGTTCCCGACTGCGCGGTGAACGTGTTGCTCGGCAGCCGCACCGCTCCCACGAACTCTCCCCACCGTGCGATCTGCTTCCGTTGGGCGGGGCTCACCGAATCCAGTGTGTAACGGCTGGTGAGGGCCACCAGCAGCCCTCCCGGAGCCAGAGCCGCCAGCGACTTGGCGATGCAGTAGTTATGCAGCGACACGGGCTGGTCCACCGTTCCCAGGCCGTCCTTGGTCCGCACGTCCGCGAATGGCACGTTGCCGATCGCCGCCGCGAGACCAGACCCCTTGTAGGCTTGGAGGGGAGCGGTCACGACGGTGTGCTCGGGGTGGATCGCGGCGCATATCCGAGCCGTGGTCGGGTCCAGTTCGACACCTGTCATCCGCACGTCGGGGGGTGCGGCAGCGAAGAACACGCCCGGCCCGCTGCCCGGCTCGATCACGTCGCCGCCCTCGAAGCCGAGGTCGGTGACCAGCTTCCACAGCGCCTCCGCCACCAGCGGGGACGTGTAGTGGGCGTTGAGGGTGGACTGGCGGGCGGCGGCTACGGCGGTGTCGTTGTCGCCCAACGCTTCCCGCACCTGCGCCAGGAACCGTTTGCCCAACTGGTGGTCTTGGTCGAACACCTGCGGTACGGCTCCCCACCCGGACCAGCGGGCGAGGACCCGACGCTGTTCGGTGCTGGCGGGCTGGCCGGACTCCTCCACCTCGGCCAGCACCCGCAGGGCCTCCAAGTTGGCTTCGATCCGGCTGATCTGGCCGGACGGGGGCCGGTAATCGGCGGCTAGTAGGGGGGTGACGGGTAGTTCCGGAGCTGCCGGTACTCCGGTTCCGTCGGATACACCTTCCGTGCTTTGCGGGCGGCCGCGTCCCACACCAGGTGACGGCTCAGGGGTTCCATCCGGTCGAGGATCGTTTGCATCACCGACGGGGCCATCAGGTGGGTGCGGGCGTCGTCGTCCTGTGTCCACATGTCCAGCATCTCCGTCGCTAGCCGGCCCAGGGTCGTCGCGCACTGCTCCTCTCGGCCTCGCAGCCACGTCCCGTCCGGGGCCCTCCGCGTCGGATGCAGGTACCGGATCACGTCCGACCATTCCTGATCCCACACCGGCCGTTCCACTTCCGGAGGCGGCCGCTCCGCCCGGGCTTGGTTCTCCACCAGGTCGGACACCCGGAACTGGAACGCTGCCGGTGTCTCCCCCTCCCGTAGCGGTGTCGCCTCCCGCAGTCGGACCTGTTCCGCTCTCAGCCGGTCGTCCATCGCCGTGAAGTGCGCCACCGGGTCCGGCATCGCTGCCAGCGTCCTCGGACACCACGCCGCCATCCACCCCCACGCTGCCATGCCCCACTCCCGGCCCACCATCTCCTCGTGGCCGGACAGGTCCGGCTCCGGCCACCGGTGGCGTGCTGTCTCCGGGGCTGGTAGCGCTATCCGCAGGGCCATCGGTGGTGTCCTCCCAGTCGTCGAACAGCGAGAGTTGAGCGTCAGCTGCGGCCATCGTATCCGTCCCCTTCTTCTAGGCGGTTGGCGGGCCGTGGGCTACGGCGGTAACCGCCCACCGGGCAGCTGCGTCCTGAGCGACAGCCAGGTGCACACGCCAGGTGCGGGAAGTGGCGGAGCCGGGGGTGTCCGCTTCGTACTCGATGGTGACGACCGACACCGCAGGGTCGGTGTCAGGTACCGGGAAGAACTCGGGCTCGGCCCCGGTGATCCGCCAGTCCGGGTAGTGGGCCGAAAGCGCCGGCGGACGGTAGTCGGTGGCGGCCCACCGGGATGTGTCGCCGCCGGTAAGCCACGCATCGAGGAACCCGACCGCGGTTTGCCAGCGGCCGTCGGTCGCTGTCGCTGACGGCGGGTCGTCCAGCGGCCACCACGACGAAGGGGCAAGCCCCTCCGTGGGCCGGGGCGGGTGAGGCACCACCCACCCTGCCGGGCCGTGGTCCTCGACCAGGACCTGCACAGTTGCTCCGTCCACGTCGGCGGTGACCCGGACGCTCTGCCCGCTGCGGCGCCACGACACCTCCACCAGCTGAGGCTCCGAGCCGGGCGCCCACTCCTGCAGCGCCCGCTCAGCGGCTGCTACCGCGTTCACCGGGCCGAGAAGTTGCTGAGGATCGACCGTCACCGTCCCCGAATACAGGGTGGACGGGGTAGCACACCGCGACCAGAGCAGCACCACGACAATGAGGCCGACGGCTACGCCGAGGCCCATCAGGGAGCGTTTCAGGGCGGTCTGTTTAGAGTCCGAAGCTGCCATAGCCTCCCCTTCTGTTGCTGTGTTGCCGCTCGTCAGGTGTGACCGCTGCCTGCTCTCTCTCCGGTGTCGTCTCGGCTGAGACGGGAACGGCTTTGCGGGCTTGTGCCACATCTTCGGGGCTGAGTCCAACGATGCGCTCGATCCGCGACACCGGTACTTGTGCCCGGTCGCCGATCTCAGCGGTCTGCGCCTCCACCAGCCAGTCGCGTACGGCGAGGCGGTCTTGGACACTCGGGTCCGGTGGGCGGATCGTCGGATCGGGCGGTGGAACCCGGAGCAGCCCGCCGAAACGGGCGGCGGCCGCCTCCGGGGCGGCGGTGCCGCTCTTAACCGTGCGTCCCACCAGCCAGCTGGCCACGGCCTGGCGGGCAGGGAACGTAAGGTCGGGCGCCGGGTGCGCCTGCTGTGCCGGCAGCGCACGGGCCGCGACAGCGACGGTGGGTGTTCGGGCCGCGACAGCGGTGCCGGCTCGTTCGGCAACGCCCCGCTCAGCGGCCGCTGTGGCCCTCTCCTGGATGCCTACGGTGATGGCATCCACTACCAACCCCGCCGCTCTGCTGGCGTCGGCGCTGGCCGCTGTCAGGGCCGCTCCGCCCTCCTGGCTCCGGAGGTGACCCGCCCACGACTTCAGGTAGCGGGCGTGGTGAGTGACCGGGCTGTGCTCCAAACCGAGGGCGGAGCAGATCACTACCGCGCCGAGTTCCGCTACCAGTTCCTCACGCGCTCGCGCCTCGTCGCCGACCCCTGTCCGGGAGTGGCGTCCGGTGCGGGTGGGGTGGCCGGTCCAATGGGCGTGCTCGTGGGCTACGGTGCTGGCGTATCCGCCTACGTCGTCGAACGCGGCCGGGGTCGGTGTCACGATCTTGTCGCTGTCGCGGGAGTAGTGCGGCACCACCCCGTCCTGGAACTCCCAATCCGAGCCGGTCATCCGGAACATGTCGGTCACTTCCCGAGCCGACCACAGCCGGGGCGGGCGTTCGTATCCCTCGGCGATAGGAACGTCACCGTCCACCTGGGTGGCGTTGAACACCGAGTAAGGGACGACCCATTTGCGGACGGTCTCGCCGCAGTATCTGCCCTCCCGGCATTGCTTGTCGTCGCAGCATTTCGACGTGGCCACGCGGATCACCCGAACCGACCGTTCTCCCTTCCGGACCTGGCAGTCCACCTTCTGCCACTGCCGATAGGTTGCCCAGCCTCCGTAGTCGATGGCCATAGCGTTGCCCGCCGCGGCCAAAAACAGCCAGTTGATTCCCGTGTAGGTGCGTTCCGTGACCGGGTTGTGGGGAGTGGACGGACCCGACGCGTGGTACGGCTTGGTCCACTGGCCGTCGTCCCGTTCGATAGCGTCCGCCAGGGTCGCCGCCATAGCGTTCGTGAGGTCACTTACCTTCGAGCCCATCGGGTCTCCTCTCAGCGGTCGTAGGAGGCAGGTCGGCTGTCTCGTCGTATCCGAGAGTGAACCCCCACGGATGCTTCCCGTAACGGCGTCCGTCCTCCGCGTCCCGGTAGACGTCCACGGGTTGGCCGTCCGCCAGAGCGTCGGCCGGTTCTTCCCCGCTCCGAGGGGTGGGCCTGCTGGTCGGTTGTTCAGTCATGTCAGCTCTCCTCTCCTGGTACGTCGTCGTATCCGTAGGTGTGACCAAACGGGTGAACCCCGAACTTGCGGCCCTCCTCGTCGAAGTAGACCTTCAGGAGGTCGGGGTCCTCGTCGGGTTCGTCGCCGGCGAGTAGGGCCGCCTCGACCAGTTCCGCCGAGTAGTCCGACCCCCTCGACCCGACCGACGGAGGCAGCCACAGCCCGTCTGGGGCTGGCTGCCCGTTCAGGTCGGTACCTGATACGGGTCGCGAGGCGGCTACCACGTGGCCGGTGTTTCCGGCTGAAACGGTCGGCGCGGAGCTGGCTGGCGGTGGGACGGTCGTGGCCGGCTCCGTCGGGTCGGGAGGTGCTTCCTCCCCGGTGCCGGGGTCGGTGTCGTAGTACGTGTCCGCCTGAGCGGCGGCTTCGTTGCCCGCTGCCACATACGCGGCAACCTCGTCCGCTATCGGGTCCGGCGGTGGCGGCTCGAACATGTTCGCTGGGGGCCGCTCGTCAGGGGCACTTCCCCCGCCGGTGTACGGCCGGTCGTCCGCCGCCGACGCTTCGGACGTGTCTTCGCTACCGGCTCCCGGGGGGTTCTGAGCGGTGGGTACCGTATCCGCCAGCCAGCGGTCGGGGTCGGCCATAGCGATCGTGAAGGCGGGATGTTCGTCTGCGATCACACGGGCGTGGCCCTTGGGGATGGTCCGCCACGAAGCTGCCTGGTCGATGTCGTCGGTGTCTTCGTCCGTGCCGGCCAGGATCGCCCAGTCGCGGAGGGCGCCGGCGTCGGTGCTGCCGGGGAGTTGCATCTTCACAGGGCAGTTGCCTGTCAGGGTCTGGGCGTTGGCCTGCCCCCAGCCCGCCTCGAGCTGGCTCCGTTCCTGGATGCCACAGATGACCTGCGCTCGGGAGCGGATCGTCGACAGCACTTGCGGCAAGTCAGCGAGGCGGGCCAGGTTGGCCAATTCGTCCAACGCGAACAGAGGCCGCGGTGGCCGGGTGTCCGGGTCGGGCTGGTGTGTCTCCGTTTGGTGGAACAACCACCTCGAGACCGCAGCGAACACCGGCTTATGAGTCACCTGCGACATGTGGTCGGCGATGAGATAGAGCGTGTCCTCGCCGCCCGAGGTGGTCAGGTCGGCGGGTACCAGCGGGGGAGGGTGCTTGGCCTCGCCCGCCGTACCGGTGAACTCGAGAGCCGAGGTCACCTCCTTGACGGTGATCTCGACCGATCCCTGGAAGCGGTCGTCCTTGCCGGCGAGGGTTTTGAGCCGCCGCATCGACCGCCGACCCTCTGCCCCCAGGTCGGCGTTCTTCAGCATCGGGTCTTGTGCCATCCCCTTTATGTCCATCACCCAGTTCAGCGCTGTGGACAACCCCACTCCGCCGTCGGCGGGTCCTGTGTCGCCCATCTCGGCGGCGACGACCAGTACCTCAGCCAGGTATTGCTGGGCGAGCGTGGCCCAGATACCTTGCGCTCCGGCGTCGTGGGAAGACGACTGCGACGCCAGGAACTGAGCGAGCAGAGCGGCGGTTTCTCGCCGGTCAGCGGCAGGTACCTGGGCCAGCATCCTCACCGGGTCCCACACCACCGGGACGATCCCGTGGCGGCGCATCCAGTGCCACATCTTCCCGGTGGGGTCGTAGCCGTAGCAGGTGCCCTTCTCTGCCCGGTGCTTAAGCGTCCACTCCGCCAGGTCGGTCTTGACGCTGGTGGCAACTACCGGCCCCGGCCAGTGCCCGGCATTCGCGGCGATCACATGCCTTGTTTTGCCGCTGCCCGTAGGGCCGAGCACCAACACCGGCCGCCCGGCCGCGGCCACTATGTGGCTGCCTCGATTGTGTCCGAGCAGCACCCCCGGCCCGGGAACCATCGGGGAGTAGGGCGGCGGCAGCGGCCAGGTCCGGTGGCGGAACTCCTTAGGCAAACCTCCGCCGAACCGCAGGAGGCCGGCAAGGGCTGTAGTTGGCCAGCCCGCTTCCTTCCAGCGATAGAGCGACGAAGCACCGAACGTCAGCGTGGCCACATACGCTGCGGTAAGTAGCCACAGCCACGCCGCAGCAGCTACAGCATCAGACTGGGACACCAGCAGCCACGCCTCGTCGAGTCGGGCACCATCGGCCGCCATCTTCCACCCGACATCCCAAAGAGCGGGCACCGACGGCCAGCCGCCCGGGCGGCCGCCCACCACCCAGGTACCGGTTGCCAGGGTCGCGCCCAGGACCAGCCACACGGTCGGTATCCCCGCGGCAGCCACCGTCACCCAAAAGGTGGGGGTGTTCTCCCCGAGCGACACCGGCGCTCTCTTTGCCCTGTTGTCGGCTGTGTCACTCATCGCACCCCTCCGGCTCCTCGGGTTCGTCGGCAGCGGCGGCGGCTTCCTCCTCGGCCAGCAGCTCGGCTTCGAGGGCGGCGGGAGTGAGCGGGTCGCCCCGCTGCCACGCCCGGAACAGTCCTTGCGGGCAGAGACGCCGATCCTCGGGGCCCCAGACAGCGACTGTGACAGCCCCGCCCGGGGCTATGCCGATACCCTCGCCGGCGGTCACCGCGTGCGGGGTGCAGTCGGGTTCGTCGGGCTTGGGGCCTACCCAGAAGTCGACGTGGAGGTGCTCGTCGTGGCGGACGACGGACACCGGGGTACCCGGTTCGTAATCGAGGTTGAACACGAGATTGCGGATCTGGTATTCACCCCGTTGCGGAGCTTGGTCCTGGATCAGGGTGGACCCGTCCTCGAGGGCTGAGGTGCGCGGGTTGTACATCGTCCGTGCCAGCGCAGCGGTGAGCCGGCTCAGAGCGTCGTGAGACGTTGCGGAGTCCATGTCGTGCGGCTCCCGGTCCAGGTCGCCGTCCACGTCCACGGCTAGGTCCACCGCGTTGTTCCAGCTGTGAGGAGACCAGCTTTCGGAGTCGTGCACCTTCCGGCATGAGAACGTGCCCAGGTTGACCAACACCGCCGGTGGGGTCAGGCGGGCGGCACGTTCCAGTTCGGGCCAGTCCCGAAGCAGCCTCTGCAACGGCCCCGACGGTGGCGGCGCTGTCCCGCCCGGGTGCGCCAGCACGCCGCACAGCTCCCACCGGGCGTCGTCCTGGTCGTGGATGTGGACGCAACCGCCGGCGTGGTACTCGGCGGTACCAGCGGTCGGGGCGTACACCGTGGTGCCTGCCGCTGCCGGGATCCGCAGCTGGTACCCGTCTGTCGGCTTCGTCCAGGCCGAAGACGAAGGCGGCAGCGTGAACGTCCACCACCCCGGCGGGGAGTAGGTGGCCGGCTGTGGTGGGGGAGTGGCGGGGAAAAGCCATGACAGCCCTACGGCCCACGGCAAGATACGGGCGTGGCGGCTGGGGTCGCCGGCGGCGGTGAACCCCCAGTTCGGAACGGCCACGGGAGCGCCGTAGCCGACTTCCAACAGCCCGTTCCAGGCGGCTACGCCCTCGGGTACGAACCCGAGCTTGACCCCGCAGATACCGCCCTCACACGTCACGGATGTGTCGGGCCCGCCCCAGCGGTCAACCAGCGCCGCCAATACCGGGCCGCCACCGCCTGCCGACCGGGGCGTGTACGCGAGCGGCGCTCCCCAGGGAACGGGGCCGGTCGCCGCGGCGGCTTGGAAGGTGATGTCATCCCAGGCGGCCAGCACGCTATCCGCCCATGCCCGGTCGGGCCGCCACGCCAAAAGCGCCCCTACCGGGTCGTCGGCTGCCCCACGGACACAAAGCGCCGCCGCTGCCGTAACCGCAGCGTCCCACACGTTGTGTGGGTCCACGATCTCGTCGAAGTTCCCGTCCAGGCCTTCGGTGACCACCTCGGCGGGCCACAGAGCGAGCGGGCCTACGCGGGCGTCAGCGGTGGCGGAGCCGTCGAACCGGCCCCCGTCGGTGTCTGCCCGGTCGGGCTGGTCGACCAACGGTGTGAGCGTGTCCCCGAACGCGTTAACGGAGACCCCGGCGGCGTGAGCCGAAGATACCTCCCCGAGGGCGGCTACGAGTCGCCAGTCGATCCGGTCGCCCTCCGGCTGTGTGTCCGCGTCCGGTGGCCATAGCATGGCTCCGCCACCTCGCTGGCAGATGACGCTGGCGGCGAGCTGGTATGCGGTCCACACCTGGTCGCTGGCGCCGAACGGCATCCCCGTAGCCGTGCCGAACCCGGCAGCGACCAACACGACTCCACCAGCGAACAGCACCGCGGCGGCAGCGGCGACTCGGGGTGCCCGGCGGGCGGCGGCCACGCCGATGCGTCCCAGCGCTTTGGGGTCGCCGGCAAGCGCCTGAACACCACGCCGGGTGACGGCCAGGGCCTTCCGGACCCGGGGCGGCCTAACCACTGCCCGCACCCGGGCGAGGCCCGAAGGGGGCGGAGGCCGGGCGTCCGCCCCTACCGGCGAGCCAGCGGGCCATGCCCTCCGCGGCGGCCTGGGACGACTTCCCGGCCAGCCCCTTCGCCTGGCGGCCTTCTACCGCTGCTTTGCCGCCCTTGGTGCTGGCCGCCACCTTCGCGAGGGTTTGCAGCCCCGGTCTCTGGCTAGCAGCAGCGCCCGCCGCCGCGGCGGTTAGTCCGGTCACCTTCTGAGCGGCACCTTGGAGGCGCTTCGTTCCGATCTTGGCGGCAGTAGTGATCCCGCGGGGTGCGAGGTGGGCGGCGACGAAACTTCCCGCCAGGCCACCGGCGGCTGCGCCGGCGACAGACCCGCCACCGCCGACTCCCTGCTGGGAGAACGCCGCCGAAACTTTCCCGCCTAACTGGGCAGAGAGCTGAGCAGCCGCCTTCGGGAACACTTTGCGCAGCCGCCAGCCTGCCCAGGCGACCAACAAGAACGCCAGCGAACGTTCGAGGAGTGCCATGCCCTGGGTGCGGCCCACAACGGCCGCCAGAACGGTCATTACCAGGCTCAGGAACAGCATCCCGGCGCCGAACCCGACCATGCCCCGCAGCAGGAGCGAAAACCACGCACCCACGACCTTCCGGCCGCCTGGCCAGAGCACCCCGGCCACAGCCACCGGCAACGAAGCGAACGCCGCGCCCAACAGCACCTCCGACAGCAGAGCAAGGCCGGCCGCTACGAACACCAGCCCCGCCACCGCTATCTGGCCGACCACCACCATAAAAGCGCCGAACAGCCGCTCCGAGGTAGCGGTCGCGGCGAAGTCGGCCATAGCAGCGCCCTGCGCGCCGCAGTCGCGGAGCACATCGAGGTTCGTAGCGGCCTGCGAGCGGATACCGTCGATGAGAAGCCTCTGGGCGGCTTCGATGTGGCATCGGTCGTCGAGGGCCGACCCGAAGTTCAAGTGTTCCCAAGGTGTGTGCACCGTGGAATCCAGCACGACCTGCATAGCAGCAGCGGCGTCGAGGTCGGCTCCGGCATCTGCGATCACCCCGAAGGTCAACCCATCGGCCAACAGTTGCCGAGTCTCCAACGCTCCGGCGTAGTAGCCCGAAAACGCGGCGGGCGTCAGCAAGAACCAGCCCAACGTGAACCCCAGCAAGGCGAAGACGACCGTGCTGGCGGCGTCTGCCACACGGCCCCGCAGCAGTTTCCACCCTGCCGCCGCTCCAAGGAGCGCGAGGCCCGTCTCGTAGAGGCGCAGCCCCCGCACCACCTGCGTCTGGAGGAGCCGTGCCAGCTCGCCGGGGATCCCGGCCAAAATGGCGGTCACCGAACCCGACACTGCCCAGTCGAACGCCCACATCGCCACCCGCAACGCGACTAGCCCAGCCTGCCAGACCATCGTGAGGACCAAACCCATGAACGGGCTGGTCAGCGTCTGCAGCCCCAGCTTCCCTTCTGTTCGGTGGAACATGTGGTAGGTCGTTACCGGGAACGACGCCGAGGTACGCGGAGCGGAAGCCGAGTTAAACCAGCCCCGGGGGGCTTCGAGGGTGGCCAGCTTCGCGTACGTGTCCCGGACGCAGTTGGCGCGCATGTTCACGGTCGCCGGCAAGCTCTGGCCACCACGGAGGTAGCCGGGCGCTACCGAAGTCACCTCAGAAAGCGGAGCGTCCTCTGCCAGCAGCGCGCAGCCTGCCAGTTCCTCCATCAGTATTTCCCGGGGTGTACCCGCCGAGGACGCGCACCAGGCAGCGTCCAGGTAGCCGCAGTCGGTGGGGATGTCGGTGAGGCCCGCCAACTGTTGGGGGCACACGACCTGTCCGCCCATCCCCGGCCCGTTCGACTCCCACCTACAAGACAGCTCGGCTGCCGCCGGCGTCGGTGACGCCCCGCCGATGGTGCAGTCGTCTTCGTTGCCGGCTACGGACGTAGAGAAGCAGTCGGCCAGCTGGTTAGCGGGTGTAGTGGACGGGAGATAGGCCGGGTCGCAGTCCTCGCCTACGGACACACCGGCCATCGCCGCTGCCCAGCAGCCGTAGTCTTTCTGCGTGGTCGAGGGGGACTGGGCCGGGGCGGATTCCGCCGGTGAGGGCATCGTGGTGGTCGGAGCCGCGGCCGGTACGGTCACGTCCGGCTGGGCGGCTGACGGTGCGGCGGTGGCAGCAAGGAGGACAACTGTCACCGCCGCACTGAGCACCCCCCGGCGGGGACGTCTCGCCGTCATTTCTGTGTGCTCAGCGCCGGCGCCGGCGTGGTGTCTACCGCCGCTGCGGCGCGGGGGTCAGCCGGCAGGAGAACGTCTACTACGCCTAGCCGCCCGTATATGTCCCGCCAGAGCATCGTGCCCGTGGGCAGGCTGGTCAGCAGGGGGGCGGCTATGTCGGGGTCCGCCCCGGCCAACTTGGCGGCCTCCGTGCCCGCCTCGAGGTTGAGTACCCTGAACACGGCAACATGCCCCAGCAGTTCTCGCAGTTCGGCGTTCACGGTGAAGTCGTTGGCCGACTGTGTACCGATCCACACGCCGGTGTTGTGCTTGCGCCCGTCTCTCAACGCCTCCACCACCGACGCCTGCGCCCGCGGGTCACGGACCAGCGACCATGCCTCGTCCAGGAGGAGAGCCGAAAAGCGGGGATGGGCGAAAGTAGCGGCGTGGCCTACCAACAACATCCCCAGCACCACCGCGGCGGCGGCGATATCGGCGGCGGTGTCGGTTGTGTCGGCCAAGACCAGGCCGGGGGCGTGGAGCACCACTAGGTCGGCTGACAAGTCAGCTGGACGGCGACGCGGGTCGAACAGGGCGCCGGCGACCGTGTTCTCGGCGAGGTGGGTGATTAGGTTCCGGTGCTCGGCCCACACCGCCGGGGGAGTGGTCTTGTCACCTTCGGCGGCTGTGTCCACCAGTTCCAGCATCGACCGGCCGTGGCATCGGGCCGCGGTGCGTCCCAGTTGGGTAGCCACCGTGGAGCGGGCATCGAGGTCGAGAACGTGGGAGAGTAACCGCACTGCGGTATCCGCGGCGGCTCTGCGGTCAGAGAGGGTGCGGAGAGGGTCGAGGGACACCTCCCCGGCGGTTACATCGATCACTTCCACGCTCAGGTCGGTGACCTGAGCGACCACCTGGGCGAAGGAGACGTATTCGCCGACGTCGCGGTCGCTGCGGTCAGCTACCACACATTGGCCACCCGCCGCCAATGTCGTCCACAAGCACCGTTTCAGAAACACGCTCTTGCCCGATCCCAGACTGCCCACCACGCCGATCGAGGGAGACTGAGGTTCGGCCCCGACAGCTTGGGCGCGTGGCCCGAGGGTCGGATCGAACAGGATCGGCTCCAGCCAGCCGCGTTCGTCGTGGACACCCAGCAGCGCGCCTTGGGGGTCGCCGAGCCGTGACTGGAGCAGCGGACCTAACCCGGCCAACCCATCGGAAAGCACTACCTGCCCGTAGTCATGGAGGTAGCGGGCCGAGGACACACGGGGGAGCCACACCCGCCGGGCGGCGACCTGGTCGCCGGATGGGACAGACACGGACATACCGACCGCCGCAGCGCGGGCTTCGAGCCGGTGCGTGCGGGAGCGGAGAGTTCGGACTGCCGTGGCCACGTCGTCGCCGGCAACGCGTACCGCCGTGGAGAACAAGACGGTTATGTTGTATTCGTCGCTGTCGGAGCGTTCCGCCAGCGCCTCCCGCTGGCCTGCCACCTGCTCGGCGGCTAGCCGCAGCTCGGGTGGTGCCCCAGCGGGGTCGCCGTCATGCTGAGACCACTGGCCGGCGATTTGCCGGTCCAGGTTACGCGCTCGGGCGGTGGCCACCGCGTGGGGCGTGACCGTCACGTCCACCACCCAGTCCCACGGGTCCTCGAGGGCGTCAAGCGCCCACAGCACTTCACCGCCGCCGGGCACGTTCCACGAAGACGGGATCTCCGACAGGGCTGCGGTCGTGTGGGCTACCGTCCCGTGGCGGGTAGCGGCCAGGGACACACCGCTGGCCGGTTCGCACCACTCGGCAGTGCCCCTCCGCCACGCGGACGCTCCCTGCACAATGCCCCGGCCGACTGTGACCGCGCCGGGCGACAACTGCGGGAGAGCCAAGTGGGGATGGTCGTCAGGTTCGGCTAGCACGGGGGGAGTGGTAGCCCCGAGAGGCACCCGGTCCAACAGCTCCGTCACCTCGTCCAGGGTCGCCGCCCGCAGCGGTACCGAGCCCGCCGCGCGGGACTCTATCTGTTCGGTGCGGGCTGCCAGACGTTCCCAGCCGATAGCGCCGGCTCGGAGCGGACGGGTGTAGCCGCCGGCTCGGAGTGCCCGCTGCCACCAGCCCACCAGGTTCGATCCCAGGGGTACCCGCCCGGCGTGAACCCACAGCCAGAAGCTTCGCTCGGTCAGCTCAGCGGAGCGGATACGGGCTGTTTCCGCAGCGATCTCGGCCTCCCACGAAGGCTCCTGCGAGGCGCGTCGCATCCGGTCGGCGACGGTGCTGGCGCTGAGTTGATCCACCGTCGACAGCAGCCGCCACCGCTCTCCGCCCACCGCCAGGACCAGCCGCTCCACCGCGGCGAGGGACCCGAGGCCCTCGGCGGTGTCGGCCAGCAGCCCGTAGTTGGCGGGCTCCACCGCGAACAGCAACCACATCGAGTGGTCGCTGCCGACCGCGGCGTTGCCAGCCACCAGGTCGGCGGAACGGTCGGTCAGCGTCTTGTGGGACTGCCGATGCAACCAGAACCGGACCTTGCCGGCGGCTCCGGCAGCGAACCCACGACCGTCCACGCGGACACGCCGCAAGGCACGGCCAACAGCAGCTGCGCCGCCCAACAGAGGTACCAGCACCCACGCAGTCACCCCCAGCCGGACCAGCAGCAGCCCCAACAGGAGGGCCGCGACGAACACTCCCACTTGGGGGAGAGTGAACGTCCACGGCAAGCTCAAGCCTGGGATCCGGCCCATCTCGGTCGGGCGGCGGCGGGCAGCCGTGAACGATTGGCACGTCCGGCTGCCCTGCTTCGTAGCCATCTTCTACCTCCCCGGCACCCGGTCAGCAGACGCCGGCCTCGGACTGCTGCTCGGTGCAGACAGTGGTGCCGGTAGAACCTCCGGGATTGGTAGTGGTCGGGCTGGGGCCGCTTCTGCCGGTCACCTGCTCGACAGTGACCCTGTCGTCACCGAGCACGTCAGCGCCGAAAAGGTTGGCGACCGTGGTCATGTTGGCCACCAGCACCATCGCCGAGATACCCAAGGCCGCCATGCCCAACACAGCGGGGGCGCTCCGCGTCTTGAGATAGGCGAACAACATTCCTGCCCCTGTGGCGAGTCCGAAACCGAGCAGCACCAGCACCAGGAACTTGTCTATGAGGTTCGCGATTACATCGAACATTGCGGGTCCTCCTTTTGGTTGTGCGTCTTAGTGGCCTAAGCGTCTGTTGACTCGGGGGCGGCAGCCACGAACCTCCCATCGATGTAAGAGCTACCTCTCAGCCGGCCGGCTCTGGCCAGGCGGCGGGCGAACACACGGGTCCGGTCCTGCTCCGGGAGTAACCCGTCCGAGACCACCCCGCCGCACATGTCCGCCAGCTGCGTCACCGTGTCCAGCGTCCCGCCTCTCCACGGAGCGTCCACCGGCGGTGTCCACTCCCAACTCGGAGCAGCGTCAACCCCGGTGGTTACGGGGGCGCCCACTTCGGCGGGTTCAGGTGCCACTACCTCCACCGCCGCCAAAAGTGCCTCGAACAGTTCGTCGGACAGGGCCGCGGCCGGGAGAGCAGTACCGGGTGCTTCGCTGGTAGTTGCGTACGTCATGGAAGAAACTGTGCCACCCACCCCCCGAAACCCGGTCGCGCATCCACCCCTACCCGGTCGCGCTCAACCGCGACCGGTCGCGTATCCACCCCTACCCGGTCGCGTATCCACCCCTACCCGGTCGCGTATCCACCCCTACCCGGTCGCGCTCAACCGCGACCGGTCGCGTATCCACCCCTGCCCCGGTCGCGTATCCACCCCTGCCCCGGTCGCGTATCCACCCCTGCCCCGGTCGCGTATCCACCCCTGCCCCGGTCGCGTATCCACCCCTGCCCCGGTCGCGTATCCAACCGACGTGGGCGTTTGAGGGTGTTTCAGCCGGAAACGGGAGCGGCGGCCCCGGATGAGTTACAGGTGCTGCCGGGGCAGCTCCAGAACAACCCGGTGCGCTGTCAGGTCAGTCCGCCGGCCCGCTCCGGACGGTGCTCGAGGTCGAGCCAGCGACGCCTCCGGGGGCTGCCGGCATCGTCATAGCATCCGGCCCGGTGCCTCCACGTCGCGGACTCGGGGCGGGAGCTCGTGGGTGGCCAGGTCCGGCCAGCCGGTAGTACCAATCCCGTTCCACTATCCACAAGGCGTCGCCGTGCTCGTCGATAAGGGGGATCGTGTCGGGGTGTTCCCGCCGCTGTTCGGTGGCCCGGTCCCACAGGGTCACCTGGTGGCCGGCGCCTGCAATCGCGGCGGCGGCTTCCTCGGCGGTCACGAACTCCGCTCCGTAGACCTGCCTGTTGGACGGATACGCCGCCTCCACGATGCTGGCCGACCAGTGTGTACCCATCCCGGCCAGGAGCGCCCGGCCGCCCCCGGCGTTGGCGCAGAAGCGGTACTTGCCGGCAGACCAGTCGGTGGACAGCGTGTAACCACGGGGAGCGAGCGGAACGTGGTAAGAGGCCCGGGGCGCCCGGAGGGCGTTCGCTGCGGCCCGGCGGGCGTCCCGTTCCCGCCACAGGTGGAATTCGTCAGCGGTCCGGTAAGGCACCAGGTCGTAGCGGCGGCCGAGGGCGGACGCCGCCGCTGCCGGCGTCCGATGCAGACCGGGCAGCATCCGCGACTCGCCCGCCCCGGTCCGAGCGGTACCCCATCGGTCGCTGCGTCCGCTGATCTGCACATGGCCACGTTCGGCGGACGCGATGAAGTGGATCACCCCGTTGTCCGGGGAGGCCTCCAGCAGCATGAACGGTGACGGCGTGATCGCCATTGTCTGGGTGTGATCTCCCTCAGCTGCAGCCGCTCGTGGTGCCGCACTGGCTACAGGCGTAGCACGAGCCCGCCCGGACCATCTGGATACCGCACTCCAGGCACAGCGGCGCCGACGAGGCATGTTCTGTCACCGTGGAGACTACGCCAGCGGTCTCCAGACCGGGGATCGGCTGCGCCCCCCTCTCAGCGCTGGACAGCACGCCGAGGCCTTGCCGCGTGTCCTCGTCCAGGAACCGCAGAGCCATAACCCGCATCAAGAAGTCGGGCAGCGACGTTGCCACCCGCACGTCCGGATCGTCGGTCAGCCCCGCCGGCTGGAAGCTCATGCCCTTGTAGGCCTGGATGTAGCTCTCGAGGGGGACACCGCGCTGGAGTCCGTGACTCACCGAGATCGCCCAAGCGTCCAACAACCCGGCCATAGTCGAGCCCTGCTTGCCGCCGTTCAGGAAGATCTCGCCGGGCTGTCCGTCTTCGTAACGGCCCACGGTCAGGTACCCCGAATAGTCGGCTACCCGCCATGCGGTCGTCCACGACTCACGGCTGCGGGGCAGCTCCCGCCGTTCCGGCAGTTGCGGGGGGCTGTCCGTAGTTTCCGAGCTGGTGTCGGTGGTGGTCATCGGCTGGTCCGACTTGGAGCCGTCCCGGTAGATAGCCACCGCCTTCAGGCCCAGCTGCCAACCCAGGAGGAACAGGTCCTCCACGTCCTCCACGGTCACATCACCGTCGAGGTTGACCGTCTTGGAGATCGCCCCCGAGAGGAACGGCTGCACCGCCGCCATCATCCGCAAATGGCCCTCCGGTGAGATGCGGTTGTCGCCCATAGCGGTGGCGAACACGTCGAGGTGTTCGCTCAGCAGGCCCGGAGCGTCCACGGCCGAGCCGGCGCCCTCGATGTGCTTCACGATGGCCGATGCTGCCGCGTCGCCGTAGCCGAGGGTTCTGAGCGCACGTCCCACTGTCCCGTTGACCATCTGCAGCGTGCCGCCACCGACCAACTGCTTCCACTTGACGAGACTCAGGTCGGGTTCGATCCCCGTGGTGTCACAGTCCATCATGAACGAAATGGTCCCCGTGGGCGCCAAAACGCTTATCTGGCTGTTACGGACCCCGTACAGGCGGGAGCGGTCCACGACCCGGTCCCACATCGCCTGAGCCGCGGCAACGATCGGTGCCGGCGCTAACGGGCCGACCCTGTAGGCGGCGTCCCGATGCATCCGGAGCACCGCCCGCATCGGCTCGGCGTTGTCGGCGTACCCGTCGAACGGGCCCAGCTCCGTGGCGAGCTCCACTGACTGGTCGTACGCGACAGCGCTCATCAACGCGGTAACAGCCGCCGCCCACGCCCGCCCGGGCTCCGAGTCGTAAGGCAGGCCCAACGCCATCAACGAAGCGCCGAGGTTGGCGTAGCCCAGCCCGAGCTGCCGGTACCGTCGGGTGCGGTCACCGATCTCCTCAGTCGGGTAGTCCGCGGGGGTTACCACCGCGTCCATCGCGGTGATCATCGTCCGCACCGTGGCCGAGAAACCATCCACGTCGAACGTGCCGTCGCCGCCGACGAAACGCAACAGGTTGATCGAGCTCAGGTTGCACGCGGTGTTGTCAAGGTGCACATACTCGCTGCATGGGTTGCTGCCGTTGATCGGACCCGAGTTAGGACAGGTGTGCCAGCGGTTGATCGTCGTGGAATACTGCACCCCGGGATCAGCGCACTCCCACGCCGCCTCGGCTATCTGTCGCCACAGATCCCGAGCTCTTACCGTCTTGGTCGCCTCGCCGGTGGTTCGGGCCACCAACTCCCACTCGCCGTCGGCGACCACCGCCTCCATGAAGGCGTCGCTGACACGCACCGAGTTATTGGCGTTCTGGTACCTCAGCCCCCGGTCGGCGTTCAGGGACATGTCCCATCCGGCGGCCGCCAGGTCGCGGCTGCGGCGTTCCTCGATTGCCTTGCAGACTATGAACTCCTCAATGTCGGGATGGTCCACATCCAGAAGGACCATCTTGGCAGCACGACGTGTCTTGCCGCCGCTCCGGATCGCCCCGGCCGAGCTGTCAGCACCCGCCATGAACGACACAGGCCCCGACGCTATCCCGCCGCCCGACAGTGGTTCCATGCTGCCTCGGATAGCGGACAGGTTGACGCCGGCACCGCTGCCGCCGCGGAAGATCATCCCCTCGGTCTTGATCCAGTCCAGGATCGCGGGTAGGGAGTCACCCACAGGCAGGATGAAGCAGGCTGAGACCTGCTGTACCCGGTCCGGGCATCCCAGGTTGAAGTAGACCGGGCTGTTGAATGCTGCCTCCTGCCGGACCAGCACCTCCCACAGGTCGGTGGCGAAACGGTCGGCCTGGTCCCCCTCGAAGTAGCCTCCGTCGTTCGCCCACTCCGTGATCGTCCCCACCACACGGTCCAGCGGCTGCCTCCAAGATGTCTCCCGCTCAGCGGTACCGACCGTCCCCCAGAAATACTTGGACGCCGCTATCTGCGCGGCCTGCTGAGACCAACCCACAGGGAACTCCACACCCAGCTGCTCCCACACAACCGCCCCGTCGCCGCCCACGATACGCAAGTCCCGACGGGACCACTCAACCGGCTCCGTACGACGATCCCGGCTTGCCACAGCCCTCCCCGAGTCGGTGCTCTGCCCACCGTTCAACACAACAATCGGCGCCCGCATCCGTTACACCTTTCTTCGCTTTACCACAGATGACACCACACAGGGGGTGCCAGAGCGGTCGCGTATCCACTCCCCGCGGTCGCGCTCAACCGCGACCGGTCGCGAATCCACCCCCCACCCGGTAGCGCATCCCCATCCGCGGTCGCTCAAACCCGCCATCCCAGCGCCGGGCCTTTGCGCCGTCACCCGCAGCCGAAAGTGAGACAGCCGTAGAGCGCTAGCAGTCGACAAACCGTAGAGCGACACCGCCCGAGAGACAGGAGCACCACGTAATGCCCCGCATTGACTGGCTACCCGTGATCGAGGAAGACGCCGCCATAGTACGAGCCTATGACACCCCAGTTACGTTGCGGCAAGTGTTCTACCGGCTAGTAGCCGCTGGCCACATCCCCAACACTCAGACCGCCTACAAGACATTGTCCGCCCGAACCACCGCGGCACGGAGAGCCGGCAACTGGCCGACCCTAACCGACCAGCTACGCACCAATTGACTGGCCCGGCGCGTTCGACAACCCCGCTGAAGCCCGCGCCTACATCCGCGACGCCTACCGCCGAGACCGCACCGAGGGCCAGGACTGGTAGAAATGGATAGTGGCCGAGAATCGCACCCTAACCGCCCAGCTAGGCGCATGGTTCCATGACCGCGGCCTACCCTTCGTCGGATACGGCGGATACACTTCCTAGAGGCTAGAGCGCCAGATAGCCGCCGAGATCAACCAGGACGGCAGGCCAGCCGCCCTGCTCTACGCCGGAGATCACGACCCCAACGGCGAGGACATAGACCGGAACCTAGAGCACCAGCTAACCTAGCTAGTAACCGTCCACTTCGGACTAGTCCGTTGCCCTGGATGCCGACCAGGTAGCCGACTGCGACCTGTCCCCCTACCCAGGCAAAAACCACCGACTCACGTGCCGCCGAGTTCATCGCCCGCCACGGCGAGCTAGTCCAGGTCGAGCTAGAGGCCCTAGACCCCGCCGACCGACGCGACCTATACGAACGAAACCTAGCCGTGTTCAGGCAACCAGACGCCTACCTCGACACCCTCGCCCAGGAGACAGCCGACCGAGACGCCCTTTACACCCAAAGGAGCAACCCGATGAACCGCTACCGCATCACCGAGCACCTGCCTACCCAACCCCGCAAGGTAGGGGAGGCAACCGCCGACAGCAGCCGGGACGCCATCACCCGCACCTACCCGGACGCCACGATCCGCAGCTACAGCCACGCCCCAACCGGCACCTGGTGGATGATCACCAGCCGTGAAGGTGACTACCTACAGATCCTCGTAGAGCCGCTAGGAGAGAGGAGGGACACCACCCGCCCCACCATGTACCCTGGCGATGCGAAGGATGCGGAGCAAAGCCGCCCCGCACCTACCCCAACGCCTACGCCGCCAGCACCCTCGCCCGACTACATACCACCCTGCACCCCGACCGCATAATCCACATTCGGATACCCGCACCTCCACCACAATACCCTATATCCCAATGTCAGAGGCCATTCTGGTTCTTTCGGTTATCAGTGTTGCATGTCGTCTTGTGGTACTGCCGATCTCCAAAGAACCGCTCGCAACCTGGCACCGCTCGGCATAAGACGGGCAGCGACCGCGAACGCCCCCTGGACCGACGGCGGCCTCATCTACGCCCGCCCACCCGCTAACCCTTCGAGCGTGTCCCTCCGGTGTTCGGGTTGTGGGCTATGGCCCAGAGGACTAGCCACCAAGACGTATCCCGTGCCAGCGGGCTGAGCGTTTCGGTGGATGTCTCCGGGTCCTCGGCGGCGGCTAGCTGCTCGTTGCGGGTGCCATTGGTCGGCTCGTTGACCGTCTGAGGGTGATTTGGAATGTTATCGGTGTGTCGGACCCATCTCGGCGTATAGGTCGAGGTTTGGGCGGGTCATGTGTCGTTCGGGCGACTCGGGCCCGTGTCCTCGGGAGCGGTGCGATCATAATGCAACTATGCCGCATGTGCTTATCCGAGATCTCCCCGACGACACACACGCCGTGCTCCGGAGCCGGGCTATGCGCGAGGGCAAGTCGCTCCAGCAGTATCTCTTCGCGGAGTTGAGGCAGTTGGCTGCGCGTCCCACAGTCGATGAGTTGATGGATAGGGTCGATAGCCGCTCGGGTGGCCGCGTTTCGTTCCGACGGGCAGTGGAGGATGTCGCTGAGGACCGGCATCGGCATTGATCGTCGTTGACGCATCCGTGCTAGCGAGCGCCCTCGGTGATGACGGCGGAGACGGCCGCGTCGCCCGGCGCGAGCTACCGCGGACAGGACATAGCCATTGCGGACGTTGAGGCCGTCTCGGTGTGGAGGAAACGATGGCTTGCCGGGGACATCGACCCTGACAGGTTCCGAGCAGCCATTGACGACCTCGCTGAGCTGGCGGCTCGCCGCTTTCTGGTGCTCCCGTTCATGGCGAGGGCGTATCAGCTACGAGGCAACATCACACCGTATGACGCCGTGTACATAGCGCTCGCCGAGGCACTCGACTGTTCCTTGCTGACGCTGGACACCCGACTCGCCCGCGCGCCCGGTCCACAATGTCAGATCCGTGTCCTCTCGAACTAACCGTATCCGGGACATCATCAGCAATCTTGTGCTCTGACCGATGCCTGCTCAGACGGTATTGGCGTTGGCTCTAGGACAAGTGCCCGGTCGCGTATCCACCCCCCACCGGTCGCGTATCGCGGTCGCGTATCCCTCTGACCTGGCCCTTCGCGACCCTGGCAGATTTGCCCGAAGGTTAAGCGAGGGCTCGGCCCGCTGATCTGTTTATAGCCCGCCCGCCTGCCGTTGCCCCCGGCTCGGTGTCACCACCCGTCTGACGGGATACTTCCCCCTATCCGTCTACGGTGGCTGCGTCCCCCGAGAAGACCACAACCGCACCACAGATCGTAAGCAGGCGGCAGGCGACGACCCGGTTAAGGGAAACAGCCGGGAAGCGGGGCAGGGCGGCGGTCAAATAGGGCGTCTACCAGGGGGTTCTCCCGGTTGCTTGTTGAGCGGGTCGGAGATGGATGACCGGGTATGGCCCACCAGTCTGGCATTTCTCCGCCTGGCTGATCCTGTCGATACGGTAGAGGGCCACTGCCTGGCGGTATGACTCCCGCGCTCGGGCTCACAGCGTCCCTGTAGCAACCAGCGGCCCGGTGGTGTCGATCGCTACGAGCATTCGGAGGGTTTCAGCATCCTCCCGTGCTCGGCTCAGTCCGCCAGATCAAACGGGAGCCCGATCCCTGGACCCTCCCAAGGGGATGGGATGACCACTATTCGGGTCACCCCTCGATGCGGGTGACCCAGATTCGGTAGTCGGTTGCCGTGCGAAGTTCGATTACCAAGCCGCCGCCCGAGGCGACGCAGCCGCCATCACCTACCGTCACCACAGCCCGCAGCCCCGTCTTCCAGCCGGTACAGCCAACCACCCGCCACTCGGCCAGACCCCACACGCGCAAACGGTAGCGCCCGTCGGGGAGGCCCGAGACCCGCTCGGTGCCGACCGGCGCCTCGTTCGTCACCCGGACCCGGAACGGCTCCGGCGCCGGTTCCACAGCCGGCCGCCAGCGGATGGGAACGGCATGGTCGTTGTCGTTGAACGTCTCGATGCATGGGCCGCTGACCGTTCGGCCCCAGGTGTCAATGTCGATCCAGGCTCCGGCGCAAGTGACTACGAGAGCAGCATCAGCGCGTATCTGCCACTCGCCGGCACCGATGTTGAACGGCGCAAGGCCGGGCGGGGCTGCCGTCTCCTGCCAGCCGCCATCGTCATCGGCGCCGGCATTGTATGACGGCCATATTGAGAGTCCCTTCATTATTCTAGCATGCGGGTAGAAGATACCAGGTGCCCTTGAGCGCTGCCAGAGGACACGATGAGCACCCCAGGCAACCACGTGACCACGCCGCCCGAGTGCTCGAGCCCGGCGGGGTCTAGCCGCCTACTTAGGGATAGCCCACCTACCCGCGTATACCACGCTCTCGAGACCGGCGCCGGAGACACCGACCTGCAACGCCAACCCGTCAGGCTCATACGCGACAGCATCGGCGTACGCTGGTTCGTCTTCCCCGCTCCCCGGCCCCTCGTCTACGCAGCCGGGCGAGTCATCAGCCTGTTGACGCGAGACGTGGTGCTCACCAGCGACGAGATCGAAGGCCTCACCGCCGGCCTATGCGTTTCCGGAGACTCTCCCATGGCCACCACACCTACCAAGCTCTCCGAATGGCTCACCGCCCACAAAGACACCCTCGGACGGGTCTACGCGTCCGAGATGCAGCGCCACGACCGCTGAACCCGCTCAGCGGAACCCAGGGGCAGGCCCCGAAGGCTCGCCCCGTGTGGCGGGGCCATCACCGCCCGGATCAGGACTTGTTGCCAGAACTCAGCCGTAACCGTCCGAAACCGGCCCTTGGAGCGTTAAACAACGTAACCCAAAAGCCTAGGAGCGAATTTGCGGGCCGGGAACATGCCGGCCTGAACTCAGACACAGCCCAGCCCAGCCCAGCCCAGCCAGAATTGCACAACACGCGGGTCGTCAGCGGCCTAACGCCCGGAATGAACGGGCCGTAGCTACTGTTGGTTGTAGCAGTGGAGGTATCTGCGGTGGACCACGAGACGTTCCTAGACATCGAGCCGGTGTTTACCGGCTCCGAGCTCGCTGCGTTCCTGGCCGCCCGCGGGGTGGCCCGTCCCGTCGCGACCGCCCGCCGCCTCGAGGAGCAGTGGCTTCGGGCGGGACGGGTGGTAGCGGTGCGGCCTGACCTGTTCGCCGTCGTGAACGGTGGGATCGACCCGGACCGGTTCCAGCCTATGTCGAGTTTGGTCGCGACCAAGATGGCCCCGGACGCCGTGGTGTCGCACCACGCGGCTCTGGACTCTTGGGGTATCTCGTACTCGCTGTGGTTCGCCGCCGTGTACTCGGCGACCGACCCCGCCCCACCAATGTTCTACGGCCGCATGTACTACCGGGGGGTTCGCTTCCCCGAGCGGCTCATCGCGTCCGGGGATCAGCATTTCGGGGTGGTGAAACAGACCTATGCGGACGGAACCGTGCGGGTGACAGGGATGGAACGGACCCTGGTGGACACTCTGGCGGATCCCGACTACGGGGGGAGTTGGGACGAGATCTACGAATCCCTGAACCGTGCGGACAGCATCGACGTAGAAACGGTGGCCACCGACTGCGAACTGCGGGACGGGGGGCCGGCCCTGCGAGCAAAGGTGGGGTTCTTCTTGGACCAGCACCAAGGGCTGTGGGGATCACGTCCAGCGACCTCGACCAGTTCCGCCCGCCCAGCTTTCCGGGGAGGCCCTACCACCTCGACCCCGCGGACGTCCCGCGGCCCCGCATCATTGATGCCTGGAACCTGGTGGTACCGGTAGCGGTCGTGGAACGCCAATGGGAACTGGTCTTCTGACACCACCTACCCGCCGAGAACTCGAAGCTTTGGCCGACGCCACCGGCTTCTTACCCGACCGGCTCGAGAAGGTCGTGCGGCTCCTAGCGCTAGCTGGCGATATCGCCGCCCACCCCTACCTTGCCGGGCGGCTCGCTTTGGCCGGGGGCACGGCTCTGAACATGTTCGTCCTTGACGCGCCCCGCCTGTCGTTCGATCTCGACTACAACTACATCGGCGCCGCCGACCGCTACACGATGAAGGCGGAGCGTCCAGCCGTCGAGGACGCCCTGGCAAGTCTGCTCCCGGCGCACGGGCTGCGAGTGAAGAAGCGTCCCAACTTGGCTCGGGACCACGCCGGCGGCAAACGGGATCTCCGCTACCAAGACGCCTTCGAGGGCAGCGAGGGCCTAGCGGTGGATGTGAGCTATGTCCGTCGGGTGCCTCTCTGGCCCCCGACACGCCGCGACTCCCGCCGCCTCGGCCGCTGGCAGGCCACCGGTGTGCCCGTGTTCGATATCCACGAGATCCCCGCAGGCAAACTCTGCGCACTCTTCAGCCGCGGCTACCCCCGAGACCTGTTCGACGCCGGGCTGATCCCGCGCATTCCGGGGCTTGACCCGGCCAAGCTCCGCACCGCCTTCGTTGTGTACGGCGGTGGTGCCTGACCCGACTGGCGGTTGGTCTGCGCCGCCCCGGCCGTTGTCGCGACTGGCGCGTTGAGTCGGCAGCTCAGCGACGCGCTGACACGGGCGGACGCACAGCGCACCCGCTCATTCTCCGTAGACGACTACCTGGCTGACCTCCAAGCCAACGCCACCCCGGCCCAGCAGATGGTGCTTCCCTCCACCCCATCCGAGGGAGCCTTCCTGGACATGCTGATAGACCGAGGCCAGATCGAATCCCAGTTACTCACCACCGACGACCGCCTACGGGCCCGCATCACAGCAGAGCCCTGGCTGCAATGGAAGGCACTCAACGTGCGAACTCACGTGGCAGCTCAGGCGCTGTCATCCGAACCAGCCGATAGCCGGGCACCTGGCAGACACGACCAGGAGGGTCCGGTCGCGGTGGGTGTCCAAGTCCGCCGCTACCAGCTCGACAACCAGGGCTGGGAAGTAGCGATGACCGAACCCGACAGCATCCCACGCCCGCTGTCTGGGCCGCACCCGACTCTCGCTAAGGCCGAGGAAGCTCGCGACTTTCTAGTCCGACTCGTGAACGTCCAGAAGCTGCACATCCTCGACGAAGGCCCTGAGCCGAGTGACCGCCCGACGGTAGCTGTCTTCAATCATTCCCCGAACGAACCCTGGTACCTGCTGTGCCTCAACGCCGACGGCACGGTCGATGACAAGTCGCCGCCGTATCCAAGCAACCGGGCAGCCGCCGCCGTTCTAGACCAGTTCAGGTCACTCATAGAGACCACCGCCGACTACGACATCGGTCGCCGAGCCACCCCAGAACCCACATCGAACACATGTCGGTGCTCGCAGGCCGGGTGGCGGTGCGATCACGTAGAGATCTAGGCGCCCGAAACCGAACGCCCTGACCGGCACCGAGGCCTGAGCTTGTGACGGGCCGTCCTAGACCAGTTCGGACTGCTCACCGAGCCAAAGCCACCGGTAGGGGCCGGTAGTAGTGTGTCGTGGGTTCACGGGCGGGCTGTCGTGGTGCCGTGGCCGACGTTTTGGCCTACACGGGTCGGCCACTGACGGATACTACGCCCTGCTGATGCGCCGCGGTCTGTTAGGTGGCCACGATCAAACCCGCCATCTCAAAGCTGTTTCTCCACGAGTCGGCGAATTTCCCGATCTGTCAGCCCGCCGCGGCGCGCTTCGGTAACCAGCTGACGGGCGAACCCTAAATGGGCTCATCGCGTTTCAGTGGGGAGTGATGGTGGTGAGTAGGTTCCAGTTGGGTTTCCCGGCGTAGAGGAGTGCTCTGATTCGGTAGTTCGCGAAGTTGCGGAACCCGAAGGCTGTTCGCTTGATGCGTTTGATGAGGTTGTTGAGGGCTTCGGTGGGTCCGTTGGTCACTTTGGATATGTGCCAGTTGGCGATCTGGGGGGTCCAGCGGGCGATGGTTCGGCCCAGTTTGTTGATCTCGGGTGGGCAGGATTCGTGTTGGAGGTCGTCGGCGAGTTGGAGGGTGTATCGGAGGGCGGTTGGGATGCTGTCGATTTGGTAGATGCCCCGTACGGTCTCTTTGGCGTGCCAGGCTGTGCGGACTTCTCCGTGGGGGTCGCCGGCGTCCAAGAGACCCCGCAGCCGGATGCGGCCCCGGTCGCTGATCCGTTCCGAGGCGGAGGTGAGTAGCCGCCGTATCCGATACAGGGGGTCGTGTTTTCGGCCTCGGTGCCCGAGGGTTTCGTTCTGAACTCGGCGGCGTACTTCGTCGAGTCGCTGGTTAGCGAGCCGTATCACATGGAACGGGTCTGCGACCTGCGCGGCGTTGGGCAGCACCCTGTCATACGCGGTCCGATACGGGCCGGACATGTCCAGCACGGCCCAGCGGATCCCGTCTCGCCACTCCACCGGTTGTGACCGGAACCACCGGGCGGCGCTTTCAGCTGTCCTACCAGCCACGATGTCGATCAGCTGGCGGCCTCCGACATCGACCACAGAGGTGCACCACACCTTGGTCCGCCAGCGGCCCTGACGCCAGAACAGGGTCTCGTCCACCCCCACAGCCTCAACTTGGCCGACCCGAGAGGTGTCGGCCTCCAACAGGGCTTCGCCCCAACGGGCAACCTCGTTGTTCACCGTATGCCATCCACAACCCAGTTCTGTAGCGACCTCATCGACCGGGCGACCCAGCTTCCCGACCTGGACGGTCACCCACCGAGCCGCCCTCGATGTCAACAATGCCCGCTCCGGACCAATCCCCGGATCCTGTTCCACGAACGACCCAACCGCGCACCCAGGATTCGGGCACGCCCAGCGCCGTTTCCGCCACCGCAACCGAACAGGCCGCCCGAACGCCGGCAGGTCCACCAACACCACCGTCCGATACCCCTTCGACCACAACCGGCTGCCACAGTCATCACAGGTCGGGCGGGGTCGCCGGGAGCGGATCACTACCTCCAACGGTTCGTCCCCGCCTCCGTCGCCGATCCCGACCAGATCAACCTCCCCAAGGCCGACCAGCAGCTCGCACATGCGCGTAGGATCAGCTTCCACAGGGGTCCTCCTGCCTCGGATGTGTTTTCTCAACAGCCGATTATGGAGGACCCCTCCTCACTTCTGGCGGATTCCGACCCCCCTGGAAGATCCCCTACTCCCCACCCATTCGCGAAGAGCCCCTAAATGCCGGGCCGCCACCTTGGCGCCCGGCGCCACTGATGTCCATCCGTTGTCCGGGCCCAAACAACGGGCAGCGGGTAGCGGGCAAATCAGGGGGCGTAGCCGAATATGACGTTGTTCTTGCCTGCTTCGATATCGCGGGAGTCGGTGTGGTGAATCATCGTGATCAGCTGCGAGCCGCAGTCACCGTATTCGTCGCAGGTGATCGCCCCGATGATGCCGTCGAAGTTCGATGCGTCGAGCTCGTCCCGTAGAGCCTGGCGGTCTATGTAGAGCGTCTCCTCCACCTCGACCGCTACCCGATCGATAGCCCGCAACAGCATCGTCGTGGCGTCATAGGCATGCGCCCAGAACGCCGCCGACGGCACCTCCCCATAAGCCGCCTGATACGCAGCCAAGAAGTCATCAGCCGACTTCCCGGTGATGCTGTTCCGATTCGACCCGAACCGCAGATCCGGCGCCGATATGTAGATACCCTCGGACTCGGGTAACTCCATGAAGTTGTCCGCCAACAACCCGCTGGCCGTGATCAACATCACCCCTTCGAGACCGGCCACACCGCCCACCTGCTGGACGATATAACCACCCTCCGGCATGAAAATCGGGAAGAACAGCGCCTGAGGCCCACCGGCGGCGACCGCGGTCAGCACCGCGATCATGTCGGTGTCGCCCTTGTTCACCGCCGTGAACGTCGTGACTTCACCACCCAGTTCCTCGAACGCGTCCGCGAACGCCTGCGCCAGGCCCTGCGTGTACGGGTCGCCGTCGTGGATAGCCGCCGCCCTATCAAAGCCGAGTCCCTCGAGCACGAACGACGCCACCGCCCAACCCTGAACCAGACCGTTGAAGGCAGTCCGGTAATAACCCGGCCGGTAAGCCGAACCCGGCGTCCCCGCCAGATCCGAAGTCAACGCAGGAGAAGCGTTGATCGGCGAGATCATCACCGACCCCGCATCGGAGATCAACGGCAAAGCCGCCACCGCCGCGGCCGAACACGTGGTCCCGATCACACCCACCACAGACGGATCCGCCACAATCGTCTGCGCACCCGCCTGCCCCCCATCAGGCGAGCACAGATCATCCAGCGGCGTACCCAATGACACCGAACGACCCGCGACAGGCCCGTAATCAGCGATCGCCAACTCGACACCACGCTGACCGGGAATACCTTGGAACGCCACATCCCCGGTAATCGCATTCAACGACCGGATCTGGATCTCCTCACCGGGAGCAACCTCCACAGCACCCAAAGGTCCCGCCACAAACTCCGTGACCTGCCCGGAGGCCTCCTCGGAGGACGCCACCGGCGCCGGCGCGAGTGTCGTCAACGGAGCCACCGGGCCGGCGTCCGACTCACCGCCACAGGCCGCCACCAGCAAGACCAGACACAGAAACCTACTCAGTATTCGCATTCAGGACGATCCTTTGTCCGGAGTTCATACAACGGCTTATGGTGGCATCAGTCCACCAAACCGGGTCAACCTCACTTCCAATGCCCATTAGCGGCAGTAGCCGCGGTGTTAGTCGACACAACTAGGCGGTGCGCAGCGCCGTAGGCTGGCAGGGGTTACCACCCGAGGGAGGGGTACCCGCCCTGGTCCCGTCCGTGTGACCTGTCGTCCCTGTAGCTGGCCTTGATAGCGGTTATCTCCCGGTGTACTTCCCAGCTGAGTGCCCCCCTGTCGCCGGCGTAGCGGTCCAGGGCGGGGGTCATATGGTCGGCGACGGGCGGCAGAGCTGGTCCACCTTGGCTAGGTCCGCCTCTACGAGGGCCTGTTTGGCGGGATCGGGCGGGTCGGTGGGCAACACCAGATCATGGAGCGCGAACGGGATGGAACGCTTGTCGGCGGTCAGTTCGTCGATCAGGGCAGCTGGTCCGCCGCCGCGGCGGCTGCCGCTGGTCATCCCCGCGTGGGATTTCAGCACCCACATCCGGGTGACGAACTGCGGGTCATCGACGCTGGTGCTGAGAGCGGCCAGGTCGTAGAGGTCGCGTACGAGCGGGTCCCCCTGCCATCGTCCGAGCTTCTCCGCCACATTCTCGTCCACACGTATCACTGGCACTGCAAACCCGGCGTCGAAAGGGTAAGCGGCGTGAACCGGGGTGTGAACCAGGGGGAGGTGGTCAGGAGGAAGCCATAGGCCTCGTGTGGAGAAGTCGATCTTCGCTCGGAGCGCCCCGCCACCGGAGAGCAGGTCCGTGGCCACATGGGCCGAGTAGTGTCCCCGCCTTTCGTGCACGGTGAACTCGAAGTGGGGGAATGCCATCCCGTCGATCTCGTCGGCTGCCAACTCGTCGGCGCCTTCCTCGGCGTCGAAGTCGAGGTCGAAGGAGAACCGGCTCCGGTGTCCGAGGCGGTACTTCCGCAGCGCTGTGCCCCCCTTGAACGTCAGGTCGGACACCTCGTAGACGCCCCGCTCGTGGAGTCCGTAGAGGAGGTGATCGAACGCAACGTCCAGCACTGCCGCCCGCTCAACAATCGACCCACGCCGGGTAGCGGCAGGGTACGCCCTCCGGATCGCCGAGGGCAGGTCGGTCAGATCCGCTCCCACGTCTTGGGGGGATCGAACGGCTCGAAACCCACCTTCGGGCACCACCGCACCGGGAGGAGGTAGTCGACGATCTCGTACTTTGGTACCCGCACGGGGCTTTCCCATGTCGAGTACGGCCAGCGGCGCTCACGCCATCCCAGCACATAAGGTCCCCGGCCCCCTGCCGGCGCTGCCGCGGTGAGTGCCTCGCCGAGATCCGGACGCTCACCCACATCGGCGAGGTAGCCAACCTTCATCCACACCGCACGATGCATCCCCTCCAACTCGGCCACCAACAGATCGAGGTCGAGGTGCTCGCAAAGCGCCCACAGCCACTCAGACACGTCCTCCCAGGAGATGCGGGAGGGCCGAGCCGCCATATAGCAGAGCAGCGTCTCAGGTTTCCACATCGGCAGCCGGCAGAACCGGTCCAGACCGATCCGTGGTTCCCAGCGGTGAACGATGAGACCGTCTAGACAGCTGGGGACCCTAGCCCCGGGGGGCATACCAATGGCCGACCCGACGGGCCGCCACAGCCAGTAGTGGAGCATGGCCACGGTCTTGCCGGCGATGCACGCCGGGGTGTCGGGCCGTACCCGCATCCTGGCGTGAAGCTCAAGATATCCCGGCGCCCGTGCTGCGCCAAGCGGGACTCCGGAGAAACCCCACACACCGCGGGTCCGCATCGGGAACAGCCACCCCGCTTCCTGCAGCGCCCGGGCGGTTCTCTGCGGTGGGCGACCGGGGAGCAACTCGGCCAAGTCGTCCAAGGTGGCAAGCACCCGGCCCTGCTCCCGGAGGGTGTTCACCACCGGGACGAGCGCGCCCCTAACCGGCCGAGTGTCAGGCCAGTCCACCAGATCAGGGCGCAAATCGGCAGTGAGAGTGCTCATCTCACCGATTGTACCCGCCTACTCAAACGGCTGCTCCTAGACCCCTCACGTCCGTGCTCCGCTCCGGGTAGCAACCGGCCGGGCATCGACACCTCCTCCAGTGCCCATTGGCAGCACGTCGCAGCGGTGAGGCACCACGCTGGGTTACCGGCGGCGAGAAACTGGCCCATTGAGCCTGAATCCCTCCTCCACTCGATCGGCGACTGGGCGCACCTGACCGGCTCCGCGGCCACGCCCACACAGCCTGGAATGCCAGCGCGTACCGACACAGTCCGACAGCGGGGGACACCGCGGGGGACACCGCTTCGAGAGCTTCTCGATATCGACTGCCAGCAGTCGAGCTAACTCCCCCTGCCCCCTCCTCTGGGTGGACTGCTACATAGCGGACGGAGATCGTCCTGATGTCGCTGACAGAGACGAGTACCCGGTCTACATCCCAGTCCATAACGTCAGCGTCGGCTTGGGCCGGGCGAATCTTGGCAGGACGACCTATGGCGATACTCCTCTCGTCGTTCTCATCGAGGTCGGGGCTGAAGGATTGCAGCGGGCCGTAGAGATACGTCCCGTCAAGACCGACGAAGACCCGAATGCCCTACACACTTGAAAGCGAATCCCCACCCTGACACTGGTTCGATGGGGCCTTGTAACCGCCTGGTGCCTATGAACGTCGCGACTGTGGGACCGGGCCATCTGGGGACTTTGGAGGCTAACGTGCCGCTCCATTCTGGGGGAACAGCGACCACTGATGCAAGGCAAGCAGCTGTGAGGAGTAGCAGAACAGCCCAGAGCGTGCCCTCTGCATGGTTGCTCTGGAAGTAAGCTCCGGGGCCGCGGACCATCGCCCCCACGTCCGGGGTAATCGCTGGCAACAACCCCCGAAGGGCGGCGAAACCGCGAGGGCACCGAGTTGACGGCGAGGCTGACCGCCATGATCGTCACGGTCTCCCGGAGCGGACTGTACCGTTTCTCGGGGAGTCGGGTAAGCGTCGCCAGTGGTTCATCTCAACGTCCGTGAGGAAGAGACCACAGGCGGGGGTTCCAGAACGCCTAGCCCCCAAGGGTGCAACATAACCTCCGGTCAGGCGAGAGGGGGTCGGTTGGAGGGTTCGGTTGCCCGGGCCGACAATCCCGTATGTCGGCCGGTAGGAGAGGTAGGCTGCGGCCGGAAACTGGTTAGAGATGGGCAGTGGTCAAAGGTCGCTGTTGTCGTGTCAGGGCAGTCCGTAGGCGGCAGGTGGACGCGACAGATGCGGCGCCTTGAACGGCTAGCCATCTAGGCAGTCGCGGCGGAGCGGCGGGCAGCCGGTCGGAGGGGAGGACGATTCGGAGCATCCACCGTCGGGGTGCCCGTATCGTCGGGTCTTCGACCCGGAGACTGGTCGGGACGTTCTGCCATTGGCCTGGGTGGGTCGCTCAGGTGGCGGGAACCTTGGCGTACCCCACTATGCGGCTACGGACCTCGACGAGGGCGAAGCAAGCTGGGTGACCCCCACCCCGCTGCGACGGGCCGCCAATGCCCATTGGAGGCAGGTCACGCACTGACAGGCAGCCCCTACAGGGTCTAGGCCCGGAGGTCCGGGCCCGCTCGTACGGATGTCCACGCTGCCAACGGGAACTGCTACCCCCACTAGGCTTAGGTGTTGCTCCTTGGCAGCGCAGGTGAGGTTGTGGCACGTCGAACAAGTACAGCACAGACTGCCCAACGGCCGCGGCGGCAGTTGTTTACCGCAGCGGATCTTCCCCGGCTCATGTCGGTCCCTCCCAGTGTTGACATGAGCCCCTACCGGGCCCCTCTGCTGCAGTTCATTTGGGATTGGAACGTGGCTCCGGACAAGCCGGCCCTCGTTGCGGAGGCCCCGGTCTACGCGGGCGACGATCCGAATCTGCTACCGGCGATCGCCGTGGTCGTCCACGCTCTGGCCGACCGCGACGGCGTGCCGGTGCCCGGTTGGGTCGCGGGTCACCGGTCACCGGCCGACGTGATGCTGTTCGGCTACGCGTTCGACGGCCCCTACTCCCGGTGGGAACGGACGCGCTCCCCCACCGTCTGCGGTCACCACCGGGTCTGGTTTCACCCGCGTACGCTCGACAAGGGCACGCCTGACTGGTGGCTGCCCTGGGACTGAGCACCGACCCGACCCTGCTCAACGCACGGCGGATCGGGGAACTGTTCCAGGCTCTAGATACAAAGCTGGACGACGTCAGCATTCGCAATCACGTCGAGCTCGTGGTCGTGGGCGGCGCAGCCGTGGCCCTGCAGTGGAACCGGCGGCGGACTACCTACGATGTCGATGTTGTGGCCGAGGGCATCCCGGCGGTGTTCTGGGACGTGGCGGCAGCGGTCGGACGTGACGCGGGCCTTGAGGACGACTGGATGAACGCCGCCGCCCGTGTCAAGGCCCCTACCGGCCCTACGCCTGGGGAACCCACGGAGATCTACGCAGGCTCGAACCTGCGGGTGTACGGGGCAAGCCCTCACTACGTGCTGGCGATGAAGCTACTCACGGGCCGTAACGTGGACCTCCAGGACCTACCCGTGCTCCTCGATGCGGTCCAGCCGGAAACCCGCGACGAGTTGTACGACTTGGTCGAACACGCGTACCCGACGGCTCACATACCAGCCGCAGCCCGTTACATCATCGAGCAGTCGTGGGACGACTACATCGCTGACCGCCCCTCTCGGGAGCTCCCCGACCGGCGACCCAGTATCGGCCCGGGCCTGGATCTGTAACAACGTTCGGGGGTTCGACCACCACTACGGGCTACAATGCGCCCCCGGAACCGTCCATAACGGGCGGAACGAACGGCCTACAACAGGAAGTCCCCGACCGTGACGAGGATCTGCGACCCGGACGGGCCCTGCGACCACCACCCGCCTGTGCAGGTCCCCGCTGGCACCACATGGGACCATGCCTACTCACGGGAACGGCGGATCCGCCCCGCCGGTCTCGCTATGACCGTTGTGGGCACTCCGGACACTAGGTCCAGCGGCGGTCGCACTCGGAGCCTGGGAGGCAACCCACGTAGTCCCAGCACTATGGGCGGCGATGCCTACCTGGTTCTCTGAGGTTCCGGTCACCCCCCTGACCCCGCTCCTCCCCTGGCGGATGATCGCAGCAGTGGTCGGAGTGATGCTGGTATGCTTTGCCGGGCCGGGTGGGGGCTGTTCGGTGACGACGGGTGGCCGTCCGAAACGCTGAAACGCGTGAGAGCCCACCCCGAGGTCGAGCATTGGGCACACTCGCTCGGTCATAAGGGCACCCACCGCTATGCCGTATTTCTCTGGAGGGCCTTGTGGCGCGCTTCCTAACTACAACAGGTGTTTCCTACCGGCTCGAAGAACTCATCAAGAACGCCGAGGAACGGTTGGTGATTATCAGTCCGTTTCTGCAGATCAACGACCGGATCAAAGAACTACTCGAGGACAAGGACCGTTTGAAGTTAGATGTCCGGGTGGTCTACGGGAAGAACGAACTACAGCCGGACGAAGAAAACTGGCTCGAGTCGCGGAGATCGCTCAGGATCAGTTTCTGTAAGAACCTCCACGCCAAGTGCTACCTGAACGAGCACGAGGCCTTGCTGACCTCTATGAACCTGTACGAGTTCTCGGAGGTCAACAATCATGAGATGGGTGTGCTCATTGTCCGATCTGAGGATCCCGAGCTGTACAAGCAGGTATACCGAGAGTCCATGAGAATCGTGCGGGTAAGCAACGAAGACCGCGTAAGCAACGAAGACCGCGTGACCGTAGCGAAGGTCGCTTCTAAGCAACGGTCCAGAGACGCCCTACGGCGGCTGCGACCCAGCCGAAACCACGCCGATATCGGCAACCCCCGGAGGGGGGATTCTGTATCCGGTGTCTGGGGGAGATCCCTTCTGACCCGACCAGACCGTATTGCAAACGTTGTTACAGGATCTGGCACCGGTATAAGAACACCAGCTATGTCGAGAAATACTGCTACTTCTGTGGCGATGAGAGCAAAACGACACTAGCCAAACCAGCCTGTCGCGTATGCTTCAAGAAGTACAAGAAGGTGCTCGCCCCTTCTGCTTAGCGGCTTCCCGCTCACTAGCCCTCGTCTTCGCTGCCGCGGCGGCTGTATTTGCAGTCGCCAGCGCCCGCACCATGCCGATCGAGAGGGCCGCCGCTCCGAGTATTGCTGAGGTGCCTGCTACTGCAGCGACGTGGGGCGCGGTTGGAACATCTTGAGGCTGCGCGATTTCGTGGGTTTTGGGTGCTGTAGCCGGTGTGGGGGTCATCTTACGAGGATGCCGCGGGCTGCGTAGTTGTCGGGGTTCGTGAACCCGTGAGCGACGCGTCGTAGGACTTGTAGGAGGTTGTTGATCCCTTCGATGGGTCCGTTGGTGACCCGTCGGGCGCTGTGGTAGGCCAAGATTTCTTCTCCCCAGGAAATGATCGTGTCCACAACGTCGTGGTATTCGGGGATCTGGCCGCTGTCGTAGAGGTCAGCGAACCGGGCGAGCGCCTGGTTGGCTCCTTGGAGGTCGTCGGCTTCGTAGATGCTGTAGAGCTCTTGGAGAGCATCCCACGCCGTCTTGAGCCGAGGGTAAGCCTCGAACAGTGTCTCCAGATGCTTGCGGTGGGCGTCGGTGAGATGGTCTTCTCTCCGCAGCAGGGTGAAGCGCGCTCGGAACAGGTCCGGCTCGAATGCTGGGGGTGTCTGGTCGGGGTCGCGGCGTTGGAGTTCTCGTCTTACCAGAGTCAAGCCTTCGGTGAACCAGCGAACCACATGGAAGCGATCCAGGACGTGGCGGGCGTCGGGCAGGTATTGGCTAATCGCAGCTTGGTAAGACCGTGAACCGTCTGTGACGACGATCTCCACCCCCTGGCACCAGTCCGGCCCCTGTTCCCTAAAGAACCTGCTCAGAGACCCTTTCGTGCGTCCTGGGATCATCGCCAACACCTGTTTGGTGTCCCCACACGCAACCACGGTCACATACCGGTGACGACGCCGAATCGACGTCTCGTCCACCAACAACACCCGACACGGCCGGACCCGACGCCGCTTCGCGACCCGAGCCGAATGGGCTCTCACCAACGCCATGATTCGATGCCAACCCACCCCATGACGGCGAGCCACCGCCCTAATCGACATCGCCCGGGCGTCCTCCACCAGCCGGCGAGAAAGCCGCCGGGTGAGACTCCCCTGAAACTGGTCATGCTCCTCGAGGTGCCGCTCCCCACAGTTGCCGCACACGAACCGCCGACGCCGCCACACCAGCGTCGTCCGCCGGCCCGACACCCCAAGGTCGCGGACCCGCTTGACCCGCCGATCCCACACCCGACGGCAGCGGAACCCGCAATACGGGCACCGCGACCACTCCCGAGACGACTCCACCTCCACCTCCAGGCGGTCAACCGTATCGACCGCCACACCCAGCACCCGAACACCACCCAACCACAAGCGAACGGACATAACATCAGACATCGAGGCCTCCTGGCATCGGCGAACTGGTACTTCACCGATTTCAGCGAGGCCTCACCCCCAAACCAAGGATTTCAGGCCCCCGCACCCACGTATTCGCGCAGGGCCAACATCTTCGCCAACGCCACAAGTCCTATTACCAGGAGGGCTGCCTCAAGAAGCAACAGAAACCCGGGTTCCGGGCGGGGCGGGCCGTTGTCTCGGGGTGACTCCTGCTGTTGGCGCCGGTCTGCCAGGCTGACTCCGACCACGGCGACCGTCACCGCGGCAGCGATCACGGTCACTGTACTCATAGCGCGCCCCGCCGCGTCGGCGGTGGTACTGATCGCTGCGGATACGGCAACAGACCCAAACACCGCCGTGGCAGCGCCTACGGCCAGCGCTGCCAGACAGGATTGCGCCGAGGCGTTAGCTGCGATCACCAACAATTCGTCTTTCCGTGTTACCACCCGTTCCTCTGAACAATGTAAGAGCCACCACGCCCCGCCGGCTGAGACAGGGCTCAGCAGGATCAGACCGGCGGCGACTGTCGGCCACCGGGTCACGATGACGAGGGGTAGCAGCAGCGACGCCACAGCGAACGCGGACGCAGCGACGCACCAACCCAGTCGAGGAGGTCGGCGCGGCGCCAACCTGGGCCATCTATGGTGCGGAACAGGTATCTTCTCCTGATGTACGGGCGGTTTCCGTAGATCATCTTTAGGTGGTCACGTTCACACACGGGGAACCTGCCAGCTGCATTCAGACAGACACTCGTAAGCGGCGTCCTCAACCCGTAGCCTGCCTCTAACGAGTCTTTGTGGAAAGCTAGGCCCGGCGTCGGGCGGATCAGCGGAACCCCGACCAGCCACATGCGGTAATCGGTGGCTGAGAGAACGAGCAGCCACCGGTAGACCTCCGACACTTGGACAAGTCGGCAGTTCGCGGTATCCGCTAGCGGCGACGAAGGGTCAGCCCTGAAAGCCTTTACGTTGTCGAGGATCTCCGTTCGGTACTCCTTAGCAGCGCCCGTGCATGTCTGGTCCCAGACATCGGCCAGCAACACCGAGGGTGGCTCCCTCACTGCGGGCCGCCGCTACCGCGTCCAGCGTAGGCAGCGGGTTGCTGTGCCATGACTCCCGAGCGAAGCGGCGGGTGTACTGCTCGGGTGTCTCACCCGGCTGAGGGTCCTTGGTGCCGTCCCTGCCCAAGTGGAGTCAGCCCGGTGCCTTGTGCCGCCCGGCCCACACGACTGTGACCCGCACCCCCTCACCGGCGTCCCCGAAGTACACCTGCTGGGCTGTCCATTCGCCGGTGTCGGTAGCGAGAATATAGCGACAGCCCTCTGGGGCATTTCAGTGATCGCCATCACCCGCCTCCGGAGAGCTGTTACATCCGCCTCTAGAGCGACCACGGCAACGGGCATGTACTCCGCCCAGCCCGTCCCGGTGGCCTGCGCCGACGCAGCGGAGTCGAGGAGGTCAGCGTCGAACACCATGTAGTCGGGGTCGTCGGCCAGGGCGTAGATAGCACCGGTCGAGCGGGGGGAACCAGGCATACCCCTACACCTTACCCGTGGCATTGCGCCCTACCGGTTACGCTGACGCCCGATACGACCAGGAGGGAACGAGCCGGTGCCTGAGTGGCTGTGGCGTATGTGGAGGGCGCCCCTGCGGATCCGTAAGTTGTTCGCGTCACCCAAACAGCTGGGGTTACCCGGTGACCGCTCGCCTCGGGATCAGCAGGAGCAGGCGGAGCGGCTTCAGGCAGCGCGGCGGCAGGTCGAGGTGGTGAGCAGGGCGATGGCCGACGCGGAGCGTCAGGTGAAGACTGCTGCTTGGCAGTGTGTTCGGTCCGGGCACTCCTACTCGGGGGTGGCCGAGTTGGCTGGCGTAGACGTCGAGGTGGTGCGGGGCTGGGTGGCCGAGGTGTCCGATGCGTGGGGGCAGCCCAGCGGGGATGTGATCGCTTACCCGGCCGCTGGCCCGCCCTTGGGATCGGGGGTAGGATCACCGGGACATATGTCCTATCTGCTGCGGGGCTTTCATGGACCCATCGGACGACGCTTACGACATCGTGCTCGACGACCCTCACAACCTCGTGCTCACGGACCTAATGGGCCTCTGGGCAGACCGGGCGAACCGGCTCCACGAACAGCGTGAGGCCACCACCGCGTTCCGTCTTGCCCTCCGCGCCGCCGTCGAAGACGACAAGGTGCCGGTCACGGCGATAGCCGAAGCTCTCGATATCAGCCGCCGAGGGGTGGGCCGGCACCTAACAGCTGCCCGTTCTCTACCTGACACCTCCTGATGCTCCGCCGCCTAGCTGCCGTGGCTCTGCTGCTGGCGGCCTGCGGCTCCCCGGACACCGCGGCTGAGTCGCTTCCCGTGATGACTCTAACCCCTGAAGCGCCTGCCACTTCCACCACCGACCGGCCGCCTGCCCCCTCCTCCACTGCCGCCGCAACGACGACCACCCCCCAGCCGCCACTCACGGTGTTGCTGGTGGACCCGACCCGGTTGACCGTGGCACCCGAGGTGTGGGGAGGTTATGACCGGGACCTGTTTCCCCACTGGCTCGACCTCGACGGGGACGGCTGCGACACCCGCCAAGAGGTGCTGATCCGCGACTCGGCCACGCTGCCGACCATGCATCCTGAGCGGGTGTGCCGGGTAGTTGCGGGGGAGTGGTGGTCGGCCTACGACGATTGGTGGACGACCGACCCCGCCGACTTGCACATCGACCATCTGGTGCCTCTGGCCGAGGCGTGGGAATCGGGTGCTCGGCTGTGGGATGCCGAGCAGAGGGAGGCCTTCGCCAACGACCCGGCCGGGTTGGTGGCGGTCAGCGGCCGCTCCAACACCGCTAAGGGGGCCTCCGACCCGACCGACTGGCTACCGCCGCACCAGGCTGTGTGGTGCACCTACGCGGCGGTCTGGATCGAGGTCAAAGCGGCGTGGAACCTGACGGCCGACCAAGCCGAGTTCGACACCCTCGCTGCGCTGGCCACAGACTGCAACGTTTCTCCTTCCAACTGACATCCGGAGGCGGCCGACTCTCCCAGCCATTCCACCGCCGTGTTTCCGGCTGAAACACTAAACGTGTCACACGTCCGGTGTATGTTCTACACCATTAGGACACCGATGGAGAGGGTGGTCATGACAGAGGCTGATCTGCGGCACATCCGGATAGCCGACCTGGACCGGAGACACAACGTGCGCCGGTCGCTGGGGGACCTGAGCGACTTGGTGGAGTCGATCCGAGACTTCGGGGTTCTGACCCCGGTGACGGTCACCCCGAAGGCCTCCAGTAGCGGGTGGCGCCTGGTGGCTGGTCACCGCCGGACCGCGGCGGCCGAGGAGGCCGGGTTGGAGACGGTACCGGCGCTGGTGCACACAGCCGAGGGCGCCGATGAGCGGCTGCTGGCCACCTTGGTCGAGAACCTCCAACGTCTCGACTTGGACCCGGTGGAGGAGGCCGGCGGGTATCGCAGTCTCGTGGACGCGGGGTGGTCGCAGGCGGAGGTAGCGCGGCGGGTGCGCCGCTCGCGGGGCCATGTGTCCCGCCGGCTGCGGATACTCACCCTGCCCGACGAGGTCCAGGAGATGGTGGCCGAGGGGACGGTGACCGTAGAGCATGCCTACACCCTGTCACGGCTCGTAGCCAAGGGCGTGGACGCCGAGGTCGTCTCCGCCGCGGCCGACACCGCCCCCGAGTATGCCGCCACCCGGCTGCTGGAGATCGAGACCGCCGAGCGTAGGGAGCACCGCCGCCGCAAGCTGGAGCGGGGTGGCGTCAAGGTGGTCTTGGCGGACCGGCGGTACCACGCCCACGAAAAATACGACCGGCTCCTGTCCTCGATGCGCCTGGACGGTGACCATTCAGCCGAGCCGTGCCATGTGGTCATCCTCCACTACAACGACTACGGACGCACCACGATCGGAGAGGACGCGGCATGCACCGACCGCTCTCGCCATGACGCTGACGGTGACTCGGAGTTGAAGGTCCGGTCGGCCCGTCCGGAGACCGACGAGGAGCGCCGCAAGCGGGAGGAACGCGACGCCGAGCACGAGGCGAGGCAGAAGGAACGGCGGGCGGCGGAGGCAGCGCAGCTCCGACGACTGACCGCCCAGTTGAGGACACTCCCCGACGAGGTAGCGATCGCCGCGGTGCTCCGGCGGGAAGCTCGCGACGTGCTCCGGAGGGTACGCACGGACGACCCGCTGCTGCCGGTCGGCGAGGGTGTCGTGGACCCGGACGAGTCGTGGATGTACCCAGCGCAGGTCATCGACAGCGCCCAGCTGGGCGATCTGGCACGGGCTGTGCTCCGGTGGTGGCTGATCCAGACCGAGAAGGGCTCCTACCACAACAAGCGGACGATGCGCCCGGTCTACGAAGTGGCCGAGGCCTTGCCCGAACTCCCGGACGAGGACGATCCGGAGAAAGCGGCGGCGGTAGCGTAGACCCAGACCATGCCACCTCAGCAATCGCCCTTCGCTCCCGAGAGCCTGACCGCCGCCCGCCTCGCCTCCGGGTTAAGTCGGGCGGCGGTAGCGGAGCAGCTCGGTGTCCACCGCCAGCGGGTCTACGACTGGGAAACCGGGGTCAGCACCCCCCACGCCCGGCAGGTGCCGGCCCTCGCGGCCGCTGTGGGGGTCGAGGCGTTGTCTCTCGTGGACGGGTGGTCCCTCCGGAGCCGCCGTTACGCCGCCGGCCTCACCCAGGAGGCCGCGGCTGCCGCGGTCGGGGTGGCCCGTCCGGAGTGGAGCCGGTGGGAGAACGGCCTGCGCATCCCTCAGAGATACGCCGCGGCGGTGCGGCGGCTGGTCGGCGGGTAGACCCACCGGCTAGGCTACGCCGCTGCCTCCGTTCGTTCCCCAGAGATGGTCTGCGGGGCCGACGGGGTTCGCACAGTTGGTGCCGGCGCTCTCCCCTTAGGTGGTCTGACGCGCTGGCGCGCCCCGAGCGGGGTCAGAGGCTCAGACCGCCCCGATCAGGCGTGGCGGGTTGGACCGTGCGCTGGTCCTCGATGTGGTCGCACCGCCACCCAGCGGAGGAACACGGGCAGCGGGCGGCCGCTATGCGCTCCAGTTCCCGGTCGATTACGCAGCCGGCCTTGGCCGTGACGAGCGTCCCGATCTGGTCCAGGGCCTCGTCGGCTGCCCGGTACGTCGGGTACGGCGGCGAAGCGGCGTCCACTGTTCCGTCGGGGGTGCGGCACTGGACATACCAGGGGCCGGCCACCGCCTCGGCGGTGATACCCACCGTGGGGGCCTGGTCCCTCGGCGGCTGGGTGTAGCTGTCGTCGGCGCTTCCCTGCCACTGCGGGTCCCAGCCCAGGATGTGCAGTTGTGGGTGGGCGTTGACGACCAGCGCCATGAAGTCGCGGGCCTGCTCGGCTTCGTAGGCCGTCTGGTATGGGCCTGTCGTCTGCCACGGGGACCCGTCGGGTTCGGTGGTGACGACTTCCCACCCGTGGTTGTCGCGGTGGTAGGGGCGTACGTAGATGCCCACGGTGACCGCCCGCCCTGGCGGGGCGGGGGATGGATCGATCGGCAGTTCGGGAAGGTTGCCGTAGTGGCGGCAGACCCGCCGCTCGGCCCAGCAGGCGCAGTACTGGTGGAGCTCGACGCGTGGTGTGAGAGGGCGCCTCTCGCCGACTATGGGGAAGCACATGACGGCGCTTTCTACGAAGACGGCCGCCTGACGTGCCGAAGTAAGCGAAGGGAAGGTGGGGCCGTCCGCAAGCGGCCCGTCCGGTGTGGTCGCTCGGAGCTGCCAACCCTGATCGACTTGGCCCACGTCCACGAGCACGAAGTCGTCCGGGTTGTCATCGGGGTCGAAGATCGGGTGGGGCTCCGCCGGCGTGTGGTACAGCACAGCGCCGGGGTGGGCAGTAACCGAAGCTACGAACGCCGCCAAGGCACTGGCATCCGCCCGGGACGGAACCCGCAGCGAGCGGACCAGTTCGGGTGCTTCGTCGTCCTCGCGGGCGACCACATGCCACCAGGCGGAGGCTTCGTAGTCAGGTTCAACGGACAGGTACCGCTCAAGCAGAACCTGACCCCCACGACCGAACGGAGCCACGTTGTAGTGCCGACACGAGTCACCCGGCCCGCACCAGCAGCTGGACGTGATACGCAAAGGGAGGCGCCGCCCGTTGGCGCTCTCAGCGGAGGCCTCGAGGAAGCGGAGGGCGTTGTACGCCCCGACCTCGGACATCGGCCTCGAGTGGGCAACCGGTGACCCACCCGGCCGGGTGGCCGTGATACGCCAGCCGGGGAAGTCGTCTGCCGGGACCCTGCCCACCACGGTCGTGGTCCCATTCTCGGCGGTCGGCTGAGCGTCATCGAAGTGGACCTGGAGCGGCCCGTGGCAGGCGATCAGCGCTGACGCCAACCGGGCGAAATCGGTCGCTTCCCCAACGTGGCCGAAAGCCCCGGAGCTGTGCTTCTCCACTCCCTGGCGGCCACGGAGCCTCACGTCCCAGCCCCACGGGATCTCGCCCCAATCGCTGCGGTCATCTCCGAGTGGCTGTACGGAGAGGTACATGGCCCGGTGTCACAGCGCCAGCGCCGCCCGGGCGGGCGGCCGGCGAGTCTCCTCGGGGGTAAGCAGCGTCGCCGACCCCATCACACGCTCCACGGGCATTCCGGTGATGCCGGCAGCGACTGCAGCGAGCTCCCACCGTGTGTGCTCGTCTGCCTCGTCCTCGATCACCCGCCGGGCGTTGGCCAACAGCGACCTGCGGGCCGTGGGGTTGGCGGCAGTCCGGTAGCCGGACAGTGCCACATTGAGCCGGGCCTCGGGGATCGGCACAGCAGCTCGGGCAGCTGCTAGCGCCTCGTCCTGGCTGAGGCTGCGACCGGCGACGTGGTGGGCTTCGGCGATGTAGACGTCGATGCCCCGAACAGTGGGCGTGTCGGCGAGGAGCCCGAGCGTGGTGTCGGGGTCAGGGGAGACGACCACCGCCCTCGAGGCGAACCGGGCTAGCGTCGCCAGCTGGTCGGTGTCCAGGCGGGGCCCGCCCGGTGCCACCGTATTCGTCACACCGACCCTGTGCCAGGCGATCACCGCCGCAACGTCCGGCACCACAACAGCCGTGCCCTCCCGGGCGATGGCTGACCGGGCCTGGCCCATGCCGAACAGCAGCCGGGATCCACGGGACGGGGGGAACGTCCGCCCGGACGAGTCCTCGGAGGCGAAGCCAACCACTCGCTTCGGACCGGTCACCACCGGGTACACCACCCGGCCGCCCCGGCCCATACCCAACTCGGCCACCCCCGAAGCGGCGATGTCCGATCCGGACACGCCAGCATCCCGGAGTGCGCCGGTCACAGCGGAGGGGTCGGGCGGGGCCCAGCCTACGGTGAAGCCCGTCACGTCAGCCGAGCCGAAACCGTGTGTGCGGCGGAGGTAGCCCCGCGTCGCCGCAGCCCCGTGATCGACGCGGAGCAGGGCGTGGTAGAACTCGGCTGCCTGCCACCGGACACTCTCAAGGCGTGCCGCCCGGGACTGGCGGGCGGTCTGAGGGCCCAGGTCGATGCCCTCCCGCGTGGCCAGGATCGACAGCGCCTCAGTGAAGCTGACACCCTGATGCTGCTGGACGAAAGTCAGGGCGTCGCCCCGAGCGCCGCAGCCGAAGCAGTTGTACACACCCTTGTCGCCGCTGATACTCAGCGAAGGCGTGTCCTTGTCAGGGTGGAAGGGGCAGAGAGCCATCGCAGCGTCGCCGCCCGAACGGGTGACCTCGGTGACCTCCCCGATCAAGGAGACGATGTCGGTCACTTCCCGAACGAGCGACGCCGCTGTCGAACTCATGCTGGTCTTTCCTTTCTCCCTGCGGGTCCCTTGCCTCGACACCACTGTGCCACCCGACCCCCGAAACCCGGTCGCGTATCCACCCCTCTCCGGTCGCGCTCAACCGCGACCGGTCGCGCTTCCACCCAACCGCGGTCGCGCATCCCCACAGCCTCTCCCTTGGCGGTGCCGCAGCGAGGTCAGCCCACCGTCGCAGCCTGAGTGGACCAGCTGTGGGCCCGGCGGCGCGGGGGTCACGGTGTGGCGGTGGGACATGTGCCCGCCCCAGCCCCCAGCCTTGGGGATATATGTCCCATGACCATCGAGGGCGGGCGTGGTGGTCGCCCAGGTACCGGGCCTGTCCGACCGGTACCGGTCGCGTTCAACCGCGACCGGTCGCGCATCCGGTCGCGCATCCTCCTGACCTGGGGTTTTGTGGGTGTTGCACGGGCCGCTGGCCCACTGCCAGCGGTAGAGGCACTCCCACGAGTGTGGGTGGGCCGGCAGCGACATAGGGCGGCGGGACATATGTCCGGCAGCGGCCCCCGGACCGAGGGAACGTCTGTCCCGTCAGCCAGTAGGGGGTTTGCCAGCGGCTGAGGCTGGCCGTGAGGGTGGGAAGCAGGTTGGTGGGTCCGGCCCGGGCGGAGGCCGAGCAGCGGGCATGGACGGGCTCCGGAGGGCGCGTAGAGCCGTCTACCAGGGGTGTCGCGGTGAATCGTCGAGGGGGGTGTCCCTGTCTTGTTGTCAAGCCGCTTCGGGCAGTTTCTCGGGTTGGCGGGGTTGGTAGGGCGTTTGGGTCTTGAGCATGGCCAGGATGATGTTGGTGCGTCGGCGGGCGACGCAGATGACCGCGGCGTTGTGGTCTTTGCCGTGGGCGCGTTTGCGTAGGTAGTAGGCGCGGGCGTCGGGGTCGTGTTGGGTAGCAACGAACGCGGCGATGAACATGGCGTTTTTGAGTCGGTGGTTTCCGCCTCGTGATCGTCCTGTTCGGTGGCTGCGGCCTGATTGTCGGTCCACGGGGGCTAGGCCGGCGTAGGCGGCTAGCCGGCCGGGGTTGGCGAACCGGTGCGGGTCGCCGATCTCAGCCAGGGTTCGAGCTCCGGTTCTGGGCCCGAACCCGCACATGCTGTTAAGGACTTTTCCCAGCGGATGCTCCAAGAACGCCTGCTCGATGTCAGCTTCGAGGCGTTGTCGGCGGTCGATGATCCGGTCCAGGTCGGCGGCCAAGTCGCCGATTGTCTCGCCCCAGGTTGCCTCGGCTGGCACCGTGACGGTCTGGGAGCTGAGCGCAGCCCAGATCTCGTTGGTGAGTGTGTTGGCGGTGCGCTTGGATCGCTTGGATATCAGCGTCCGCACCCGGGCTTTGCCGGCGGTTCGCAGCGCTGTGGGGGTGGGGTATTTCACCAGCGCGGCTCTGAGACCAGGTGTCGACATCAGCCTTTCTCCCACGGCGCGTTCCAGAGCCGGGGACACGGCTAATAGGGCGTCTCTCAGGCGGTTCGCGGCCCGAGTAGCGTCGGCGGCCAGGTCTGTGTCCCGACCGTTGAGGATCCGCAGACGGGCCAACAACTCATCGGTGATAGTGGTCCAGGTCAGCCGATCGGCGTTACGCCAGGCGAAGTCGGCCAACACCTGCGCGTCCTTGGGGTCGGTCTTGGCCGCACCTGCGTAGAGGTCGGCAGCTCGGCGCATCGCTAGGCCGGTGACATAAGCCACCGGAATCGCCATCTCTGCGGCGACGGTGAGCGCCAGCACAGCCGCCGACGAGGTCATATCAACCACCAACGCCGTGCGGCCGTGGTCCCCAGCGTCGTCGATCATCCGCCGGATCGCTGATTCGTCGTTGGGAACCGCTCGGGCGAACAGCGCCTCACCGCTGGCCGACACCGCACAGGCGTAATGCTTGCCCTTGGCGATGTCTATACCGACGAACACTCCGGGAGCCGGCGTAGGCCTCTCACCCATCAGCTGGTCCTCTCTAGTCGCAAACTCCTTTCGGCAGCTACTCGAGGGCACCAACGCCTCAACCACTTTACGAACCAGCCCCCTGTCGGTGCATGTCCCTGTAAGAGGTCGCAGGCACCCAACCACGGCGGGTGGCAACACCCCCCAGGCCATCTCTCTGACAGGGGGACAAAGCCCTGCCCGCCGCGGCGAGCAACCAGCCCCGATACTCACACATCAGAGCTACTCAACAAGGTAAAGGGGTGGACGGGGTAGCGGGAGGGTAGCTAGGGGGCATTGAGGGGGGGTGTCCCTGTCTTGTTGTCAAGCCGCTTCGGGCAGTTTCTCGGGTTGGCGGGGTTGGTAGGGCGTTTGGGTCTTGAGCATGGCCAGGATGATGTTGGTGCGTCGGCGGGCGACGCAGATGACAGCGGCGTTGTGGTCTTTGCCGTGGGCGCGTTTGCGTAGGTAGTAGGCGCGGGCGTCGGGGTCGTGTCGGGTGGCGACGAACGCGGCGATGAACATGGCGTTCTTGAGTCGGTGGTTTCCGCCTCGTGATCGTCCTGTTCGGTGGCTGCGGCCTGATTGTCGGTCCACGGGGGCTAGCCCGGCGTAGGCGGCTAGCCGGGCGGGGTTGGCGAACCGGTGCGGGTCGCCGATCTCAGCGAGGGTTCTCGCTCCGGTTCTGGGTCCGAACCCGCACATGCTGTTAAGGACTTTTCCCAGCGGATGCTCCAAGAACGCCTGCTCGATGTCAGCTTCGAGGCGTTGGCGGCGGTCGATGATCCGGTCCAGGTCGGCGGCCAAGTCGCCGATTGTCTCGCCCCAGGTTGCCTCGGCTGGCACCGTGACGGTCTGGGAGCTGAGCGCAGCCCAGATCTGGTCGGTGAGTGTGTTGGCGGTGCGCTTGGAGCGCTTGGAGATCAGCGTCCGCACCCGGGCTTTGCCGGCCGTTCGCAGCGCTGTGGGGGTGGGGTATTTCACCAGCGCGGCTCTGAGACCAGGTGTCGACATCAGCCTTTCTCCCACGGCACGCTCCAGAGCCGGGGACACGGCTAATAGGGCGTCTCTCAGGCGGTTTACGGTTCTTGTCGCGTCGGAGGCCAGGTCTGTGTCCCGACCGTTGAGGATCCGCAGACGGGCCAACAGCTCATCGGTGACAGTCGTCCAACTCAGACGATCCGCGTTACGCCAGGCGTAGTCGGCCAGCACCTGGGCGTCCTTGGGGTCGGTCTTGGCCGCACCTGCGTAGAGGTCGGCAGCTCGGCGCATCGCCAGGCCGGTGACATAGGCCACCGGAATCGTCATCTCTGCGGCGACGGTGAGCGCCAGCACAGCCGCCGACGAGGTCATATCAACCACCAACGCCGGGCGGCCGTGGTCCCCAGCGTCGTCGATCATCCGCCGGATCGCTGATTCGTCGTTGGGAACCGCTCGGGCGAACAGCGCCTTACCGCTGGCCGACACCGCACAGGCGTAATGGTTGCCCTTGGCGATGTCTATACCGACGAACACTCCGGGAGCGGGCGTAGGGCTCTCACCCATTCAGTTGGTCCTCTCTAGTCGCAAACTCCTTCGGCAGCTACTCGAGGGCACCAACGCCTCAACCACTTTACGAACCAGCCCCCTGTCGGTGCATGTCCCTGTAAGAGGTCGCAGGCACCCAACCACGGCGGGTGGCAACACCCCCCAGGCCATCTCTCTGACAGGGGGACAAAGCCCTGCCCGCCGCGGCGAGCAACCAGCCCCGATATTCACACATCAGAGCTACTCAACAAGGTAAAGGGGGGTGATGGTGGAGGGGGTGGAGATGGGGCTGGTCGGGTGGTAGGCGGGGTCACGGGAGAGAGCAGAGGGAGGGACATAGGTCCCAGGCGGGTGGTGGGGTGGTGTAGCCGGGAGGGTGGGCGAAGCGGTCCGGAAGGCAGTCAAGTTTTCATTAAAATGCGGCACATATGTCCCGGCCCGTGTGGGACGTGTGTCCCGGTCTGGGATGCGCGACCGGGTTTCGGGGGGTGGTGGGCATGATGCCTGCCATGAGTCTTTACATCGCCAAGGTCGGGGTCGAACACGTCGCCTACTACACGGGGCGGAAGCAGCCGGCGGTGACAGCGTGGGCAGGTGCCGGCGTATCCGCCTCGTCCGGCACCGGTGGAGGCGTTCCCACGAGCGGCGGGGGTGGCTCCGCTGGCGGGGGCGGCGGGTCGGGTGGCGCCGTTGCGACCTCGGGTGCGGCAGCGAAGGCGGGGGGAGCGGTGGGTTACTACACCGGCAATCGTGGCGAGTTGCCGGGCCGGTGGCTGGCTGCGGGGGCGATGGGGGTCGTCGAGGGTGGGGTGGTGACACCTGACCAGTTGGCGGCGTCGCTGTCCGCGGTGGACCCTTCGAGTGGGGAGCAGTTGGGCCGCCGCTACCAGCCGGGCGGGTCGTTCGTTGACAAGGCGGGAGTGACACGTCGGCGGCGCATGTTCTCGGCGTTCGACTTGGTGTACGCCCCGCCGAAGTCGGTCAGTGCTGCGTGGGCGCTGGCGGGCGGTGCCGAGCGCAAGGAGATCGAGCAGGCGTTCGCTGTCAGCACCGAGGCGGTGGTGTCGTTCCTGCAGTCCGAGGCTGTCGCCAGCCGGGCGGGATATAACGGGGTGACACGGGTCGAGGTTCCCGAGGGCGCGACCGTTGCGGCGTTCGATCACTGGACGAGCCGGGCCGGTGATCCCCACGTCCACACCCATTTGCTGTTTCATAACCGGGTGCGCTGTGAGGACGGTAAGTGGAGAACCCTCGATGGTCGGCTGATCTACCGACACGCAGCGGCGGCGGCGATGGTAGGAGCGGCGGTGCTCCGGGCGGAGCTGTCGCAGCGGTTGGGTTGGTCGTGGGATCGGGTGGGTGACAACTGGCACGCCGAGTTGGCGGGCCGTCCCGACGACCTCACCGCTGAGTGGTCGTCCCGTCACAGGGATATAGCGAAGGCCGCCCAGGCCAAGATCCGCGTCTTCGAGGCCGAGTACCTGCGGGAGCCGACACCTGACGAGCGGCTAGCTATCTGGCAGGACGCCAACCGCCAAACCCGCCAAGACAAGGGCCACGACTCGGACCCTCATGCCCGCTGGCGGGAGGAGGCACGGGAACTCGGCGTGGAACCGGAGACCCTGTTGGCAGACCTACGCTCCGCGCAGCGGCGCGAAACCGGCCCCTACGACCGGGCCGAGGTCCTCGTAGCCGCCCACGATCAGCAACTCCCCGATACGCTGGCCGCCGGGGTGGTCGCCCAGTTGGAGCAGTTGGCCGCGGCGTCTCGGGGACTCACCCGCCCCGACATCCTCCGCACCGTGTGGGCCACCCTCAACGCCAGCGCCGAGCTGAGCGGCAGCGACATCGATATCCAAGCGACTCTCACCCGTTTGGCCGACGACCTGTGGGAGCGGGTTTGCGACCAGCTGGTGGAACGTGACGGCCGCTGGTACTCGCCAGGCCTCGCCGCCGCTGAGGTCACCAGTGTGTCGTGGCTCGGGGGCGAAGCCGAACCCGACCGCTCCGAAGCTGACACAGAGGGGTTGGGAGCGGATCAGACCGCAGCGGTGGCGGCGATCCTTGGCGCGGACACCAACGGGGTGCTGGTCATCGGCCCCGCCGGCGCCGGCAAGACGAAGATGTTGGGGCGGGTAGCCGGAGCGGTCGGCGCGGAGCGGGTCCTTGCCGTAGCGCCCACTGCTGCGGCTGCCGCCAACCTGGGTGAGGCCCTGGATGTGGCGGCTGAGACCGCCGCGTTGGCGGCGATCACCGAAGACCGGGTACCGCAGGGTGGGTGGGTGATCGTCGACGAAGCCGGACAGCTCGACACCCGCACCCTGGCAGCTCTGGCCGGGCGGGCTGCCCGGGCCCGGGCGCGGATGGTCCTTGTCGGGGACACCGCCCAGCAAGGCTCGGTCGGGGCGGGCGGCGTGTTCGAAGCGCTCGCTGACCGGCCCGACCTCGTGCCCGCAACCCTGCTCTCCGAGCTGTGGCGCTTTGGGGACCGGGACGAGGCCCGAGCCACCATCGGGCTACGCGTCGGAGACAAAGCCGCGCTCGACTACCACACCGAGCGGGGACGTGTCCACGACACCACCGAACCCGAGTTGGCCGACTTCGCCGCCGCCTGGTGGGAGCAACGCCGCGACCAGAACACGATCATCACCGCCCCCACCCTCAGTTTGGTGACCGAGATCAACACAGAGATCGCCGCCCGCCGCCACCGCAGCGGCGAAACCGGAGACATCGTGTCGGGCGCTGGCGGCGACGCTATCCGGGTGGGCGACACCGTGGCCACCCGCCGCAACCACCGCAAAATCGTCGCATCCGACGGCCAATGGGTACGCAACGGTGACCGCTGGGTCGTCACCGGCGGGGACAAAGACGGGGCCGTGACAGCGCACCGCCTGGACGACGAAACCGCCACTGTCGTCCTCCCAGGCTCGTATGTCACGGACCACCTCGACCTGGGCTACGCCACCACCCAGGCCCGTGTCCAGTCCCTCACTGTCGACGCCGCCCTGTGCGCCGTGACCGTCGCCAGCCGCCGCGCCCAGCTGTACGTGGGTCTCACCCGCGGCCGCAGAGCGAATCACCTGGTGGTCGTCACCGACCAACCCCAGCATGACCCCGACACCCCACCCGACCACCTACCGCCCGATCACATCATCGAAGCCGTGCTGAAGCGGGGATCAGCGCACCCGCTTTCTGTTCCCGCAGGCTCGCAGCACATACCCGCCTACGTGGCCGCCGCCCACCTCGGGCAGATAGCTGACACACCCTACGGGGCACCGTTGCCCGACCTCGAAGCTCTCGGTGGTCGCCGCTCCCTCGGGACGGTGGCCGCGGTTACCGACAGCGTAGAAGCCCGGGTCAGCTCCGACATCGAAGCATGGTTGGACGGCCAACTCGCCGAAGACGAAGCCGCGCGGCGGTGGGAGGACACCTTCCTGGCCTCCCTTGAGGCCGGCGAAGACGTAGAGGAGCTGTTCGCCCCCGCCGTCGCAGACCCCGACGACTGGTCACCGATCTACGACCTGCCCCCCGACGATTACGACGACTACGCCCCGGAGCGTGTGCCGGCCACTCCCCCGGCTTCTGCTCCAGTAGCGCTTGCTTCCGATGTCGAGGGGGCCGTGGCCGTCGCCACCGAAGCCTGGGGCGCCGACCACTTCGAGCCGTTCCTGGCCCTGGCTGACAGCTGGGCCGACCAGCCCGGCCCCCACCCCCTCGACGACCCCGGACCCCTCGTCGATCTGGTCGCCCGCTACCAGCTCGCCCGCCGGGTCGGTGACCGAGACGCAGCATCGCATACCGTTGCTCTTATGGCCGCGGTGGCCGATCCGACCCTCCGTGCCCTCCTTGACCCCCATGTCCGCCGCCGGCTCAGCCCAGACGAAACGCAGTGGGCAGCCGACGTCCGTGCGTCTCTTCGAGCCCGGCGGGCGCAGCGGTGGAGCACCACCCTCGAAGCCCTTGACGCAGCCCGCAGCCGCCTCCACACACAATTCCCCGAAGGAGGACCTCCGGGAGCGGACCTCGCCGCCATCGACCGGGCTCACTGGTACCAGGCTGTAGCCGACTGGCTCACCGACGGAGCCTCAGCCGCCCGCCTCAGCGCCGTCTGGTACCTCGCCACCCAACGAACCGCCCAGGTGATCGCTGCCACCGCCCAACCGGCCCAGGCTCCCATCCCGGTTCCCTGGACCCAACCCACCAACCCACCCGCCGCTGCTGGCCCACGACTGCCCGCCATGCGCCCCATCCCCCTCCCCAACCGCACCCAGCCCGCCCCGGCCGAAGACAGCAGCCAGACCCCGCAGCGTCAGGTCCTGGAACGAAGCGCCGACTGGTACCACCAACAGCTCCTCAGATCACCACACGCCACCGAAGCCCGCCAATACCTCACCGACCGAGGTATCACCCCCCACGACTGGAAAAAGTGGAAACTCGGATGGGCCCCCGACCGCTGGAGAGGACTCTGCAACACCATCCGCGAAGACAAGGTAGCCGTCGACTCGGGCGTGGCCGCTGTCAGCCGCAAAACCGGGCGAGCGTACGACGTGCTCCGAGCAAGAATCGTGTTCCCCATCCGCACCCGAGGCGGAGACGTGATCGGGTTCGCAGGACGCAAACTCCCCACCAACACCGACCCCCGATCCCCCAAGTACCTCAACACCCGCACCACCCACCTGTACCACAAGACAGAAACTCTCTACGGCATAGCCGAAGCCGCCGAAGGCATACGCGCAACCGGAACTGCCGGGGTCGTAGAGGGCTACACCGACGCAATCGCCGCCCACAAAGCAGGCCTCACCAACGTAGTAGCTACCGGAGGAACCGCCTTCACCCAAAGCCACCTCACCCGCATCGTCGCCGTTGGCGCCCACCACCTAGTCGCAGCGTTCGACGGCGACTCATCCGGCCAACAAGCCCAGCGCAAAGTCCTCGACCAAGCCCACGAAGCCGACATCCCCACCACAGCCGTGACTTTCCCCCCAGGCGAAGACCCCGCCAGCCTCGGAGCCGCAGCCCTCCTCGAACACTGGCACACCGGACTCCCCCAGCCCTGGCCACACATCAACCAGCACCTCGGAGGAACCGACATCCACACCCGCATCCGCGGACACCGGGCCGTAGCCGACACCTACACCGACGGAGACCCCGTAATCGCCGCCATAGCCACCCACCAGGCCCTCACCCACACCCTCGGAGCCACACCCCACACCCTCGCAGCCTGGCACCGTCCAGGGACCCGCGCTGCCGCCACACTCGGTGGGTCCGCCCGCACGGGCCCACCGCGTGCGGGAGTGTCGACCGTGGGTGGCTTCTAAATCCGACTCCACGGTGCGGACGCTCATTCGGCTCGTGGGTTTCGGCAACTCTCGGTCTTGCCATCTACTCACACACGCGTCATTTGCTCTCCGCCCGCCGCGTGGGCGGGTGGAGAAGAGAGGTGGACGGTGACCTGCTGGCGATTCGAAGAGCCATTAGTAAGTCGAGCCCGCGGGTTCTTAGCCGTCAGACCCTCTCCGATCCCGGCTACCCGGGCCGGGCGCTGATAAGCCATTGTCATGGTTGGGTGTTGGACCTTGTGGGTACAATTATGGCCGATCCGAGGCTGGAGCTGAACGATGGAACATGTCGAGTTACCCAAGGTCAGGATTAAGGGGGACCCTGTGTTGAGCGAGCGATGGGTTCAGTGGGTGATCGAAGCTAACCCGTCACTGCTCGGTCTCGGCGATCTCGACGTGAGAGATGTTGAGCGTCGTCAGCTGCATGGGGGGCGGCTGGACATGCTCTTGGCTGATCCGGACACGTCCACGCGTTATGAAGTGGAGTTGCAGTTGGGTGCTACAGATGAGTCCCACATCATCCGTACCCTTGAGTACTGGGACACTGAACGCCGCCGATACCCGCAGTACGACCATGTTGCGGTGATAGTGGCGGAGGAGATCACGAGCCGGTTCTTCAACGTGATCAGCCTTTTCAACGGGTTCATCCCGATCATAGCTATCCAGGTGACCGCGCTGCGTGTCGACGCGGACCGGGTTGCGCTCGTGTTTACCAAAGTATTGGACCATGCAGTACTAGGCACGGACGAGGAGGACCAGGGTGAGCCCACCGATCGTGGCTACTGGCAGCAGAGATCAACACCGAAGGTTATGAAGCTGCTTGACCGGATCCACTCCATGGTGGAACAACACGACGGTGGTGTGGATCTCAACTACCGCAAGCACTACATCGGTCTACATAAGGACGGAGTGGCCAACAACTACGTGTCGATGGTGCCTCAGAAGAAGAAGATGAATGTCCGCTTCCGGATTACCCGCTCCGACGAAGTGACCGACATGATCGACGAGTCCGGTATCGGCACCTTTCCCTACGACAAGTATGGCAACTATCGGGTCGCCATCCCCAATGAGACGGTCATCGACAAACACACCCAACTACTCACGGACCTGATCGCCATCGCCAAGCCCGAATAGGCTATCGAAGGAGGTAACCGTTTCATATCCCTTTGCCATCTGTATGAGGGCGCGCTGGTGACCGGCGACAGCAACCCACCATTGAGGAACTCGCCCACCCTCCAAACTTTGACTCAGTCGGGTGGCTAGCCCGCAAGGAGGGATCGTTGTGGCGGTTCCCGTCGGTGGAGAAGAAAACACAAAGGGGTGGGAGTTAGACGAAGCGTTGGCAATGGTGGTCGAGTCGGTCGGAACTTCCTGGGTGGCTCTCCGTGCGGTGGAGCTAGAATGGTCCGTAGTGGAGTGGTTGGTCATGGGCCGAGGGTACTGAAGGAACCTGTGCGGATAATCGGTGGGGCAGTTCAGTGAGGTGTTGTTCAAACTGTCCGGTAGTCACGTCTGAAGACTCGGCGGAGATCGAGGAGGATATGCGTTCTCAGGCGCCTGTGTCCCCAGCACGGAAGCTACTGTCAGTGATCATTGCGCTCGCTGAGGCCCATTGATGGGTCAGGTACGTGCCTCGGCTGATTCAGGGCCTAGGATGATGGCCCTTATGGGCCGCCAGGCGAGGGCAGTGGTGGTACGGGTGTTCGTGGTTGGCTTGGTTGCGGGGTGTGTTATGAGTCCTACAGCTGGTGATCCGCTGGTTGTTGGGCTCATCACCAAGACGGAGTCGAACCCGTTCTTCTTGACGATGAAAGCGGCCGCGCTGAGCCGAGCCGACGAGTTAGGTGTCGAGTTACGCACTTTTTCGGGCAGGTACGACGGGGACTGGGAAACGCAGGCTGAAGCGGTAAACAGCCTGGTCACGGATGGAGCCGTCGGTATTCTCATCACTCCTTCGGATCCGACTGCCCTGTCCGACACGGTGAGAATGGCACGAGAGGCCGGCGTGTTGGTCATCGCGCTTGACACCCCCTTCGATTCGCCGGATTCAGTTGATGCCACCTTTGCTACGGACAATTTCAGGGCCGGTGCGTTGATCGGTAAGTGGACCCGAGCGAAAACGGACATGTCCGGAGCCGATGTCAGGATCGTTACGCTGGATGGGTCAGGAACCCAGATCACGATCGATGTCTTACGAAATCAGGGTTTCCTAAGCGGCTTCGGCATCGACGTCAGAGACCCCACAAGGATGTACGACGAAGACGACCCACGCATCGTCGGGCGCGGTGCCACCATGGGTACAGCAGCGGGGGGTCGGGCCGTCATGGAAGACCTGATCCGGCGTGACCCGGGAATCAACGTGGCGTACACGGTCAATGAACCTGTAGCGGCAGGCGCATTCGCAGCATTGGAACAAATGGGTAAAGAGAACGACGTTCTGATCGCTTCTATCGACGGTAGCTGTGAGGGAGTGGGCCGGGTTGCCACCGGCGAGATCGAAGCCACTTCAATGCAGTACCCCCACAAGATGGCGTCCCTCGGGATCGACACGGTAGTTGAATATTCCAGAACGGGTAAGAAACCTGAGAATACGTCCGGTCTGGGCTTCTACGACACGGGCGTGACGTTGGTCACCAAGGATCCCATTGCGAAAGTCCCATCGATCACCCCTGAACGGGCACTGAACGAATGCTGGGGATAGCGCTCCTAGCAGCTACGGCGCCACAAAGTCAAGATCAGTTGAGTGATGAACACAGGGTAGAATTGGGGAGAGTCTGCAGTTGAGGGTGGGATCCTCTCCGGACTCCCGATGATTAGGGGCTCTTCGCGAATGGGTGGGGAGTAGGGGATCTTCCAGGGGGGTCGGAATCCGCCAGAAGTGAGGAGGGGTCCTCCATAATCGGCTGTTGAGAAAACACATCCGAGGCAGGAGGACCCCTGTGGAAGCTGATCCTACGCGCATGTGCGAGCTGCTGGTCGGCCTTGGGGAGGTTGATCTGGTCGGGATCGGCGACGGAGGCGGGGACGAACCGTTGGAGGTAGTGATCCGCTCCCGGCGACCCCGCCCGACCTGTGATGACTGTGGCAGCCGGTTGTGGTCGAAGGGGTATCGGACGGTGGTGTTGGTGGACCTGCCGGCGTTCGGGCGGCCTGTTCGGTTGCGGTGGCGGAAACGGCGCTGGGCGTGCCCGAATCCTGGGTGCGCGGTTGGGTCGTTCGTGGAACAGGATCCGGGGATTGGTCCGGAGCGGGCATTGTTGACATCGAGGGCGGCTCGGTGGGTGACCGTCCAGGTCGGGAAGCTGGGTCGCCCGGTCGATGAGGTCGCTACAGAACTGGGTTGTGGATGGCATACGGTGAACAACGAGGTTGCCCGTTGGGGCGAAGCCCTGTTGGAGGCCGACACCTCTCGGGTCGGCCAAGTTGAGGCTGTGGGGGTGGACGAGACCCTGTTCTGGCGTCAGGGCCGCTGGCGGACCAAGGTGTGGTGCACCTCTGTGGTCGATGTCGGAGGCCGCCAGCTGATCGACATCGTGGCTGGTAGGACAGCTGAAAGCGCCGCCCGGTGGTTCCGGTCACAACCGGTGGAGTGGCGAGACGGGATCCGCTGGGCCGTGCTGGACATGTCCGGCCCGTATCGGACCGCGTATGACAGGGTGCTGCCCAACGCCGCGCAGGTCGCAGACCCGTTCCATGTGATACGGCTCGCTAACCAGCGACTCGACGAAGTACGCCGCCGAGTTCAGAACGAAACCCTCGGGCACCGAGGCCGAAAACACGACCCCCTGTATCGGATACGGCGGCTACTCACCTCCGCCTCGGAACGGATCAGCGACCGGGGCCGCATCCGGCTGCGGGGTCTCTTGGACGCCGGCGACCCCCACGGAGAAGTCCGCACAGCCTGGCACGCCAAAGAGACCGTACGGGGCATCTACCAAATCGACAGCATCCCAACCGCCCTCCGATACACCCTCCAACTCGCCGACGACCTCCAACACGAATCCTGCCCACCCGAGATCAACAAACTGGGCCGAACCATCGCCCGCTGGACCCCCCAGATCGCCAACTGGCACATATCCAAAGTGACCAACGGACCCACCGAAGCCCTCAACAACCTCATCAAACGCATCAAGCGAACAGCCTTCGGGTTCCGCAACTTCGCGAACTACCGAATCAGAGCACTCCTCTACGCCGGGAAACCCAACTGGAACCTACTCACCACCATCACTCCCCACTGAAACGCGATGAGCCTGATTAGGTTCCTTTGATTCCATGAATTAGGTAATCTGCAAACAGGGCTATTGCCTTCCGGCCGGGTGCCTTGACTCCAATCTGTCAGGGATCCATGCACGACTGCAGCCCCTCTACCGTGAAGCGAGCCGAACGGCGCTGCCCTCGCCTCAGATGAGCGCTTGGGGTTACGGCTTGATTTCAGCAGCGCATCCGGACGGTGTTCGGGCAAATGGTCCCCGACGATCAGATGACCAGACCCGTAGAAGTCGACCAAGTCTACATTGGTGGTTTGGAGAACACGCTTCGAAGAAGCTTCACGCCGGAGGGGAGGCCGGTGGGCAAAACGGCCATGGTCGGAACTCGGGAACCGGGCCACCGACGTGTCGTGGTCAGAGTTGTTTCGGACACGCAGGCGGATACAGCTTGCCAGGAGTTTGTGGAGGAACGGTCCGTCCCCAACGTGCCGTTGTACACGGGCGGTGCCACCGCATACAACGGGCTAGAGAACCGTGAAGCTGTCCACCACTCGGTAGGCGAGTACGTGCGCTGTCAGGCGCATACCAACGGAATGGAATCCTTCTGGGCCACCCTCAAACGGGCCCACAAGGGGGTATTCCATCGTATGAGCCCCAAGCACCTACAAGGCTACGGAGCAGAGTTCGCCGGTAGGCACAACGGGGAACTGGTACACATCTAGCCCTACTATGAGTGCAGTAAACGGGGCTACCTCACCTGACCGGTATACTCTCACCAGGGCTGCAGGCACTCGGATTCCAACCATATGCCTTCCCACCGGTCCATGTTGGACTGGACCTCAACGGTGAGTATGTCGCCCACCCATGCGGACGCTGAATAGCCTCTCCCAGCTGTTGACGATGGTAAACCGCCCGGTGTGGTAAGGCGTAGTTCAACCTCCCAACCACGGCGGCAGTCCATCAGGGTCTCAACGCGGACGATTACCCACACTTGGCCGTTGCGTACCTGTTCCTCGATGAGTAGATAGCAGATGACCTGGCCGGGATTGTTAGAGAGTGCTTGCCAGGCGCTGCCAAGCTCCACGACGTAGCTGGTTTCGTGGCAGCCTCGGAAGGTCTCATCATCAACGACAGCTAGACGTTGGAACCCGACCCGTAGAATCGTGGCCAGGTCTGCCCGGCTCACACCCTTCGGGAAGGCCCGGTTGAACACTTTGAGGGCGTTCTTCCCGCTTATCGTGTGGTCCGGTCGGAACGTCCCGTCGTCGTAGCCTTGGAACCAGCCTCGTTCCGCGGCGTATTCGATGTCGGTGTATTGGTCGTTATCCTCAGGTACGTCGCTGAAGCGGGTGGTTGTCTGCGCTAGCAGCGTGGACGCCGGTACCAGCACCAGCAGCACGACGGAAACGACAACTCGTCTCATGCGTGAACCCTACTTAGGCACACCAGCGGCCTTCAAGCTACTTGTTCAGCCCCTAGCGTATCTCGCGCAGAGTCGCTGAACTGACCATGGCAGCGGCTTTGCGGATCAGGAACCAGTCCACAATCATCTGTACGCCGGCACCGCCGAGGGTTAGCAGTTGGCCCACCGAGGCCGATCTGCCCAAGTAAATGCGGTCCAAGCCGATCAACCCGAAGACGAGGCTGATGATCTGTGCTAAGACCGTGTCCCTCCGCTTTGATGTCGCGAGGCCGGATCACGTAAGCACACCACCGGCCGGACGGGATATCCCCGTTGGCCAAGTACTGCTGACAGCGCCCCATTCTGCGATGTTTCGGACCCCCTTCGACCGGTTCAGCCCCGCAACGGCCATGACCAGCTTGTCAATGTCGGCACCGAACGTAGACCACTGGTCGCGGGGAGCCCCGATTCGCAGGCCTCCTTGGCGGACACTACATGCTCAACGTCGAATCCGGTACCGTCACCGACGGTCTGGACGACGATCAAAGGATACTCACCCCCATACACGTACAAGAGTGGACTCCACTCCGAAGCGGATGGTGCCACTTCGCGCGGTTGTGTCGCTGAGTTGCTGATAGGTGCTACGCTATTGTGTTGACTATGTGGACACCGTTTTGTAGATTGGTGGTAGGCCAGACTGCTGATCGGGAGCATCTTGGGGAATTGTCCGTATCTGGGTAGAGCCGAGTGAGTCTGGTTGGGCCGACGCCTGGTTATCGAAGCCGCCTCGCCGAGGGCCCCATCGCGTCAGCGCTGCGAGCCGTCGGCGCAGTCGTAGTCGAAGGGCCTCGGGCGTGCGGTAAGACATGGACAGCCCGGCAGTTCGCGGCCAGCGAGGTGCTCTTCGACGGTGGTGATGAGCAGCGACTCGCGTTTGCTGTGGATCCTGAACGCATTCTGGAGGGACCGACGCCGCGGTTGCTTGATGAGTGGCATCTGGTCCCGGGAACATGGAATGCCATGCGACGTGCTTGCGACGACCGGCCCGACAAGGGTATTTTTCTGCTGACGGGTTCGGCGTTTCCGCCTGACGACATAACGCGGCACTCCGGCGCTGGCCGAGTGCGTCGAGTGCGCATGCGAACCATGACCCTGGCCGAATCCGGCCACTCGACCGGCGAGGTGTCGCTCGGTTCGGTCCTAGGAGGTGGGCCGGTCTCGGCCGCCAAGCCGGCGACCACGTTCAAAGATGTGGTGGAGTGCACTGTGCGTGGAGGTTGGCCCGGTCTTGCCGATCTCCCTGCCGCTGTAGCGCAAGAAAACCTGAGCGCGTACCTCGAGGAGATCGCGCGCACTGATGTCGCCCGGGTGGATCGGACGCGTAGAGATCCCGCAGGGGTGTCTGCGCTCATCCGATCCTTGGCACGCAACGTCTCCAGCGAGGCCTCATATTCCACGCTGGCTGCCGACGTCGACCTTGATCGGGCTACGGTGAAGGCCTACCTGGAAGCGCTGGAGCGTCTATTCGTCGCAGAGCGTGCCCCGGCGTGGCAGCCGCGTCTGATGTCACGGGTGCCACTTCGACAAGCTCCGAAGCGTTTCTTCGCGGACCCGTCATTGGCTGCGGCAGCGCTCGAAGTGGGCGCCGAGCGACTGCGCAGCGAATTGAACTACTTCGGGCTGGTCTTCGAGAACCTTGTGATGCGCGACCTGTTCGTCTACGCAGGCGCCAACGGCTGCAAGGTGCATCACTACCGGGACAAGAGCGGACTCGAAGCCGACGCGATCGTCCAGCGCCCATCCGACGGCGCCTGGATCGCCATTGAGGTCAAACTAGGAGGTGCCCAAGCAATCGAGGGCGCGGCCAACTCCCTGCTGAGATTGGAAGCCAACGTCGACACCAGCCGCATCGGACCGCCGGCGAAGCTGCTCGTCGTTACCTCGACCGGATATGGCTACCAACGCCATGACGGCGTTGCCGTCGCCCCCGTCACAGCCCTTGGCCCCTGAGTCATCGGAAGGTGAGCCCTCATCTACACCGACCGCGCAACGGCGACAAGGCTTGACACATGGCAGCAAGGCGCGGGCGTCACCCACAAACCTCCTTGAGTCGGATCTGCATCAGGCGGTTCGGTGAAGGTGTGTGAACAGGGTGCGCGGTTGACCCGCCTTTTGACAGGTGGTATCCCAGTTCTCCGGAGTTGATGGCTGCCCACTCTCGTGGAGTCGTGACACTTGAATCTGTTGGTGTGCTGACCCGCTGGGTCTACCGGCTCGGCCTCGTCCGTGTGCTCTCCGCCCGCCCTGGTCTGGCACTTTGGCCAGCCTCTTGACGAACGGACATAACATCAGACATCGAGGCCTCCTGGCATCGGCGAATTGGTACTTCACCGATTTCAGCGAGGCCTCACCCCCGAACCAAGGATTTCAGGCCCCCCATCCCACGAATCCGCGCAGGGCCAGTAATGGTGTTGCCGTCGGCATCCTGGTATAAGCCCCGTTGGACCAGTACCCACTCGCTGGCGGCCACTATGCACAGGTCGGGCGCGGTGACGGCCACATCTACCTCTAAGATCTGATCGGCCGCCGGGTCGAGGCCCGCCGTCTCCAGGTCCACCCCACACCAGGCGGTCAGTCACCGGTTCTCCCCTCGGGCCATTACGGATGCGCCCACTCGCCGGCGTGGGAACTCGCAGAATTGAGCACGACCCCCGCCACGGCCCCCGCCGATGGCAGTGTAGATTCCGGCTGATGCGGATCCCGCATGGAGGAAAGAGGACGCAATGATCGAAACCGTTGGAGAGGTCGCCCGTACCGTCTGGAAGGAACTCGGCTACGGATACCGAGAAGACGTCTACGAAAAGGCCATGGCCCACGAAATGCGCACCACCCATCCCAACCTGGAGTTCGCTGTCGAAGCCTACGTAGAAATCCTCTACAAGGGTGTAGCAGTAGGATTGCAGCGTCTCGACTTCGTCATCGATGGAGAGTTGGCTGTCGAACTAAAGACCGGGGCGAAAATATCCCCAGCCCACCGGGCACAAACGGAAGCGTATCTCCGGACCACACGCTTTGAGAAAGGCCTCCTCGTCTGCTTTACGCCCACAGGCGTCATGTGTGAGTTGATACCCTCTTCGTGAGAGCAGCGTCAATGCCCCTCAAACCGGCGCCCTACCCTACGAGCAGCGGTTCCGACTTCATTTGTGTGGTAAACCGGCACCGTTCCCAGCTCCCACCAATGACAGCTGGCCATGAACCCCATGAACACGGCGACCCGTAGAGAACTCATTCAGGGCCCGTGTCGTGAACGTGGCGCTGCTGTTAGCAGTTGGGGTGAACAACGAAGGACATCGACTGGGTGTTGATGTCATTACGGGCGAGGACGGGGCTGCCTGGCTGGAGTTCTGGCACAGCCTTGTGGCAACGGGCCTGTCTGGTTTGCAGTAGTGGCTGCTCAGACGATCATCCCGGCCTGAGAGTCGAGGCCCTCGACTTGGTGGCCATCCTGGTGGCCACTCGACCGCAGCCAGCAGAGCCCGTTTACGGTCGAGCGCCGGGCCCTGGTGACACTTCGGGGGAAGGCCGTTTCCGATTCCGCGGAAGCCCAACACCCCGGTAGGACTTCCGACCCGGCGCGGCCTGCCGCCCCATGTCCCTTCCTTGTGGACGCGCTCGGGGCGGCCCGCGCCACCCCCCCGGGCTATACCTCTACCGGGTTACCCCGCGCCGGTCTTTGGGAAGCTCAAGGGCATCTAGCACACGATCTCTCACCGGCGCGGAGCACCCGCACCCCTGATGCCGACCCTGGTGGACGATATCGAAGATGGCGGAGCGAGTGGTTCCCCAATCCGAGGGGTGTCTTTGGGGCGGAGGGATGGGTGCCAAGACATTGCTCCTCTGAGGCGGCTCAGGGCGGAGGGTACCGCTCCCAGAGGCCAGAGGGCGGAGGGTCAAGGAGTAAATCCCTTGAGCGGGGAGCGGTACCCACGAGGGAGGTGCCACCCCGGTGAGGATCTCCGGTATCGAGTTGAGTTACTAACGCCGGCACCAGGGAATGACCTTCGCGCCCGTCACCAGGGAGGCACCCGGCGCGAGAGTATAGCAACCCTCATGATGAGCCTAGCGGCCACGGAGGTGAGGCGGGTGCCCTGGTCGGGAGTGCATGACCGTTGCCGAGTCGGGCTGGCGGTTGCAGATGGCCACTCCTAGCGCGGAGGTGACCAGCCCACGACTCGGCGGCACTGGCTGGGTAGCTTCTCTCATTGTATCACCCCTCCTGTTACCCTTCGGACCTGCTACCAACACCCGACCTACCGAAGACGTGAGACCCGGTTAGGTGCCTCGGTCGACAGCGTCCTGGCGTCGCCAGTTGTAGATGGTCTGGTCAGAAACACCAAGACAAGCTGACAGAGACGCCACCGACCTGCTAGCAGCCACAAGGTCCAGAAAACTTCGGCGGAACTCGGGCGGACATCGATATGTCACCAGACCCCTCCTTTTCGGGTCAGCAAACCAACAGATTCAAATGTCTCGACTTCCACGAATACCGGGTAATCATCAAACTGTCCGAAAGAGCGGGGCAACTCTCCAGGTACGCGGATCTGCGCGCCGGGTGCTCCCAATCCATATCGTGATCTGAGCCCGGAACCCCCGCGCGGTCAGGGACGAGGCGGCTTCATCCGGTAGGATTAAGAGCGCTTCAGTCTACGTAGCCGCATGGCCACCAACAGCCGAGCCAAACCGACCGCGATCATCAAGACCCCGCCCCAAACTGCGAGAGCGAACAGCGACCCGAGAGGCGCCACGAGAATTAGAAAGCCCGCCCCGGCAGTGACCAGTCCTCCCACGATCTGGATTCCTCGGTAATGGGTGTCGCTGTCCGTGACCGCTTCTATCACCTCAAAAATACCCGAAACCAACCAAGCTGCTCCCACGAACAGAGCGACAACCGCCAGGGTCAGGCCCGGGAGGCGCAGCACCGCAAGACCGATCACTACAGTCGCGACACCGGCGATGATCCCCAAGATCTTCTGGCCTATACCCTGTCCCGCGTTGACCCTCGCCACTATGAGGCTGAGACCGGAGACAATCAAGTGGATACCGAGCAGCACAGCTGTGATAAGCAGCGTTCGTCCTGGCCAAAGGAACATGAGGACACCGAGTACTATCGAACCTATGCCACTGAGAGCCGCAAACCGCCCGACCTTAGCAAGCTGGACCTTCCCCCTACTGTTGCTCGCTTGGGTGGTAGTCCCGCCGTTGCCTTGCGTCATGTCGACAATCCTCCTGCCTACACCTGTCGGTTATCGTGTATTGGTTACAATAGTCCGACTGTCTGGCGGAGTCGGACGCCGAGCGTAGAGTGACCTCAGCCGGGTCTATAGAAGCCCTCGAAGCGGTCAAAGACAGCGGATCAGGCTTGAGGTCTACCAACACGCCGTGGCCGACCACCGCAGCCAGCACCGCCCTGCCCCCGCGCCTGGGCCCAATTCTTTGACCACAGTGGCTTCAACGCTGACAGCCATGCGCGAGACTGCCGGAACCTGACACGGGCCGGCACTGGGTTCACTGCGCTGCTTCCGATCCCAGACCGATTCAGACTCGAGCCTGTGCGGCCCCGCCGACCGTCCTCTGCTAGTCGCACAGCGGCCACCCTCGACCTTGATCACCGCTCGGGGCGGATACCGGCCTGACCTGACAACGCCCCCCAACCCTCGGCGCCTCCGGTAGTATTGGACCCCTGTGGGTTCTTCGCCGAGCCGTTCGTTGGCCATCCCCTCAACCGAGCAGCGAGGGCAAACCCTACCGACGAAGGGCCGCATTCATTGAGAGCATTGCAGAGAGAGGGCGAGACATACTCGGGCAAGGAATCAGCCCAAGCCGTCGCGTTCCCGCGTGCGCTCAAGCGCAGCGCGCAGATCTCGCACCTCATCTCGGAGCGCGGCGAGGCCGGCCTTTGCGGGATCCTCGCGCCGGGCCAGCATCGATGCGAAGTTGGCGGTGAGCGCACCGAAGAGCCCTATGCCGCCTAGCATCAGCACGTAGGCGCAGGCGCGCCCGGGAGCCGTGACCGGCACGACGTCGCCGTAGCCAACCGTCGTCACGGTGGCGATCGACCACCACAGGGCGTCAGGGAAAGAGTCGATGGATGAGTCATGCCCGCGCTCTAGAGAGGTGACGATCGTAGCGATTACGAGCACGAGGCCGACGGCGTAAACCCCAAGGAAATCGACGTGGGCGAGTCGTAGCGGGTAGCGGTGAGCCCGCGATCCGCGACTGATGATCCAAATCACCCTTAGCGGCTGGGCGACCGGCAGCAGCACAATGAGCCCATCCAGCCAGTGCTGCCGGAGGTAGTAGCCGCGCCGGGGAGCGATGGCTAGCCTGATGAGCAGTTCCACGGCAAAGACCGCCCAAATCGCAAGAGTACAGGCGAATGCGACGGCACGAGACGAGGGCTGCAGCTCCCAGAAAAGCAAAGCGGTGACCAGGGGAATTAGCGCGAACGAGAGGGTCATCAGTGGCAGTTCGCCGCCGCGCTCAATCTGGTCGAGTAGAGCCTGGCGGCGGGCGGGTCCCGCGGCGTGGTTGTGGTGGTCCGGTTCATACATGCTCCGCCCTTATACCTATGGGGTGTGCGTCTCCAACCAACACTACGAAGATGAGGGAGATACAACCATTCGCGCCCCCACCCCCGCGTCGGTGCAATGTCTCCTTTTAGAGGCCACAGGCACCCAACCACGGCGGGTGGCAACACCCTTTACCTTGTTGAGTAGCTCTGATGTGTGAGTATCGGGGCTGGTTGCTCGCCGCGGCGGGCAGGGCTTTGTCCCCCTGTCAGAGAGATGGCCTGGGGGGTGTTGCCACCCGCCGTGGTTGGGTGCCTGCGACCTCTTACAGGGACATGCACCGACAGGGGGCTGGTTCGTAAAGTGGTTGAGGCGTTGGTGCCCTCGAGTAGCTGCCGAAAGGAGTTTGCGACTAGAGAGGACCAGCTGATGGGTGAGAGGCCTACGCCGGCTCCCGGAGTGTTCGTCGGTATAGACATCGCCAAGGGCAAGCATTACGCCTGTGCGGTGTCGGCCAGCGGTGAGGCGCTGTTCGCCCGAGCGGTTCCCAACGACGAATCAGCGATCCGGCGGATGATCGACGACGCTGGGGACCACGGCCGCACGGCGTTGGTGGTTGATATGACCTCGTCGGCGGCTGTGCTGACCCTCACCGTCGCCGCAGAGATGGCGATTCCGGTGGCTTATGTCACCGGCCTAGCGATGCGCCGAGCTGCCGACCTCTACGCAGGTGCGGCCAAGACCGACCCCAAGGACGCGCAGGTGTTGGCCGACTTCGCCTGGCGTAACGCCGATCGGCTGACCTGGACCACTATCACCGATGAGTTGTTGGCCCGTCTGCGGATCCTCAACGGTCGGGACACAGACCTGGCCGCCGACGCTACTCGGGCCGCGAACCGCCTGAGAGACGCCCTATTAGCCGTGTCCCCGGCTCTGGAACGCGCCGTGGGAGAAAGGCTGATGTCGACACCTGGTCTCAGAGCCGCGCTGGTGAAATACCCCACCCCCACAGCGCTGCGAACCGCCGGCAAAGCCCGGGTGCGGACGCTGATATCCAAGCGATCCAAGCGCACCGCCAACACACTCACCAACGAGATCTGGGCTGCGCTCAGCTCCCAGACCGTCACGGTGCCAGCCGAGGCAACCTGGGGCGAGACAATCGGCGACTTGGCCGCCGACCTGGACCGGATCATCGACCGCCGACAACGCCTCGAAGCTGACATCGAGCAGGCGTTCTTGGAGCATCCGCTGGGAAAAGTCCTTAACAGCATGTGCGGGTTCGGGCCCAGAACCGGAGCTCGAACCCTGGCTGAGATCGGCGACCCGCACCGGTTCGCCAACCCCGGCCGGCTAGCCGCCTACGCCGGCCTAGCCCCCGTGGACCGACAATCAGGCCGCAGCCACCGAACAGGGCGATCACGAGGCGGAAACCACCGACTCAAAAACGCCATGTTCATCGCCGCGTTCGTTGCTACCCAACACGACCCCGACGCCCGCGCCTACTACCTACGCAAACGCGCCCAGGGCAAAGACCACAACGCCGCGGTCATCTGCGTCGCCCGCCGACGCTGCAACATCATCCTGGCCATGCTCAAGACCCAAACGCCCTACCAACCCCGCCAACCCGAGAAACTGCCCGAAGCGGCTTGACAACAAGACAGGGACACCCCCCCAGGCCATCTCACTGACAGAGAGGACCTGTTCGCATCCGCTCCCGACACTCCCGGCGTGGATGTCGAGGATCACATGGCGCCGGGAGCGCCGGGTGACCCTCATTCGATGGTCCGTGTCTACACCTCGTCCTATTATTGGGAGGAATAAGAACGTGCCAGCCGCTCTCTCGATCGTGGTTGCTTCGTGATCGGAGGCTAACTGTTGGCTAGAGTCACCGTCGCGAAGGCTAGGGAGTTCGGAGCCGACGGGAGGAACACTGACATGACCGAGGAGCCAACACAACGTCCGCTAACTGCCGAGGGTTCTGCGCCGCCGACTGCTGAGCGTCCTGCACCGTCAACTGTAGATGGCTTTGCACCGCCATCCACCGAGGCCCCCGAGCGGCTGAGACACCGAGTCAGATGGGGTCTGGTAATGCTGATCGTGCTGGCCCTGGCTGTCGGTTTTCTCGCTTACCAGAACCTCGAGGATGTCACGGTCCGGGCATTCTGGTGGGAGTTCCGGACTCCCCTTCTGGTTGTCATAGTCGCCACGGCAGTGCTCACGCTCGTATTCCACACTCTGATCAGACTGGTTGTCCGGTGGCGAAGGCGCCGCTCGCGCCATGAGGCCGACCGCGGTGCGCGGAACCGGCGGCGGAAGAGATAGGCGGGACATGTCCACCACGTCGGCGTTGAACGGACAAGGGCCTGCCCGATGGGAATGTTGGGTGGGCGTCCACCGCCATGATGCTGGTCGTATCGGGAGGTTCACATGAAGATTACGCAAGAGTTCCTAGTGGTCGGGGTCCTGTGCAATACCGGTACGACGACGCGCCCAACTGAGAGACCCTAATGACTCCTGCACCCCTACGAACTCTTGTTCGGGGGATGGCCTCGGGAGCTACGAAGATTTCGGCACCGCCCACGGCCGTGTCCTAGCCTATCGATACCACCTACACGCCGGGGGGAGTCGCCCAGACCGACTCGCCTGCCTCCGAGACGTACTTCGCAGAGCAATCGCCGCCGAGTTCGCCGCTCACGGGGCCGTCACTGCCGAAGCAGACGATCCGCAGACGGACGCTTCGAAGGACGCCGCGGACGAGGGGTGGGATGAGTAGCCTTGGTGGTGTGCGCAGGACCATGGGATGGGCAGCGGTTGGGATCCTGGTCCTGCTAGTCGCTGGCTGCGGACAAGTAGGCACATCCGCCACCTCGGCAGCAGCTACACCAGCCACCACAGCATCGGCAACCACCACGGCGCCAGCAACTACACCCGCCACCACAGCATCGGCTACTACGACAACGACCGCCCCGCCGGCCTCGACTATTCCGGCGGTTGGGACCATCGGTGTACGCATCGCTCCCGAGAACGCCGACTGTGGCTACAGCCGGGAGCCGTTCGACAGTTACAACCGGGCCGCTGTGATAGCAGCCCACGACCGGTCCTTCTATCTCGGCCATCCGGTTGGGGACGGCGGCGGCTTCGACGTTGAGCACGTCGTTGCCGCCAAGGAGGCTTGCGAGTCGGGACTTCCCCGCGACCAGTGGGCAACCTTCGGCGCTGACAGCGACAACCTGGTCGTGGCTGTTGCGGGGCTGAACCGATCGAAGGGCGACCGCGACATCGCCGAGTGGGGCGCCGGTAGCAGCAAGTGGCCCACCGCAGACATCCCTGCCGGCCGCTGGTGCGCGTATGTGACCCTCACACGCGACATCAAAGCGGCCTACGACCTGGCCATGGACCAGGCCGAGGCCTCTGTGATGACTAGATGGCTCGAGAACTGTGGCGAGGTAGGCATCCAAGTGTCCTCCGCCACTGCCACAACCAGGGCGCCCACGATCAGCACTCCGGTGTCTTTGGATGAGGGATGTACTCACTGGCACGCCGGCAACCCGAAACACACCCACCCTGGCACCGACCACGACGGCACGCATCGATCCGGCAAGTGCGCCGGCTACTAGATCGGCCTCTGCGCCGCCCCAGCCGGCCAGGAGCGAAGAACTAGCCGACGCGTAGGAAAGTAAAGGCCAGGCCACTCGACCCCGGCCGCTACGACGCTCCGAGGGCGCAACTCCCAGTAGGCCCAGCGAATCTAACCGTTTTCGCGCCGGACCGTCGCCGACGCGTCACCCTCCGGGCCTTACGTGTGGCCATCCGCTTGGGACACCACACTCCACGATCTATGCGGGTGCTCCAACGCCGCGGGCTAGCCCGGTTGTGGGACTGGGCCGGCCGGCCGGTGTTCCTATCCGTTACGAGCGGGACTGCCCCCGGAGAACTTGTACATGTGGACATCTGCACCTGTCAGGTGTTCGCGTGAGGGCGGTGGGGGGTCGACTCGGTTGACCGTCTCGAGGTCGAGGTGGAGTCGTCTCGGAGCTGGTCGAGGTGCCCGTGTTGCGGGTTCCGCTGTTACAGGGTGTGGGATAGGCGGGTGAAGCGGGTGAGGGATCTTGGGGTGAGCGGCCGGCGCACGACGTTGGTGTGGCGGCGTCGGCGGTTCTGGTGCGGCAACTGTGAGGAGCGTCACCTTGAAGACCACGACCAGTTCCAGGGCAGTCTCACCCGCGGCTTTCTCACCGGCTGGTCCAAGACGCAAGGGCGATGTCGGTTCGGGCGGTGGCGCGCCGTCATGGGGTGGGGTGGTATCGGATCATGGGCCTGGTGAGAGCTGAGTCGGCTCGGGTCGCGAAGCGGCGCCGTGCTCGGCGGTGTCGGGTGTTGTTGGTGGACGAGACATCTATTCGGCGTCGGCACCGGTATGTGACCGTGGTTGCGTGTGGGGACACCAAACAGGTGTTGGCGATGATCCCAGGACGCACCAAAGCGTCTTTGGCCAGGTTCTTTCGGGAACAGGGACCCGGCTGGTGCCGTGGGGTGGAGATAGTCGTCACAGACGGGTCACGCTCGTATCAGGCCGCCATCGCCCAGTATCTGCCCACAGCCCGCCACGTCTTGGACCGCTTCCATGTGGTTCGCGTGCGCCATGAGGCGCTTTGTTTACGAGTGAGGGTGCGAGACCCTTGCCGGTGGTCTGTCACAGCAGTCCGCTGAAGCTGGGAGCAGTCCGGGTCTTGGGGGTGCAGGACTTTGGGCGGGAAGCAGCTCCGACAACGCCGGGACGGGTCGGCACCGTCAGACGGTCCGGGTCCGGCAAGCAAGACGAGAAGGTGTAACAACAGTAGTGAACCAGTGTCAGAACCTCCTCAAGCGTGGAACCGGCTCGAATCTGGCGGATGTGGGCCGGGCAGCAGTGCACGTCGTCTACTACTGGCGTGGACGGCGACTCCGTAACCGGCTGCGTGCGCCGGTGGGGAGGCTTTCCGGGAAGGTCTGTGGCGTACCGGAGAGCGAGGCTGCAGGAGAAAAGCTGGGCGTCTCCCTCGTCGAACGGAACAAAGTGAACATGGGAACCGATCCGGGGTTGTCCCTCCCGCCGCGCTGCCAGTGCGGCGGAGGGCAGGTCCACCGCCGACCGATAGCGTCGGGTCGGGACGGAGCCTCCGTAGTAGTCCGAGGTCGGGAAAGCCGGCTACATGGCGAAGGGAGGCAGCGGGTCAGCAGTGTTGGGATTGGAATGCCAGGAGGTCGCCCGTGAATACGGGCGCTCTGTGGCCGACGTCGGAGGAGGCGTCGGTGTGGGTACTGGAGATCCAAACCAAGCTGCATCGTTGGGCATCTGACGATCCGGGTCGCCGTTTCGGTGATCTTTACAACCTGGTGCACGATCCGGCCACTCTCCAGGTGGCGTGGGATCGTGTCCGCAGGAACCGAGGTGCCCGCACCGGTGGGATAGACGGCCAGACCGTCCGCTCCATCGAGGCACGACACACTGTGACGGGCTTTTTGGTACAGCTTCGAGCCGACCTGAAGGCCCGAACGTTTCAACCGTTGCCCGTGCGGGAGCGGACCATCCCGAAGCGGGGCGGCAAGCTACGCCGCCTTGGGATACCAACCGTTCGGGACCGGGTCGTGCAAGCGGCAATGAAACTGGTGTTGGAACCCGTCTTTGAGGCGGACTTCCAGCCGTGTTCGTATGGGTTCCGACCTAACCGGCGGGCTCAGGACGCCATCGCCGAGATTCACCACTACTGCACCAGCTCCTATGAGTGGGTGCTGGAAGCGGACATCAAGGCATGTTTCGACGAGATCGACCACACCGCTCTCATAGAGCGGATTCGGGGTCGTGTCTCGGACAAGAAGGTCTTGGGCCTGGTCAAGGCGTTCCTCAAGGCGGGTGTCCTCGGAGAGGACGGCGTTGATCGGGACACCTGGACCGGAACCCCTCAAGGTGGGATACTCTCACCGCTGCTCGCCAACATCGCCCTCTCAGTCCTCGATGATCATTTCATCGACGTGTGGGCTGGGTTCGGTAAGAACGCCCAGGCTCGAAGCTATCGACGGTCCAAGGGGTTCGCCACCTACCGGCTAGTCCGCTATGCGGACGATTTCGCCGTGTTGGTGCTCGGCACCCGCCAAGACGCCGACAAGCGACGGGCCGAGGTCGCAGCGGTGCTATCGGAGATCGGGCTACGCCTGAACGACGACAAGACACGAGTGGTCCACATCGACGACGGTTTCGACTTCCTCGGGTTCCGTATCAAACGGGACCACAAACGAGGAAGCGGTAAGGCCTATATCTATACCTACCCCTCCAAGGAGTCGGTCGCCTCGATCAAGAGGAAGATAAAGGCCATCACCCGCCAGACCACCAGCCAAAGCCTCGAACACCTACTACGGCAACTCAACCCGGTACTGAGAGGCTGGACCAGCTACTTCCGGCACGGCGTGTCCGCAGCCACCTACGGCTACCTCCGTTACTACACATGGCGGAGAGTCCTCACCTGGCTACGGCACAAACACCCCCGTGGCAACTGGAAACAACTGAAACGCCAATACCTCGATACCGGATGGTGGCCATCCGACGGGAACGTGGTGCTGTTCAACCCGGCCGCGGTCAGGGTTACCCGATACCGCTACCGGGGAACACGAATCCCCACCCCCTGGACCCACCAACCGTCAACACCAACCGACCCGCGGAGAGCCGGATGCGGTGAAAGCCGCACGTCCGGTTCGGAGGCGCGGACCGGGGAAACCGACCGATAGAAACATCGGCACGGCGCCCCGGTCCGACCCTACTGGTTCACCGAAGGCTTGACTCTGGTGAGACGAGAACTCCAACGCCGCGACCCCGACCAGCGGCCCCCAGCGTTCGAGCCGGACCTGTTCCGAGCGCGCTTCGCCCTACTACGGAGAGAAGACCATCTCACCGACGCCCATCGCAAGCATCTGGAGACACTGTTCGAGGCTTACCCCCGGCTCCGCACGGCGTGGGATGCTCTCCAAGAGCTCTACCGACTCTATGAGGCTGACGACCTCGACGGGGCCAACCAGGCGCTTGCTCGGTTCGCTGACCTATACGACACCGGCCAAATCCCCGAATACCACGACGTCGTCGACACCATCATCTCCTGGGGAGAAGAAATCTTGGCCTACCACAACAGCGGACGAGCATCCAACGGACCCATCGAAGAGATCAACAACCTCCTACAAGTCCTACGACGCGTCGCCCACGGGTCTGGAGGCAGACACAGACCGAGTAGGGAAGGTGGAGGCTGTGGGGGTGGACGAGACGCTGTTCTGGCGTCAGGGCCGCTGGCGGACGAAGCAGTGGTGCACCTCTGTCGTTGATGTGGGAGGCCGCCAGCTGATCGATATAGTGGCTGGTCGAACGGCGGAGAGCGCCGCCCGGTGGTTCCGGTCACAACCGGCGGAGTGGCGAGACGGGATCCGCTGGGCCGTGTTGGACATTGTCCGGTCCGTATCGGACCGCGTATTACCGAACGCCGCTCAGGTCGCAGACCCATTTCACGTCATCCGGTTGGCTAACCAGCGTCTCGACGAGGTAAGACGCCGAACCCAGAACGAAACCCTTGGGCACCGAGGCCGCAAGGGTGACCCGCTGTATCGGATACGGCGGCTTCTCACCTCCGCTTCGGAGCGGATCAGCGACCGAGGCCGGACACGGCTCCGTGGCCTCCTCACAGCCGGCGACCCCCACGGAGAAGTCCGCATAGCCTGGCACGCCAAAGAGACCGTTCGGGCATCTACGACATCGACAGCATCCCAACCGCCCTCCGCTACGTCCTCCAACTCGGAGACGACCTCCAAGACGAATCCTGCCCACCCGAGATCAACAAACTGGGCCGAACCATCGTCCGCTGGGCGCCTCAGATCGCCAACTGGCACATCTCGAAGGTGACCAATGGACCCACCGAAGCGCTCAACAACCTCATCAAACGCGTCAAGCGGGCAGCGTTCGGGTTCCGCAACTTCGCGAACTACCGAATCCGGGCACTCCTCTACGCCGGGAAACCCAACTGGGATCTACTCACCATCGTCACTCCCCACTGAAATACGATGAGCCCCTTTGGGCCGCCCCGGTCCAGTTCGGACTGCTCCTCGTCGGGCGGGGCCATCCACCGAGAAGCGGTGGCGGTGGGTCTGCTACTAGCAGTGTGTGTCTAAGGGCCGCCCCAGCCCGATGGATGGTGATTCCTTGCACCGCAGCGGAGCGATCCTTCCTGGACGTAACCGTTTTGGAAATCCTTGGTGTCAGTGGTTTGGGGATATAGGCTGCCTCTGAGTTAGCGAAGGGTCCTCGGAGATGCCTTGGGTTCTGTTTGTGGCTGTAGGGACTGTATGGGCGATTTTCCTCATACCTATATATTTGGCTGATCGGGATAGTCACAGCCTTGCTGATGGCGGCCTGGATTCCAGTTCCTCGCAGCCATTGAACAACGAAAACGCAATAACCCCCACTGTGGGATGGGCCCCGGACCACCACGGTTACGGAGGAAACGAGCTTGCCCACCGAGATCTGGTACTGGCTCGCCGACGCTGTGTGGTGTTGACACTCGGGGCCGTCGCGATAGCGACCCTCGCGGGCTGGTTCGTGCTCAACAACCAGTGGATGATCCTGATACACCTAGTCGCGGACACGGTGTTTGTTTGGTACATGACAATGCTGCGCCGGATCCGAACATTCCGAGAAGACCTGAACGCTCTATTCGCCGAACATATCGACTACACTCCTCCCACCCGCAAGTCCTTGGCCATAAAGGTCATACAGCCCCGTAAGACGCATCTGCGTGAACATGCCGGACCCGTCCTCCATCAAACACACGGCCACAGGTCCAGTTAGATTAGGGAATTATATACCTGAGTGCCCAGAACTTGCGCAACCAGGTACGCGGCACTATACTTCCCTTATTGGCGGGAAGGGGTAGAAGTGGCATATAACGCACCGGGAAGGCACGACCGGGAGGGTCTCTCACTGGTTGAGGTCATGCAGATGTTCCCCGACGATGACGCCGCCGAAGCGTGGTTGGCCTCGATCCGCTGGCCTGACGGGCCGCGCTGCCCTTACTGCGATTCCTATAACGTGTTGGCTGGTGCTGCTCACAAGACGATGCTCTACCGTTGCAGGGCCAAGGACTGCCGGAAGCGGTTTTCCGTGCGGATCGGTACCGTCCTCCAGGACTCCAAGCTGGGCTACCAGGCTTGGGCGCTGGCGATCTGCTTGATGACCACCGAACTCAACCGTTCGTCGATGAAGCTCCACCGCGACCTCGGGATCACTCAGAAGTCGGCGTGGCATCTCGCCCACCGCATCCGTGAGGCTTGGGATATTGTCACCGAGAGCATGGTTGGTCCGGTCGAAGTCGATGATACCTACATCGGCGGTAAGGAGCGCAACAAGCACGCTCACAAGAAGCTGCATGCTGGACGTGGCCCGGTCGGGAAGGCCGCGGTAGTCGGTGCTAGGAATCGGGCGACCGGGCAGGTGGCAGCGAAGGTCGTGCCGAACACTCAGGCCGGGACCCTCCAAGGCTTTGTCGAGGGTAAGCGGGTACCGAACGCTCCCGTCTACACCGATGGGGCGACCGCCTATGACGGGCTGGCGGGGCGTGAAGCGGTTCACCATTCGGTCGGGGAGTATGTGCGGGGCCAGGTTCATACCAACGGGATGGAGTCGTTCTGGTCTATGCTGAAGCGTGGCTATCACGGTACGTATCGTTTGATGTCGGTGAAGCATTTGCAGCGGTATGTGAACGAGTTCGCCGGTCGTCACAATGTCCGAGACCTGGACACGTTGGATCAGATGGTCGCCATCGTGGTCGGCCTGGTTGGGAAACGCCTACGCTACGCAGACTTGATATCCGGTACCCGCGGAGTGGCAACGTGACGGCTATATCATGCTCAGACAATTTAGATTTTATGGCTGAGATTCCATCTGAATCGGTGAAGTTGGTGGTGACCTCACCGCCCTATAACTTGGGGAAGAGCTACGAGACAGATAAAACATTGGATAGTTACCTCGACTTTCAGAGAGCGGTCATAAACGAATCAGTTAGGGTGCTTCATCCAAGAGGGTCCATTTGTTGGCAAGTGGGTAATTATGTTGAAAACGGGGCTATAGTCCCGCTTGATATTCTACTGTATGATTTGTTCGCGAAGAACAACTTACGGATGAGGAATAGGATAATTTGGCATTTTGGGCACGGACTACATTGCACCCGGCGTTTGTCCGGTCGGTACGAGACGATCAATTGGTGGACTAAGGGTGATGATTACACGTGGCATCTTGATCCGATTCGTGTTCCGTCCAAGTACCCTCAGAAGCGTTACTACAAAGGACCGAAGGCTGGTCAGTTGTCAGGTAATCCACTTGGTAAGAATCCGAGCGACGTTTGGAACGTCCCGAACGTCAAGAACAACCACGTAGAGAAAACGATTCACCCATGCCAGTTTCCGGTGGAGTTAATTGAGCGTTTAGTCCTGTCTCTCACCGATCCCGGTGACCGTGTGTTGGACCCCTATATGGGTGTCGGGTCGGCGGTGATAGCCGCCGAAATGCATGGAAGAGTAGGTATCGGGTGCGACATCAACCCCACTTATGTTGACATCGCGAAGGATAGGCTGCGTCAGTTGAGACAGGGTGTGCTCCGTACCCGTCCAATGGGTAAGCCGGTATACGATCCGGCATTGCCCAAGGGCGGGCATTGAATGGAGGTGGTGGAGTACTACTCGCATTTGAACGGTGTTGAATTCTTGGCCTACCATTACCCCGGTTTGTGGGACGAGGTACTGCGGGTGATCGCCGGTGTCGATGCTGAGGCTTGTCGAACCAAGGTGTCGAAAGAAAGACGTAGTAGGGGACGATTGTTGTATTCCCCGGTAGAGATGAACAAGGCGTTCAAGAATGGATTTGAGGAGCTTGGGTGGAAGCAAAGGCGCAACAGATTTTGGGTCACTGAAGACGCTGACCTCCTCAGGGGCATCTATGGGCTGAGCGAGTCTGAGCAACGTAGTCGGATCCAGGAAGCTGGATATAGACCGATCCAGTCGTACAACCAGACCGATTTTGTAAAGAACCGGGTAGCTGTAGAGGTCCAGTTTGGTAAATATGCCTTCGTCGCTCACGATTTGTTTGTTAAACATCTCAGTTTTTACGTGGCTGACATAATCGATCTGGGGATCGAGATACTTCCAATGAAGGTGTTGGAGGAAGAAATGTCGTCAGGAGTCCCATATTACGAGCGGGATTTGTTGAACGTGATCCGTCAAGGACGTGGTGTCCCTGCTGTCCCTCTGGTCATGGTTGGGGTTGCCCCTTAAGGGAAAATAGATGCTACTAGGGAGGTCAACGTGAGCAACAAGCGTAAGAGGAAGCGAGGCCGTCCGGTCACCAAACCCATGCCGAAGCCTATCCCTGACACGCCGGAGAACGTAGCCCGAGCGGTGTTATCTACGCCACCGAAGCGGGTCGGCGAATGGCGCTACCAGACCAAGCGTGGGCACTCAGGTATATAATTCCCTTAGATTACAAGTTCCCGGCTCGGGAGGTGGCCAATCCCGCGGAAACAGCGGCCCATCGTCTGGACCACACTCCACGCCAGCCGGTAACCGGCCAGGCGAGCCGCTCCAGGAGCGTGCTGTCTCCCGGGGTAGGTAGACCGGGGCACGGGGAGTTTGTCCGTCGAAGTGCGGGACGGCGCCCGGTAAACCGTAGACCCGACCGATACCACTGCCACCGTATCCATCACTGACAACGACGACCCGCCACCGCCCACACCGGAGATCGCCATCGCCGAGGGCAGTCAAGATGACCGAGGGCGGCAGCGTGACGTTCGCCCTATTCACCGACCTGTCGGTGTCGCCGCCCTGTCACGTCGCCCAAAATCGGTCCCCAGAGGACCGCTCCGCCCGCTACTCTTCGGGCAGGCGCAGCACCGCACCGCTTTCCCGGGTCCTCGTCGGTTGCCTTGTTATCTCGGCTACGTCGGCCCGCCGCGGCCGCTATAGCCCCACCGGCGTCCCTTCCCATCTCAGCCTCAGCTGGGTGTTATCGCCCGTCTTTCCAGTCGGCGAGGGTCTGGCGGCGGATGACAAGCTCGCGGGCGGCGGCCGTCACCCCAGCGATAGTCCGCAGCCGCGTCGTCACGGGGCCTTCTTCCTCCGCCCGGGCGCGCTCAAGGAGGCAGGTATCGGTCTTGAGTGGACTACCCGGGATGAGGACGAGTGGGGATGGACAAGATTCCGCACGATTCGGCTCAGACTGTTTCATTCGAGCAACTCAGATGAGCCTCAACGGTGGCGAACCCAGGTACAAGGTGGGGTGAAGCTCTACTCCGACAACCCGTGGGGCCAGACCAGCAAGACCATTCGTAGTCCAGCCGCCAATCCCGGCGTTCGTAGTTGCGAGACTGGAATCGGAGCTTGTAACCCAGGACTGACCAGGTCCTCCAAGGCCGCCTCTGTGGACCGTGATGGAGTCGTTCTGGGCTCGCATGCAGGTCGAGCTGCTGGACCGCCGGCGATGGAGGACCCGAATCGAGATGGCTAACACCATCTTCGAATACCCTCGAGGTCTTCCACAACCGGCAACGACGCACACCTCCCTAGGAGTGTCAACCCCGATCCAGTACGAGAGAATCTGTTGACGATCATCAATTCTTTCTTTAGCTTCGTGTAGCTTCCCTACCGACTGCTAGCCGCCTTGCTTCATCCATGTCCGCCCTCATCGAATATCGGTCGCTATCAACTCCACTACGCCATACGTCCATACGATGGTACTGCTACAGTGTCCGTACCATCGCATGCTCACGCCCTTACTAGGAGCCTCATGGCCGTTCTCTTGGCCGCGCTGACGTCGGTCTTCTACGGGGTGTTCGACTTCGCCGGTGGTATGGCCACTCGCCGTGCTCATGTCTTCGCTGTTGCCTTCTGGTCCAACGTCATGGGCCTTCTGCTCTCGGTGCTCATAGCTTCTATATACCACCTGATGTTCGGGGCGACCGTTACCGTGTCCGACCTGGCATGGGGAGCGTTGAGCGGCGTGGCCGCGGTGGCCGGGGTGGTCTTCTACTACGAGGGCCTTGCGAAGGGCCAGATGGCTGTGGTTGCTCCGGTGTCCGCCATAACCCTGGCGTTGGTTCCCTTCTTGTTCGGGTACCTGACCGGAGAACGCTACGCCTTGTTGCCATGGATTGGGGTTGTGGTTGCCGCCCCCGCCCTCTGGCTTACCGTCGCGACCGCTACCCGCCAAGACCGTCCGGGGAAAGCGGTTTACGGTCTCGGCGCTGGTCTGGGTTTTTCTCTGATGTTCATCGGCCTCGCGCAGGTCTCGGGCGAGGCCGGAATGTGGACGTTGGTTCCTTTTAAGTGCGCTAGTGTCGCCTCTGCAGGGGTTCTGGTCAGGGTACGGCAAATTCCACTTGGTTTGCCGAGAAAGAGTCTCTTTCTTGCCTTCGCCGCCGGGGGTTCAGTGTTGGCAAACCTCACCTACCTGCTCGCGGTGCGTTTCGGACCGCTGGGACTCGTGGCGGTCGCGTCGTCGCTATACCCGGCGGTGGTGGCAGTCATGGCATTTCTGGTCTATAAGGAGAAGCCTCCTCCGCAACGGATCGGAGGTCTCTTCTTGTCTCTGGTAGCGCTGTCTTTGATCGCCCTTTAACATGGCCGCTAGGATTGCCAGCGACAGCATCAAGCAAACTGTCATCACAGTGTCCCACATAGAGCGGCTCCTTCCCTAACCGCAACGATAACGAAGTTATATGGCTCATCGCGTTTCAGTGGGGAGTGATGGTGGTGAGTAGGTTCCAGTTGGGTTTCCCGGCGTAGAGGAGTGCTCTGATTCGGTAGTTCGCGAAGTTGCGGAACCCGAAGGCTGTTCGCTTGATGCGTTTGATGAGGTTGTTGAGGGCTTCGGTGGGTCCGTTGGTCACTTTGGATATGTGCCAGTTGGCGATCTGGGGGGTCCAGCGGGCGATGGTTCGGCCCAGTTTGTTGATCTCGGGTGGGCAGGATTCGTGTTGGAGGTCGTCGGCGAGTTGGAGGGTGTATCGGAGGGCGGTTGGGATGCTGTCGATTTGGTAGATGCCCCGTACGGTCTCTTTGGCGTGCCAGGCTGTGCGGACTTCTCGGCCCTGCGCGAATACGTGGGTGCGGGGGCCTGAAATCCTTGGTTTGGGGGTGAGGCCTCGCTGAAATCGGTGAAGTACCAGTTCGCCGATGCCAGGAGGCCTCGATGTCTGATGTTATGTCCGTTCGCTTGTGGTTGGGTGGTGTTCGGGTGCTGGGTGTGGCGGTCGATACGGTTGACCGCCTGGAGGTGGAGGTGGAGTCGTCTCGGGAGTGGTCGCGGTGCCCGTATTGCGGGTTCCGCTGCCGTCGGGTGTGGGATCGGCGGGTCAAGCGGGTCCGCGACCTTGGGGTGTCGGGCCGGCGGACGACGCTGGTGTGGCGGCGTCGGCGGTTCGTGTGCGGCAACTGTGGGGAGCGGCACCTCGAGGAGCATGACCAGTTTCAGGGGAGTCTCACCCGGCGGCTTTCTCGCCGGCTGGTGGAGGACGCCCGGGCGATGTCGATTAGGGCGGTGGCTCGCCGTCATGGGGTGGGTTGGCATCGAATCATGGCGTTGGTGAGAGCCCATTCGGCTCGGGTCGCGAAGCGGCGTCGGGTCCGGCCGTGTCGGGTGTTGTTGGTGGACGAGACGTCGATTCGGCGTCGTCACCGGTATGTGACCGTGGTTGCGTGTGGGGACACCAAACAGGTGTTGGCGATGATCCCAGGACGCACGAAAGGGTCTCTGAGCAGGTTCTTTAGGGAACAGGGGCCGGACTGGTGCCAGGGGGTGGAGATCGTCGTCACAGACGGTTCACGGTCTTACCAAGCTGCGATTAGCCAATACCTGCCCGACGCCCGCCACGTCCTGGATCGCTTCCATGTGGTTCGCTGGTTCACCGAAGGCTTGACTCTGGTAAGACGAGAACTCCAACGCCGCGACCCCGACCAGACACCCCCAGCATTCGAGCCGGACCTGTTCCGAGCGCGCTTCACCCTGCTGCGGAGAGAAGACCATCTCACCGACGCCCACCGCAAGCATCTGGAGACACTGTTCGAGGCTTACCCTCGGCTCAAGACGGCGTGGGATGCTCTCCAAGAGCTCTACAGCATCTACGAAGCCGACGACCTCCAAGGAGCCAACCAGGCGCTCGCCCGGTTCGCTGACCTCTACGACAGCGGCCAGATCCCCGAATACCACGACGTTGTGGACACGATCATTTCCTGGGGAGAAGAAATCTTGGCCTACCACAGCGCCCGACGGGTCACCAACGGACCCATCGAAGGGATCAACAACCTCCTACAAGTCCTACGACGCGTCGCTCACGGGTTCACGAACCCCGACAACTACGCAGCCCGCGGCATCCTCGTAAGATGACCCCCACACCGGCTACAGCACCCAAAACCCACGAAATCGCGCAGCCTCGACTTCTCCGTGGGGGTCGCCGGCGTCCAAGAGACCCCGCAGCCGGATGCGGCCCCGGTCGCTGATCCGTTCCGAGGCGGAGGTGAGTAGCCGCCGTATCCGATACAGGGGGTCGTGTTTTCGGCCTCGGTGCCCGAGGGTTTCGTTCTGAACTCGGCGGCGTACTTCGTCGAGTCGCTGGTTAGCGAGCCGTATCACATGGAACGGGTCTGCGACCTGCGCGGCGTTGGGCAGCACCCTGTCATACGCGGTCCGATACGGGCCGGACATGTCCAGCACGGCCCAGCGGATCCCGTCTCGCCACTCCACCGGTTGTGACCGGAACCACCGGGCGGCGCTTTCAGCTGTCCTACCAGCCACGATGTCGATCAGCTGGCGGCCTCCGACATCGACCACAGAGGTGCACCACACCTTGGTCCGCCAGCGGCCCTGACGCCAGAACAGGGTCTCGTCCACCCCCACAGCCTCAACTTGGCCGACCCGAGAGGTGTCGGCCTCCAACAGGGCTTCGCCCCAACGGGCAACCTCGTTGTTCACCGTATGCCATCCACAACCCAGTTCTGTAGCGACCTCATCGACCGGGCGACCCAGCTTCCCGACCTGGACGGTCACCCACCGAGCCGCCCTCGATGTCAACAATGCCCGCTCCGGACCAATCCCCGGATCCTGTTCCACGAACGACCCAACCGCGCACCCAGGATTCGGGCACGCCCAGCGCCGTTTCCGCCACCGCAACCGAACAGGCCGCCCGAACGCCGGCAGGTCCACCAACACCACCGTCCGATACCCCTTCGACCACAACCGGCTGCCACAGTCATCACAGGTCGGGCGGGGTCGCCGGGAGCGGATCACTACCTCCAACGGTTCGTCCCCGCCTCCGTCGCCGATCCCGACCAGATCAACCTCCCCAAGGCCGACCAGCAGCTCGCACATGCGCGTAGGATCAGCTTCCACAGGGGTCCTCCTGCCTCGGATGTGTTTTCTCAACAGCCGATTATGGAGGACCCCTCCTCACTTCTGGCGGATTCCGACCCCCCTGGAAGATCCCCTACTCCCCACCCATTCGCGAAGAGCCAGTTATATGCATGTCGGTATTCGACAGTCTTCGGTTGCTATCGTAGCCTGTACGCGACAGGACTCCGCTGGCACCGGGTCCTGTCGTGGTTCATCCCCAACTGCTGAGAGGAGGTGAACAATATGACCGCTTTACACGGCGTGCGACCACAAGCACTTGAATGGTTCTGCCGCCCTGGCTCCAACCCACCTTCCATCAACTCATGCACAATTCCCAAATCAAAGGACTGGTACCCCGTACACCACAAAGAATGGACTCCACTACATGGCGGATCGCCCAGCCGACAGCAGACGAGTCTTCCAAGCGTAGAACCCCGAACTCGGACATCCCAAGCACCCGACACTCGACCTGAGTGGGCACCCCCTCGCTTATCATGGTGCGGATCGCTTCGGACCGTCCCCTGCGGACACCACCTAAGCCTTCAGCAGTTCGTTAGCTCGTCTGGTCACAAGCCAGCCCGTCTCTAACTCGGTGATCGGGCGGCGGGAGGCTTCAAGCCGTACCTGACACTGCCGCGCGCGGTCCTGCTCCGGATCGGGTAGGTCTAGCCGGCGGGTAGTCATCGGGTGGGCGTCATCCTCCTTGGTACTCGGTGGCGGCGCGGTTGATCAGGAAGGTGATTAGGTCGGCGTGGGTGTCTAGGTACTCCTCCTTGTGGATAATGAGTTTGTAGTAGCCGTGCGCCTTGGCGTATGACGGCGTGAGGTCGTCCTCGATTATTCGGTCGGTCACGTCGTCCGCTTCCGTGATCTTGAACTCTAAGTTCACCTGCTTCTGTTGTGGTCGCTGGATGATGTGGGCGGCTGTACCGTTTTCTAACCGCAGGCCTATGTAGTGCTTGGTGTAGTTGTGTTCCGCTTTCGGGTATCGCTCTCGCACCATGGCGAGTATGCGGTCGGCCAGTGCCATCGTCTTCGGTACTGACTTCTGTACCCAGAGCGCTCGGTTTGCGGGTGCGGGCCGGTCCTCCTCGTCTCCTAGTACGGAATGGTCCAGTACCTTGGTAAACACGAGGGCGCACTTGTTGTCCTCGGTTTCTAGGGCGGTTACCTGGATCGCTGCAATTGGGCCGCTGAATAGGGCGATCACGTTGTGGAACCTGTCCGTGATGACCTCTGCCACTATGACGGCTACGTGATTGTAGGCGGGGTATAGGCGGCGTTCTGTTTCCCAGTATTCGAGGGTGCGGATGATGTGGGACGGGTCCGTAGGGCCTAGCTGTAGCTCGACCTCGTAGCGGGTGGTTCTGTCGGGGTCGGCTAGCAGCATGTCTAGCCGACCTCCCTGCGGCTGTGGGCGCTGGCTGTCTAAGTGGTCTAGTTCGCCTAGGCCTAGCACTGACGGGTCAGCTTCGATCACTCCCTGAAGCCAGGCCTCGCTTAGCTCCGGGTGGTTCTTCATGCTGATCGGGGATAGGTTGACATATTCCAACGGGGTTCGCCTCCGGGTTGGTTCGGGTTTGTCATCTTATCCGGTGTCGGTCAGCGGCGGGGGCGAGCTATGTCGGCTGTTACTTCCTCTATCAGAGTCTCGGGTATTCCGTCACTGCGGGCCGCGGCTAGGAAGAACTCGATGAATCCCTCTACCTTTCCGGTGGCGTGGACGCGGTCGATCTCAGTCTTGTAGGCCCTCGTGTGGGGGTAGGGGTGGTTGGTTACATGGTTGCCTGTCGCTGGCACGTGTACGAGTGAACGGGTCCGGGCCGGGTGCGGGTGACGCTCGCAGTACGGTGTCCATCGTCCGGCGGATGTCTTCCTCGCTGGCACTGGTCGCTTCAGACAGGCCGCGGTAGCTGACCGGCTTGAACTGGTGACGGGGTTGCTGTCTGGGCCTGACTGCGCTAACGCCCGGAAAGGCGGTTTGCGCCGTGTACGTGGCGCTAGTCGCAGTTCGGGTGTTCGGTGCTGACCTTGTACGCCCGACTGGCTCACACCCTGGCCTGAGATGCCTGGATCCGTGTCGTCCCGAACCGCGCGTTTCTGGGAGATCGGCGAATCGCGTTTGGCCGATGCCCGCTGAGACGGGGTGTCGGCTGTACAAGAGGGTTACCCGGTCGCGTATCTGCCCGGTCGCGGTCGCGTATCCCTCTGCCCTGGGCATTCGCGGTCCAGGGCATACTCGCTAGGCGGCTCAGAGAGGGGCCAGACCGGCTCAGCCCCTCATATTCCCGTCCGCCTGCCGGCGTCCCGGGCGCGATGGTGGCACGTCTGGTCTTCCCGACCGGAAAAGGAACTGTGCTACCTGCCCCTCATCTTGCGGTGGTCATATCCCCATGCGGCGCTACCCGGACTATTGGTGGCGGCAACTCGACCGAACCGACCCAGATTTGTACCGAGAGGGTCCGCTGTCCGTTCCTCGATGAAACGAGTCGTGGGTCGGCACTGCCCGTTCGCCTTGATAGAAGCACTGGGAGCACTAGGTTCCGGCTAGGCTTCGCGGACTGTGGGTTGGTTTGTGGGACTGCTCGACCCGCAACTATAATCTAACTGGGGCTTTACGCGGTCTTTTAATCCGAAGGCCGCGGGTTCGATTCCCGCCGGGCCCACAGTGTTCCATAGGGGGGCCATTTCGGGGTCTCGGACAACGTCCGGAGAGCCGTCAGTCTCCGGGATACCTGTCTTCGCCTGACATCCGGTCATACGCCGAGCACAAAAAAGACGATGTCAGCTTCGAGGATTTACGATTGTCGAGACACGTCCCGTCGAGCCTGCCGACCACTGCGAGGGCTTCGGATCAGGCCTGCGAACAGGAAGAGGTTTTGAACAAAGTCGAACTCGGCAATGTCACCAAGATCTTTGGCGACGATCCCCACGGAGAGGCGCTCGAGTTGCTGTGGGCCGGCTGTTCGAAGCAGGCGATCAGGGAGCGCACGGGCCATGTTGTGGGTGTCAACAACGCCAGCATCGCTGTAGCGGAGGGGGAGATCTTCGTGGTGATGGGCCTGTCCGGCTCGGGTAAGTCGACCCTCCTACGTTGTGTGAACCGGCTCTACGAGCCGACCGCGGGCAGGGTCGTCGTCGACGGGACAGATGTGACAGCCCTCGGTCCCAAGGAGCTTCAGGCCTTTCGCCGCGAGAGCACCGGCATGGTGTTCCAGCACTTCGCTCTCTTTCCCCACCAGGATGTGCGTTCGAACGTCTCCTTCGGACTCAGGGTGAAGGGTGTCGATCACGAGGCGCGCAACGAGGCGGCGGAGAGGGCGCTCGCGCTCGTCGGGCTCAGCGGTTACGAGACCAGCTACCCGCGGCAACTCAGCGGAGGAATGCAGCAGAGGGTGGGCCTTGCCCGGGCACTCGCCACCGATCCCGACATCCTGCTCATGGACGAAGCCTTCAGCGCCCTTGATCCGCTGATCCGCCGCCAGATGCAGGATGAGCTGATGGAGATCCAGGACAAGCTCCACAAGACGATCCTTTTCATCACACACGATCTCAACGAGGCGCTCCGGGTCGGTACCCGGGTGTGCATCATGAAGGACGGAGCCATCCATCAGATCGGCACACCACAGGACATCCTCCTCCGCCCCGCGACCCGGTACGTGGCTGAGTTCGTCCAAGACGTCGATCAGGGCCGGGTACTGGCCGTCGAGACGGTGCGCGAGGACGCCGCCGCGGTTGGGACGAGAGCGACCGTCGCCGACGTGTTGGGGGCCATCGACAGCCTCGGGGTGGAGGCCGCCCACGTTGTCGATTCCGGCGGGCGACCTCTCGGGGTGGTCACCCGCGAAGCCGCCGAGATGGCGCGTTCTCGCGGCGACCAGCAGTTGGGGTCTCTGGTCCAGACGGTGCCGACCGTCACCGAAGTCACGGTGCTGGCCAAGGTGTACCAGCTCTTCGGATCGGGCCTGCCTGTCGCCGTGGTCGATGGGGACGGCAGGCTCGTAGGATCGGTCCGACCCCTTACTGTCCTGGCCGAGTTGGGGCGGGTCGAGGGCGTCGCCGAGCAATTGAAGCCGGCCGGCGCGAGACAATGAATCCCAGAACGCTCGCCTCCGGATTCTGGGACAACGGCAACCTCGATGACTGGGAGATCCCGTTTGGTCTGTGGATCGAGGAGATCGTCTTCTGGTTGACCACCCATGTGAGGGGGTTCCTCGACTCCGTCAAGTGGCCTGTCGACAAGTTGCTGGAACTCATTATCGACAACCTTCTGCAGGACTGGCTCCCGTGGCCGGTCGTGCTGTTGTTGTTCTTCCTGCTGGGAGCACTGACCAGGAACTTCCTGGTGGGGCTGGGCAGCGCGGCCGGGCTGCTCGCATGCGGGCTGCTGGGCAACGCGTACTGGGATCTCACCATGGAGACGATCGGGATGATCATCGTGGCCGTGATGATCTGCACGGTCATCGGCATCCCGCTGGGGATCCTGGCGGCTCGGATCGACACCTTCTGGAGCCGGCTGCGCCCCGTACTTGACGGCATGCAGGTAATCCACCCCTTCGTCTACCTGCTGCCCATTATCTTTCTGTTCGGCGTCCGCCGAACCCCTGGCGTGCTGGCCACACTGGTCTTTGCCCTTCCCCCGATCGTTCGGCTCACCAACCTGGGGATCCGCCAGGTTCCCGCCGACGTGGTGGAGGCGGCCCGCGCGTTCGGAGCGACCGAGACCCGGGTCCTGCGCGAGGTCCAGATGCCACTGGCCCGGCCCGCGATCATGGCCGGCCTCAACCAGACCCTGCTGCTGTCGCTGTCAATGGTGGGGATCGTGGCCATCATCGCGGGTGGAGGTCTCGGGAAACCGATCCTTACAGCGCTCAACACCGCCGACATTCCCCTGGGCGCGTCGGCAGGAGCGGCCCTCTACTTCGTCGGGGTACTCCTCGACCGGATCTCGCAGCCCGAGGACAGCGATGACAGGCGGAGCCTCTTTGCGCGGATGCTCGGCGCTTGGTCCACGCGGGCTGACCCCGCGGTGCCCGCCGTACCGGGAATGCAAGCCGAGCCGGAGACCCCGGTCGTGGCTGTGGCTCCGGCCGAGCCGGAGTTGGCGGGCTCGCACCGGATCCGGGCGGTGGCCGCCCTCATCGGGGGTCTTCTGGCCGCGTTCTCGGCTTTGCTGACCTGGGGTAACGACGCCGGGCTGCTGTCGGGTTACGCCCGATTCGCCGATACCGACCTCCCCGGCGCCCACAGCGGTGTGGACGCCACCGGCGGATCGTGGTTCGGGATCGTATTCGCCCTTGTAGGCCTGACGGTCGCGTTCGGCGGTGCATCGACGCTTTGGCGTCCGCGCAGCAGGGACAGGTTCGTCACGGCCGGAGGCGCCTACCTGGCGGCCGGTGTGGTCTTGGCTTCGCTTGCCGTCGCATACCTGACCGTCTCACCCCGGGGAGACAACTACAGCCACGGCACCGGTGTGTGGCTGGCGCTGCTCAGCTCGCTGATCGTTCTCGCGGGTGGCTGCTGGGCCGCGCTCCGAGGGGGCCACGACGATGAGCCGGCGCGCGTGGGGACACGCGAACTGGCGAGCATGGTCGTTCTCGCCCTGTTCCTCGGACTCGCCGGAGCGTCAGGATCCTGGATCCTGGACCAGCGCAGCGACGCTGCCCAGATCGCCGCCGAACTGGCAGCCGACGCCGAGGGGGCCGACCAGGGCGGACTGGCCGCCGAGGTGCTGGCCGAGGCACTGGCCGAGACCCGCCGCGTCACGGTCCGAGGACTGGATTCCGATGGACCGGGGATCGGTTACATCATCCTCGTTCTCACGCTGGCATCCATGGCGGCTGTATTCGGCCGACTGGTGCCCCGGCATGCCGTCCAGCGATACCTCGCCCTCGTGACGTTCGGGCTGGGATGTGCAATCGCCGCGATCGGAGCGGCCTGGATCGCGACGTTCGTCCGGTTGGCGACCCCGGCTGTCTCACCCGGTGCCAGCGCCTTCCTGGTGGTCGTCGGCGGCTTGATCATTGCCGCCAGGGGCTGGCGGGCCGGTAATCCGGCCCGACCGGGGCAAGGAAAAGTCTAAGAAGAAGAGATGTCGTTATTGTGTTCCTGGTAAGATCGTTCCCAAGGCAAGACACGAAAAGGCTCCGCTGTTCGGACGCTCCGGGAGCCGGAGAATGGGAGGGGGATCCCATGACCACCAGCCGAGGGCGAGCGTTTCTCGCCCTGCTAACCACGTTCGTGCTGATGACCGTCGCATGCGGTGGCGACACCTCGACGACCGATCCTGCGCCTGCGACCGCTGAAGCCGAACCCGAGACGGCCCTGCCAGGAGATGGTGTCACCGTCACCATGGCCCGCGGAAACTGGATCGAGACCAACTTCCAGAACTATGTGGTCCAGCAGCTGCTCCGAGAGCTCGGCTATGAGGTCACAGACCCGGAGGAGATCGCGCCGGCGACGTTCTACCCGGCCGTGGCTCAGGGAGACTATGACCTTTGGGCGTCGTCGTGGCCGCTCAACCACACTCCGCTCCTCGATGGAGAGAGCCCGGATGGCGGCACCTTCGGCGACAAGGCCCGCTACATCGGCAAGATGATGGCGTCCGGAGCTCTTCAGGGCCTTCTCGTGGACATTCCCAGCTTCGAGCAGTTCGGCTTCACCACGCTCGGAGAGTTGCTCGACAACCCCGAGGCGGTCGCCCACTTCGACAGCGACGGTGATGGCAAGGCTGACATCAACGGCTGTGACGACGGTTGGGGCTGCCAGAAGGTCATAAACGACACCCTCGCCAAGAACGGCTGGGACGACCGGGCCGCGCAAGTGTCGGCTACCCACTCGGCTCTGTTCGCGGAGTCACAGGCGAGCTTCGCGGCGGGTGGTCCCGTTCTTCAGTATGTGTGGACGCCCACCGCGTTCGTCGGCAAGCTCGTACCGGGTAGGGACGTGCTGTGGCTCGCCATCGAGCCCGAACAGGCCCTCGAAGGCCAGGACGGCGTCTCTGCGGTAGGGGACGCCTGCACGAACGATCCCTGCACGACCATGTTCACGCCGTCCGACATCGTGGTGACCGCCAACAAAGACTTCCTGGCCGCTAACCCGGCCGCGGCATCATTGCTCGAGAACTTCGAATTGGATCCGCTCGCAGTGGCCGTCCAAGCGGTCGCCATCGATGCCGGCGCCAACTCCGACGCCGAGATCGCAGCCGCGGCCGCCGATTGGATCGCAGCCAACCGCGACACGATCGATCCGTGGATCGACGCCGCGCTCGCTGCGGCCTGATCGTCGGACTACCCGACAGATCCCGAACCCCCACCGAGCTTCGTCGCCAGGTTGCGACATGTGCTGTGGCCGAACTCAACTGAGATTCAAAAAAGCGATGTCACTCTCTTGACAGGTGGGGTGAGCCTGCCTATCGTCGGATTCCGGTCGGTGCCGTAGGTCTCCGCCGGGTCTTGGCAGTCCAAGGAGTGACCATGTACATGATCCGACCCGATAAGGGAGCGACGGTTCGCCGATTGCGCTTGTTGCCCGCGCTAGTCGCGATAGTGAGCCTCGTCGCCGCCGCATGCGGCGACGGCTCGTCAGGTGATTCTGCTCCGGAGACCGCGGCCACGACCGCTGCGACGGCGGCGACGACGGCGGCTACGGCGGCGACGACGGTGGCCACCACCGCGACTACGGCGGCGACCACGACCGCGGCCGTGGCGCAGGTCGAAGAGGCTCCCGTCGACGATCGCAATTGCGTCGATGAGGTGGTCATCGGCACCGTGTGGCCCATGTCAGGAACGTTCAGCTTTGTCGGAGACGCCGAGATCGCCGGGGCGACCAAGGCGGTGGCGGACATCAACGCGGCGGGCGGCATCGAGTCGCTGTGCGGGGCCTCCTTGCGGCTGGCGATCTACGACGCGGGCGGCTCCGCCGAGGAGGCGGCCACCGCTGTTGAACGACTCCTCGACGACGAGCCCGACGTGTCGGCCATCGCCGGATCCTGGCTGTCGTCGTTCAGCCTGGCCGCGACCGAGGTGAGCGAGCGAGCGAGGATCCCGTTCGTCACCGAGAGCTTCGCTGATTCCGTGACCGACCGCGAGGGCTTCAGCCATGTGTTCGGCTACTCGCCTCCGGCGTCGGCCATCAAGGGCCTCATACTCGAGGCCATCCAGCCTGGTTTGGACCAGGCGGGGATCACGATGGAGAAGGTGGCGGTGGTGGGCTCCACATCGGCCGCAGCCGTGCCGCTGCAGGAAGCCCTGCTGGCCGAGTTCAGCGAGCGAGGGATCGAGGTCGCGGTCACCGACACCTGGGCGCCGGGTGGGCTCGACGACCCCTCGGGCGTGGCGACCAAGATCGCCAACGCCGATGTCGACGTCATTTTCAACATCGCATTCGCATTCAGCGACGTGAGCGGACTCCAGAACGAGTTGATCGCCCGAGGGGTCACCGCACCGGTCGTCCAGAACGGCGGACAGGGACTACTGCCCGCATGGGCGGACCTCGGTCCGGAGGTGGCCGGGCTGTCGACGTTCGTTTATGCCAATCCCCTGGCCGGTAATGACGCGTTCCCCGAGCTGGCAGCCGCCATCGACCAGCCCTACGCCCGCCAGGACCACATCGGCGGCTACTTCGTGATTCATCTCATAGCGGCTGTACTCGAGCAGGCCGGCGATCCATCCCCGGCCGCGGTTACCGAGGGGTTCAACTCCATCAGGCTGACCGAGGGCGTCGCTGTCGACCTCATGCCGACGTCGGAGATCAGCTTCAGCGAAACCGGTCGCATCGACCAGCACTTCGGCGTGCTGGCACAGTGGCAGGAGGTTGACGGGAGGATGATCCCGTGCACCGTCTATCCGGTCGAGTTCGCGGTTTGCCAACCGGTTTGGAGGTAGCGGAGGGCCCTGTCCTCGTCGGCTCGGTGGCGCGCTCCCTCCGTGCCCGCGCCCCGACGTGGTCCTCATCGGGACCGGACGCGGCATCTGCCGGCCTGAAGAAGGCCCAGCAGTCAGCGACCGCAGACCGTGCGCGCCCGGTGAGGACGTGAGGCGCCGCCGCCGAGCGCGACCCGCGCCGGGCGCCTGCTGAGGCGATGATCGAGTTCCTGCAGTTCCTTGTTCCCGGGATCCTGATCGGCGGCGTCTACGCCCTGCTGGCGTCAGGCCTCGGGCTGATCTTCGGCGTGATGCGGGTGGTGAACTTCGCCCAGGCCGACTTCATGATGCTCGCCATGTACCTCTCATGGGCGCTGTTCGCGGGCGGTGTCGGCTGGGACCCGTTCCTGGCAGTGCCCGCCGTCTTCTTCGTGTTCCTGCTCCTGGGGATGGCGGTCCACTGGCTCTTCATCCGCTTCGTGATCGGCCGGCGCGAGAACCACGATGCTCAAGTGATTCTTACCATCGGACTGGGCCTGATCTTCCAGAATCTCATCCTCATCAGGTACTCGTCGGAGCCGCGGGTGGTCGCGCCGTCCTATGCCAATACGGGCGACTTCATCGCCGACATATTCGTCAGCCGGGTGCGCCTTTACGCCTTCCTCCTCTCGGTCCTGGTCGCGGCGCTCGTCTTCCTGTTCCTCAACCGGTCCGCCACCGGGCGGGCCATTCGGGCCGCGTCGGAGAATTGGGAGGCAGCGACGTACATGGGCGTCGACATCGATCGCACGAACCGCATCGCTTTCGGAGTTGGCGTGGCGCTCACCGCGGTGGGAGGTTCGGCCCTCGTCACTTTCCAGAGCATCACGCCGTTCGTGGGGCTCCGGTTCGTGGTCGTGATGTTCGCCGCGGTGGTGCTCGGCGGTCTAGGCAGTGTCAGCGGTGCCTTCGTGGGGGGCGTGCTCATCGGGATCATCCAGTCGGTGTCGCAGGTCTGGACTTCGGCTGCGGTGAAGAACGTCTGGGTGTTCGCTCTGTTCCTGCTCATCCTCTATGTGCGGCCCAACGGCCTGTTCGGTAAGGCGCAGCGCGCCATCTGATGCGGCGCCTGGTTCCGTTCATCGTGCTGGTAGTCGTCGTCGCTGCCCTCAACGGCTGGCTCGAGCAGCGGTTCTACGTGAGGGTGCTCACCTTGTCGGTCGTCTGGGCGCTCGCCGGCGTGGCCTGGAACCTGATGGCCAAGGCCGGGCAGATATCGCTCGGCCACAGCGCGTTCGTCGGCATCGGCGCGTACGGCTTCACGATCCTGCTGCGGGGGGACGGCACCTCGCCGTGGATCGGCATGGTCATCGGCATGGGCGTCGCCGCGGTGGTGGCGCTTGCCATCGGCCTGCCCACCTTCCGGCTCCGGGGGTTCTACTTCACGCTTGCCACCATCTCCTTCCCGCTCATCATGGAACTGCTGGTGTCCCATTACGGGGATCCCGAGCTCACGGTTCCGTTCCACCCCGAGAGCGAGTGGAGGTTCATGGAATTCTCCGATCCCCATGTCTACGTGTGGGTCGGCCTGGGGATGCTGGTCATTGCGTTGATGATCAGCGAGCTGATCGACGTGACTTCGTTCGGATACGCCCTGCGTGCCGTGCGCGACAACGAGGTCCTGGCCCGGGCGGTGGGCATCCGCACCGTCGCATGGAAGTCGGCGGCGTTCATGATCTCGGCGGCGCTGTCGGCGGCCATGGCCGTGCTCTGGGTGAAGGCCGTCCTGCGGGTGACCGTCGCCGAGGAGGTCTTCGGCATTACCGTGGTGATCGTCATGCTGTCGGTGGCGTTCGTGGGCGGGGTGGGACAGACCTGGGGGCCGGTCGTCGGCGCGGCCTTCCTCATCCCGCTGGCGATGTTCCTGGACGATTCGATAGGCGAGTCCGTGCCCGGCGCGCAGGAACTCGTCTACGCGGCCGCGCTCGTACTCGTCGCCCTGCTGATACCGCGCGGAATCCTTCCCGCGATCGAGAGCGGCTTCCGCCGCGTAGCGACCCGGCCCGGTCGATCACGTGAGCCGGGGGGCCGGCGCCTTCTCGGGCGTCTCGCTGCGCCTCCGCAGCGGCCGTCGCCGTTCTTGAGCATGCCGCGACGACCCCTCCGGCCGAGGCCGCCGCGCCCGAGCGACGCGCCCGTGCTCGAGGTGGAAGGCATAGCCAAGAGCTTCGGCGCCAATCGCGTGCTGTCCGACGTGGCCTTCAGGATCGATGCGGGCCGGCGTGTCGGCATCATCGGCCCCAATGGTGCGGGCAAGACGACGCTGTTCAACATCATCACCGCCCACCTGCGAGCCGATGCCGGACGGATCCTGTTCAAGGGGATGAAGGTGGATCGGATGCGCGCGCCGCGGCGCTACGAACTCGGCATGTCACGAACATTCCAGGTTCCCCAGGGCTTCCATCTCATGTCTCCGCTCGACAATGTCGTGGTGGCTGCGATCGGCGCCTCGATACCGCATCCGGTAGCGGCGTCGATGGCAATGCTCGAGCGGGTCGGCCTCGCCGAGAGCGCGCTCGGCGAGTTGAGCGCCCTCACCACGGCCGAGATCAAGAGCCTCGAGCTGGCGCGGGCCATGGTGAGCGAGCCGGAGTTGCTGCTGCTCGACGAGCCGCTCGCCGGCTTGAACGAGGCCGAACGAGCCCGCTTCTTCACGACTGTCGACGAACTGGTCGCCCCGCAGACGGCGATCGTGGTGATCGAGCACTCCGTCCGGTCACTGATTCAGTACGTCGAGTCGGTGGTCGCGCTCGATGAGGGCCGCGTCATCGTCCAAGGCCCACCGGCGGATGTCGTGTCGGACCCGCGCGTGATCAAGGCCTACCTCGGATCGAGATGGATGGAACATGCTAGAGATCAGTGACCTCTGTGCCAGCTACGACGGAGTCCCGGCCTTACGCTCTGTCGACTTCCAGGTCGGAGCGCGGGAGCGTGTGGCCATCCTGGGACCCAACGGTGCGGGCAAGACCACCCTGCTGAAGACGATCAGCGGCACCGTGGAGGTAGACGCGGGTGCGATCCGCTTCGAAGGCCAGGATCTTCACTCACAGCCGCCGCACAAGCGCGTCGAGGCCGGAATCGTCCACGTGCCCCAGGGGCGGATGATCTTCGCATCGATGACGGTGGCCGACAATCTCCGCCTCGGCAGCCACCGGAGTGGCGCCCAGCACCGGCACGACGAACGCCTCGATCTGGTGCTCGAGATCTTCCCTGCGCTGGCCGGCATGCTCAACCGGGACGGAGGCGCGTTGTCGGGAGGCCAGCAGCAGATGCTGGCGGTTGCTCGCGGCGTGATGGCCTGCCCGCGGCTGCTCATGCTCGACGAACCCTCGATGGGGCTGGCTCCCCGCGCCGCGGACAGCGTTTTCGAGGGCATCGCGCGGCTGCTTGAGAGCGAGACGACCGCAACGATCGTCGTGGAGCAACGCGCCCATGAGGCGCTCGAGATTTGTGATCGGGCCTGCGTGCTCGAGTCCGGGGAGGTGGTCCTGGAGGCCTCGAACCGGGCCCTCCTATCCGACGAGAGGCTGGCTGCCGCTTATCTGGGCTCGGAGATATGAGGCGTCTGTCGGGCACCGAGCCGGCAGGGCTCATCCCCGACCGCGCGCCGGGCCGGCTGTTGTCAGTCTGCGGGGTGACTCCCGTAGAAGCTGCGGTACCAGGCTCTGGTCACGACGCGGGCTACCGTCTCCACGTCCACGGGCGCCGTGTTGAGGGCGGCGTGGGCGAATGTCGTGTAGGCGGTCTGCTCGACCAGGGAGGCCATGGCCCGGGCCACCGTGGACGGATCGAGTCCGTCGAGCCGGACGCGGTCGTCGTTCTCCACCGCATGGACGAACCGCGCGACGTGGCGTTCGCGCATGGTCCACCAGATGGTGGTGAATCGCTCCTCTACCGTTGTCGCCTCGATGAAGGCCCGCAGCACACCGCTGTTGTCACGGTAGTGCTGGAGGTATCCGAGGTTGGCTTCGAACAGGGCGGCCTCCGGGTCCTCGGCGATGGGTGTCGACGACCGGCTCCTCCGGAAGAGTTCCTCGTGGAGGTCCCGGATGACACTCCGGAACAGGTCCTCCTTGTTATCGAAATACCTGTACAGGCCTCCGAGGGAGAGTCCGGCCTGCACTGCGACATCGCTCATGCGGGCGTCGACGTAGCCGTCCTTGGTGAAGACCTTCGACGCGGCGTCGAGGATCGTCTGCCGCGTCCGTTGGCCTTTAGGGGTGGTCGGCTCGGTGGCCATGGGCGCTCCCATCGTTCGCGGGCGTCTGTAGGTTGTGAGGCACGTGGACTGGGCCCCGTGTCGCTGGTCCCTGTGCGGGTCGTCTCGAGTCTGCAACCCCGCGGCGCACGATTTTACCTTTCGTCCCGTCCACCCAACAACAAAAGCGACATCGCCTTTTGTTATAGGTCGATCCTGTGATACTCCACCAGGGCGGCCGACCGGGATTGGAGGAGTGCGGTGATCGATGACATCGCAGAGCGCTACCGGCTCGCCGGATGGTGGACAGGCCGCCGGCTGGTCGACCGCTTCGAGGCGCACGTCACCGAGGCGCCCGGCGAGCCTGCCGTGGTGAGCGGCGGCGACACGCTGTCGCGGTCCGAGCTCTGGGATGCGTCCGGTGAGGTCGCTGAGGAGATCCGCCGGTCCGTCGGCGGGGGCCGTCGGGTGGTGGTGGTGCTTCTGCCCAACTGTGTGGAGTGGGTCGTCATGTTCCTGGCCGTGTTGCGAGCGGGCCACGTTCCGGCCACGCTTCCGGTCACCACGCCCGAGGCGCATCTGCGTCATATCTTCGATCTGGTCCGGCCGGTCCTGGTCGTCTGCGCCGGCTCGAGCCGTAGCACGTCACCGGCTGACGCTATCCGGCAAGCCGCCGCCGGAGCTTCCACCGGGGTCGCTGTGGCTACGGTGGACGGAACGCGCCTCGCGATGCATGGCCCGGCGGTTCCCCCGGCCCGGGCCGTCGATGTGCCCGACGCCACCGCACACATGATGTTCACGTCGAGCACGACCGGGCCCCCGAAGGCTGTCAGCCACAGCGAGGACACGTTGGCCGCTCTCAACGTGCAGTTCGCCGATCGTTTCGGGCTCGACCACGGCACGCCCGTCTTCATGCCCTCACCGCTCGGCCACAGCGTCGGCGCTATTCATGGTGCCCGCCTGTCGTTGTTCCTGGGCGCACTGCTCATCCTCCAAAGGGACTGGGACCCGGTCACCGCGCTGGAGCTGGTGGCTCGTCACCGCGCCGACTTCACCGCTGCCGCGACCCCGTTCCTGATGGATCTGGCCAATGCCCCGTGGAGCGGCCGCGAGCCGAAGCTGGCGTCGCTGCGGAGCTTCCTGTGCGGTGGGACCCAGGTGCCGCCTGCCCTCGTCCGGCGCTGTCGAACCGAGTTACCGAACACGTTCGTAACGCCTCTGTGGGGCATGACCGAAGGCGGCCTCACCACCTGCGTGCCCTCCTCGACCGGCAGCCAGGTCGAGAACACCGTGGGGGTGGGACTTCCCGGGCTGGAACTGCGAACCCTCGGTGCGGACATGCGGCTGCGCTCCACGGGGGCCGGCGAGCTCGTCATGCGGGGGCCCGGGGTGTTCAACGGCTACTACGGCCAACCCGAGTTGTACGCCGAGCACATCGTCGGCGAAGGGTTCTTCCGTACCGGCGATCTCGCCCGCATCGATCCCGACGGATACGTGTCGATCACGGGACGGGCCAAGGACCTGATCATCCGTGGGGCGGTGAACATCTCCCCCGTAGAGACCGAGAACGCGATCGCCGGCCACCACGACGTGGTCGGTGTGGCCGTCATCGGGTGGCCTGATGAGCGTCTCGGCGAGCGCATATGCGCGGTCGTGCAGGCCGGCGCCCGCCTCGACCTCGACGATCTCATCGCGTCCTGCGCCGAGCAGGGCCTGCCGCGGCGATACTGGCCCGAACGGCTGATACAGGTCGATCGCTTCCCGCGTACAGCCTCCGGCAAGATACGCAAGCAGCAGCTGCGCGATGAACTCTTAAACGCATCCGCCTCGACTGCCGCAGCGGATCCCGACGGCGTGGGTCCGGATCGGAGCGCGGCCGGATGAGCACCGTCGAGCTGGGCGACATAGTGGTCAACTACCGGCGCAGCGGATCGGGGCAGCCGGTCGTGCTGCTGCACGGGCTGGCCGAGGACCTCCGCTCCTGGGACTCCGCCTCTGCCCACCTGGGCGGATTTGCCGTCCATGCGGTGGACCTTCGCGGTCACGGCCGCACCACCTCGGGGGAGGCCGCCGGCACTCTGTCGCAACTGGCCGAGGACCTCTCCGCCTTCCTGCGCGTCGTGACCGGCCCTGCCGCTGTCGTCGGCTACTCACTTGGCGGCGCCATCGGGCTCAAGGCTGCGTCCACTCCAGGAACCCTGATCGGCCACCTGATCGCGGTCGCCACGTCATCGGTGGTCGGTTCGGCGGCGGCCGAGTTCTTCGCAGGCCGCATCGCCCAGCTTGAAGCCCGCGACCGGGACGGCTTCGCCGCCGGACTCCGCGATGACACGGCCCGCCAGGTTGTCACCGAAGCCGACATCGACGCACTCACCTCGAAGCGCATGAACGCCGTCGGTGACGGCCGCGGCTACATCAACGCCGCACGGGCGATGATCGGAATCCGCTCCGAACCGTTGAACCCCCGGCTCAGACAGATCGAGGTTCCTGTGGATGTCATCGGGGCGGCCGGCGATGTATTCTGCCCGCGCCGGGCCGCCGACACCATCGTCGACAATGTCGACGACTGCCGGTACCACGAGGTGGCCGGGGCTGGCCATCTTCTCTCCGTCGACCAACCCGACGCCTATGGCAAGCTGCTCGCGCAGCTCTTGCACGAAAGATGTACTCAATGAAGAAGCGCTACGGCATTTCCTTGGGAGTCAGTCCCCGAGAGCCTCTGAGCCGGACGGCGGAACTGGCCCGAGACATCGACCTCAGGGGTTTCGAGGCACTGTGGTATATCGATTTCCAGCTCGGAATGAAGGATGTGTATGCCGCGATGAACCTGGCGGCGCTGTCGACCGAGCGAGTGCTCATCGGGGCGGGTGTCACCAATCTCGTGACCCGCCACCCGACGGTGACCGCCAATGCCACCGCTGCGCTGGACGAGCTCTCAGACGGCCGCGCCGTGCTCGGCCTCGGAGCAGGCTGGTCTGCCGTGCTCGGCGCAGGCGGCACACCGTCCAGGCTCGGCGAGCTGCGTTCCGGGATCGACGAGTTCCGCCAGCTCTTCAGTGGCGAGCCGTGCGACCTCTATGGCAGCCAGGTTCGCCTGGCCGCCGCCCAGCGGCAGGTTCCCATCTATCTCGCGGTCTCGCAGCCCGCCATGTTGCGGCTCGCCGGCGAGACCTGCGACGGAGCCGTGCTCATGGGAGCCGCAGATCCCGAGTTCTGCTCATGGCAACTCGACCACATACACCAGGGGTTGGCGGCGGCCGGGCGCGACCGCGGGCAACTGACCGTCGACCTGTTCGTCACCATGTCGGTGGGCGACGACGTCGAGAGCGCCACTGACGACGTGAGAGCATGGGCCACCAGCCAGGCGGCCACCTTCCACCAATGGAGGCGGATGCCGCCGGCGTGGGAGAGGTTCCGTCCCGAGTTCGCTCGGGCCGCGGAGCAGTACGGCCTCGTCGACCACCTCTCGTTGCAGGCTGAGCACAAGTACACCGTGTCCGACGACTTCGTGAGATCGGTGGCGCTGGTGGGCGATCTCGACATGTGCGTGGACCGGCTCCGTCAGCTCTGGCAGCTCGACATCGACCGGATCACCTTCGCGCTGCTGTCCGGAGGGCGCGAGCGACGACTGGCACAGCTGGCCGACACCGTGATCGGTGCGGTCGAGGCAGGAGGAGGAAGCTGATGGCAGGAAGCCCGCGTGTTGCGCTGGTGACCGCGGCAGCCGGCGCCGGCATCGGAGCGGCGGTAGCGAGACGGCTCGCCCACGACGGATTTGACGTGGTCGTCACCGACGCCCACCAGCGACGGTGCCGCGAGTTTGCCGGGGCACTGGCCGAAGAGGTGGGGCGCGAGGTGGCCGGCTATCGCCTCGACGTCACCGACCACGATCAGGTGCGCAGCGTGATCTCAGAAGTCGCGGCCGTCAAGGGCGGGCTCGATGTGCTGGTCAACAATGCGGGCTGGTCGAAGATCGAGCCTGTGGCCGAGATGTCGTTGGATACCTGGCAGCGCTGCCTCGACGTCGACCTGACCGGCACTTTCGTCTGTATGCGCTACGCACTCGAAGTGATGATCGCCGGTGGCGGCGGCTCGATCATCAACATCTCCTCGATAGCGGCCTGGGAGATGTCCGCCGAGCATGGCGCCGCCTACTCCGCGGCCAAAGCCGGCGTCCTCGCGCTGACCCGGGTGGCTGCAGCCGAGAACGGAGTCCACGGGGTGCGGGTCAACGCGGTGGCTCCGGGCCTGATCTACAACGACTTCCTGCGCAGGATCTACCCGCAGGAGTTCTTCGACAGCTACCTGTTCGACAAGGCGTTCCTGGGCCGGGTGGGGCAGCCTGAGGATGTGGCGAACATGGTGTCGTTCCTGGCGTCGGATGAGGCGGGCTACGTGACCGGTGAGGTGTTCACCGTCTCCGGAGGTGTGTCGGCTCGTGGATGAGGGACCACTGTGGTGGCCGGTGCAGCGGCTTGTCGAAGCCTACAGCGGCGGCTTGCTGTCGCCGGTCGAGGTCTCCGAGCTGGCGCAGGCCCGCTTGGCCCAGGTCAACCCGACCCTGCACGCCTTCGTTCTTGCCACCCCCGACCTGGCCCGTCGCCAGGCCGTCGCGGCCGAAGCGGCCTACCGGAACGGCAGCGCCGGGCCTCTCGCCGGCGTGCCCGTCTCGATCAAGGACGCCTTTCACATCAAGGGACACGTCACCACGCTCGGCTCTTTGGCCCACGCCAACGACGTGGCGCGACGCGACTCCGGGGCGGTGCGCCGCCTGCTCCGCGCGGGAGCGGTCGTGGTCGGCAAGACCAACGTCTCGGAGTTCTGCCAGTCGGCGACTACGGACAACCTGCTGGGCCCGGACACCGCGAACCCCTACGACCCTTCCCGCACCGCCGGCGGGTCCAGCGGCGGCGCGGCGGCCGCGGTGGCCTCGGGTACCTGCACCCTCGGCCTCGGGTCCGACGGCGGAGGCTCCATCCGGATCCCGGCCTCGTTCTGCGGACTCGTGGGCTTCAAGCCCACATACGGGACTATCGACGACCAAGGGGGATTCCGAGCTTTCAGCCCGTTCATCTCCGTAGGGCCCCTATCGCGCACCGCCGCCGATTCCCGCCGCCTGCACTCGGTGCTGTCCGCCAACGGTACGGGGATCCGAGACACCCAGGACGACCTGAGCCCGCGCCGCGTCGCCTGGTGTCCCAAGCCCGAAGGCCGCCCGATCGAAGCCGCCGTCGGCGATGTGCTGGCAGCCGCGGTCAGGCGACTGGCGGCCTGCGGCCACGACGTGACCTCTGTGGATCTGGACCTCTGCGGGTGGGAAGAGATATTCGGTCCACTCGTGCTGGCCGAGGAGGGCGAACGCCGCGGCCACCTGCTTCGCGGCCCGCACGAGTTGACCTGGTATCAAAAGCGGTCCCTGATGGCGGCCGAGCGACTCGATCCAGGTGTTCTGGCGGAAGCACGCTCCGCCCTGACGCAGTACCGGAAGCGGGTGGATCGCTACTTCCGTCACTACGACGTGATCGCCACTCCCGCCACGGCCACCACCGCCTTCGAGTTGGGCTCCCGGCCTAGGACCATCGCCGGCGAGCCGGTGGGCCGCCTGTGGGGGGCCTTCCCGTTCGCGGCGCCCTTCAACGTCTCCGGACATCCCGCGGTGGTCCTGCCCGCCGGGTTTGCCAGCGGCCTCCCGGTCGCGATCCAGCTGGTGGGACGGTACGGGGGCGACACCGAGCTGCTGTCGCTCGTAGAGCAACTCGAGACGGCACTGGACCTGCGTCCCTTCGCCCGACTCTCGCCCCGCCTGTCAGTCCCATGAGCGATGTCGTCAGCAGCGTCGATGGGTCGATCCGGCAGATCGAGATCAACCGGCCGCAGCGTGCCAACGCCCTCCGGCGCCGGACGCTTCGCCAGATCGAAGGGGTCCTGGACGCGGCCGAGGCTCAGGGATCCGGCGCAGCCCGAGCGACAGGAGTGGTGCTGACGGGTGGCCTCGAACGGTTCAGCGCAGGAGCGGATCTGTTCGAGTTGGACGGCACGATCGACGATCTCGGGTTCGACGACGACCTCGAAGCCCTCTGCCGGCGTCTTGCCCTGAGCCCGCTGCCGGTGGTTGCGGCCGTCGAGGGTGCCTGTTACGGCGCCGCCGTCGGCCTGGCATGGTCCTGCGATGCCGTGGTGGTCTCGGACGAGGCGCGTCTCGCCGTGCCCTCGGCCGGCCTGGGGATCCTCTACAACCCGTCATCGTTGGCTCGCCTGCATGCCCGCCTCGGCTCGCAGACCGTCCGCCGCCTCATCGTGCTGCAGCAAGAACTGTCGAGCCGGCAGCTGCCGCCCGGCGCAGCAATGATCGTGCGCGCCGGGACCACCCTCGAGACGGCAAAAGGCCTGCTCGCGGCCCATGCGGACTCCGCCGCCACCGCCGCCACCGCAGCGACCAAGGCATTGCTGGCGGCGCTCGACAGCGGCGAAGGGTTCGATGCCGCCGGCTGGCAGTCCGAACGAGAGGCCCTCCTGGCGTCACCGGCCCGTGGAGCGGCGCTGGAAGCCCGGCGAGCCGGGATCGGCAAGGACCGGACGAATGCACCTAAGTGAGCTGACAGGCTTCGACCTCGGAACGCGCCGCGTTGACTTCTCGGCTGACGACGCCATCCTCTACGCGCTGGCCGTGGGTGCCTCTTCTTCGAGCCTGGACCTGGTCTACGAGCAGGATCTACGGGTCCTGCCCGTATACGCTTGCGCTCTGGGTCTGTGGGCGGTCCATGCAGCCGGCGACCTCGGCGCCTACGACCGCACCCGATCCCTCCATGTCGGCCAGAGCCTGACGGTGTACCAGCCACTCAGGCCCGCACCGATCCGCACCCACGGTCACGTCCGATCCGTCTTCGACAAGGGTCGGCTCACGATCATCGAGATCGAGGTGCTGAGCTCCGGTTTCCTGGCTGTCTACACCATCCTCCTACCCGGCATCGGAGGCTGGGGCGGGGATCCACCAGCACCGTCCGAGCGCCCGGCGCCCATCGTCCCGGACTGGACCGGCGCGGTGGACGTCGGGCCTGACGCCGCGACTCTCTACCGGCTGACCGGCGACAAGCATCCCGTCCACATCGACCCGGTCGTTGCGGCCAACATGGGACTGGAAAGGCCCATCCTGCACGGCCTGGCCACAATGGGCATGACCGCCCGTGCCGTTGCAGCAGCCGTGGGCGCGCATCCGGCCGGCCTGTCGGCCGCCCAGGTGCGCTTCTCCAAACCCGTCTACCCCGGGTGCGAGATGCATATCGCAGCCGAGACCAGGCGCAACGCCGCGCGGGTCGAGGTTTCTGTCGATGCGGCAACCGTGATGTCAGGAACGTTCACTTTCTGATCACCTCCCGAACGATCCCCGCAGATCCCGTGCCGGCCACTTGTACCGGGGGTCGCGGGTTCGATTCCCGCCGGGCACACCGTGCCCGGGGAGCCTGCCGGGTGGGAGTAGGCTGGACGTTGTGTTGTTCCGGGCCGGCGTCGGGCCTCGCCCCTCTGGTGGTGGCTGGGTGTAGTGGGCCGCCCGATTCAGGCCACCCGGTATGTCCTTGTGCATTTGATCTAAACATCAACGCTCCGGCTGTTTCATACTCGTGCACAGACGGCGAGGTTCATATGCCTGACCGAATGCAGAGAAATCAGTGGATCGGAGGCTAATATGGGCTTGCTGGCAGGCGACCCCTGGTCCGGCATCGGGAGTCAATACTACAGAGGGGGTTAATGGTGACACGGGCGAGACTAGCCACCATCACGGGGTGGCTATTAGTTGTAGGACCACTGGTTGATGTTATCGTTAGTACCGTTCGGCCAGGCAGTTTTCCGGCAGAACATGCTGAAGGGCCTCAAGCTGCCATGCAGGCTGCCATCCTGTCCCTGTTACCGAATAGCTCACTTGCAACGTTTCTCACTGTTATCGGGTTTGTAGCCTCCTTCGGGCTCTTGCTGGGGCTCTGGGGCGTCAGAGAGGTGATGGCTGATACGGGTGACGAAGGTCTTCTGAGGAGGATCGGACTCTTGCTCCTTACAGTTGCCTTGGCAGTGCGAACTGCCTCCTTTGCCTTGAGCTATCTGACGACTGTTACCCTCAGTTATTCGCCGCCTGAAGCCATAGAATCAGGAGAGGCTGTTACTACCGCTGTCATGTTCATGGTGATAGGCGGGTCTATCGGTATCTTCGCCACCGTTCTTGCTCTAGTAGGTGTGGCCTTCTTTGCCGTTTCTATGACGAAGGCCGATCTGATCGGTGCGGATAGGCCCCTGGCTATCTGGTTGGGAGTGGCTCCGGCGATTGTCGGGTCCGTCCTTCTGCTCACAGCCACATTCATTGAAAGCAGTGTCTTTATCCTTTACCTCCTGGGCAATGTCACTGTGTTCTTCCAGGTAGCCTGGGTCATTCTGCTAGGCGTAGCCTTGATCAGGAAGAGCGATTCGCTAGCTGCGGCCAGTTCCTGACCGGCCACGGAGTCGCATCTGGCAGATCGTAGACACGGCGTGGAGAAGGGTCGGCCGTCGCGCCGCGGCCGGGCCGGCAGGTCTACGGTCCGTTGATCTTCCAGAAGATCCGGATCAATCGCCCGTCCGGTTCTCCAGGGAGTCTTGGACGAGAGCGCTCGTTCGATAGGTCGCGTGGACGAACTTTCCGTACGGGAGGCTCACGAAGAAGGCTGCTACCAGGGCGAGGTGTACCAGCAGGAGCAGCCCCATGGCGGTCGTCGACCGTAGCGCCAGCAACGCCAGCCCCGTCCCGTTGATCAGAACGAGGAGGACGATGAAGTCCATGTCCAGGCGCCTGGTTCCGGCAGTCTCGAGTTCCTTCCGACTCCCTGCCCTCAGGGAGACCAGCCCTATGCACCCTGCGATGGTCGCTACCCCTCCGACCGTCCCGATTATCACCGGGGCGCTGAGTAGCGGATAGGGCGGCATCCTTCCGAGAAACTCCTGCCAGATGGCGGCGAGGATGGTGGCCACGAAGGTGGCGAGGAATCCGTTGAACACCAGGGAGTGCATCACCAGGCGGCTCTTCGCGGGTGTCTCATCCGGATAGGTACACCCCGGTCCTCCACCGTGCATATTCCTGAGGCTGAAGGCGGCGGATAGGGCTTCCCGTACCGACCCCAGATCCGGTCTGCCGCCGGTGGTGTCCCGCCAGAAGGCAACCATGCCGGCGCCGATGAACAGCAGGGCGAGGCCCGAGAGCACGGACGCCGGGATTGTCATCACCAGGAACGGGATCACCTCATAGAACGCTTCTTCATCGGCGGGCGGGGCTACGAGCCGGTCCCACCCGAGGATGAGCAGTCCGAGCACGACGGTTACCGCGACCACAAGCGTCGCGAGCCAGGCCCTTCCCCGGGTCGGTCCCAGCAGGACACTCCCGAGAGCTCGGGGACGGGCGTAGCTCTGGTAGGTCTGTTCCCGGATTCGGCTCATCAGCGGCGGGACGTCCACCGCGAACTCGTGCGGGGTGGCGTACGGGCATACGTCGTAGCAGCTACGGCAGTCGTGGCACAGGTTGGCCAGGTAGAGCACGTCGCCCTCGGTGAATATGGACCGCCGCTCTAAGGCCGGGAAGACCGCGCAAAGCCCCTCGCAGTACCGGCATGCATTGCAGATGTCGAACTGCCGCTGGGCCTCGTTGAGGAGGGCCGCATCGAGGATCCGCGGAGGATCGGCCGCGACAGCGACACTTGCGGTCGGAACGCGCATACTCGGCGGATTCACGAACCCTATGATACAGCCATGCACGTTTTCCACGCGGCGGGAGATCGGACAATCGTGCGCACGTCCGTACCGCCGGGATTCGGGGCCATGACGGCGGGTAGCGGTCCTCGATGAAGACGAAGGCCGACGTGATCGTCGTGGGCGGTGGCAACGCGGGGCTGTGTGCTGCCTTGACCGCCCGCCGGCTCGTGGACGACGTCCTGGTCCTGGAGTCGGCGCCGATCGACATGCGGGGTGGGAACACGCGCCACACCCGCAACATCCGCCACATCCACGCGGGCGGCGACGGGGTCCTGACCGGCTCCTACACGGAGGAGGAACTCTGGGAGGATCTGGTCAAGGTGAGCGACGAGGCCATCGACGAGGACATCGCCCGGATGGTGATCCGAGAATCCGAGTCGGTTCCCGGCTTCATGGCGCAGCACGGAGTCCACTGGCAAGCGTCCCTGAAGGGCACGCTTCACCTGTCACGGACCAACCGGTTCTTCCTCGGGGGCGGCAAGGCGATGCTCAACGCCTTGTACGCGTCGGCCGGTAGCAAAAAGATCGACGTGCGTTACGAGACGCCGGTGACGGACATTCTGGTGGAGGGGCGCCGCGCCTCCGGGGTCGTTGCCCTCATCGATGGGGAACCCACCGAGCTGCACGCCCGATCGGTGGTCGTCGCGTCGGGCGGGTTCGAGGCCAACAAGGCCTGGCTCCGCGAGAACTGGGGTGAGGCGGCGGACCGGTTCGTGATCCGTGGTTCGCCCTTCAACATGGGGGGACCCCTCAAGGCCCTCCTCGAACGCGGCGCACTGTCGGTCGGCAACCCGAAGGGTGCGCATGCAATCAGCGTCGATGCCCGCGCCCCGGACTTCGACGGCGGGATCGTCACGCGGATCGACTCGGTGCCGCTGTCCATAATGGTGAACAAGGCCGGTCAGCGCTTCTCGGACGAGGGCGCCGACCTCTGGCCGAGGAGATATGCCAGCTGGGGTCACCTGATCGCAGCGCAGGACGATCAGATCGCCTACTCGATATTCGATTCGCAAGTCAACAACCTGTTCATACCGGGCCTCTACCCCCCATATCAAGCGGAGACGCTCGATGGTCTGGCACAGCAGGCGGGACTGCCTCGGGATGCGCTCGAGCGGACAGTCCGGCAGTTCAACGCGTCGGTCCCGACCGACCCTCCCTTCGATCACGGCCGCCTCGACGGGCGGAGCACCACCGGCCTCGACATACCGAAATCGAACTGGGCGCTGCGAATCGACTCGCCTCCCTTCTACGCCTACCCGCTGCGATGCGGAATCACCTTCACCTACCTCGGTGTCAAAGTTGACGCCGAGGCCCACCTGCAGACTGATCAGGGCCGGGTCCACAACCTCTTCGCCGCCGGCGAGATCATGTCGGGCAACGTGCTGACCGCCGGTTACCTGGCCGGGTTCGGCCTCACGATCGGCGCAGTATTCGGCCGGATAGCCGGCTCCGGCGCCGGCCGATTTGCCTCATCGAGTAGCTAGACGGCCCCGCAAACCCAGCGTGCGCCAGACCCCACCGCCACTCCACAGACCGACCACGGGACCCGCGATAACCAACGAAACTGCAAAGCGTGAACACGCCCTAGTCAGCCGATGTCTGTGGTGACGCCCTGGTAGGCCATGACACGCCGGTCACCTGCCTTCTCGACCCGGTAGAAGCTCACCGGCGCATCGAGGCGCTCGCCGGTCTCTCCGAATCGAATCGTGCCGGTGATCCCCGTGTAGCCGCTGTCCCCGAGCCTCTTGAACGAGTCGAATACACCCGACCGGGTGGGTTCGTCGGATCGTCGAAGGGCCTCGAGGATCATCATCGCCGAGTCGTACGCCTCCGGGCTGTAAGTGCTGTCGGCCGGCCACCGGCTCACGTATTCCTCACGAAAGGCTGCCGCCGTAGGCATGCGGGAGAAGTCGGCGCCGGAGTGCGTGTGAAACGCCTCCGCTCCCGGATCGCCTCCGCCGAGGAAGAACGAGGTCTTCAGGCCGTCGGTGCCGAGGAACGGCACCGCAACGCCGCGATCTCTGATCTCGCCGGAGACAAGCACGCCCTCGTGGCCGTGAACCGCGAAGAAGACGAGCTGGGGGTTCGAGGCCGAGATGGCGCCGGCGAGGTCGCCATACTCGTCGGGGCCCTGTTGGAAACTCTCCCGGGCTACGACCTTGCCTCCGAGGTCGATGTAGCCGGCGCTGAAGTTGTCCGCGACGCTCGTGCCGAAGGCGTCGGCGTCATGCACGATCGCGGCCCGGTCCGCGTTCAGGTGGTTCTTGGCGATGCGAGCCAATTCGGTGCCTTGCACCGTCTCGTTCGGCACCAGCCGGAAAAAGGTCCTGTATCCACGATTGCAGAGGTCCGGGTGGCTGGCGCAGGGACTCACCTGGAGTAGTCCGGCCCTATCGAAGACGGGGGCGTTGGCGAAGGCCTCGGTGCTCCCCATCGGTCCGACGATCCCCACGTAGGTGGGATCGGCTGCGACCTGTTCGGCGAGAGCTTGAGAGGTGTCAGGGTCGCCGTGATCGTCCAGGAGCGTCCACCCGACATCCGTGGGGAGATCGGACGCCCCTGCCACCGTCTCCATCGCCAGGACGAATCCGCGGTAAGTGGGCAGGGTGTCGGCGGGTGCGTTGATTCGCGTCGAGATCGACAGTCCAATCCGGGCTGGTTCAGCCATCGTGTCTCCAGTCGTCATAGGTGGACTCGCGGGGGTTCCGGGAGGTCTCCGTGGATGCCGCGAACGCTACGCGGCACGGGCGGGGTGAGTCAAGCGCCCAGATGGCGATCCCGGATCGGTTTCGCCGGTCGATGCCGATCTCCGGTGTCAGAGACCTGGCCACAGGGCTCTCCCGGCGGCACCGAGCGTGAGACGTGACGCCCTGGCGTGCTGCGCGGGACGGGCCGGATTAGCCGTGCCGGGAATAGGGATGATCGCCGGTGACCGGGCCAGCAGCGCGGCGAGGGCGATGTCGTAGGGGGACACCCCGTGGGCGCCGGCTGCTCTGGCGAGTCGCCGGTCCATCCCGATGCGCGCCGCGTCCCCCGGGCCGCCGAAGGGACTATGGGCCAGGAAGGCGATTCCCTCTTGTTCGCACAGCTCGATGATGAGATCCTGATCCGATCGGCCGACGGAGAGAGGATTCTGGACTGCGGCTACAGGTGCCGCCGAGAGGGCCCGCTCGAGCTCCTCCAACGTGACGTTGCAGACGCCCATCTCCCGGATGAGCCCCCTTTCGCGCAACTCGGTCATCGCTCCGAGGGATTCCTCCAGCGGGACGGCCGGGTCCGGTCTGTGAAGCTGGTAGAGATCGATCGCATCCATCTCCAGACGGCGGAGGCTCGCCTCGCACGCCTCGCGAAGATGTTCGGGACGACCGATCAACTTCCACAGGCCATCCTTGCGGATCTCGCCGCCCTTCGTGGCGATCACAACCCCCTCACCGGGTATGTTGCGGAGGCCTGCGGCCACGAGGCGTTCGCCGTAGCCGTGCTCGGCGGTCGACTCCAGGCAGTAGGCGTCCGCGGTGTCGATCAGCGTCATGCCTGCGGCCACCGCACTCTTGACGACCTCGACACCGGTATTCCACGGGGGGCGCCCCTCGATTGCGATCCGCGCCGCTCCGAAACCGACCGAGGAGGCCTCGAGGGCGCCGATCCGGCGCAACGCCCGGTCGCGCCGTCCCTCAACCACCGAGGAGATACTCTCTGAGCGCCATGGAGCCGACCGCGCCACCCGGCACCGGCGGGAGGGCTCGTTCCAGGACCTCCAGGTCGGACTCGGAGAGGTCGATATCCACAGCCCGAGCGTTGTCCGCGAGCTGGGCCGGGTTGGAGGCCCCGGCGATCACGCTCGAGACCTGTGTACGGCCGATCAGCCAGGCGATTGCGAGCTGGGCCGGTGTGCATCCCTTCGTCCCGGCCAACTCCCCGACCGCCTCGACCGCGTGCCAGTTCTGTTCGGTCTCACGCTGCATGCGCACCGACTGCTGGAGAGCGAGGCGAGATCCCTCCGGCGGGCGTTCGCCCCGCCGGTACTTCCCGGCGAGGAATCCCTGAGCCAATGGACGGTAGGGGATCAGCCCCATGCCGAAACGTCGGCAAGCGGAGAGCAGTTCCGTCTCGGCGTCACGGACCAGCATCGAATACTCGGTCTGGACGCTGACGAACTCCGGCCATCCCTCATGCCGTGCTGCCATCACCCACTCCACGACTTCCCAGGTTCGGAAATTCGAGCACCCGACGTGGCGGACCAGACCCCTTGCCACGAGGTCATCGAGGACTTCGAGGACATTCGCCATGGGCACGCGCGGATCAAGGACGTGCAACTGCAAAAGGTCGATGTGATCCATGCCGAGTCGCTTGAGGCTTCCGTGGACGGAGTTGCGGATGTAGGCGGGGTCCAGACCGCCCGGCCGGGACCCGTCCTCCCATGGGAGGCCCACCTTGGTGGCGACGACGAACCGGTCGCGCCGTCCGGCAAGCAAGCGGCCGATGATCCGCTCCGACTCGCCTTCGCCGTACACGTCCGCAGTGTCGAGCAGCGTGACGCCGAGGTTCTCGCACTCGTCGATGATGCTCCTCGCCCCGTCGAGGTCGAGACGCGTGCCGAAATTGTTGGTTCCCAACCCCACGGCGGAGACGTCGAGGCCCGAGGCCCCGACGGATCGTGTTTTCATTGCTGTGCCGCCGGGGCCGGGTCGGCGTCCTGGCCGGTGGTCGGATCCACGCCCGAATCGAGGGCCGGAAAATGGCACGCGGCCATCTGAGCCGGCGCGGTGACATCGGACGGGGCCAGGATCGGCTCGACCTCGGTGCATATAGCCTGGGCCTTCCAGCACCTGGGGTTGAAGCGGCAGGCCTGGGGCGGGTGACGTGGAGATGGCGGTTCCCCTTCGAGCCTGATGCGGCTTCGAGAGGGTCGGGAGTCCGGGTTGGGAATCGGTACCGCGGACAGGAGGGCCTGCGTGTACGGGTGGACCGGTCTCCCGTAGAGGTCTTTGCGGTCGGCCGTCTCGACGATCTTTCCCAGGTACATCACCGCCACCCGATCGGCGGCGTGGCGGACCACGGCCAGGTCGTGAGCGATCAGGACATACGTGAGGTCGAACTCGTCCTGGAGTTGCGCGAGCAGATTCAATGTCTGGGCCTGGATCGAGACGTCGAGTGCCGAGACCGGCTCGTCCAGGACGACTATCGAAGGGTTCAGCGCCAGAGCCCTGGCAATCCCGATCCGCTGCCGCTGCCCACCCGAGAACTCGTGCGGGTAGCGCTTCAGATACTTGGGCGACATGCCCACCGCCTCGAGCAGAGCGATGATCTTCTTCTCGGTGGCGGCGCCGTCGTACAGGCCGTGGATATGGAACGGTTCGGCCAGGGTGTCTCCGACTCGCATCCGGGGATTGAGGGACGCGAACGGATCCTGGAAGACGATCTGGACCTTCCGGCGAAGAGCCTTGAGGGCGCCGGCGTTGAGGTTGCTGGTCTCCTCGCCGTCAATCCGGATCGACCCGGATGTCGGCTCGAGGAGCCGCATGATCAGGCGTGCGGTCGTGGACTTTCCGCAACCCGACTCCCCGACCAGGCCTAGTGTCTCGCCGCGGTTGACGTGGAAGCTCACCCCGTCCACCGCCCTGACGTAGCCGACAGTCCGGCTCAGCACGGTCCCTCCGGCGATAGGGAAGTACTTCTTGAGGTCGCGGACCTCGAGGATCGGGTCGGCCGGAGGCGTGGTCGCCGAGGGGTCAGTCGCCATTGTGTAGCCCACCGCTCAGCAGGGGAATGCTGCGACGGCCCACCCAGTCGGGCTCATCGGCAAAATGGCACCGCACTTTGTGGCCGCTACCCACCATCGAGAGGTCCGGAGTGGTCGACGCACATGCGTCTCGCCGGTGGGCGCACCGCGGCGCGAACCGGCACCCATCGGGAGGATCGAGGAGGGAGGGCGGCTGACCCGGAATGTGGCGCAATGCCGTGCCGAGTTCCGTGTCGAGCCTCGGGACCGCCGCGAGAAGCCCCCAGGTGTAGGGCCCCAAGGGTTGGTTGAACACCGCCGCCGCCGTACCCGTCTCGTGGACCTGGCCGGCGTACATGACCACTATGCGGTCGCTCACATTGGCCACGACGCCGAGGTCGTGCGAGATGAGGAGCACGCTCGTGCCCTGTTCCTCCGATATCTCCTGGATGAGGTCCAGGATCTGAGCCTGGATGGTGACGTCTAGTGCCGTCGTGGGCTCGTCCGCGATCAACAGCTTCGGCTCGGTGATCATCGCCATGGCGATCATCGCCCGCTGGCGCATCCCGCCCGAGAACTCGTGGGGCCTGTCGTTGATGCGATTGGGTGCGTCGGGGATGCCGACCCTGCGAAGCGCCTCGACCGCAGCGTCCCTGGCATCCTTCCGGCTGTAGCCATGGTGACGGCGGAGAGGCTCGGCAACCTGGTCGCCGATGTCGTAGACGGGGTTGAGCGCGGTCATCGGTTCCTGGAAGATCATCGAGATCTCGGAGCCTCGGACGGAGCGCATCTGGGACTCGGTGAGTGTGACCAGATCCGTTCCCTCGAAGTGGATCGCCCCGCTCACCACCTCGCCGGGATCGGATATCAATCCCATGATCGACATGGCGGTCACGGACTTGCCGGACCCGGATTCGCCGACGATCGAGAAGATCTCACCGGGCATGACGTCGAACGACACGTCGTCGACGGCAAAGAGGTCGCCGGACCGCATGTGGAACACCGTCCGGAGGCCCTCCACCGTCAGGAGGGGCTCACGTCCGGGTTGGCCCGCAGGATATGCCGTTCCGAGGTGAGGAGCCTCTCCTGCGCTCATGCGCCGGTGAGCCAGCCGCCATCGACGGGGATGAATGTGCCGGTGACGTGACTCGCGGCATCCGACGCCAGGAAGGCCACCACCCGAGCTATGTCACGCGGCTCGGCCACTCTCTTCATGGGAATGCGCTCCATTGCCCACCTCATCTTGTCCTCATCAGCGAGCATCTTGGCGGACATCGGGGTTCTGGTGAGGCCGGGACCCACTACGTTGACCCGGATGTCATGTGGGCCGAGATCGACAGCCAGCACCTTTCCGAGCATAAGGACGGCGCCCTTGGATGTGGCGTACGCCACCTGTCCCGAGAGTGCGTGCACCGAGTTGATCGATCCGATGAGGACGATCGACCCGGGCCGGCCTCCTTCGATCATGTGCCGGGCGGCGGAACGGGAAACCAGGAAGCTTCCGGTCACGTTGACGGACATCACATGCTCGAAAGTCCCGACGTCCATCCCGGTCGGGGTCCCCTTGGCATTCGCCCCTGCGCAGGTTACGACCGTGTCGATCGGCCCGAGCGTCTTCTCCGTGAGGGCGATGGCGTGGTCCACCATCGCTTCATCGGTGACGTCCAGACGGATGGAGCTTGCCCCGTCCAGGCTGGATGCCGTCTCTCCGGCGCCGGCCTCGTCGATGTCGGCGCACATGACGCTCACGCCCTCGCCGGCCAGGACCTCTGCGATACCCCGCCCGATTCCCGAACCGGCGCCCGTTACGAAAGCAACAGACAATGTAAGGGGCCTCCTTGTGATCTCGGCGCCTCGGTGACACCGGTCTCGCCCGAGTATAAGGAGCGTGAAGGACCGAGTACCGTACACGCGTAGCGTGGAGCATCCTGCGCACCGAGCATCCGCACGGTGACCGCGCCGAACAGCCCCCTCGAGAACATGGAGGAAGCATTATGCCAAAGGTGTCCGAGGCGGCCGCTGCCGTGCCGGGGTCCGGAATACTCGAAATCTTCCACATGATCGCCGGTCGCGATGGCATCCTCCATCTCGAGATCGGCCAACCCGACTTCCCGACACCATCGCACATCATCGAGGCCGCGGCCACCTCCGCGCGAGCCGGATCGGGCTATTGCGACCGGGCCGGGATTCTCTCACTCAGGAGTGTGATCCAGGAGAAGTTGGCCAGGGTGAACGGGATCGATGTGGACGCCGACCAGGTGATCATCACCCAGGGTGGCGTCCAGGGGTGCTCTGCTGTGCTTTCTGCCGTCGTCAGGCCTGGTGACGAGGTTCTGATTCCGGATCCTGGCTGGCCGAACTTCGAGATGCTGGTTCGATTGCAAGGCGCCTCACCGGTCTACTACTCGCTGGACCCGACGAACGATTGGCTGCCCGAACCGACCGAGGTCGAGTCGCTCATCTCGAACCGGACCGCGCTCATCATCATGAACAGCCCCGCCAACCCGACCGGGGCGCTGTTCCCGGATCCGCTGGTGGATAGATTCATCGAGATCGCGCAGCGCCACGATGTGACCCTGCTCTCCGATGAGGTCTACGACGAGCTCATCTACGACGGGGGAAAGCCTGCGAACGCGTTCAGCCGGGGCGGCGAGCACGTCGTCTCGGTGTACAGCTTCTCCAAGACGTATTCCATGACGGGATGGCGAGTCGGCTACCTGGTCGCGCCGGACTGGCTCGCGCCCACCCTGTCGAGGATCCAGGAAACGGTCGTCTCGTGTATCTCCACCGTCACGCAGGCGGCGGGCGAGGCCGCTATCACCGGTCCTCAGGATGCGGTGACGATGATGAGCGATACGTACAGGCGGCGGCGCGATCGCGCGATCGAGATCCTCGCTGCTGAGGGCTTCGAGGTTCCGCCGCCTGCTGCCGGGTTCTTCTTGATGGTTCCCCTGGCGGAGGGCGCCGACTCGAAGCAGGGCGCGCTCAACCTGATCGACCAGGGGGTGGCGCTCTCGCCGGGCACCGCCTACAGCTACACGGCGACGAACTACCTGCGGATCTCGCTGGCGAGCAGCGATCACGCCATCGAGCATGGCGTCGCGCGGGTGGCGAAGTGGCTCAAGGCCACCGACCGGGGGATGACAACCGTCCCTGCGGGCTCCATCGTCTCCTGATCTTGAACGGCGCCCTCGTCACCGGCGCCGGTTCCGGCATCGGCCGCGCGGTTGCGGCAGCGTTGGCCCACCTCGGATACGGGGTCGGTTGCGCAGACTCCGACTTCGACGCCGCCAGGAAAACTGCCCAGCGACTTGACCGGTCGGTGCCGCTACGCCTCGACGTGCGGTCCGGCGAGGAGACACGTCGGGCGGTCGCCGAAATGGGCGACCGTTTCGGCGGTCTGGACGTGGCCGTTGCGTGCGCGGGCGTGCACCGGCAGGGGCATGCGACCGAGATGCCCGTTGTGCTCTTCGAGGAAGTGATGGCCGTCAACGTCACGGGGAGCTTCCTCACGGCCGCGAACTCCGCGCGCGCCATGATCGACCAGGGCACGGGCGGCTCGATCGTCCTGATCGGGTCCATGAACTCGGTGGTCGTGTCCATGCCGGGCCAGGTCGCCTACGCAGCCAGCAAGGGCGGCGTCCTCATGATGGGCAAGGCACTCGCCGTCGATCTGGCAGAGCACGGTATCCGGGTCAACATCGTCCTCCCCGGAATCACCGCCACACCGTTGAGCGAGCCGGTCCTCGCCGACGACACGACGCGAGCCGCGGCGCTGGGGAACGTTCCGATGGGCCGTCCGGCCCAGCCCGAGCAGGTCGCGGCGGCCATAGCCTTCCTGGTGTCGCCCGGCGCTGCGATGGTGACCGGAGCTGCAGTACCGGTGGATGGTGGCCAGCTCGCCCTGACATCAGGGCATCCCTGGGTTTTCTGATGTCAGGCGCCGTCCGGCGAGAACGGCGCAACCGACGATGTGGTCCATGGGCGCGGTTCGCTGTCGCGCACCCTGCCGTTGGCGCGGGCCAGATCTTCTGACCCCGGTGGCATCGACCGGAAGCAGCTAACCGGCTCCATTCCGAAGGGCGCCGGTACTTCCCCGACTCCGCCTAGGCGAGCCGAAAACCCGTTGATTAGAGTTCCCTCTGCAATTGCGCTTGCTTGGGCGATAGTTCGTAACCATCGGGCGGGGCGTTCGGCGAGTGCGCCGGGTGCCTCGGCGCGACCCCGGTCTATTGCCCGCGGAAATCACCGGCAGGTCGCGTAGACGTCGAAACGGGGCGACCCGGGTCGGGACAGGAGAACGAAACGTGAGAAGACTGAGGCATCTCTGGCTATTGCTGGCGGTCCTAGCGCTGGTTGCCACGGCGTGCGGGGACGACGCCGAGGAGGCGACTACTACGGCCGCGCCTGCCACTACGGCCGCGCCGACCACAACGGCCGCCCCGAGCAGTGACGACACGACCGCCACGACCGCGGCGGCGTCGGATGACATGGCGTCCGATGACACCACGACCACCACTGCCGCGGCACCGCCCGCGATGGAGCGTGAGGAGCTGGTCGTCGCGATCGGCCAGGATTTGCCAGTCCTGGACGGGCGCCTGCCCGGCGGATCGGCGGCGAGCTTCAGTGCTTTGCGGCACATCACCCAGCCGCTGGTGTTCTTCAAGGCCGACGGGTCCGTGATGGAGGGGATCCTGGCTGAGTCCTGGGAACGCACCGGCGATCTGACGTGGCGCTTCCACCTTCGCGAGGGAGTCACTTTCCACAACGGCGAGCCGTTCAACGCGGACGCAGTTGTTCACAGCATCGGCATGGCTATCAGTCCTGATTTCTCACCATGGTTCCGCTACGCGTCCGGCGGCGTGCTCGGCCCGGCCATGAAGGTCGACGAGTACACCGTTGACATCTCAACGGAGATTCCGGCGCCGCTGCTTCCGAACATCTTGACCACGATCGACATGGTCCCGCCGCAGCACGACGCGGCAGGCGACCAGAACACCCACCCGATCGGAACCGGTCCCTACCAGTTCGTCGAGTTCCAGCCCCGGTCCAGCCTGGTCCTTGAGGCAAATGACGATTACTGGGGCGGCACGCCGGGCTATTCAGGTATCACGTTCCGCATCATCCCCGAGCGGAGCACCCGGGTGGCAGCACTACTCAACGGTGAGGTGAGCGCCATCAACGCAATCTCCGTAGAGGACATTCAGCGCATCGAAGAGAATGCCGATACGAAGATCGCGAGTTCGGCTACGACGAGGCACATCATGATCGCCCTTCGCGGAGATCGCGAGGTCATCGCAGATGCGCGTGTCCGGCAGGCCATGAACTATGCCGTTGACAAGGAGGCGATCACCTCGACGATCCTCACCGGGATCGCGCAGCCGGTCGACGGATTCCTGGCGCCGAGCATGCCCTTCTCCCGGAACAACCTGGGGCCGTGGCCCTTCGATCCGGATCGAGCGGCGGCGTTGCTGGCGGAAGCGGGTTACGACGGCGCACCGATCCAGATCGCCATCGGCGCCGGCCGGTATCCGAGCGACGATCTCGTCGGTCTCGCAGTGGTCGACATGCTTCAGGCGGCCGGCTTGAACATCGATCTCCATGCCGTCGACTACTCGGCGATGCAGGCAGAACTCGGGAACCGCATAGACGCCACCTATGACGGCTGGATCCAGGGTTGGGGAGCTACGCTGCTCGACTCTCCGGGCCAGATCAACGCGTTCTTCAACTGTACGGACGCGGCGCTTCCGCTCTTCTACTGCAACGACGCCTACATTGCCGCGGCCGGTCGGGCCGCCAATGCCGCAAACGACGCGGAGCTCGAGGCAGCGGTTCAGGAGATGGAGGACATCGTCTGGGAGGACGCGGCGGGGATCTTCCTGTACTTCCCCGTCGAGAACATGGGGCTCTCGGCCGACATGAACGGATTCGAGGCCCGGTTCGACGAGTTCTTCTTCTTCTACGGGACGAGCATCGGCTAAGGCTGCGTATCGAATGAAATGGGCGGGGCTCTCTCCTTCCGGACGGAGCCCCGCCGCCAAACCACGTTCCGGACGGGACGAGCTAGGGAGACCTTGATCGTGGTGCTGCACCTGTGACTTCGCGATATCTCGTCCGGCGGCTGTTCCAAGCCCTGCTGATCTTGATCCTGGTCAGCATCACCGTCTTCCTGTTGATACACATCGTTCCCGGGGACCCTGCCAGGATCATGCTCGGGGACAGGGCCCGGGAGGTGGACGTCGAGGTCCTGCGGGCGCAACTCGGGCTTGACCAGCCACTTCCAGCCCAGTACGCCACCTTCGTGTCGGATCTCTTCCGGGGCGATTTCGGAGACTCGATCCGGGCGCAGCGGCCCACCCTCACCCTCATCGCAGAAGCTGTCCCCGCCACGGTTCAGCTCACCGGCGCCGCGTTGCTGCTCGCCTTCGGTGTCGGCATCCCGGTGGGAGTGCTCTCCGCCATCAAGCGAGGCTCGCTCCTGGACAAGGGGTCGCTGATCCTGGCGCTCCTCGGCCAGTCGATCCCGGCGTTCTGGCTCGGCTTGGTCCTGATCGCCTTCGTCAGCCTCGGGCTCGGGCTCCTGCCGACTTCGGGCACGGGCGGCATCAAGCATCTGATCCTCCCGGCGGTCGCGCTGGCGCCGACTGCGATGGGGATGGTTCTGCGCGTCACGCGGATCAGCGTGATCGAGGTGATGAATGAGGACTACGTCCGCACCGCGACGGCCAAGGGGCTCCACCCGGCCGTTGTCATCGTGAAGCACGCACTCAAGAACGCGTCGCTGCCGATCATCACCATCATGGGACTCCAGGTGGGCGCCCTTCTCGGCGGGGCGATCATCACCGAGACCGTCTTCGCGTGGCCGGGCGTCGGCCGTCTGGCGGTGAACGCGCTGATCCAGCGCGACTGGCCGGTCGTGCGCACCGTCATCCTGCTGGCGGCCTTCCTCCTGGTGATGATCAACCTGTTCATCGACATGGTGTACGCATGGATCGACAAGAGGGTGCAGTTCCAATGATCGAAGAAGTGGGACCGCCGAGCGACCGGGATGGAGACGACATGGCCTTCACCTCCGAGTTCGAGACGATGGGTGTCGCATCGTCGAGATGGCGCCGCGGGCTCGCCGTGGCCCGTGAGGAGGGCAGCCTCGCCTTGCTCGGCGGTGGGTTGATCCTCGTCATCCTCCTCCTCGCCATCGTCGTGCCCATCCTGTCGCCCTTCGAGTCGACAGGCCAGAACCTGATCGGTCGACTCCAGGGGCCCGGATGGACGAACGCCGACGGGCTCACCCATTGGATGGGCACGGACGGCCTCGGCCGCGACGTGTTGACTCGGGTGTTCGTGGGTGCCCGCTACTCCATCCTCATCAGCTTCGTCGCGGTAGCGGGCGCTCTGCTCGTCGGGACCACGATCGGGCTGATCGCCGGGTTCCGCGGTGGCCTCATCGACGACGCGCTCATGCGCCTGGTCGATCTCCAGCTGGCATTCCCGCTGGTTCTGCTGGCTCTGGCACTGGTCGCGCTGCTCGGTCCGAGCCTCACCAATGTGATCGCCGTCTTCATCCTTACCGGTTGGCCGGTGTTCGCCAGGACGATCAGGGCGAGCGTGCTCAGCCTGAAGAAACGGGACTTCGTCGAGGCCGCTCGCGCGCTGGGCGGATCTGATACTCGCATCATGCTCCGCCATATCCTTCCGAACTCGCTGGGACCGCTCACCGTCGTCGCCACGTTCGAGCTTGCGAAGGTCCTCATATTCGAGTCTTCCCTCAGCTTTCTCGGCCTCGGCATCCAGCCCCCGACGCCGACATGGGGCAACATGATGTCGGACGGGCGGGCGTTTCTCGACTCCGCCTGGTGGGTGATGCTGTTCCCCGGAGCCACGCTGGTTCTGGCCGCCGCAGCATCGAACTGGCTTGGTGACGGACTCAATTCCATAGTGGATCCTCGCCTGCGGCGCCGGTGAGCGCCGGATGCCGGGGCCTCTCATCCCACTGGCGGACCCTCGCCGGCAGTATGAAGAGTTGAAGGCCGAGATCGACGAGGTGATCGAGGCCGTGGTCAGCCGGGGAGTCTTCACCCCGGACGAGCAGGTGGGCGCCCTGGAGGCCGAGTTCGCCGGTTGGATGCGATCTCCCTACGCAGTCGGCGTCGCATCCGGAAGTTCGGCCCTGGCGCTCGCGCTCCGCTCAGTCGGCGTGGAGGCGGGCGATGAGGTGGTGATCACGGCCAACCTCGACATCTCGGTCGTGGGACCCATCACCCAGGTTGGCGCCCGGCCTAGGTTCGTGGACATCGAGGCCGGGACGCAGACGATGGATCCGGAGGCATTGGCGCACAGTCTTTGCCGGCGAACCGGCGCGGTCGTCCTGGTTCACTGTCACGGCCATGTGGCCGCATTGCGGAAGATCCTCGACGAGGCGTCGAGTCGTGGCATCCCCATAATCGAAGACGCCACCCTGGCGCCAGGGGCCTGGTATGCAGATCGTCGGGTCGGGTCGTTCGGGACCGTCGGATGTTTCAGCTTCGCCCCTACCAAGCCGCTCGGAGCATTCGGCAACGCCGGGATGGTCGTCACCTCTTCCGAGGAGATCGCCCGGCGCGTGAGAACCCTTGCGAACTACGGGTTCAGGGAGGACAGTATCGCGGCGATACGGAGCGGCCGGCCGGGAGCGACCTTCCGGTACGCGGAGCCGGGGATCAACGCGACGATGGACGAGCTGCAGGCGGCGGTCGTGAGGATCAAGCTCGGAAGGATCGATGAGTGGGCAGGGCGGAGGCGGTCTTACGCGGCAACCTACCGCCGGGTCCTGCGGGATTCAGAAGACCGGGTCGTTCTTCCTGTCGAGCGTGCGGGAGGCCGTTCCGCTCCTCGGTTCTTCGTAGTCCGCACCCCTCGACGGGATCAGATCGCCGAGATGCTCCATGCGGACGGGATCCGCACTGCGATGAACTACGTCCCCCCGATGCACGTGCAGCCGCCCTACGGCGACCCGGGCAAGGTCGGGACCCTGCCGGTCACGGAGCGGATCTCGGACGAGCTCCTCTGCCTCCCTTTGGCACCTGAACTGGAAGCCGGCGAGATCGAGTACTCGGCATCTCGCCTGGCCCACGCCCTGGGGGCCGGCTGATCCGGCGCCCGCCTACGCGAATGCGAGAAGGCGGGCGGGGGTGTCCACCATCATCACCCGGAGCTCCGGTTCGCCGATTCCGGCTGCGGCGAAGCGTGGCTTCATCGTTTCCAGAATGTGGGCGATTCCCCAACCGCCCCACTCACGCGCCATCATCCGGTAGCAGACGTCTTGGCTGAGGACGACCTGGCTGCCCCAACCACGTTGCCACAGGTCCGCAACCTCGGTCACGCGCCGGGTGTCCGTAGGCTGTTGCACGAACCGGCCCTCACGGACGAATACCGACTCGAAGCCGAAGGTGTCGTATTCGAGCGTGATGCCGCGATCGAGCAGCCGGTCCTGGTATTCGGGATCGTCGCCCGAACCATCGTGGTGGCCGGCGATCAGCATCTCGGGATCGCCCCCTGCTTCGATGTACGTGTCTATCGCTTCGAGCGCGCCCGGTCGCGCTTCCGGCAAGACGCCTGCCACAAGGTGGAGGCTTACGGGCGCGCCGGTCTGGCGCTGGGCGGCTGCTGCGGCGCGCACGACCTTGAGCTCGCACGGCACCGGCCCATCGACTCCGATCTCTCCGATGAATCCTCTCGGGATTCCGTCGAGAGGGTTGACGATGTCGCGGATCATCCGATCGGCCAGTTCCCCCACGGTGGACCGGTGGACCCGGTCGGTGTGGGATCGGTGAACGTAGACTCCCGTGCTGGCGATGATGTGGGCGCCCGTGCGTTCCGCGATCCGTCTCAGGGAATTCGCATCAGGACCGAGCCCTTCGGTCGTGGCGTCCACGATGGTGCTGCCGCCGGCCCGCTTATAGGCGTTCACCTCGTCACAGGCCGTGTCCAGGTCTTGCCTCAACAGGTTCGCTTCGAAGGCCGCCGGCTCCCGGACGAGACGCCAGCGGTCACGCGGGTCGAAGGGTTCTCCGATCGTGTCGGACTCGGAGGACCCGGTGTAGCGACACCGGAAGTCGATGAGCAGGTGCTCGTGCGTGATCGTGACGCCCAATTCCCGTGCGGGTATCGGGCCGAGAACTGTCAGCGCCTCCGCCACGTCAACTCCTCCACCCTCGGAAACACTATAGGAACGCCCACGGTCACAAGCCTTCCGGTTCCTCGCCCTCCGACTTCTCGACGAGCGCCGCGACACGTCGAGCACAGTTGCCCGCCGGAGCCATCTCGAGGCATGGGTCCGTGCCGACCGACTCACTATGATGCGGCCGGGCGCATTCCCCCAGGACCACCGCACCGAATTCGATAACAGGGCGCGGGGGCACACAACCCCACCCAATGGAGGCCGAACCTCAATGTCCACAAAGCAGATCGTCTCGTTCGAGGTCACCGATCCGGCCAACGACTACACGGCGAGTATCCCTGTCGGGGTGGCAATCGGCGACGAGGACGGTCCGGGCCTCGCCGTGATCGGCGGTGTGCACGGGACGGAGTATGCGGCTCAGGATGCAACGGTCGAGTTCTGGAACGAGATCGACGCCTCGAAGATCAGGGGATCGGTGCGGGTCGTGCTGTGCGCCGACACCGCAGCTCTCGAGGGCCACAGCGCCTACGTGAACCCCATCGACGGGGAGAACCTCAACCGGGTGTGGCCCGGAGACCCGGACGGAACGCTCACCCAGCGCATCGCCCACGCCATCACGACCGAGGTGATCGCACACTCGGACGCCGTGATCGACGTTCATGGCGGCGAGTGGGACGAGGATATCGGCTGCTTCATCATCACCCATGCCACGGGGGACGGCGACCTGGACAAGCGGACGCTCGACCTGGCCATGGCCCTCGGATTCACGTATGTCGAGGTCACCGACGCGAACGGACCGGTGCTCGGAACCGGCACGGGTTCCGGGGAGGCGATGAAGGGCGGTCGGCCGGGGTTGACCCTCGAGGCCGGTGGCATGGGAGTGAGCGAGCGTCGCTACGTGGACGCCCACAAGTACGGCCTTCACAACGCGATGCGGTACCTCGGGATTGTCGACGATGACCCCGTGTGGTGGGCCGGCGAGTCGGTGAAAATCGACCACGGCATCCTGATGAAGACGACAAAAGGCGGCATATACGAGCCGGCGGTGAGCGTCGGGCAGTGGATCGAGCAGGGCCAGGTGTTCTCGCGGGTTCGCGACTATGCGGGCAACGTGATCGAGGAGATCACCGCTCCCGAGGCCGGGACGGTGCTCGACATGATCATCGCTCGGGGTATCAAGCCCGGCGGATTCGGCGGAAAGATCGGTGTCCTCTGACGCCGCTTCGCGCCCGGCTTCGGGTGTCGAAGGACAATCCGCGGTAGTCACCGGCGCAGCGCAGGGGATCGGGTTAGGGATCGCTCAGGCGCTCGCCTCGCGGGGCGCCCGGGTGGCCATATTCGATATCAGCGGAGCGGCGGCCGAGGCCGCGGCCCGCTCGCTCGAAGCCGCACATGGCCCGGGTATCGCCTTCCCACACGCCGTCGACCTGACCAGGATCAACGATGTCGAGCGAGCGGTCGCCGACGCCAACCGGCAGATGGGATCCGTCGATATTCTCGTCAACAACGCCGGGGTTATCACGGGCCCGACGGACATCGATCAGCTCCCCGAGGACGATTGGGACCGCGTGGTCGGTACGAATGTGAAGTCCCAGTTCCTCGCCGTGCGATTCGCCGTCCCGCTGATGAAGCGCTCCGGATTCGGCCGGATCATCAACATCGCCAGCCGAAGCTGGCTCGGGGTGGCCGGCAGGGCGCACTACGCCGCATCGAAAGGGGCGGTCGTGAGCCTGACACGGAGCCTCGCCATCGAACTGGGCCCCCACGGGATAACCGCCAACTGCATCTCTCCCACGCTCGTCATCACCCCGCTGTTCGAATCGACCCCGAAGTCTGACCGGGACGCGGTGATGCGGCGCATTCGATCGCATCCGATTCCCCGCCCCGGGACACCCGAGGACATCGCGCATGGTGTGCTGTTCTTCGCTGATGCGGCGGCGTCCTTCATCACGGGCCAGCACATCTACATCGGCGGCGGAGCCGACCTCGCGTCAGGGAGCCCGTGATCCCATCATGGTGATCGACTTCCGGATACAGCCTCCCCACCGGTCGTTCCTCGACATGCACTTCTACAGGCCTCGCCCGAGCGTCGAGGATCCCGTTCACGGCAATCCCTTCGCCTTGAACCGCGAGACGCCACCCTCTTTCCAAGAGTCCTCTGTCGAACTGTTTCTCGCCGAGATGGAAGAGGCGGGAGTCGGGCACGCCGTGATCGTCGGACAGCGGGGAGCCGAGAAGTGGGGGAACGTCTCGAATCACGACATCGCCGACCTCGTGAACACCTACCCGGAACGATTCACAGGCTTCGGGGGGATCGACCCGAATGCGGACGTCCTCGCCGAGGCCAAGAGGATCCGCCACGACCTGGGCCTGACCGGAATCGCGCTGGTCTCGGGGTGGGGTGATCCCCCTGTCCATGACGACGACCCCCGGCTGATGCCTCTTTACGGATGGTGCGCGGAGCGCAAGATCCCGGTCGCGTTCACCGCGTCCCACTTCATCGGCCCCGACATGCTGCACGCGCACCCGGTCCATCTCCAGCGAGTCGCCATGGAATACCCGGACCTCAGGCTGATCGTCGCCCATGGCGGGTGGCCGTGGACGGCAGCAGCGTGTGCGCTCGCCATGAGGTGTACCAACGTCTACCTCATGCCGGAGTTCTACATGTATCTGCCCGATATGCCGGGCGCTCGCGACTACATCGACGCTGCGAACGGCTTCCTCCGGCATCGCATGCTGTACTCGTCGTGTTACCCGAGCAACAGCCTGGACCGGGCACTCACCCTCTTCCGATCGCTGCCCCTCAGCGATGCCGCGCAGGGCAACCTGCTGCACCACAACGCCGCCCGGCTGCTCGAAGAGGTCAGATGACCGCACCCAGGGGCCTGAAGGGAATGGTGGCCGTCATCACCGGTGGTGGGGGTGACATCGGCGGCGCGATCGGGGTGGAGTTGGCTCAGCGGGGGGCGACTGTGGTGCTCGCCGATATCGACACCGACCGAGCCTCAGAGTTCGAGCGTCACGTTGATGACTCGGATGGTCGGTTAGTGGTTGAAGCCGTTGACCTTTCGGACCCCGATTCCACACGGGATCTGATCCGGCGGGTCATCGATCGCTTCGGATCGATCGGGGCGCTGGTCAACGCCGCCGCCGTGACGCGACGTGGGCGGATCGGTGATCTCCCCGATGACGCATGGGACAGGCTCGTGGCCGTGAACCTGTCGTCAGTGTTCTGGGCGTGCCGGGCGACGATCCCTCACATGATCGGGTCCGGCGGCGGTGTCATCGTCAACATCGGTTCGCTTGCAGCCCTCCGGGGACTCCCCGGCAGTCCGGCGTATGCGGCCACCAAGGGCGGCGTCGTGGCTCTCTCCCGGGCGCTCGCAGTGGATCACGCGCGGGACGGCATCCGGGTGTTCTCGCTCAACCCACCTGCTGTCGACACAAGGCTCTACCAGGCAATGTTCGTGGGACACGAGGATCCGGCCGCTGCGCGCCGGTCGTACGAGGCATCGCAAGAGCTCGGCCGTGTCCTCACAACCGATGAGGTTGCCGCTCAGACGGTGTTCCTCGTCGAAGGGCGCGGCCCCCCCTTCTCGCCCGAACCTCTGGTCTGCTAGCCGGGAGGGCGCAGCAGGCGATGCTGGTTGTTGACCACTTGAACCGCCCCGGCTACGAGCAGGTGACCGTCTTCACCGATGCGGAGGCGGGCCTCCAGGCCATCGTGGCGATCCATGACACCACGCTGGGACCGGCCTGCGGGGGAACCCGCATCTGGCCGTACGCCACCGAGGAAGAGGCGCTCGGGGACGTCCTTCTGCTGGCCCGCGCCATGACCTACAAGGCGGCGGTAGCCGGACTGGACATCGGCGGTGGCAAGGCGGCCATCATCGCCGACCCCCGCACCGGCCTGACCGAGACACTCCTGCGGGCCTTCGGGCGCTGCCTCAACACCCTGGACGGGCGCTTCCTCACCACCGCGGACGTCGGGGGCACCGGCCGGGATATGGAGATCGTCAGCACGGAATCGGACTACGTGGTGGGCCTGCCGGTATCGCAGGGCGGCAGCGGGGACAGCTCGATAATGAGCGGCCTGGGGCTCTACGTGGGGATGAAGGCCTGCGCCGGAGCGGTGTGGGGGAGTGACAGCCTCCGGGGCAGGCGGGTGGCCATGCAGGGCTTCGGGAAGGTCGGCACCCGCGCCGCCGTCCACCTGCTGGCCGAAGGCGCGCACGTGGTGTCGACCGCCCTTCACGACAGCACCCTGCGGAAGGCCCGGAGCATGGGCGTCGAGACGGTGGCCCCGGACGAGATCTACGACGTGGACTGCGACATCTTCTCCCCCTGCGCCCTCGGCGGCGTGATCAACCGCGACACCATCCCCCGCCTCTCGTGCCGGATTGTGGCCGGCGCCGCCAACAACCAGCTAGCCACGGCCGCCGACGGGGACGAGCTGCACCGGCTGGGCATCCTCTACGCCCCGGACTTCGTCATAAACGCCGGGGGCATCATCAACCTCTCCGCCGAGGTGGGCGCCGCGTACGACCCGGCGGTGGCCAGGGCGAAGACGGAGCGCATCTACGGCGTGGTGGAGCGGGTCATCGAGGCATCAAGGCGTGAAGGCATGCCCACCACGTGGGCCGCCAACCGTCTGGCCGAGGAACGGCTGGCCGCAGCCCGATCCGCTTGAGACTGACCTAGAGTTACAAACCGCTATCGGGCCAACTGGACGGTTTTCAGTACCCTCCTAATGGGTGGGGTGCGAGACGGTGCCCCGCTCCCATGCCTCGTGTAGATGCCGGTAGGGTCCGGGTTCGCCGACCAGCTGCCGGTGCGGACCATCCTGGGCAATCCGACCCAGATCGAAGACCAGCACCCGGTCGGCGGCCTCGGCCGTCGAGAGCCGGTGGGCGATGGTGATCACGGTGCGTCCCTCGGTGAGGCTGCCCAGGGCTCTCGAGATCCTGACCTCGGTAGCGGGATCGACCGCCGAGGTGGCTTCGTCCAGCACCAGCAGGTAGGGGTCGGCGATGGCGGCCCGCACCAGGGTGACCAGTTGGCGCTCGCCCACCGATAGGGACCCCCCTCGTTCGCCGACCGGGGTGTCGAGCCCCTGACCGAGTTCGGACAGCCAGCCCGTCAGGCCCAGGCTCACGAAGGCCCGCTCGACGTCGGCCCTGGCCACGCCGGGCTTGCCCATCTGCACGTTTTCGAGGATGGTTCCCCGGAAGAGCATCCCGTCCTGGGGAACCATGACCACCCGGTGGCGGAGCGAAGAGAACCGTATCCGGGTGACATCCACGCCACCCAGCAGCACCTCTCCCTCGGAGGCGTCCATCAACCGGGTGGCCAGCTTGGCGAAGGTGGTCTTGCCCGACCCGGTCTCGCCTACCACCGCCACGTGCGAGCGCGGCGCCAGCTCCACCGATACGCCTTCCAGGGCGGTGGTGCCGGTGGCTTCCCTGGCGATCTCGCCCGGTCTCGGGTAGCGGAAGGTCACGCCCTCGAAGCGGATCCCGAGCGAACCGGGAGGAAGGTCCATCCCGTCATCGCCCGGGTCGGCCACGTCGGGGGGAATGTCGAGAACGTCCAGCACCCGCTTCCACCCCGCTGTCGCGCCCTGGGCCTCGTTGATGGCCTCGCCCAGCAGGTTGAGGGGAAGGATCATCAGCTGGACCAGGAACATGAACGCCACCACCGTGCCGACCGAGGTGTCTCCGCCGCTCACGAGTACGGCGCCCACCACCAGGACCCCGGCGGTGACGGCCGAGGTGAGCAACTCGCTGACGCCCGAGAAGCCCGAGGCCATACCGCCGGCGCGGACCCCCGCGGCCCGGTGCTCCTCGATGACTCGGTCCAGATCGGTGCGCACCCGATCCTCGATCCCGTAGGCCCGGATCACCGGTGCGCCGGCCACAGCCTCCGCCAAGGCCCCCAGCATGCGTCCCACCTTCTCCCGCACCACCAGGTGGGCGATCACCAGGCGCTTCTGGAACCACCGCATCGAGTAGAGGATGAGCGGCAGGAGGGCCAGGACGGCAAGGAACATCTGCCATGAGTAGGCCGCCATGACGGCCATGGACAGGATCGCCTGGCCTCCGTTGATGAGGATCATCAGGCCGGCCCATTGCAGGAATCGGCTGATCTGGTCGATGTCGGAGGTGACCCGGGCCACCAGCACGCCCCTCTGCTCCGATGCCTGATGGAGCATGGAGAGGTCGTGGATGTGACGGAAGGCTCGGACCCGCAGGTTCGACAACGCCACTTCCGAGACGACAGCGAGGCGCAGGTGCATCAGCCCGGTGGCGATGGCGGTGATCGCGACTGCTCCGAGAGACACCACCACCATGCGCGCCACGAAGCCCATGTCAATGCTCGCTTCGGTGAGACCCCCGTCGAGTACCTGCTGGATGGCCACCGGGATGATGACCCGTCCTGCGGTCGCGACAACGGCCAGCGCGATGGTCACCAGCATCCCCCGGCGGATCTCCGGAGACAGGCTCATGCCTCGTTTGATGGTGTCCAACGCTTCCACGCCTCCGGCGTCTGGCGCTGCCCTGCGTTCCCCGCCGATGATCATCGATCCCCCGCGTCGTAGGCATCGATGAGCGCCGCATAGTTAGGTAGCCGGTGGTAAAGGTCGATATGCGAACCCCGATCGACCACCTGGCCGGCCTCGATGTAGATCACTTCATCCGCCAGCAGGATCGAGGTCCGGCGGTAGGCGACGATCACGACCGTGGTGTCGATTCGCCAGAGGCCGGCCAGGATGGCGGCCTCGACCGCCGGATCAACCGCGGAGGTGGCATCGTCGAGTACCAGGAGGCGCGGATGGCGGACCAGCGCCCTGGCGAGGGCCACCCGTTGCCGCTGGCCGCCGGACAGGGCAGTTCCACGCTCGCCGACCTGGGTGGAGTAGCCCTCGGGTAGCTCGAGGATGAAGTCGTGGGCCTGGGCAAGTCGGGCGGCGGTCTCGATCGCTTCCTCGCCGAAGTCTCCGCCCAGGGTGATGTTGTCCCGAACGCTCGTGTCGAACAGGAAAGCCTCCTGGAAGACCAGCGCAGCGGAGCCGGCCATGGCCCGCCGGGAGAGGTCGGGTAGGGCGGCGCCGTCCAGCCGGATGGCGCCCGAGTCCGGGTCGAACAGGCGCACCAGCAGCTGGGCGATGGTCGATTTGCCGGAGCCGGTGGGGCCGACCAGGGCAACGGTTTGGCCGGCCGGTGTCAGGAAGGAGATGTCATCGACTCCCCTCCGATCCGCATCCTCCCCGTTGGCGCTCGACGGATCCGTCCCGATCGGCTCTCCGCCCAGGTCACTCAGCTCGGACTCGGGATGCAGGTACGACACGTCGCGCACGGTGGCGGTGGCGCCGCCGGCCGCTGAGACGTCATGCCTGCCGTAGACGAAGGTGTCGGGATCGTTGAGAACCGCATTTACCCGCTGCTTGCCGACCACCGCTCCGGGCAACAGGCCCAGCAGCCAGGCGAAGATACGCATCGGCATGGCGATCAGCCGGAAGAGGAAGGCGAAGGTGACCAGGGTGCCGGCGGTCATCAGCCCTTGATCGACCCGCCAGGCGCCCACCGCAGTGACCGCCAGCACCCCGATGGTCGGGAGTGCCTCCATGATCGGATCGAAGATGGCCCTGATCCTGCCGATCTCCACCATGTTGTACCGCAGCCGATCCGAGAGACCACCGAAGCGGCTGGTCTCGGTCGCCTCCCGGCCCAGCGTCTTGACCACAAGGCCGGCGTCGAAGGACTCGTGCGCCGCTTCGGCCACCTCTGCCCGCGTGCGTTGGGCGGCGGCGGCGGCGATCCGCATCTTCCGCTGGTAGAAGACGTTGTTGAGCATGATCGCCGGCCCCATCAGGAAACCGACCAGCGCGAGGAAAGGGTCGGTCAGCAGCAGCAGGACCGCCGTGATGGCCAGCATTAGCACCACTCCGAACGCCATGGGAAGGGGTGCCGCGATCTGAGCGGCGGTTTCTATGTCGGAACTCACGTTCGACAAGAGCTGGCCGGTGGGATGGCGTCTATGCCACTCGATGGGAAGGTCAAGGTAGCGGTTGGTCACATCCACCCGGTCGCGCTGTTCCAGCCGGTACTGGGCGCGGAAGGCGCCGTACCTCCGGAGGGCCAGGCCTATGCCCTTCATCGCTCCGACGGCCAGCAGGATCAGGACCATCGCGACGAGCGACGCAGTGGTCACGTCGCCACGCCGGGCCGCCGGGATCAGCACGCTGTCGGTGGCCCACCCGACCGCGTAGGAGAAGACGATGGTGCCGACCGAATGAAGGGCCGTGAAGCCGAACCCGAACGCGAATTCGCGGGGCGCCCGCCCGAGCTGTTCGACTATCAGTTGGTAGCCGTGGCCCAGGACCGTGCGTTCCGGACGGCGTGCTTCCTCGATGATGGTGTCAGCGGTCATCGATCAGCCGGACCAGGAGTCAGACCCACCATCGAAACCGCCGTCACCGTGAGCCATGGCAACCGCGGCGTGGAGTGCCACTCCGGTGGCCATGGCGTCCTCGTCGAATACGACCCGGTTGGAATGGTTGTTGGGCGCCTCACCGGGCTGCTGTCCGGGCGGGCACGTACCCAGGTAGGCCATCGTTCCCCGCACTTCGTCGAGAACGAACGAGAAGTCCTCGCCTCCCATGGACGGCCAGGGAGGTTCGCCGACGTAGTCCGCTCCCAGAGCTTGCCGGGCAACGGAGCGGACGAAGGCGGTGTAGCCGGGGTCGTTCACCGTAACGGGGTAGCCGACGCCGAACTCGACCTCCGCGTCCACACCATGGGCGACCGCGACGTTGCCGGCCACCCGGTGGAGGATGGAGTGGAGTTCGGTCCGGGTGGTCGCGGTCAGGGCCCGGACGGTGCCGAGCAGCCGGGCTGTCTCGGGGATCACGTTGTGGGTGGTACCGGCGTCGATCCTCGCGAAGGTGATCACGCCCGGTTCGAATACGTTGATGCGGCGGGTTACGGCCGTCTCGACCGCCAGGATGATCTCGGCGGCCACAGGAATGGGGTCGAAGGCCAGGTGGGGAGTGGAGGCGTGACCTCCCTCGCCGCGGATGGTGATGGCGACCTCGTCAGTGGCGGCCATCTGTGGCCCGGCCCGGAACCAGACGGTGCCCGACCGGTAGAGGTTGGACACATGCAGGGCGAAGGCGCCGGAGGGCCGCTCCCCGGCGGTGTCGAGCAGGCCCTCTTCGAGCATGAGCCGGGCACCGAAGAAGCCTTCTTCCCCCGGCTGGAACATGAACAGCACCGTTCCGGCCAGTTCGTCCCGCCGGGCCGCCAGGAGGCGGGCTGCTCCCGCCAGCATGGCGGCGTGCATGTCGTGACCGCAGGCGTGCATGAAACCGCTGCGCTCGCTGGCGAACGGCAGGCCGGTGTCCTCGACGACGGGGAGGGCGTCCATGTCGCCCCTGAGGAGGATGGTCGGGCCCGGCCGTGCACCCCGGAGCACCGCCGCCAGCCCGCTGGTGGTTTCGTGCTCGGTGATCTCGAGCGGCAGCGATTCCAACTCGCCGAGCACCAGGGCGCGGGTGAGGGGAAGGTGGTTGCCTCGCTCGGGGTTTCGATGGAGCCGGCGGCGGAGGTCCACCGTTCGGGGTAGGAGGGACCTCGCCTCCTGGATTACAGAACGCACCAACCCGAGGTTACACCCCGGCCGGCCGGTAGCCGATCCGGCCCGGTCCCCATCGCAACCGGTTTCGTCCCATCGCAGACCAGGGATCGGTTAAAGGGTTGAATCTGTCACACCCCCGCTATACGTTGCCTACTGCCAAGCACCTACACCGGACGCGAGAGTCTCACCGATCGGAGCGGCCCGGTCCGCAGGGAACATTCAGAGGCTTCAAGGGAGCGAACCGCCGATACCCGGCAGCAGCCCGGGCGTGGGCGAGCACGCTCCGAGCCAAGGACAGGTGGTGGCGGGGGAGGGCCCGGTGCGGAGCACCGGCTTGCCGGGGGGCGATTTTCGCGGTCTTGCGGGGCTTATGACGCTAGCCGGCGGCACCGGCCGCTAGCTGCCGTACGAGTTGTGGTGGGTGATCTCCTCGAGTGGTTTGCGGCCTCCTGCCTTCGCCGGGCGGGACGCCGGGCCGGGATATCCCAGCGCGATGGCATACCGGCAACGCCGGCCCTCCGGTATCGCCAGCACCTCGACGGCCTTCTCCTGGTTGTGAAGGGTGATCGGGCAGGACACCATACCGAGGGCGGCCGCCGCGAGCATGATGTTCTGGGCCATCCGGCCGATGTCGAACCCGTAGGTGCTGCCCTCCTGCACGAGTCCCAGCGCCACCGGCGCCGCCGACAGGGGGCCGCCGAAGGGGGCGCACCCTGCCAGGCGGGCCATCTGCTCGGGATCCTCGACGACGATGATCGACCAGTTCTGGCGGTTCTTGGCGCTCCCTGTCCAGCGGGCGGCTTCGAGGACCCGGCGGAGGTCCTCCGGCTCGACAGGCCGGTCGGCGAACTTACGGATGGCTCTTAGGCGCAGGATGCTGTCGTATGTGGTGCTCATGGTTCACACGATACCGCCGCCCCGGGACCATAAAGGCAGGCGGTCGATCAGTAGGCTGGCGGCCATGAGCGATCCCGCCCGAGGCCATCCCGAAAGTGTTCCGGGGGGAAAGGCTCGCAACTCCGAACGCCGACTCCTGCTCTGGTCCGGAGGGGTACTGGCTGCGCTCGTGGTGCTGGCAGCGGTCTTCTCGTTCGTGGGAGACGCCGAACTCGACCCGGACACGCCGGAGGGGGTGGTCCAGGACTACCTGCGGGCGGTGATCGCCGGCGACCGGCCTGGAGCCCGGTCCTACCTGGCGGACGAGCTGGACGGCTGCAGCACCCTCTTCCCCCGCTACCTGGCCGACCGGGCCTTCCGGATCGAATGGCTCGACACGATCCTCGACGCGAGAGAGGCCTGGGTGACCGTGTCGGTGGCCGAGGCTGAGCAGGGGATCTTCGGCGACCACCGCCCGGAGACCTACGAGTTCCGGCTGATCTCGGTAGCCGACGGCTGGCGCATCACCCATCAGGAGTGGCCGTGGTTCGAGTGCTCGGCGGACTCGGGCGTGCTCGAGCCGGAGGTTTAGCCGTGGAATTCGTTCTCGCCGCCCTGATCCAGATCCTGGTGCTCGGTGGCGCCTTCTTCGGGCTGATCGTGTTGCTGGCCCGCCGGTCGGGACGCGACATAGGGGGCACCCTCCGGCGCTTCTTCCAGCAGGGCATCCTGCTGACCCTGGTGATCCTGGTGGCGACCGGCGTCACCGGCCTGCTGTCGGTGGCCGACCCTGACGTGGTGGCGGGCCCCGGCTACCTGGCATTCATGCTCTCCTGCGTGATCGTGGGTGCTCCGGCCCTGCTCCTGGCGGCTCGCCGGGAACGTCGGCGCGCCATCGTCGACGGAGGATCAGGGTTCTCGGGGGGTGGCTACCTGGTCCTGGCCGAGCTGATCGGCCTGGTAACCGGCGCCACCGGCCTGTCTTTGTGGGCCGGGAGCCTCCTGGAAGGCCGCTTCGACATCGCGCCTGCCTCCGTGATGCTGGTCTGGGGTGCGGTCTGGGCGGCTCACCATCGCATGGGACGGGCGGGCCGTCTCCAGCACGGTGTTCTGGCCGGATCGCTCATCGGGCTGGTCACTGCCGCCGTGTTCGGAGTCCTCTTCCTGGCATGGGTCTTCGAGCGGGCGTACGACGTCATGGCCGGCGCGGTGATGCTGGTACGTGACGATCGGGCGTTCCAGCAACCCCTGATCGAGTTGGTGGTGGGAGCCGCCATCTGGCTGCGTTACTGGTGGATGCTGGGGCAGCGCGGCGAACGTACCACCTTATGGCGGGCCTACGTGCTGCTGGCAGGGGTGGTCGGCGGGCTCTTCACCGCCCTCGTAGGGGTCTGGAACATGGCCTACCTGACCCTCGACTGGTGGTTCGGGGACCCGATCGGACCCGCCGGGCCCCATTTCCGCGAGCTGCCCGTGACCCTTGCTTTGATCATCGTGGGCGGGGTGGTGTGGAGGTACCACCACGCGGTCATGCGTTCGGAGGCCTCGGAAGGGCGCACCGAGGTGGACCGGGCCCATGACTACACCGTGGCGGGGGTCGGTCTGATCGCCACGGTGGGCGGTGCGGCGGCGGTGGTCGCCGCGCTCATCCAAGCCCTGGCGCCCGCCACCGTGCTCTATCCCTCCGATCGTTCCGAACTCGTAGCCGCCGTCACCGTCCTACTGGTGGGCGCGCCACTCTGGTGGCGCCACTGGACCGGGATCCAGCGCATCCGCAGTGCTCGTCCGTCCGCCGAGGTTGTCTCACCGACCCGGAGGATCTACCTGATCGCCCTGTTCGGGTTGGGGGGAGTGGTGGCGCTGGTGAGCCTTCTGGTGCTCGTCTACCGCGGCTTGGAACAGATCCTGGGGCCCGGTATCGGCGCCGGGACGGTGCTCGCCATCCGGTGGCCGCTGGCGATGGTCACCACCGTGGGGCTTACCGCCGCCTATCACCGCATCGTGCGCCGGACCGACCTGGCCGAGATGCCGGAGCCCGAGACCGGCCGCGAGACTCCTCCCGAGACGGTGAGGTCGGTGACCCTGGTGGCGCGGGACAGCCGCCATGTGGCCGAGGCGCTAGGTGACCAAACCTCCGTGCAGGTCCGGTATCTGGAACGCTCGGACGGCTACGGGCATCCGTTGGCGTTGGAGGAGGTGATGGAGATTCTCGACAACCGTCCGGAGCCCCATCTGCTGATCGTCTCCGGTCAGGACGGCATCGAAACCGTTCCCTACGAGGAGTGAGACCGGCTGAAGTCCGGACGCCACCGAGTATCCCGGCCTTGAACCGGTACCATCAACTCATGGCGGCCGCGGAGATCATACGAAACACTCGCCGGAAGGCCGGCCTCTCGCTGCCCGCCCTTGCTGAACGGGTCGGTATCCCGGACTCTGATCTGGCCGCTTACGAAGCCGGTACGGAGGTCCCGGATACCGAAACCTTCGACTGGATCGTCAGCTGCGCCCGACTGGATCGGGGTAAGGAACTTGAAGCCCTACTTGAGTTGGCGGAACAGTTCCCCGTCCAGCACAGCCCCGATCTCGAATACCCCATATTCGGCCGGTGAACCTGGCCGACCGGCTCGTTGCTATTCATGAAGCCTTGGATGCAGGCGGGGTACCGCACGCGTTCGGTGGTGCGTTAGCGCTGGCCTGGTGCACCGCCCGTCCCCGCGCCACCATCGATATAGACGTGAACCTGTTCGTGAAGAAGGCGGATGCGGCCGCAGCGCTGGGTTCGTTCCCTACGGGAGTGCCGGTGTCCACGGCAACACGCCGGGCGGCGGTCGAGGACGGCCAGGTCCGGCTGCGCTGGGATGACACGCCGATCGACGTCTTCTTCAGCACGACATCTTTCCACGACGCGGCGCAACAACGGGTTCAAATCAAGTACTTCGCCGGATCGGGAATTCCCTTCCTGGCATGCCGCGACCTGGCGGTTTTCAAGGCGTTTTTCGACCGGCCGCAAGACTGGGTGGATATCGAGAAGATGGTCTCGGCGCGGACCATCGATCCTGCCGTGGTTGCGGACACGCTCGCCCGCTACGTCGGCGCCGACGATCACCGGGTGAACCTTCTACACCGGATGTGAACGGCCGCCGTCACCGATCACTGGTTGCCCAGGCAGTCGCGGGCCGCTGGAGTGGCCGCGGCCTTTTGCAGAGAACATCGGCGATCAACGGATCGCTTGCAGGCCCGGGCGTATCCCAGGAGGGGGTTGGTAGCCTGCCGCTCATGTGTCGGAGTATCCGAACCTTGCACAACTTCGATCCGCCCGCCACGGACGGGGAGGTCGACGCCGCCGCCCTGCAGTACGTGCGCAAGATTTCCGGCTCAGTCCGACCGTCCCGCGCCAACCAGGATGCGTTCGATCAGGCCGTGGAGGCCATCGCCCGGGAAACCCGGACGCTGGTCGACGCGCTGGTGACCAGAGCGCCGCCCAAGAATCGGGAGGTGGAAGCCGCCAAGGCCCGAGCCCGGGCGATGGCCCGAAGGCGCTAGCGGCGCCGACCGCGCTTGGTCCGGAAGGCCATCTGCATGGCGTCGCTGTCGAAGTATCCGGAGGGGACGCTACCGGCGACCGCGAAGTGGTACAGAGCGGTCTGGTAGATGGCGCTCAGGGCCGCCACCGATGCCGCCGCGACGATTATCCAGATCACTCCGATCAGGAAACCCACGGCCCCGATGGCGCCTCCGGCCGAGATGCCCAGGAAGATAACCACACCTCCCGGCAGGATCAGAAGGAAACCCAACAGGCCCATCCCGACCTGCGCGGCCAGGTTCTCGCCCCAGGTGTTGCGAAGCAGCGATCCGGACTTCTTGAGGGCGGCGCGGGCGCCCGATCCCTCGATCACGATGATCGGCAGCACGAGGAAGGTGAGCACCGACCAGGCCACGCCGACAGCTGCGATGATGATCCGGCCGATCAGGCCGACCCGCTCCTCGATGGCCCGCAAAATGATCGACACGGTGGCCGACAGCAGCGCCCAGGGAACTATCTTGCCGGCCCGGCCGGCGGCGCCCCGGATGGCGCTCCCGATGGTCGGATCCCCACCCTCGAGCCGCTCGTTGGCGGCGCTGACCAGGGCGGCATTGAAGAAGATGGTGATGTAGGCCAGCACGAAGTACATCGGGAGCAGCGCAAGCAGGCTGGTTCCGGTCATCGTCCCGTCTCCGGCTCCCGCGACGAAGACCGGCACGATGAAGGTGATGGCGACGATCACGGAGGCGATCCCGGAGATGATGGGCAGCAGGATCAGTTCTTTGTCGGCCTTGAGTACTTGCCAGGAGGACCGGGCGAGGGCGAGGGAATTGGAGAATCGTGACATCATCCAATGCTACCGGAGTTCATGCGCTTAAGGAACAACCGCGCGGGGCCGTGAGGAGTGGTCGCGAGTCCGTCCACACCGGTTCCGTTCAGCGGTTGGCGACGCGTAGAACCCGTCCCGCGGACGTTTGGGACAACCGGCCGGACTCGATGGCGGCCTCGCCGTTGACGAAGACATAGCTGACACCCTCGGCGGTTGCCCGGCCGTTGTCGAAGGTGGCCCGGTCCTGGATGCGGTCCGGGTCGAACACGATCACATCGGCCGCCGCGCCGGGGCGGATCACCCCTCGATCGGCCAGCCCGTACCGGTCGGCGGGCATGGAGGTCATCCTCCGGATGGCATCCGGTAGCTCCAGCCATCCGCGATCCCGCACCAGGTACGCCAGCATCCGAGCGTGGGCGCCGAAGCCTCTGGGGTGGGGGTGGGTTCCCCGGAAGAGACCGTCGGAGCCCACCATCCCCAGCGGGTGGGTCATGGCCCGCCGGAGCTTGGCCTCGTCGTCCCACCGGTAGATCATCAGCACCCGCAGCCGGCACTCGGCCAGCAGGGTGCAGACCACCTCCGCGAGGGTGGGACCGACCTGCCCGATCGCGTCGGTGAGGGGGCGTCCCTGGAGATGCTCGTAGGGGCCGGCGGGCAATGCGGAGAAGTAGGCGGTCCCGGGATCCGGCACGAAGCTGCGGAAGAACTCTTCGATGTGCTGCGCCGCGGCGGCCCGGACCGCCGGGTCCCCCAGCTTCGAGATGAGATGCTCGGGAGGCCCGTCGTCGAACCACCCGGGTAGGCAGAAGGCCAGGTGGGAGCTGGCCGCCATGTAGGGATAGGCGTCGAAGGTCACATCGACTCCGCCCTCCCTGGCGTCCGTCAGCAGCTGGTACAACTCCCCTGAACCGAACAGGTGGGAGATGTGGACAGCCACTCCGGCCTCCCGGCCCACTTCCAGGGCCTCATTCACCCCGGCGGCCACGTCGCCCCGTATCCCCCGTACGTGTGACGAGTAGACCCCGCCGTATTCGGCCACCACCCGGGCCACCGCGATCAACTCGTCCGTGCCGGCATGCCCGGCCGGGAAGTAGTCGAGGCCCACCTGGATCCCGGACGCGCCCGTTTCCATTCCCTGGCGGGTGAGTTCCTGCATGCGCCCGATCTCGGCCGGCGTGGCAGGGCGGGGGTCCCATCCCACCACATCGGCCCGGATCGCCAGGAAGCCCGCCTGGGGCACCACGTTGATGGCCGATCGACCGTCGAACAGGCCTAGGTACTGCTCGGGATCCGACCACTCCCAGGCCTCGTCGGGCGGTCCGTTGAATACCTCCAGATAGGCGAGCAGCTCCGGCAGGCGGGAAGGCGAAGCCGGCGTGTAGGCGAACCCGTCGGGCGACAGCAGGTCGGTGGTGATCCCCTGCCGCAGCCGGGCTTCGATGGCGTCGCCTCTGAGTAGCGAGAACTCGGAGTGGGAGTGGACGTCGATGAATCCCGGGCAGACGACCGAGCCCGCCACGTCGACGGTTCGCCGAGCCTCGCGGCCTGCCAGCGACCCCACTGCCGCGATCCGCCCACCGCCGAGGCCGACATCGGCCCGGACGCCCGGACTGCCGGTGCCGTCGATGACCGTGCCGGAGGTCAGGAGCCAGTCGAACATGCCTGTCAGCCGCCCGTGGCCGCCGGCCGGAGGGGTTCCAGGAACGGCAGTAGCGGCGCCTCGGCGCACAGATCCTCGACGAGGTCCGGGTCGGTAGGCACGCCGCCGGTCAGGATCTCGTGGCCGGAACCGGTGACCAGGACGTCGTCCTCGATGCGGATACCGATGCCCCGGAACTCCTCGGGGACGGGGTGTACTACCTTCGGCGCGGCCTCGCGCTCCTTCTTCTCGATTTCCCTGGCCTTGGCCGGGCCGAGGAGCATGCGCCGTTCCATGCGTTCGTCGATGTCGAACTCCAGCATCGCCAGCTGGATGGTCTCCCGGTCGGGATCGACGTAGATGCCCGGCTCCACCGTGAACGCCATGCCGGGCTCCAGAGGCCGGGGAGCGCCCTCGATCCGGTAGGCGCCGGCGTCGTGGACATCGATGCCCAGCCAGTGGCCGGTGCCATGCATGAAGAACTCCCGGTAGTGGTGCATGCGCATCGCATCCCTGGCCGGCCCCGGCAGCAGCCCGATCTCGACCAGGCCTTCGGCCAGGATACGGCTCGCTACATCTTGCTGTTCCTTCAGGCTGCCGCCGGGTCGAGCGAGCGCCAGAGCGCCGCGCTGGGCCTCCAGCACCAGGTCGTACAGCGCCCGCTGGGGCGCCGTGAACCGCCCGCCGGCCGGGAAGGTGCGGGTGATGTCGGACGAGTAGTAGCCGTACTCGGCGCCCGCGTCGATCAGCACCAGGTCGCCGTCGGCGATCAGCCGGTCGTTCTCCGTGTAATGGAGGATGCAGGCGTTGGCGCCCGATGCCACGATGGACGGGTAGCCGTCGCGGCGCGCCCCGCGCATCCTGAACACGTACTCCAGAGCGGCCTGGACCTGGTACTCGTACCGGCCGGGGCGGGCGAAGCGCATGGCCTCCGCGTGGGCCTCGGCGGTGATCTCGCAGGCGGCGCGGAGCAGGTCGATCTCCTGGGGGGTCTTGACGAGCCGCATCTCCCCGACCAGGAGGCCGATGTCCCGGAACTCGGTCGGGACGAGCCGGCCGTAGCGTACGCCCAGCCCCGCCGCCCCCCTCACCAGCTGCAGGATCCGGCGATGGAAGCCGGGGTTCCCGAACGGTAGGAACACCGTGCGGCGCCCCACCAACCTCTGCCGGAGAAGGATGTCGAACTCCCCGATCGGGTAGGAGGCGTCGGCGCCGTAGCGTTCCTTCGCGCCATCCGTTCCGGTCCGCAGGCCGGTCCAGATCTCCTTCTCCCGGTCACGGGGACGGACGAACAGGACGTACTGCTCGTCCGCCGCCTGCGGGTCGAGCAGCATGACGGCGTCCGGCTCGTCGAACCCGGTGAGGTAGTGGAAGGCCGAGTCCTGGCGGAACGGGTGCTCCACGTCGTTGTTGCGGGGGGTCTCGACGCCTGCGGGTAGGAGGGCGATCCCGTCACCGACAAGTGCGGCGAGGTGTTCCCGGCGCTCAGCGTGGAGGGAGGGGTTGTCCATGCGGTGGAGACTACCGGTGGCGCACCGGATCGTCGGTGGCCCGTGCCGCAAGCCAGCCGGCCAGGGCCTCTCCGATAGGGTCCGGAGAGTCCTCCTGGACGAAGTGGATTCCCGGCACCGTGACCTCGGTCTGGTTGGGCCAGGACCGGCACACCTCCCGGGGGCGGCCCACCAGGATGGAGCCCGGGTCGGCGTTCACGAACAGCTTCGGCACCTCCCAGCCCGCCAGCCGCAACGAGTAGCTCTCTACGATGGCCTGCACGTCAGCCGGCCGGCCCTCGATGGGAATCTGCCGGGGCCAGGTAAGGGTGGGCCGGCGGTCCTCCCCGGGCCGGAGGAAGGGCCGCCGGTACTCGTCCATCTCGTCCTCGGTCAGGTCGCGCATGATGGAAGCCGGCAGGATCCGTTCGACGAAGAAGTTCTTCCGCAGCACCATCTCCTCGCCGGTTTCCGAGCGCATTCCCCGGAAGGCTCCCCTGGCGACCTCCGGCCAGTCCCCCCAGGTCAAAGTGGTGACGATGGCCTCCATGTAGGCCAGGCCGGCCACCGAGTGGGGATGGCGGACCGCCCAGTCGAAGCCGAGCGCCGCGCCCCAGTCGTGAAGCACCAGCGTCACCCTCTCGTCCACCCCGAGCAGGCGTAGTAGCTCGTCGAGATAGCGACGGTGCTGGACGAAGCGGTAGGCGTCGGGACCGGAGCCGGGCAGCTTGGCCGAGTCGCCCATCCCGATCAGGTCTGGGGCGATGCAGCGACCCAGGCTCACCACATGAGGGATGATCCCGCGCCAGAGAAAGGAGGAGGTCGGGTTCCCGTGCAGGAACAGGATCGGGTCGCCCGACCCCACGTCCACGTATGCCATGTCGAGATCGAAAACCCGGCGGGTATGTTTCTCGAGCTTCATGACTCCTCCGGTCGGAGCGCCCGGGGGTCAGCCGGTGAACCCGGCCTCCTTGTGGGAGCCGTCGCAGAGCGGTTTCCGGGCGGAGTGCCCGCAGCGGCACAGCGTGACCCGGTTCCTCACCTCGAAGGGCTCGCCGTCCGATCGCTCGACCCGGATCCCACCGGTCAGCCACAGCGGACCGTCGGCGATGACGGAGATCTCGACAGGCAGGGCCGGTTCGATCTCCTCGTCTTCGACCGAGTAGGTGAGCGCGCCCGAAGGACACCGCTCGACCATGGCCATCACCTGGGCCCGGACCACGCTGTCATCGGTCTCCGGGGTCATCCTCCAGATGTTGGACACGCGGTTGCCGCAGAACCCGGCATGCACGCAGATGCTGCGGTCATCAGATACCTCGATACCGGTCCCGCCCAGTTCCGCGCAGCGCTCCCGGAACGAATCGGTCGGTGCCGCCTCGGTACCGTCGAAGCCCACCTTGCCGTGCGTTCCGTCGCAGTACGGTTTGCGGGACGATTCCCCGCACCTGCACAACGCGTAGACCGGCTTCTGTTCGCTCACCTCCTCGCTACGCCAGGTGAGCGGTTCGCCGTGTTCCGACATGACGGCGCTCCTGACCCGCAACGGCGCCGAACCGGAGACGATGTAGGGACCGTCGGGCCGGACGGTGACGGTTACGGGCTGCTCGGCCACTGTCTCCTCCAGGTGTGGGGATGGACGTGAGCGAACTATACGCAACCCTCAGCGCGTAGGCGCGGAACTCGGCGCCGGTCAGCCCAGGTGGTGTTTGAGGATCCGGAGCTGCTCCCGTACCGAGGCGAAGCCGGCGCCCCCGGTCGATCGGCGCCTGCGAACCGACCCGGCCGGGTCGGTGAGGGACAGGTCGGCGGGTTCGAAACGGGGGTCGATCTTCACCAGGTCGGCGATGGTCGCCTCGGGGAGGGTTTTGCCCCCTGCCGCCAGCTCCACCAGCAGGGCGCCCACCGCCCGGTGGGCTTCGCGGAAGGGGACTCCCCGCTCGACCAGGGCCTCGGCCAGGTCGAGAGCGGTCACTGCCGGGTCAGGAGGGGGCGGGTGGAACTCGGCGCTGCCGATCAGGGCCGTCATCGCCTCCAGCGCCCCTGCCAGGGCGTCGTCCACCGCGAACAGGGCCGCCTTGTCCTCCTGGAGGTCGCGGTTGTAGGTCATCGGCAGGCCCTTCTGGAGGGCCATCAGGCCCGTCAGGTGCCCGATGGCCGTGGCCGCCCGGCCGCGGGTCAGCTCGGCTATGTCGGGGTTCTTCTTGTGAGGCATGGCCGAGGAGCCGGTGGTCAGCGCGTCGCCGAAGGTCGCCCAACCGAACTCGGTGGTAGTCCAGAGCACGCATTCGGTGGCCAGCCGGGACAGGTGTACCAGCGCCTGGGTGCAGGCGAAGGCGTATTCGGACACGTGGTCCCGGGCCGCCACCGCATCCATCGAGTTCACGAAACGCCCTGACATTCCCAGCAACTCGGCTGAACGGTCTGCGTCGAGCGGGAGGCTGCTCCCTCCTAGCGCACCGGCGCCCAGGGGGGAGAGGTCCATACGACCGGCCAAATCCTCGAACCGTTCGATGTCCCTCAACGCGGTCGACACGTACGCCAGCAGATGGTGGGCGAGCGGGACGGCCTGGGCTTGCTGGAGGTGTGTGTAGCCCGCCACCACCGTCTCCCCGGCCTCCTCGGCGGCCTCGAGCATCGTCAGGCAGAACTCACGGAGGGCGGTGATCCGGGCCCGGCCGGAGCGGAGCAGGTAGAGACGGAGGTCCAGCGCAACCTGGTCGTTCCGGGACCGCCCGGTGTGGAGCTTCCCGGCTACCTCGCCCACCAGCTCACCCAGCCGCCGTTCCACCGCCGAGTGGACATCCTCGTCACTGTCCAGGAACCGGAAGGTGCCCTGCTTCGCTTCGGTAGCGATCTCCTGCAGGCCCCCGGCGAGCGTGCCGGCTTCCTCATCGCTCAGCAGCCCGGCCTCGCCGAGCATGGCGACATGGGCGAGGGAACCGGTGAGGTCGTCCGCGAGCAGGCGCCGGTCGGAGTGGTCCACGGTGAAGTCCCATAGGATCCGGTCAGGACCCTCGGAGAAGCGTCCCCCCCACATCTGAGTGGTCATGGGGCGACGCCGGGGCCGCGGCCGGCTTGCAGGCGGAGCCGGAGGGCGTTGAGCCTGATGAAGCCGGTGGCGTCGGCCTGATCGTACGTCCCACCCTCCTCGAAGGTGACCGTCTCCTGGTCGTACAGGGTGTGGGAGTCGGACCTCCGGCCCAGCACGGTGGCATTGCCCTTGTACAGCCGGAGGCGGGCCTCTCCGGTGACATCCGTCTGGATGCCGTCCATGAACCGCTGGAGAGCCTCCCGCTCGGGGGAGAACCAGAAGCCGTTGTAGACCATCTCGGCGTAGCGCGGCATCAGCTCGTCCCGCAGGTGAGCCAGCTCCCTGTCGAGGGTGATCGACTCCACGGCCCGGTGAGCGTGGTGGAGCAGGGTGCCGCCCGGGGTCTCGTACACGCCGCGGTTCTTCATGCCCACGAAGCGATTCTCGACCAGGTCGACCCGGCCGATCCCATGGGCGCCGGCGATGCGGTTGCAGTGCCCCAGCAGCTCGGCCGGGGTCATCCGTACCCCGTCCACCGCCACGGGCGTGCCCCGCGCGAAGGTGATGACCACGTCCTCGGCCTGGTCGGGCGCCGCCTCGGGATCGCAGGTCATCTGGAAAATGCCGGCCGGGGGCGCAACCCAGGGATCCTCCAGCACACCGCCCTCGTACGAGATATGGAGCAGGTTGGCATCGGTCGAATAGGGCTTCTCGGGTGTCACCGGGATCGGGATGTCGTGCTTGTCGGCATAGGCCACCAGATCGGCGCGGCCCCGCATCGACCACTCCCGCCACGGGGCCACCACCCGGATGTCGGGATTCAGCGCGTAGGCGGACAGTTCGAAGCGCACCTGGTCGTTGCCCTTGCCGGTAGCGCCATGGGAGATGGCCTGCGCCCCGTACTTCTCGGCCGCCCGGACCAGCCCCTTGGCGATCACCGGGCGGGCCAGGGAGGTGCCCAGCAGGTAGTAGTTCTCGTAGACGGCGTTGGCCCGGATAGCCGGCCACACGTAGCCCTCCACGAACTCCTCGCGCAGGTCCTCGGCCACGGCTTCGACCGCGCCGGTCGCGTGCGCCTTGGCGACCGCTTCCTCGACCTCCTCGCCCTGGCCGACGTCCGCCGTGTAGCAGACGACCTCGTAGCCCCGCTCCTCGATCAGCCACTTCAGGATGACCGATGTGTCCAGCCCTCCCGAGTACGCCAGCACCACCCGGTTCATCCGCTCGCTCCTAGCTCTTCTATCAGTTTCGCAATCGCCGGCCCGCCGGTCTCTTCCCCGGCTACCACCAGCATCGTGTCGTCTCCGGCCACGGTACCCAGGATCCCGCCGATGCCGGCGTCGTCAATGGCTGCTGCCACCACATGGGCCGCTCCCGGAGGGGTCTTGATCACCACCAGGTTCCCGCTCGACCGGACCGATGTCACGTAGTTGGACAGGGTCATCGCCAGGGCATCGCGGGAATCGCCGGGGTCGGATCCCGGTTCCCAGAAGTACCGGAGCGAACCATCCGCCGTTCTCGCCTTGACCGCGCCGACCGCCCAGAGGTCGCGAGAGACCGTGGCCTGGGTGACCTGGAACCCCTGCTCCGCCAGGAGCCGGGCCAGGTCGGCCTGGCTGGAGACAGCCTGTTCGGACAGGATGCTCCGCACCGCTCTCCGGCGCGCCTCCGTGCTCATACGTACGAGTATGCACGCCGATGCATGATTATGCAAGCTACTCCGGAAATCGGCGCCGGTTACGGCCGCAACTAGTACTTGTAGTCGTCCCGCTTGAAGGGTCCGTCCACCGGAACGCCGATGTAGTCGGCCTGGTCCTTGGTCAGTTCCGTCAGCTCCGCCCCCAGATGGTCGAGATGGAGCCGGGCCACCTCCTCATCCAGGTACTTGGGCAGGCGAAGAACCTCTGCCTCGTACTCGTCGGCGTTCTCATGCAGGTCGAGCTGGGCCAGCACCTGGTTGGCGAACGACGTGGACATCACGAAGCTCGGATGTCCGGTAGCGCAGCCCAGGTTCAGGAGCCTGCCCTCGGCCAGGATCAGCACCCCGTGGCCGTCCGGAAACACGTACTCGTCGTACTGGGGCTTGATGTTGCGGCGCACCACCCCCTCGGCCGACTTCAGAGCCGCCATGTCGATCTCGTTGTCGAAGTGGCCGATGTTGCCCACGATGGCCTTGTTTTTCATCCGGGACATGTGCTCCAGGCCGATCACGTCGCGGTTGCCGGTGGCGGTGATGAAGATGTCGGCGGTCTCCACCACGTTCTCGATGGTGTTGACCTCGAATCCGTCCATCGCCGCCTGCAGGGCGCAGATGGGGTCGATCTCGGCGATGACCACCCGGCAACCCTGGCCCCGGAGGGCCTCTGCGCATCCCTTGCCCACCTCGCCGTAGCCGGCCACCAGCGCCAGCTTGCCTCCGAGCATGACATCGGTGGCGCGGTTCAGGCCGTCGATCAGGCTGTGGCGGCATCCGTACACGTTGTCGAACTTGGACTTGGTGACGGAGTCGTTGACGTTCATGGCCGGGAAGAGCAGCTGGCCCATGGTCTGCATCTCGTGGAGACGGTGGACGCCGGTGGTGGTCTCCTCGCTGACGCCACGGACCGACTCCGCCATCCGGATGAAGTATTCGGGATCGTCCGCGATCCGGGCGCGGAGCAGGTCGAGGATCACTCCCCACTCCTCGGACTCGCCGTCGGGATCGAAGGACGGCACGGCGCCCAGGCGACCGTATTCGGCGCCCTTGTGGACCAGCAGGGTGGCGTCCCCGCCGTCGTCCACGATCAGCGACGGGCCGTCGGAACCGGCCCAGGCCAGCATGCGATCCGTGCACCACCAGTACTCGTCGAGGGTCTCGCCCTTCCAGGCGAAAACCGGGATACCGCGCGGGTCTTCGGGGGTCCCGCCCGTCTCGGGCCGGCCGACCACCACCGCGGCGGCCGCCTGGTCCTGGGTGGAGAAGATGTTGCAGGATGCCCAGCGAACCTCGGCGCCCAACTCGGCCAGGGTCTCGATCAGCACCGCGGTCTGGACGGTCATGTGGAGAGAGCCGGAGATGCGGGCGCCGGCCAAGGGTTTGGTGGCCCCGTACCGCTCCCGGAGCGCCATCAGCCCGGGCATCTCGTGCTCGGCGAGCTCGATCTCACGCCGCCCCTGCTCCGCTAGGCCGAGGTCGCGGACCTTGTAGTCGAGCGGCGCTCCTTCGAGGTTCTCCATCATCTCTACGTTCTCCTGACTCGGTAGGGGTCCAGGCGCGTCCGCCATCGTGAGGTCGGTCTTGACAGGGGTCTCCGCCGGCGTCCGCGGCGCGGCGCGGATCGGGGGCGTGCGATCGGATCGGTCCGCCGGATTATATCGACGGCGCATGCCAACCGATCCCGCCGCACTCCGCTGTCTCGCGGGCAACAAAAGGCTCGTTCACCAGCCCATAGGCATCCCCGCAGGCCTACCATTCCATCCTGTCGCGCTAGCCGACCCGTGGTTGTTGCGCCCGCGAATGTTGCTTTCGGGCGTGACTGCCGATCCGGGTAGGGTACGCCTGCTACGCAGGGAGAGTTCGCATCGTTCAGCCCTTTCCTGCACCTAGCCGACGCAAGATTCAGAGGAGGAAACCATGAAAGGGAAGGTGGCCCGGCTCTTGGCGCTCATCGGTGTACTAGCACTGGTGGCAGGCGCCTGCGGTGGCGAGTCGGAACAAGTAACACCGGAGACGGTGGTCGTGACCTCGATCGTGACCGAGACGGAAGTGGTGACTTCGGTGGTTACGGAGGTCGTTACCGAGACCGAGGTCGTTACGGAGACGGAGGTCGTTACGGAGACGGTCGAGGTCGAGATGGTCAACCCGCTCGCCGGGACGACGGTCACGGTATTCGGGCCGGAGAGTTCCGATGCCGAGGCTGGTTCGCACCAGGCGGCACTGGACATCTTCGCCGCACAGAACGGCATGACTATCCAGTACACCGGGGAGCGCAGCTTCTCCGATCTGATCAACGCCCAGGCGGCCGGTGGTAACCCGCCCGACATCGCGGTGTTCCCGCAGCCGGGCAAGATCGCCGACTTCGCCCGTGAGGGTTGGCTCCTGCCGATCCCCGACGATGTGATCGCCACCATGGATGCCAACATCGGCGCGGCATGGAACGCGTTCGGCAACGTCGACGGTGTCCAGTACGCCATCCCGACCAAGGCGGACCTCAAGTCACTGGTTTGGTACCGGCCCGCCGACTTCGCGGCCAACGGGTACGAAGTCCCCGGTACCTGGGACGATCTGAAGGCCCTCAGCCAGCAGATGATCGATGACGGCAATGTGCCGTGGTGCGTAGGCATCGAGTCCGGTGGCGCCACCGGGTGGGCCTTCACGGACTGGGTGGAGGACCTGACCCTCCGTTACCAGGGGGCCGACTTCTACGACGAGTGGGTGGCTCACAGCATCCCGTTCGACACTCCTGAGATGAACGCCATCTGGACCGAGATCCTCGCCCTGTGGAACACCCCGGGCGCTGTGTACGCGGAGGGTGGAACCATCGCCTCTACCTTCTTCGGTGATAACGGACGGCCGCTCGTGGAGGGCGACTGCATGATGCATCGCCAGGCCTCCTTCTTCTCTGCCTTCTTCCCGGACGGCACGGGGTTCGGTCCCGACGGTGTGGACGTCTTCTACTTCCCGTCGGTGAGCGGTGACCGCCCGGTGCTCGGCGCCGGTACGCTGGTGGCCGCCTTCAGGGATGCCCCTGAGGTCTGGGCCGTGATGGAGTACTACGCCAGCCCCGAGTACGCGGACAACCGGCAACGGTTCCAGAACCTGTCCAAGGGCGGCGGAGCGGTGCTGAGCGGCTTCCTGTCGCCCAACCTGAACGCCGACCTGGCCCTCTACCAGCCCCTCGAGCAGTCCTTCCTGGACATCCTGTTCACGGCTGAGGTGGTTCGTTTCGACGGTTCCGACCTGATGCCCGCCGCTGTGGGCGCCGGGACCTTCTGGTCCGAGGCGACCAGCGCGGTGAACGGCGACAAGACGGTGGAGGAGGCCACCGCGGCCATCGAGTCCTCGTGGCCATAAGTCTCTGAGACGACTTTTGATGGGCGCCCGTCACGTTGCGGGCGCCCACAGTCGCTTAATCTGATGCGGGAGGAGAGGACGGCCCCGTCATAACGAGGAGACAGTTACCAAGCCCGGTTAGCGGGCCGGCGTCCGGTAGGGAGGAGGCCGGCGGGTGGTAGGCGTCATGAATGTTGCCGTCAACCTCCTGATGGCCCTCGGCATGGCCGGCGGGGCCGGGCTGTGGATCGACCGAACGGGCCGGCGATCCCGGACCAGGCGGATCATCGCCGTCGTGGTCGGCGTCGCGCTCGGTGCCCTCACCTGGTGGGGGATCACCTCGGTCGACAAGCTGGAGACCACCGCCGCGGGGGTGGTGGTCTCGATCCTGGCCAGCGGGCTGATCTTCATCGCCGCCAACAAGCTCTTCGACCTGGCACCCGAGCGCTGGGCCGTGTTCACCACCCTCGTGGGAGCGGCGGTCAGCTTCACCGGGTTCGCCATGCTGTGGGGCAACCGGGTCATCGACGATCCGGTGCTCCGAACGGTGGCAGCCACCGCGCTCGGCGCGGTGGCCGGCTACCTGCTCGGCACTGTCGAGCGTCCCCTGGAACGCCTCGCGATCGGCGCCGCCGCCGGTGCTGCCCTCGGCGCCCTGGCCGCCTCGGGAATGCGGGCTGTCATCCTCGTCTTCGAGTTGGAGCGGGGTACTTTCGAGCTGTGGCCCGTTCTGCCCGGCCTGCGGTATGACCTGCTGGCGATCCTCACCCTGGTCGGTGCCGGGGCGGGTCTGGTGGTATGGCTTCTCCGGGGCCGGAGAGCATCCGCGCTCCGGTCGGGATCCTGGGGGCGACCCTCGGCTTCGCGGTGGGGGCCTGGCTGGTGCCCGACCTCGGCGTGGGAACGAAGATGGACGCATACCTGGCCGCCATCGGCGTCGGCTTGGGGATCGGCACGCTGGCGGGACTCAAACCCATTCCCGACCATAACGCCCGGGGCCGGATCGAGGGGTCTGCCCGGGCCTACATCTTCCTGGTGCCGGCACTGGGGTTCATCGCATCGACCCTGATCCTCCCCACCCTCCGCACCCTGTTCCTCTCGTTCCATGACCCTAGGGGCCAGGAATACGTCGGGTTCGTCAACTACCGAGACGTGTTCGGGAGCCCCAACATCTTCAACGTGGACGGCTGGGCCGGTATCTTCGGCAGCAAGCTGTTCTGGGTTGGTGCGGTTCTGCTGCTGATCGGCTTGGGCGTCTCGGTCATGCTGGGCCGCCAGAGCGGCTACCGGATCAGCTTCGCGCCGGGATCGGGCGGCATCGCTGCGCTGGGTGCTCTGCTGGCGCTGTTCGCGGTCTTCGCCGCCCTCCGGGGGACGATATTCAACAACCTTTGGTGGGTGGTCACCGTCACCGTGATCTCGACGACGGCAGGTCTTGCCATCGCCGTCCTGGCCGATCGGTCCAAGGGGGAGTCGATCGCCAAGTCGTTGATCTTCATGCCCATGGCGATCTCGTTCGTGGGCGCCGGGGTGATCTGGCGCTTCATGTACCTGGCGCGGGACGTGTCGAAGCCGCAAACGGGAGTGATCAACACGTTCTGGGTGGGCCTGGGCAACCTGAGCCTGTCCCGCGGTCCGGGTTTCTGGATCGCAGTGATCTTGAGCCTGGCTCTGGCGGCCCTCCTCGTACGCTTGGCGGTCCGGGCCTGGCGGGTGGGGGAGCGAGGAGTCGGGGCCGGCGCCGCCGTCTGCGCCTTGCCCCTGGTCTGGTTCGCCTACGCGCTGTGGCGCGGGGTGGGCGGTTTCGAGGTCCGGGACAACGGCGATGTGGTGGCCTCAACCATCCAGTTCGCCCAGCAGGCGCCCTTCAACAACGTGTGGCTGATGCTGGTGCTGATCTGGATCCAGACCGGCTTCACGATGGTGATCTTCTCCGCGGCCATAAAGGCCGTTCCGTCCGATCTGATCGAGGCGGCCCGGGTGGACGGCGCCTCCGAGGCTCAGGCCTTCTGGCGGGTGATCATTCCCCAGATCGCTCCGACCATCGGGGTGGTGATCACCACCCTGATCGTGCTGGTCATGAAGGTTTTCGACATCGTGAAGGTGATGACCAATGGGAACTTCGGAACCCAGGTGATCGCCAACGAGATGTGGCAACGCGCCTTCACCGAGTTGAACTTCGGGCTCGGGTCGGCGCTGGCCGTGGTGCTGTTCATCGCCGTGCTGCCGATCCTCTTCGTGAACATACGGCGGATGCAGAAGGCGGCGAGCTGATGACCACCCTGAGCAGATCGAGCGGCCCGGGCCTCGGCAAGCGCACGTACGGCTTTCTGAGGTCTATCCCCACCGGGGTGTTGTGGATCCTGGTCGTGCTGTGGACCATTCCTTCGCTGGGACTGCTGGTCAACTCCTTCCGGACCCGCAATGCCCAGCGGTCCAGCGGGTGGTGGGCGGTGGTCGTCGAGAACTGGTCGGAGACCCTGACCCTCAGCAACTACTCCGACATACTCGCCGCAGGCGCCCAGGGTGGCCTGTGGCGGGCCCTGCTCAACTCGCTGGCCATAGCCCTGCCCGCCACCGTGATACCGATCGCCTTCGCCGCCTTCGCCGCATACGCATACGCCTGGATCGACTTCAAGGGGAGGGAGTGGCTGTTCATCGCCACCGTGTCGCTGCTGGCCATCCCGGCCCAGATGTCGCTGATCCCGCTGCTCCAGCTCTACAGCGGCGGAGGACATCTGACCATCCCGCTCCTCGACAAGACCCTGACCCTGTTCCCCGACCTTGACCTGGCCGGAAGACACGTATCGGTCTGGCTCACCCACACCGGCTTCGCGCTGCCGTTCGCCATCTTCCTCCTGCACAACTACATCAGCGGGTTGCCCAAGGACATCTTCGAGTCGGCGGTCATCGACGGCGCCGACCACTTCAAGATCTTCTGGCGGCTGGTCATCCCGCTGTCGGTCCCGGTGCTGGCGGCCTTCGCCATCTTCCAGTTCCTGTGGACCTACAACGACTACCTGATCGCGGTCACCATGCTCGGCGGCGCCGGGCAGAACTTCCCGGCCACGGCGCGGATCGCCGCCCTGGCCGGTGAATTCGGCCAGGCCGAGCACCTCCTGACCGCCGGAGCGTTCCTATCGACGCTGTTGCCGATCATCGTGTTCTTCGCCCTCCAGCGTTTCTTCGTCACCGGCATCCTCGCCGGCTCCGTAAAGGGCTAGACGGCTCTCGGGGTTTGCCCGGCCATCCGACCGTTAACCGGGTCAGGCCATTCGAATGTCGTGCATCACGACACCGAGGCCCGACGCACTGACCGACCGGCTATCCATGGTGAGGATGGGAAGGCTGTAGAGACGGGCGCAGGCAACATAGAGGGCGTCGTAAGCGGCAACGTTCTGATAGTGATACCAGGCCCGCTGCGCCAGTTCCGGTGGCGAACGCGGGCTACCGGCCAGCGGATGAGGTCGTCCACGAGCATGCGCGCCCGCTCCTCTCCAAGATCCCCTTGCATGACCGTCTTGCGCAACACCGATAGCGCCTCGGCATCCATCAACTCGGGTGCTACCAGGAAAGCCCTATCGATCGTGCTCGCGACCGTCCTACCGAGTGGCGTTTTCAGCAGGTACTCGAAGGCGACCGAGGCATCGATGACATAACCTGTCATCCGGTGGCGACACCGTCCATACCCAGGCCCGGTCGTTCCTCTCCGGGCAGGTCATCGCTCTGGTACCGGGACATGAGCTCTCTGTCGCGGCGCAACCGTTCCTCCGCGATCAGTGTGGCTGCGTCCACACCGATGTCGGTCGCGGGGCGCCGGGCCATGTGCTCTCGCCACTCCCAGATCGTCAGCTCGCGCTCCACGGCGGCGAGCACAGCCGCGCTGATGGTGCAACGGTTCTCCCTTGCGTAGAAGCGCAGCCGCTCGTGAAGGGTGTCGGGGACGTTCTTGACCTGTAGATTCGCCATGTCATGATTCTTGCATGACTGTGGCATGACGGTCTGGTCCCCTACAGGCTGCGGGCCTGCGGCGCCAGCACCTCGGTCATCTCCACGGGGCGGTGCTCCTCTATCGAGCGCTGGGCGGCTACGCCCATGGCTACTGCCAGGTATCCGTCGTAGGCGCTGACCTGGGGTGGAGTGCCGTTGCGGATGGCGCTGATGAACTCCAGGTGCTCCAGGTACGACGCTCCGTGGTGGCCGCCGGTGTGGGCGATCCGGCTGTCGGTGGCGGTCTCGACCGTCGGCGAGAACCACTCCCCGTCCCGAAGACCGGTGAGCACCCGGCCGGAGGGTAGGCGGGCCTCCACCTTGCCCCGGTCCCCGACGGCGACCAGCTCCTCCTGGTTCTCGCCGCCTTCGGCGAACATGCACAGGTCGAGCATGGCCCGCTGCCCGTCCCGGTAGTCCACGATCACGTAGGCGTTGTCGAGGATGTCGGGCCGGTGCCCGCGGTAGCGCTCGTCCAGATGGTTGACCGCCTGGCTTCCCGAGGCGTAGACCCGGACCGGCGGGTTCCCGATGATGTGGTTCATCAGATCGAAGTGGTGGCAGCACTTCTCCACCAGTGTTCCTCCGGAGTTGGCGTTGAACCTGTTCCAGTCGTTCACCTTGGGCAGGAACGGGAAGCGGTGCTCCCGGATGGCGAGCATCTCCAGGTCGCCCACCGTGCCCCTCCGGACTTCTGCGATCAGCCGGGCGATGGCCGGCATGTAGCGGTACTCCATCCCGACCCAGAGAACCTGGTCCCGCCCCCGCTGGGTCTCCACCACCCAGCGGCAGTCCTCGATCCGTGTGCAGAGCGGCTTCTCGACCAGCAGATGCAAGCCGGTCTGCATCAGGTCTCGCAGTAGATCGACATGGGTCATGTTGGGGGTCGCCACCACCACTGCATCGCACAGCCCGGAATCGATGAGGGCGCGGTGGTCGTCGAAGACCGCCAATTCCCGGTCCGGCAATGCCTCACGGGCCGCTTGCCGGGAGGGAAGGTACGGATCCGCGACTGCCGTTACGACCGCGCCGGGCAGGGCGCGGATGTTCGCGATGTGTTCGAGTCCCATCATCCCGGTACCGATCACGCCATACCGGATGGGAGGGCTCATCGCTGTGTTCCCGGCTCCGGTGCGGGATTCAACCGCCGGCTCGTGGACATTAGGCTGATCGTTCTCCATGGTGGAAGAGACCTCTTCATCGAGACCTTACGGCAGCACCGAGTCTTGCGGAACGAAAGGATAGGAAGAAACCATGGCAGCCCGTCGGCAGTCCCATGCCGGATGTGGCGATCCGGAACGGGGGAGGAATCCGCAACAGCTCGCTGATCCCTCCTGGGGGAGATGACTGTCGGAACCGTCCGGGCGGGCGATACGCTCAGGATGATCGCCATGGCCCACCTCGGGGAGGTCTGATTGATCCACCGTTCCTCCAGTCTTCGGACCAGCCTGGTCCTGCTCACTGCCTGGCTCGTCGCAGCTGCAACGGGGCCGGTCCAGGCAGCCGGATCGAGCGAGGCCGCCGAGTTGGTGCGTATCTCCGATGTACAGGGGAGCGGAGCGACCGTTGCGCTTGCAGGGCCGGTCGCGGTCGAGGCCGTCGTCACCTCCCTGTTCGAGGACGATGACCAGCTGAGCGGCTTCTTCCTCCAAGAGGAGGACGCCGACCGCGACGGCGACCCGGCGACATCCGAGGGCATCTTCGTCTACTGCTCGGCCGCGTGCCCGGTCGGCCTGGCCGTGGGCGACAGGGTCAGGGTCGAGGGACTGGCCGGAGAGTTCGGCGGCGCGAGCCAGATCAACGCGGCCTCCGGCGGTGTGACGGTCCGATCGTCGGGGAACGATCTCCCGACGGCCACGGCGGTGTCGCTGCCCGCCCGTGGCAGTACCCGGGCGGAGGGAACATTCGAGAACGTCGAAGGCATGCTCGTCACGTTCCCCGGCAAGCTTGTGGTCAGCGAGTATTACTGGCTGGCCCGCTACGGCGAACTGGTACTCACCGAAGGGTCCCGGCCGTACCAGTTCACCCATCGGCACCTGCCGAGCGACACGGGATACGCCGCGTTCCTGGACGACCTGGCCACCAGGCGGATCATCCTCGACGACGGCAACGGCGACCAGAACGAGGCCATCTTCCCACCGCAGGGGGAGGATGAGGCCTACCCGTATCCCGGCGCCGGCCTGAGCAACACCAACCGCTTCCGCGGCGGCGACTCCATCCGAGGCCTGACCGGTGTGATGCACTGGGCGGTCGACGCATGGCGGATCCAGCCCGTACCCGAGCGGTTCGACTACACCTTCGCCGCAGACAACCCGCGGCCCACGGTTCCCGCCGAGGTGGGCGGCCGCCTCCGGGTTGCCGGATTCAACGTTCTGAACTACTTCGCCACGATCGATGACGGGACGCCGCGATGCGGACCGGACGGCGGGCTCGGCTGCCGGGGCGCCGACTCGGTGGCGGAGTTGGGCCGCCAGCGGGACAAGATCGTCGCGGCGATGTCCGCAATCGATGCCCACGTCTTGGGGGTGGTGGAGATCGAGAACGACGACTCGGCCTCGCTCGCCGACCTGGTCGCCGGCCTCAACGCCGCGGCGGGAGCCGGCAGGTACGCCTACGTGGACACCGGGACCATCGGAAGCGATGTGATAAAGGTCGGGCTGGTCTACCAGCCGGGGACGGTGAAGCCGGTCGGTCGCCACACCGTCATCGACTCATCGGTCGATGCGGCATTCCTCGACACCAAGAACCGGCCCGGTCTGATCCAGACGTTCGAGGAGGCGTCGACGGGCGAGCGCTTCACGGTCGCCGTCAACCACCTCAAGTCGAAGGGATCGAGTTGTGACGACCTGGGCGACCCGGATCTTCGCGACGGTCAGGGCAACTGCAGCAGCACCCGCACGTCGGCCTCCGCCGCCCTCGCCCGGTACCTGGCCACCGACCCGACGTCCAGCGGAGATCCCGACATCCTGATCATCGGCGATCTGAACGCCTACGCCCGGGAGGACCCGATCAGGGCTCTGGAGGTAGCCGGCTACACGGACCTGATCAGGCGGTTCGAGGGCGTCGACGCCTACGGGTACCTGTTCGACGGCCAGCTCGGATACCTGGACCACGCGCTGGCCAGCCCGTCGCTGCTCCGCCAGGTCACCGGGGCGGCCGGGTGGTACATCAACGCCGACGAGCCGCCGCTGTTCGATTACAACGACGATGTCCTTGACGCGGGGGAGCGGTCGTACCAGCGGGAGTCGGCGGCGCTGCCGCTCTACGAGGCCGGCGCCTTCCGATCGTCGGACCATGATCCGGTGATCATCGGGCTGCAACTCGGGAGGAGCGCCACAGCGGGGAGACCGGCTCCGGGCGGCGAGGCTCCGGTGGTCGAGACACCGTTCACGGACCTCGGCGACGCTTCCGACGCCCACCGGGACAACATCCGCCGCATCTACGGGCTCGGCATGACGGTAGGCACCTCGGAAGCCACGTTCTCTCCGGCGAGGCCTGTGTCCTTGCCGCAGGCGGCTTCCTTCCTGGCCCGGCTGTTCAAGGCCGTGGAGGGCGAGGACACTCCCCCGGTTGAGACACCGTTCACGGACCTCGGGGACGCTTCGATCGCCCACCGGGACAACATACGCCGCATTTACGGGCTCGGCGTCATCGCCGGCGAGCCCGTCACGACCTTCTCTCCCGATGCCTGCGTGGCGCGCGGCCGGATGGCAACCCTCCTCGCCAGGTTCTACGCCGTGGTCACGGGCAGTCTCGCTCCCATGGCTGCGACGCCTTTCACGGACCTGGACGGGACGGCGACCGGGCCTAGCGGCGACATCGGCCGTATCTACGGGCTCGGCCTTACGGAAGGCACCTCGCTGACGACCTTCTCCCCTGACGCCTGCACCACCCGCCAGCAGATGGCATCGTTCCTGGCAAGGGCATACCGGACCGTGACAACCGCCATCCGGTCCTTGCCCTCCCCCGCCACGCGGAGTTAGGTCCATCCGGAGGGGGTTTGGTGTACGGGAGGAGGCGCCGGGTCAGAGTGCGTTGCGGGCGATGACGTCCCGGTACCAGTGGGCCGAGGCCTTGGGGGTTCGTCGCTGGGTGGCGTGATCGACATGGACCAGGCCGAAGCGGCGGGAGTACCCGAGGCCCCACTCGAAGTTGTCCATCAACGTCCATGCGAAGTAGCCCCGCAGCGGTACACCATCACCGATGGCGCCCGCGGCTTCGGCCAGGTGTCGCTCGAGGTAGGAGCGGCGATCCTCGTCCTGGACCATCCCGCCATCCCGGGTGGTGTCCGGGAAGGCAGCCCCGTTTTCGGTTATGTAGATGGCTTCGTACCCGTAGCCGGCCAGCATCCGGAGCATCTGTCCCAGACCGGTAGGGGTCACCGGCCAGCCCATCTCGGTTACTTCGGGCGGCGGGTGGCGTAGCGGTGGCGGCCGGTCGCAGTCGGCCAGCCCCGGATGTCCGACCACCTCGATGCGGTAGTAGTTGAGTCCCATTGCGTCCAAAGGCTCGGCGATCACGTCCAGGTCACCCTCGGCGACCACCGACGCAGGCCAGCCTGATACGGCGAGGAGGTCGTCCGGATATCCGCGGCTGGCGAGGGGGTCCAGGAACCACCGGTTCATCAAGCCCTCCTCCAGGGCTGCCGCATCCAGGTCCAGCGGATGGTCGGAGCGCGCCATCTTGGGTTCGAGGTTGAGGGCGATACCGATCTCCGAACCCGCATTCCCGGCGCGCAATGCCTGCACCGCCAGCCCATGCCCGAGGAGCTGGTGATGGATCACGTCGAGTTCCTTGCCTGAGTTGACCAGGCCGGGGGCGTGCTGACCGGTCCGGTGACCGAGGTGAGCCACCACCCAGGGCTCGTTGAGGGTCAGCCAGTGACGGACCCGATCCCCCAGCCGGGACTCCACTGCGGCCGCGTAGTCAGCGAACGCATGCGCCGTCCCCCGCACTCTCCACCCCCCTTCGTCCTCGAGGCACTGCGGGAGATCCCAGTGGAACAGGGTGAGGAAAGGCTCTATGCCCGCTTCCAGCAGCCCGTCCACCAGCCGGTCGTAGAAGTCCAGGCCGGTCTGGTTGACGGGACCTCTGCCCTGGGGCACCACTCGGGGCCACGCCACCGAGAAGCGATAGGCCGACAGTCCCAGGTCCTGCATGATCCGGATGTCGTCGCGCCATCGGTGGTAGTGATCGCAGGCCACGTCGCCCGTGTCGCCGTTGAGGATGCGGCCGGGAATCCGGCAGAAACGGTCCCACACACTCTCCGACCTGCCGCCCTCGAATGCCGCTCCCTCGATCTGGTAGGAGGCCGTGGCGGCACCCCACAGGAAACCGTCGGGGAACCGCCGGCTCACGAACCCAGCACCGCTCCGTCCAGGCCATCCAGCATCAGGACGCCGTCGACCGGACCGCTCCCAGCCGATTGGGTGGCCACCAGCAGGGTTCCCTCGGCAGGAACCCGGACCGGTTCGTCACCGAAGTTGAGGTAGACATGCACCGTTTCCCCGCCGGCGCGGCGGAGGTAGGCGAACACCGTCTCCGGCAGGCCCTCGATGGCTTCGTACGGACCCGTTCGGAGCGCGCGGGAACCCTTCCGCACCTCGATGAGGCGGCGGGTGAGGCTGAGCATGGAGTCCGGGTCGCGCAGTTGAGCCTCGACATTCCTGGTCCTGTCGGGGTCGACGGTCGCCAGCCACGGCCGGCCGGTCGTGAAGCCGGCATGCTCCCCGATGGTCCACTGCATGGGGGTGCGGCACCCGTCCCGTCCCAGGCCGGGTTGGCGACGGCCCCATGGGTCCTGCTGGCGGTCCGGCGGGATCTCGGCCTGCGCCATGCCCAACTCATCCCCGTAGTAGATGGTCGGAGTTCCCCGCAGGGTGAGCAGCATCAGGGTGGCCAGGCGCGCCCGGCGCTCCCCGTACCGGGTGGCGATCCGAATCTCGTCGTGGTTTCCCAGGACGTGGTTGGGCCAGGCGCCCGGCGGCAGCACTCGTTCCTGGGTCTCGACCACGTCCCGTGCCCAGGCGGCGGTCCAGTCGCCGTGGAGCATCCCGAAGTAGTAGGGCATGTGGAGCTCGTCCCCGTTGCCGTAGTAGGAGGCCCACTCCTCGCCCTCAAGGTGGATCTCCCCGACCGAGAATCGTGGCCGGTCGGCGGAGAACTCATCGAGTATCGCCCGGACCTCCCGGAACAGACCGTGGATGTCGGGGTGGCCCCGATCGTGGATGTGCTCGAACGAGTCGTACTCGCCCAGGTTCTTGTAGCCGTGCCTCGGGACGTCCAGCATTGGGTTGGACCTGTACAAGGGGTCCTTCATCGCGAAGTGGCAGGCGTCGAGGCGGAACCCGTCCACCCCCCGGCGCAGCCAGAAGCGCAGCGTGTCGAGCATGGCCGCCCGGGTCTCGTCGTTGCGCCAGTTGATGTCGGGCTGTTCGGCAAGGAAGCTGTGCAGGTAGTACTGGCCGGTGTGCTCGTCGAAGGTCCAGGCCGGTCCGCTAAACACCGAGATCCAGTTGTTCGGCTCCGAGCCGTCGGGGGCCGGATCCTTCCACACGTACCAGTCGCGCTTGGGATTGTCACGGGAGGAGCGGGACTCCACGAACCACGGGTGTCGGGACGAGGAATGGTTGGGTACCCAGTCGATGATGACCCTGAGATCCCGCTCGTGGGCGCCCTCCACGAGAGCGTCGAAGTCGGCGAGCGTGCCGAACATGGGGTCCACATCGGTGTAGTCGGCCACGTCGTATCCGAAGTCGGCCATCGGGGACGGGTAGAAGGGCGAGATCCATATGGCGTCCACGCCGAGCGTGCCGGACAGGTAGTCCAGCTCGGAGGCGATACCGGCCAGGTCACCGATCCCGTCCCCGTCCGAGTCCATGAAGCTGCGGGGATAGATCTGGTAGACGACGGCCTCATGCCACCACTCGTACTTCACCATGTCCTCCAAGAGATCGTTGGGGCGTGACGAACCGTTGCTCGTTGCGCAGGGATTATGTCATTCGCCAGCCGGGTTGGGAGGTGTTTCGCTCTGCCGTCCCGGAGCCGTGGTAGCTACGACCGCGACAGCTCGACACAGGCGGACTACGTCACCCTCGGCGGACCAGGTCGATATCAAGCCGGATCGACTCTCCGAGAGGGCGTCCGACCCCCGCCCTCACCACGCGAGCGTCAGCAAGCGTGCTCCACCGACCCTGGAACAGGGGAGCGCCCACCCCTCCGGCCAGCAACGGCCCGTAGTAGAAGACGGCACGGTCGATGAGGTGAGCCTCCAGGAGAGAGCGGAACAGCCGCGAGCCTCCTTCCACGAGGAGGTGCCGGATACCCATGGCGTAGAGCTCGGAGAGCCCGGCGGCCAGGTCCACCCGGTCGCCGGAGGAATCGGGTGCGATGATCACGCGTCCGGGCAGGTCGAGTCCGGTGGGGCTCATGAGGACAGGATCACGCCGGAACAGCTGCGCATCGGGCGGCAACCCGCCCTTCCCGGCCACGATCACGGGCACCGGTTGCTTCACGTCCCCACCGCCGTCGGGCGGCAGCCTCACGGTCAGCCGGGGATCGTCAGCCCGGACCGTCCCGGCGCCGACCATCACCGCATCGACCTCTGCCCTCAGCCGGTGACCATCCCGCCGCGCCTCCGGCGAGCTGATCCACTGCGACGTACCGTCGGCGGCGGCCAGTTGACCGTCGAGTGTCATCGCCGCCTTCATCAGCACGGTGGGCCGCATGCCGTGAGGCTACCGCCGGAACGCGCTCGGCTCGACCCGGCCTGTCTGCCGGGGCGTGCACCTCTGCGGGGTCGGGCCGCGAGGGTTGGGAAACTAGAGTTGCCGGACCGACCACTGGAAGTGTGCGTGATCGCCAGCAGCAGGACCGGCGCACCTAGAGCGGGCACCGCCTCGGGCGGGTCATATTTCACCCACCGGTTGACCGTCAGTGTTCTGCTGGTCGCCCTCCTCGTTCCCGGTTGCGACCGGGCGGATAGGTACGAACCGATGAAGCTCGGGTTGATGCTCGACTATTCCGGCGCTCCCGATGTCTCGGCCGACCGGGAGCGAGCATTCGAACTGGCCATCCGGCACATCAACGACGGCGGCGGCGTGCTAGGTCATCCGGTGGAGGGGGTGACCCGAGACGCAACCCGCCACCCAGGCCCGGCGGTTGAGGCGGCACAGGGCTTGCTCGAGGAGGGCGTACACGCCATCGTCGGCCCCAACGCCAGCGCTGCGGCCCTGGCGGTCGTCGAGGAGGTAACAGGCCCCGCCGCGATCCCCACCATCAGCCCCTCCGCCACCTCCCCGCAGCTGACGGAGGCCGCGGACCTTGACTTCTTCTTCCGCACGACCCTCTCCGACACGGCACAAGGCCCGGTGCTGGCCCGGGTCAGCAGGGATCGAGGCTTCGACAACGTGGGTCTGATCTACCGCGACGATGCCTATGGCCGCGGGCTGGCGGAGAGCTTTGCGGAGGCGTGGGACGGAATGCTGGAGGCTGTGGCCGCCGGCGACGGCCAGCAATCCTATCTCCGCGAGATTCGGCTGAGCGTAAGTGCCGGAGCGCAGGCGCTGGTGGTCGTCACCTACGACGACCAAGCCCTCACCATCGTCCGCCAGGCTCTCGACGAGGGTTTGTTCAGGCAGTTCGTGTTCGGCGACTCCGCCAAGAGACCTCGGCTGATCGAGGAGATCGGCGGAGCCGCGTTGGGGGGCATGTATGGCACGGCCGGAGCGCCGAGTCCTGACAGCATCGCCGCCCCGGCTTGGGAGGACTCATTCCGCGCCGAATTCGGCTTCCTGCCCGAGATGACCTATGTCAAGGAGACCTACGACGCCACCGTGGCCCTGGCGCTCGCCGCCCAGGCCGCCGGACGTCTCGACGGCGCCGCCATCCGCGACCAGCTGCGGGAGATAGGCGGTCCACCGGGCCGGGTCGTTCCCGGTACCGCAACGGGGGTGGCGGAGGGGCTCCGGCTGCTGGCTGACGGCCGCGAGGTCGACTACGAAGGGGTCGCCTCCTCGGTGGACTGGGACGAACACGGCGACCTGAGACGGGGCCACATCGAGGTGTGGCGCTTCACCCCGGACGGACGCATCGAGACGGTGGAGACGGTGCTGTTCGAGTAGCGAGAGCCACGCTCGCCCGTGGCCAGAACGCCGGGTGCCCGTCGGCGGCGGTTCAGCGGCGGGTGGTCGTCTCCCGCACGTGATCGAGCAAGAGTCGTTTGCGGTCGCGGCCTTCCGTTTGGCGGCGATAGGCCAACAGCTCAACTCAATTCGAAAAGGTCTACGTCGTTCTTGTGGAATGCGAGCAGATCATGATGCTTTTCATGGAGCATCCGTACGATTTCTTGCGGCTTCAAGTTGCCTGGCTGGATCCAAACGACCTTCGGCGGATGTCCAAGCTTGCGACTCAGCGTACGAAAGTCGGAGTCCGTGGAAGCTATAGCGAATGCACGACTCCGGGCATATTCCCAAATCGCCGGGTCGTCAGCGTTTTGGAGCCCAACGTGATTGATGTGGACGGACCCGGGGAAGAGATCTCGCAGTTCGTCCTCTAGCTTGGGAGACAGGTTCTGATCGAACAGGAACTTCATGCCGGACATTGCCCGCTCATGATCGAGGAGGAGTCGTTTGCGGTCGAGACCTCCCGCGTAGCCGTGCAGGCTGCCGTCGGCGGCGACCACGCGATGGCAGGGGAGTACGACCGGAATCGGGTTTGCCCCCAACGCTCTCCCCGTCGCCCGGGCCGCCTTCGGGTTTCCGGCCAGCGCGGCCACCTGTCCGTAGGTGCGGACCTCGCCCGGCGGTATTCCGGCGGTGGCTACCAGCACCCGGTCTTGGAAGGGCGTGATCAGAGAACGATCGACGCTCAGGTCGGGAACCGACCTGCCGCCGAAGTAGGCGTCGAGCCAGGAACGCACCCGTTCGATAGCCGACGGTGTCCGGATGATGCGGGGCGATACCTTGGCCGCCACCGTCTCCATGATCCGATCCAGGTCATCCGTTTCGAACGCCAGGGCTAGGAGGCCTTGTGAGGTCACCAGGGCCGTCAGATCACCGATGGGTGACTCCACCGCGCTGTAGCCGACCTGGGCCGACCCTTCCTCGATCGCCCGCTGCGTGAAGCGGCTCACGGCGTCCGCATGCCCACCAGACGGTAGGTTCCTGATCCGGTCGGCGACTCTGCTCATGTGAAGTCCTTTCGGAGGGAGGCCAAGCCGGCGCGCACGTTCTGGCGGGCGGCCGGTGCGCTGATGGACATGACCGAGGCGATATCCGCATAGGGCATATCGCCCAGGTACCGCAGGGTGACGGCGGTGCGTTGCTTGGTCGGAAGGCCGGCCACCCGGTTCCAGAGGTCGGCATCGCGTAGGGCCTCGGGCTGCGCGGGCCGGTCCGGGGGAGCGGGCGAAGGGATCTCCCGAGCGTACCTCCGTACGTGGTCGATGCCCTTGCGGCGGGCAATCGTGAACAACCAGCCTCTGAGATTCCCGTCGTGGCGTAGCCCCTCGTAAGAACGCAGCGCCGCCAGGAGGGTCTCCTGCAGGCAGTCGTCAGCCGCGTCCAGGCCCACCATCCCGCACAGGAAGCGGTGGAGTGCAGGAGCGTGCTCGTCGACGAGCCTCTGAAAAGGCGGCAGGTTCATTACCTATTAAACGGTAGAGGGCCACCATCCGTGAGATTGATCCATCCGGCTCGCTGGTGAGATCAGCTACCGCCGGGGCCGATGGGCAGGCAGATCACCCGACCGGATTCGGGGTCCGTGAAGATCTTCGCCGCTACCCCGAAGACCGTCCGCATAAGTTCGACGGTGAGCACTGCGGATGGCGCGCCGTCCGCCACGATCCGGCCACCATCCATGACGATGACACGGTCGGCATAGTTCGCTGCATGCACGAGGTCGTGGAGCACCATGACGACCGTCATATCGCCGCTCGCGCATAGGGACGCGACGAGGTCGAGAACCTCGAACTGATGCCGGACGTCGAGAAATGTGGTCGGCTCGTCCAGAAGTAGGGTGCCGGCGCCTTGAGCGAGGGCGAGCGCGATCCAAGCGCGCTGGCGTTCGCCCCCGGAGAGTTCGTCCAGGGGACGCTCCGCGAAATCGGCCAAACGCGTGAGCGCAAGAGCAGACTCCACGGCGAGCGTGCCCTCGGCGCCGAGCCGTCCGAACAGCCCGGTATGGGGGAAGCGGCCCAACTCGACGAGCTCGCGAACAGTCAACCCCGGCGGGCTCGACGGAGATTGGGGAAGGACGGATACCAGGCGGGCGATATCGCGAGATCCGAAGCTCCGGATGTCCTGCCCGTCGAGGAGTACGACGCCGCTCCGCGCCGGAAGCAGCCGGGCCATCGCCCGGATCACCGTGGACTTCCCCGACCCGTTCGGCCCCACGATTGCGGTGATGGTGCCCTGCTGCAGCCCCAGGTCGAGGCCATCGAGCACCATCCGCTTCCCGTAGCCGGCGCTTACCTGCGCCAGCCTGATCGGTTCGATCTCGTTCATCTGACGCTCCGCCGGATAAGGAAGATGAGCAGAGGCGCTCCGAAGACGGCCAGCACGGCCCCGACCGGAAGGCCCACCCGGTAGGCCGAGGAGGGAATCGGCGGCCTGATGGAAAACGATTGGGCGACGAGGTCAGCCGCCAGCAGGAGCACGCAGCCGATGAGGGCGGCCAGGGGCAGGACCCGGCGAGCGTCGGCGCCGACGATGGCCCGGGCGGCGTTCGGCGCCATCAGGCCGACGAATGCGATGGCTCCTGAGACACTCACAGCCCCGGCAGCCAGGACCGCGGCCAGCCCGAATAGCACGACTCGAGCAGGCTGCAACGGGAGGCCGAGAGCGCGGCCTGACTCGTCGTCGAGCTGGAGGAGGTTCGCGGCCCGGGCGGCCAGCAACCCGGCTGCGACGCCGACGACGGCCCATGGCAGCGCCAGCCAGACGTCGTCCCAGATGCGGCCATGCAGCGACCCGATGAGCCAGGAGAGGATGTTTCCAAGGGCGTACGAAGATCGCAGCATCACGATCGCGGTCAGCGATCCGAGGATCGCGTTGACGATTACCGCCGTGAGGATCAGTCGAATGGGATCGATGCGTCCGCGCGCCGAACTCGCGAAGAGCACCAGTATCCCTCCGGCCAGGGCGCCGAGGAGCACGACGAACGGAAGCAGCCGCCCGGGCTGAGGCAGGCCCCATGTGCCCGCGAGGAAGAGGACCGCAGCGAGAATCCCCCCCGTGGAGACGCCGGTGAGTCCGGGCTCGGCGAGGCGATTCCGCATGACGACCTGCAGCAATGCTCCCGAGAGGCCCAGCATGCAACCCACCAGGAGCCCGAGAATCGCGCGAGGCAGCCGCAGATCCCAGACGATGGTCCGGTCCGTGGGGTCCGTCAATCCGTCCACCAGGGCGAGGACGACACGATCCGGTGGGATCCAGACGGTGCCCAGTCCGAGGTGGAGGATGAAGAGGGCGATAGCCGCAGCGCCGGCCGCCAGCATGAGGGCCACGAACGAACGCGTCGATGTCACGTCAACGGGTCAGTCTCAGATTCGGGCGGCGGAGGAGCACGAGGATCATCGGAGCGGCCAGGAGGGTCGTGCACAGCCCCACGGGAAGCTCGCCCGGATAGATCACGACCTTGGCAAGCACGTCGGACGCCACCAACAGGAGCGCTCCGATCACTGTGGCCGCCGGAAAGAGAAGCCTCGCGTCCGGCCGCACGACTATAAGCCGAGCGATGTGTGGCGTCAGAAGCCCGACCCAGGCGATGGGCCCGGCGACGGCCACAATGCTCCCTACGAGTAACGCGGCCAGTGCGACGAAGACGCCGCGCATGCGCCTGGCCGGCATCCCCAGCGATGAGGTGACATCCTCGTCCAGCTGGAGCACGTTGGCGCCTCGGGCGAGGAGGAATGCTGCAGGAATCCCCACAAGAACCCATGGCCACACGAGCCGGACATGATCCCATGTCCTGCCCGAGAGGTTGCCGACCGTGAAAAGGAATAAGACCCGCACGGCGCCGGATGAAGCGGCGAGGCCGATAATCGCGAGGATGATCCCATTCAGGAGCGCCGCAACCGCGACACCGGTCAGCGCGGCTTCCACCGGTGTTCGCGCCCCCCGCGATGCCGCGAGGACGATCAGGGCGCCGCCGAGTCCCCCGGCGAGAGCCACGACGGGATGCAGGGCGAACAAGACAGGTGCGTTCAGCAGCAGGATGATCGCCATTGCCAGAGATGCTCCTGCCGATACGCCGAGCAGCCCCGGCGAGGCCAGGGGATTCCTGAGAACGACCTGAAGGATGGCCCCGGAGAGGCCGAGCGCCGCGCCGGCTAGCAGCGCCAGGATCAGGCGCGGCAGCCCGAGCTCACGGACCACGAGGCGTTCGATCCGGTCGCCGGATTCGCCCAGCAGGATGCCGGGAAGTTGCCCGGGCGCCACCCTCGGCTCGACCGTGCTCAGGTGGACCACGGCGAGGACGGCAAGCGCCGCGAGGATCGCTCCGACGGCGATCAGCCGTAACCAGGACCAGCCCGTAGCCGCCGCCGCGCCCGGGGGTTTGATCAAGGCAGAGGGGCCGGGAACGCCTCCGGGTAGATCTTCGGCATCGCCTCGTCGAGTACGAAGTTCGTGCCGTTAATGCCTCGGGATGTACCCCAGATGAAGAAGTCCACCTCGTGTACCTCGCCGTTCTGGACTGCCACGAGCTCCCTCCAGATCACATTGTCTACGAGCTGCTCGGACACCGGCTCCGGGGGTGTAGGCCCGAATCCGTAAGTCTGGACGAAGATGACATCGGGATCGACAGCGAGCAACTGCTCCACGGAGAAGCTCACGAACGGATTGTGGACATCACAACTGGTGAACTCCGGGGGGTACGCCGTTGCGTGAGCCAGCGCATCTATGGCCGGCGTGCACACCGTTTCGGCGCCGATATTGACGTCGGACCCGTACACCACCATGACGGACCTCTCGGTGGTGACTCCCGCAACGTACTGATCGAGCCGGGCCTCGAATGCCGCCACCGCGTCCTCGGCCTCGTGTTCCATTCCGAGAAGGATTCCGACCTCGACGACATGAGCGAGCATCCCCTCGACGCCGATCGGGTTGACGATGAACAGCGGTGCGATGCTCTCGAGGGCGGCGCGCAGGCCGTCATGAACTCCGCCGAGCCCGATGACTATGTCGGGTTCCGCCTGGGCGATGTCTTCCAGGCTCGGCTCGAAGAATGAGCCGCTGACGGGGCCGATCTCGGTCTCGTCCGGTCCCCAGTAGGCGGGATCGCGGTGGAGCAAGTCGTTCGCAGCCACCGGCTTGATTCCGAGCACGAACATCGTGTCCACGCAGAGTCCGGTGAGGCAGACAACCCGGACCGCCGGCGCCTCCAGCGTGACCATCTCACCCGTGGCGTCCTCGACGGTGCGCGGCTGATCAGCCATCGCCCCATCCTCGTGGTCGTCTTCGTGCTCGTCTTCGTGTTCGGCGTCCTCGTCTTCGTGTTCGTGGTGGTCGTCTTCGTGTTCTTCCTCGTGTTCTTCCTCGTGGTCGTGGTCGTCGGTTGTCGGGGGTGCGGCGGTGGTGGTTGTGGTCTCGGCCATTGCGGTGGTGGCCACGGTGGTGTCGCTCGCTTCATCGCCGCCGCAGGCCGCTGCTACCAACAACAGCGCAAATATCGCGGCGGCGGTCCGGGCTATCCGACCGGGTCTGGCCTTGGGTACCTGGACACGCGACATTCCGACTCTCCTACTCCGGGCGTTTCTCTGTCTCTCGACTACACTAATGATAATGATTCTCATTATCAATATAGGTATGGACCCGGACCGGTACGGTCGGCGGAGGCGCTAAAGACCGCACATGATGATCCACGGGCGAATCGTGGGGCTGACTGTTGGCGTGCGCCGGCTCCTGGCCCTCTCCATTGCGCTTGGACTGGCCGTCTCCGCGACCTGGGTTGCCCAGGGGGTCCTGATAGCGCTGGCCGTGCGGCAGATCCTGGATGGCGGTGGCTGGACTGCGATCGCGGGCCTTGTCGCAGCCGTCGCCGGCTTGACCTTGCTTCGCGCCGCGCTGATCTTCGGCAGCGAAGTCCTGGCCAAAAAGGTCTCGGCCGCCGTCAAGACCAAGCTGCGCCTCCGGCTGTTCGCTCAGCTGCTCCTGCTCGGACCCGGTTACCTGGAGCACACGGAAACGGGCAAGGTGCAGGCGACGCTGGTCGATGGCGTCGAAGCACTCGAGTCCTATGTCGGCTACTACCTGCCCCATGCCGTGGTGTCGGTAGTCGTTCCCATCTGCATCGTCGTCGTCATCGTGTCTCTCGATCCGCTCATCGGCGTTGTCGTCCTGGCCTTCGCGCTGGCCGTGCCGCTTATCCCCCGGATCTGGGACCGCATCCTGGGGGAGTACGGCCAGCGGCATTGGGCCGCGTACTCGTCGCTGGATGCCCGGTTCGTCGACTCCATGCAGGGCATGGTCACCCTGAAAGCGTTGAACGCGAGCGAACGGCGAGGAGAGCAGCTCCGGGCTGCGAGCCAGGCGCTCTACCGAGCCACCATGGCGCAGCTCTCGATCTCGATGATCCGGAATGGACTGGTCGGGTTCGCGATGAGCGCCGGCGTGGCACTCGCCGTCGGCATCGGAAGCTTCCAGGTCGCCGCCGGCGAACTGGGCATCGCCGCGCTGCTGGTCATCCTCTTCCTCTCGGCCGAGTGCTTTCGACCCCTCGTCGAACTGGATGCCTACTGGCATGCCGGCTACATGGGCATTTCCGCTTCGACGGGCATATTCGAACTGCTCGATACCGAACCGGGGATACGTGACGCGGCCGTCGGGAGGACCGGCGTCGCCACATCGCCCGGCGGAACGATCGCCCTCCACGACGTGACATTTCGCTACTCGAGTGATGCCCGCCCGGCCCTCGAGGGTGTGTCCCTGAAGATTCGCGAGGGCGAGACGGTCGCGATCGTCGGCAGTTCCGGCGCCGGCAAGACCACGATCGCATCCCTCCTGCTCCGGTTCTTCGATCCGCAGGAAGGCCGGCTGACCTTCGGCGGGGCGGACTTCCGCGACATCCCCCTGGACGACCTGAGGCGGTCCATCGGCTACGTCTCCCAGGACACGTACCTCTTCGGCGGGACCATCGGGGACAACCTCCGGATCGGCCGTCCCGACGCGACACCGGAGGCAATCCGGGATGCCGCCCGGAAGGCGAACATCCACGCGTTCATCCAGTCACTTCCCGACGGCTACGACACCATCGTGGGCGAGCGCGGCGCGAAGCTGTCGGGCGGTGAACGCCAGCGCATCGCCATCGCCCGGGCGCTCCTGAAGGACGCGCCGGTGCTCATCCTCGACGAGGCCACCTCGAACCTCGACGGCGCCAACGAGGCGGCGATCCGCCAAGCACTCAGCCTCCTCGCGCAGGGGCGGACCACCATCATCATCGCCCATCGCCTCTCGTCAGTGGTACACGCGGACCGCATCGTGGCGCTCGACAACGGCCGGGTCGCGGAGTCGGGCCGGCACGGGGATCTCGTGTTGCGGGGCGGCCACTACGCGCAGCTGGTGCGCGCCCAGCGGGAAGGCATCTCATGACCACGATGGCCGACCCGAGGACAGCGCCGGCGCAGGGCGGGCAGAAGGCGACCCGGTTCTCGTCCGGCTTCTGGCAACTCCTCTGGATGATCCGGGGTTACTTCGGCCTCATGGCGCTCGCAATCGTGACGGGCATATTGAACCAGGGCGCCACGATCGCCGCCGCGGCGCTCGGCGCCTACATGGTCGGCCAGGTCGCGGTTGGCACGACAGCCGCCGACCTTCGCACCCCGGCCTTGGCCCTGGGGGCCGCCGTCTTAGTTCGCGCCGTGATGGCCTGGGCCGAGATGTGGGTGGCTCATGATCTGGCCTACCGGATCCTCGCGGAACTGCGCGGCCACCTCTACTCCGCTCTCGAGCGGCTCGCCCCCGGGTACCTGATCCAGCGGCGGTCCGGCGACGTGGCCTCTACGGCGATGGCGGACATCGAAACCGCCGAGTGGTTCTATGCCCACACCGTTGGAACCTTCGTCGTGGCCGTCGTGGTTCCGCTCCTGGCGTTCGCCACCCTCGGAGCGATGCACTGGACCCTTGCGCTCGTGCTCCTGCCCTTCGCTGGTCTGGTCGCGGGTGCGCCATTCGTGCTGCGGCGCCGCGCCGCCAGGCAGGGCGACGCGCTGAGGGCCGAACTCGGCAATCTGAACGCGGAGGTCGTGGACGGTGTGCAGGGCCTGCGCGAGCTGGTGGCGTTCGGGTCCCAGCGGAGGTTCCTCGCCAACCTCGAGTCTCACAGCAACCGGTTGGTCCGCTCGCAGCTGATCTACGGAATGCGCGCCGGGATCGAGCAGGCCGCCGTCGTGGCGTTCATGAGCTGCGGCATGCTGAGCGTCGTTGCGGTTGCAGCGAACCGCGTTTCCCGTGGTGACCTAGACCCTGCCTACTACCCCGTGGTGATCACGCTCGCCATCTTTGTCTTCGTCCCGATCCTCGCCATCGCGAAGGTGGCCCAGAGTCTCGGGATCGTCTTCGCCTCGGCCGAACGCGCCTTCCGGCTGTTGCGCGAACCGGCGCCCGTTACGGACGCGCCGGGGGCTACTCCACCGGATTCCGAGGTGGAACCCCGGGTCGCTTTCGCGGGAGTGACGTTCAGTTACCCCGGCGGCGGGACTTCCGCGCTGCAGGATGTCTCGTTCGAGATCGCGCCCGGGGAGACTGTGGCGCTCGTCGGCCACTCCGGGGCGGGGAAGACCACTTGCGCGAGCCTGCTCATGCGCTTCTGGGACGCTGACACCGGGACCATCGCCATCGGGGGGCATGACGTGCGCCATCTGCCCCAGCGCTTCCTGCGGGAGATCATTGCGTGGGTGCCCCAGGACATCTATCTCTTCAATACGAGTCTGCGGGAGAACCTCCGCATGGCGCGCCCCGACGCCACCGACGCCGAAATCGAGGACGCAGCACGGACCGCCCTGGCGCACGAGTTCATCACCGCGATGCCCCGCGGCTACGACACGGTTGCGGGGGAGCGCGGCGTCCAGATGTCCGGTGGCCAGCGCCAGCGCATCGCGATCGCCCGCGCTCTGCTGAAGGACTCACCGGTACTGGTACTCGACGAAGCGGTGTCGAGTCTCGACACTCGCAACGAGCAGGAACTCAACCTGGCGCTCCATGCTGTCCGTCAGGGACGGGCGACCCTCGTCATCGCTCACCGGCTGTCGACGATCCGCAGCGCCGACCGGATCGTCGTTCTCGAAAGAGGGCGAGTCGTGGAGCAGGGCACCCATGAAGGCCTCCTTGCTCGCGGCCGCGCCTACAGCTCGCTGATTGCCGCACAGACCGAGGCGGCCCACCGTGTCTCGAGCGGCTAGGCACTTCGCCCCGCCCGAGATGTAGGAAATGAGAATGATTATCATTATCAGTATCATCTGTCCCTCCAAGCCCCCAGGGCTCTTTTAGAAGGAGAAATTAAGAGTGTTGGCGATGTTTGATCGTAAAGCAAGTTCTGGACGTCTGGCCCGGTCGTTGACTGTAAGCCTGGTTGTGTTCTGTATGGCACTCCTGGCCTGCGGGGATGACCAGGACACGCAGCCAACGGTAGGAACGCAGCCGGCTGCTGCCGGCGAGAGTGCCACACCCTCCCTGCCACCGATCCAGGTGGTGGCAACCACCAACTTCGTGGCTGACTGGGTTCGAGAAGTAGGTGGAGACAGGGTGGAGGTCTTCGGCCTGCTGCCACCGGGTGGTGATCCGCACTCATTCCAGCCGGGAGCGCGCGACGTTGCCAGAGTGGCGGATGCGGATGTCGTGTTCACTGTCGGTCTCGGTCTGGAGGCCGATTGGCTGGACGATCTGTTACACAGCGCCAGCGCGGATGAGTCCCGGATAGTCCCGCTCGGTGACTTCGTCGATCCCATGGAGTTCGCGGACGATGATCACGATGACCACGACGAGATGGGTGAGGCGGATCATCACGATGATCATGACGACCATGCCGATCACGACGACCACAACGAGGACGCTGATCATGATGAGGACTCCCATGGCGAGATGATCGCGGGCCGCCTGGTCGTTGCTGATGCGGCAGGAGCGCACCTTTCCGTCATCGATCTGTCGACCGATGACGTTGACAGCGGGATCTTCGAGGTCGCCGCGCCCGGCGCGACCGTGTACCCCAGTCCCACCCATCGCTACGCCATCGTCCTCGCCCGCGGGCCGGAGGACGGCGACGACCGCATCCACATCTTCGACGGCGGGGTGTTCCTCGTCCCACACGGCGATCACTACGACCTGGTCAGCGAGCCCGTGTCACGCCACTCGCTCGAGATCGTCGAGGAGATGCCGGTCCACTACGTCAACACCCACGGCTGGACCACGATCTTCGCCGACGCCGAGGGCCATGTGATCCTTATCAACGAGCAAGATCTGGCCAACTCGACGGGCGACTATGAACCGATCGTGCTCGAGGCCGGGCCGCAACATGGTGCAGCTCTGGTGATCTCTGAGGGACACATCGCCGTAACGACTCCGCATCCGGAGCACGCCGAAAACCCCGACTTTTGGAACATTCTTCCGGAAGGTGTTGAAGTGCGTACGTTCGACAACGAACTTGTCTTCGACGCAGGAGAATGCCATCGCCTGCACGGCGAATCGCATAACGCGCACGGCGCAGTCTTCGGCTGCTGGGACGGGACGCTCTTCCTGGACGCGCACGACGGCGAGTACGAGCGTGAGCTCATTCCCTATCCACCGGAGGCTGGTGAATACGGAGAGTTCGCGATCGGCCAATATTTCGGTCATCATCAAAGCGACCACTTCTTCGGCCAATCGACCCTCTTTCCCGGCGGGGAGTGTTGTGTTCAGGGCGGCGTCTGGCTGGTAGACGTGGCCCACGGCGAAATGAGCGAGGTGTTCGCTGAGCCCAGTGCTGCGGCTGCGTTCTCAAGCGACGGCGAAACCTTCTACATGCTCGCGGCTGACGGCGTTCTGCGCGCGTTCGACGCCCATGACGGCGAACTGATCGGCACCATGCAGTTGGTGGACCCGTTCGAGATGGTGTTCGGGAGTCCCTCGCCCGCGATTGTCGTCGTCGGCGACATGATGTACGTCGCCGACCCGAACAGCGGTCATGTCCTCGGGGTCCATCTCACGCACATGGAGATCGAAGAGGAATGGCACGTCGGCGGGGCGCCGTCGAGCCTGGCCTTCGTAGGTATCGCCGACTCGGGCGACGCGCACGAAGATGAGCACGCGCACGAAGATGAGCACGCACACGAAGATGAACACGGGCACGAAGATGACGGCCACGCTCACCACCATCACGGCCCTCATGATCCGCACTTCTGGTTCGATCCGATCCGGGTGAAGGTCGCAGTCAACGAGATAGCCACTCGGCTCGCGGCCATAGATCCCGCGAACGCGGACGCCTACATGCAGAACGCCGCGGAATACGGGCAAGAGCTGGACGAGCTTCATGCCTGGACCCAGGAGCAGGTCAGAATGGTGCCGCCGGATCGCAGGCTGCTGGTTACGTCACATGACAGCCTCTCCTACTTCGCAGCGGCCTACGGGTTCGAGATAGTCGGGCTGGTCATTCCGTCCTTGTCGACCCATGTGGAGCCCTCCGCGGAGCACATCGCGGGACTGGTCGACGTGATATGGGAGCACAACGTGCCGGCATTGTTCGGCGAGACGACGGTCAGCGACAAGCTGGCGCAAGCGGTGGCAAGGGAGACTGGAGCGACGGTGGTCCAGCTCTACTCGGGCTCGCTCGGGCCGGAGGGCAGCGGCGCCGACACGTACCTCGGCATGGTGCGGACAAACGTGGAACGCATTGTCGAGGCATTGAAGTGACCACCGGTCCGACCTCACACAGGGCGAGCATGTCGCTTCAGGGCGTGACTGTCGAGTTCGGCGGGCACCAGGCCCTGAGCAACGTCACCTTCGACGTGGATGCGGGGACCCTGATGGGAGTTGTCGGACCGAATGGAGCCGGCAAGAGCACCCTCTTCAATGCCATTGCAGGCCTCCTCCCGGTTCGCCAGGGCACGGTGACCCTTCACCGCGGGGGGCAGGAGAGCGGAGCGTTGGCATACGTGCCTCAACAAGAAAGCGTCAACTGGCGGCTGCCTGTGACCGCGATGGACGTTGTGATGATGGGCCGCTGCTGCAGGATGGGATGGTTCCGGCGGCCCGGGAAGAAAGACCGGGAGATCGTCAATGCGTGCCTGGGCCGGGTGGGCCTGTGGGACCATCGCTCTGCTCTGATGACGGAGCTTTCGGGAGGGCAGAGGCAGAGGGTGTTCATCGGCAGGGCGCTGGCCCAGGAGGCAAGCGTGCTCCTGCTGGACGAGGCCTTCAGCGGCGTTGATGCCGGCGCCCAGGAAGCCCTGGTCGGGGTCCTCCGGACCCTGCGGGATGAAGGGCGAATCATCCTTCTGGCGACTCACGACCTCACCAACCTGGCCGGCCGCTTCGACGAGGTGCTGTGTCTGAACCGCCACGTGTGCGCCTGCGGCCCTCCTGACCAGGTGTTCACGTCCGAGGTCATGGAGCAGCTGTACGGCGCGCACGGTGTGTGCCTCGCCATGGACGGGGAGAGCTAACAGCTCGACGTGATAGATTTCGTTGTTGTACCCCTAGAGCACGGCTTCATGGTGAGAGCCCTCATCGGCTCGATCCTCGTGGGCGTGATGTGTCCGCTGGTCGGCGCGTACGCCGTCACCAGGAACCTCGCCTTTATCGGGGACGCCCTTGCCCACGCCGTGCTTCCGGGCATGGTGCTCGGCTTCATAGTCGGCATCAACCCGGCGATAGTCGCAGTCCCGGTCGGGGTGTCCGTTGCCGTGCTGGTCAGGACGGTGAGCCGGCGTGCGGGCCTCAGCCCGGATACCTCCATAGGCATTCTGTTTGCGACCATGTTTGCCCTAGGACTAGTAATGCTGGCTACTTCAAGGACGATTACGGTCGACATTGAAGACCTGCTCCTAGGGCAGGTCCTGGCAATAACCCCCACCGGCATCTATGTGTCCCTCGGGATAACCGTGATGGTCATCCTGGGGCTATTCGCCTTCCACCATTGGCTGCTATTCGCCAGCTTCGACCCCCTGGGGGCGCAGGTCATCGGCATGCGCGCAAAGTTCGCAGACTACGCTTTTCTGGTCATGCTCGCCCTCGTCATCGTGATAGGAATTCAGGCGGCGGGCATCATTCTCGTCATGGCAATGCTTGTGACACCCGCGGCCACGGCGTACATGCTGGTGAGGCGTTTTGTCCCGGTCATGATGGTGGCCGCGGTGTTGGGGACCGTGGCCGCGGTCACCGGCCTCTATCTCTCCTACTACGTCAATCTGCCGGCCGGTCCGGCCATGACCCTGGTGGCAAGCGGGGTCTTCTTAGTAGTGATCTCACTCAGGCGAGGATCTCCAGCCTGAGAATCTTCCCGGGAAAGACCACCGTAATCCGAGGCACGCAGTTGATCCGTGTGGAACGGCGGCAGGTGCATTACCTATGAAACGGCAGAGCGCCACCAGCTGTGAGATGGATTCGACTCGGGCCCGTGCGGAGGGTCCCGGTCCGGAACACTCTCCGTCAGGACATGGCCCGTAGCCATTCGCGAGCAGCAGGATCGGCGAAGGTGACGTACCCGTATCGTGTTGCCACGATGGCGTTCTTGCTGATCAGCCGGCTGCGGTAGGTGCTCACCTGTTTGGGGCTCATACCCGCACGCCGCGCGATGTCGGAGACGGCCGTTTCGGAATCATCCCGCGCCATTGCCGTCAGGAAGCTCCGGTCCCGCCCTGAGAGGGTGTCCCACAGAGGCTTGAAGAAGATATCGGCGCTGGCGCGCCGGGCGACGGCGATGCCGTCGGCAGCTTCAGAAGCGTTGATGCCTAGGTTCGGGACCCGGGCCGCGTTCCATATCTCGTATCCGACCAGTTGAGTCATGTACGGGTACCCCCGACTTGCGTCCGCCGCGGCGTGCAAGGGATTGCCGGCAATGCGTGATCCGCCAAGGCGAAAGGTGTCGACCAGTACCTGCCTGGTGACGGTGATGTCCAGCAAGCCCAACATCCAAGCGGCGACAGCGTTGGAGGAAGGTTGCCGCGTCTCCGCTCATCAGATCGGTCAGCAGGCGTGGAAGCCCGGCCCCGACGAACGCGACCGGCTGCTGGGCCCGGCGGGTGATCTTCTGTATTACGGCCCCGAAGCGTCGTGTCTCGGCTATGTCGGCGCTGTGAAGTTCGTCCACCGTAATCAGTAGCCCGGCGCCGGTGCCGGAGAAATGGTTGGCCAACTCCCCCACAATGGCCCTGAAAGCAGAGTTTCGTACGCTCTCGTCCCGTCTCGAGGCTGCGACTCTCTCCATCCCACCGCCAATCCCCAGCATCTGGGCGTGGCCTCCGGTCATCGAATCCGGATCAGGGCGCAGTTCCTGCAACAGGATCAGACCGCCTTCTGCGAGTTCATCCATGAACCGGCCATCTGTAGCTGTAGCGCCCAGAACGCGCCAGCCCTTCCGGTGGGCCATGTCCTCTATCTCGTTCAGCAGGACCGTCTTGCCCATACCCCGATCGCCGGTGGCCAGCGTCGTATAGGCAGGATGTCGGGGCCCTGTTTCCAGCGCGGTACCGATTTCGTCGACGAGCCGGTCTCGGTCACCGACCACCAAGGGTGGGGCACCGAATGTCGGAGTGAAAGGGTTATGAGCCATCGTGGCGATCAGCCCATCCGAACCTCTGGGGATATTGGGGGAGTTCTTGTAGATTCTGTAGATTTCCCTGCCGGATGGCCTGCCAATCCGTTCGACGCCTTGGGGACCTGCTGCGAGAGCCGCAAACTCCCGGTACGCGCCGCCCCGCTCTACGGGACGTTTGGTGATGCGTCAGGCCTCGGCTAGGGAGGCGCGTGACTACCCGTCGTCGGGACCGACCTCGTAGATCACGCTCTGGCGGGTGGCTTCGATGTCGGTGGAGTCGAGATGCTCGTGGATCACGACCCGGGAAGCGCCGCAGTCTCCGAACTCGTCGCAACTCAGAATCCCGGTGACACCTTGGAATCCGGACAGGTTGTCGAGGTACTCGCGTATTCCGGCCCGGTCGATCACGAGGGCCCCATCATCCGACCTCACGTAGGAGGCCGCGCTGATCGCATCTAGGAGCAGGACCGTGGCGTCGTAGGCGTGGCCCCAGTACGTACCGGTCGGCGACCCTTCCGCCGTCTCCTCGTACCGGGCCCGGAGGCGGGGGGCGCTCTGGCCGGTGGTCTGGTTGGTGTTATCCCCGAAGCGGGAATCGGGACCGGAGACGTAGGTGCCCTCGCTCTGGGGCAGGCTCAGGAAACTGTCGTTGAGCAATCCGTCCGCGGTGGCGAACACCATGTCTGAGAACCCTGGTATCTCCGCGGCCTGTTCCACCAGGTGACCGCCCGTCGGCCAGAAGATCGGGAAGAACAGGGCCTCCGGCTCGCCGGCGGCGATCTCGGTGAGGACCGGGACCAGATCCTCGTCCTCGCGATCCACCTCCCAGATACCGGTGATCGTGCCGCCGTGCTCTGCGAACGCGTCGGAAAAGGCGGTCGCCAGGCCCAACGTGTAGGGGCCGCCATCGTGAACCGCCGCCGCAGTAGTCACGCCTTGTCGGTAGAGGAAATGAGCCACGGACTCGCCCTGGATGAGATCGTTGTGGGCCGTCCGGTAGTAGCCCGGGAAGTGGCTGGCCCCCTCGTTGCCGGCCAGGTCGGACGTGAGCGACGGCGCGGTGTTGCCGGGGGAGACGAGCACCATCCCGGCTCTGGTAAGGAGCGGTGACGCCTCGGCCGCCGCTATCGAGCAGTTGGTCCCGATGACCCCGGCCACGTCGCCCTGGGCGACGATGACCTGGGCTCCGGCGAGACCACCTTCGGCTGTGCACGTGTCGTCGAGCGCAGCACCGAGGTTGACCCCGCGGCCCTTGATGGGACCGTAATCCTCGACGGCGAACACGATGGCCATCTCCGCCGAGTTGCCGAACAGGGACAGATCCCCCCCGTTGGTGTAGAAGGCCCGGATCTGTATCTGCCGGCCGTTGAGCACCTCGATGAGGCCCAGCGATCCGTCGCCGAGATGGGGCTCAACCTCGTCCCCGGTCGTGCAGGCCGGTGCCACCAGGAGCACGAGCAGCAGCGGGACCGCCACCAGCCTGGACATCGTACGGGCGTCGACCCGCCGGATTCTCATCACTCACTCCTCCCCACGGGTGCCGCAATAGTAGAAGCCAGCAACGAGTCATCCGGGGATTGTGAATGGTCACGTCCAGGGGTGTGGCGGAAGAGAGGGTTTCGCGTCGCCGCTGTTGGTGGGTTCTCTTCTAGCTGATTTAGGTTCTGGGTGCGGCCTCTTCGGTTGGCTCTAGGCGTTCGGGTTCGGGTTCGAGGAGCCGGATACGTGCCTGGGACAACTGTGGAGGCTCATGCAACGACGGGCTAAAGCCTCCTCGACCTCGTATGGAAACTGGAGCGGTTTAGCCAAATAGAGCTCTCCGTCCTAAGACCGCACGGGTAGCTGATCGGAGACCGTTCCCCGTGCAGAGCGCTGCGCTCTGCTTCCAACACACATCTCCACGTGAAGTCGATCCGGGCCACACCGTCGGACGCGAGGACACGAGCGGTCTCTTCAAAAGAACCACGACCAACAAGCCGATCAGCGTTAGCCAGCGAGTCGACTACGACCCGCTCGGCCTTGGGTGGACTCTCAAATCGGAACTGCCGATCCCAAGTTCGAGCGTTGCCAGTCTTCCTCGCCCACGACACCCACGCGCTCGCTGGCTCAGCCACCGGTGCCGTCCAGAGCCGGCCCGCCGGCTTCTACAACCCGCGTGGCGCTGCCCCAACCGTACAGCGTTGCGGACCAGCCGCCGCGGCCATGTGCACCGCAGGAAGAACGAACCGTTCGACAAGCATTTCGCTGACCGCGCGAACAGCCTCGAGGGCCTCACCCATGATGCGTAGGTCCCCTCGCCGGAGCGGCGACGCCCTGCCAATGAACTGCGCGTCGTATAGTACGAGGACACATCGACCAAAGCAGCGGCCACGACACTGTCATCAACCGAACGCGCACCCTCAATCACCAAATGTGGGAGTGCAAATCCTCCCAGGACAGCAAATCAAAAGCCAAGAGAGTGTTATTACTTAACAATCGATGTCAGCCAACTTAGACGCCTCGTACGCTTTCTGGGAGAGTAGTGAGAACGGCACCCGCCAGCGACGACCCCGCCAGCCGTGTTGCCCACCCATCGGCGGCATTTAGCTAACACAATAGAGGGGGGCTAGTCGAGGGCGGGTGGCCGGTAGTGGAGTTGTTTGTGGGCTTCCAGGACGGTGCGACCGTCAGGTAGGAGCCAGTAGGGGCTTGGCTGGTGAGATGCGAGTTGGCGGCCTCGGAGGAAGCTGCGGAGACCGACGGTGAGGGGTGTGAGGGAGATAGGCAGGCTGTCGGTTCCGGGGCCAGGGTAGCCTTCGGGGTAGCGGGTGAGAACGACCTTTTTATGCGTAGCGACACTGGCGATGGTATCGGGATGCTGGATGAACTTGAGGACGGTTCCGGCCTCTGCTCCGAGGTCGTCGAAGTTGAGCGGGGGAAGCTTTTTCTTAGCTCTGGTCAGCGCTCCGCTGTCTTCTATCGGGGATGGTTGGCAGTCTGATGCTGGGAGATCGTCGATGGCAACTAGCTCGAGGATACCGACCGCTTGGTGGGGGTCGATCTCGAAGTACTCCCGGCTGGAGTTGACACGGTAAGGGGAGAACGCGTTGTGAAGGGCGGCCTCCCACTGGTTGGAGTGATCGACGAGGGCCGCGTAAGCAATTTCGAACGGGAGTGGAACACCGGTGGTGTAGAGGGCGGCGGCGCGTTGGTAAGGGTCTTCGGCCATACCGATCTTGACGAGCCCGGGCATGGCCTCGTTCGTCAGGATGTAGACGAAGCGCCGCTCAGTGGAACCGGCGGCGTCTTGGGGCTCGTCAGAGGGCATAGCGAGAGTGTACCAAATCCGACACTACACGGGCTCTACACCGGCGCACCTTCGACGTCAGCGCCCGCTTCTGCGTGACGGGTCAGCGCAACGACACCGCTGTGGGTCGGGTCGTGCGGTTCGTATGTGGGAACCGGCAGATGTTTCAACGGGTTCGGGTCGTGACACAGCTGTGGCGTCTTCGACTCGCGCCAGGGTTGCTGCAGCCAGTCGGAGTTCAGCACACCGACAAGGTATAGCGCTGGGTCACGTCCAGGGATGTGCGTATGGGAGGGGCGGGGGAACCTGTTCGGTCAATACCCGCATATTGGAGCCGACGGGTCTATCCCCACCAGCTTTCATAGGCTACGTCATGTCTGGAATAGGACGTCCATGGCGTCACTGTCGAGCTTCACGCCCCACCGGCCGTGCCGGCCGACGATGGTCCCTTCGATCCGCTCTGGCGCTTTCCGCCGTTGGAGAGTACCCTGAGGTTGACCCGATTTGGTGGACACTCAGGTGGTACCCCAGTTTTCCGGAGTCGGCATATTTGAATTGGTGGTGTGGGGTCTCATGCCCTATCGCTATCCACCCGAGTTCCGCCGCAAGGTCTTGGATCTGTTGGCTGCTGGAAGGTCTGTGGCGTCACTGTCTGCTGATCTTGGTGTGTCGGATCAAACGATCTACAACTGGCGACGCCAGGACGCGATCGACCGGGGCACCGAACCGGGCCTGACGTCTTCGGAGAAGGAAGAGCTGCGAGCCGCTCGCCGTAGGATCGTCGAGTTGGAGACCGAGCTGGCAGTGACCAAGCGTGCCAATGAGCTGCTGAAAGCCCAGGTGGTGACCGCAGGGGACGGTACGAAGCGATCCAAACCATGAGGGGCGAGGGGCTGCCTACTCGGGTGGCTTGCCGTGTGCTCGGGGTGTCGGAGTCGGGGTTCTACGAGTGGAGAAACCGCCCACCGTCAGCTCGGGGCATCCGCCATGCGTGGTTGACTGATCTCATCCACCAGCATCTGCCAGCAGGCCCGCGGGACCTATGGGGCACCGAGAGTGCACGCCGAGTTGAGGTTGGGTTATGGGATCACCGTGGGGCACAACGCGGTGGCGATGCTCATGCGCAGAGCCGGCCTACAGGGTCTGAGCGGGAGCCGAGGTCCCAGACGGCGGCGAATCAGTCCCGCGGATACCCCAGCGGACCTAGTAGACCGCGACTTCGCCCGCCACGGACCCGACCAGCTGTGGGTCACCGATATCGAGCGCCACGAGGCGCTGACCAATCGTGCGGTGGTGGGAGGCCACCGCCTTGTGCCCGTCGCAGCGGGCACGTTGAAGCTGGGGGCAGCCTGAACCCCTGGAACGGGGGGTTCGGGTGGGAAGCAGCCCTGACAACGACGGAACGGATCAGTATCGCCAGATGGTCCGGGTCCGGCTAGCGAGACAGAAAGGTGTACGTGAGGAACCAGCGACCGAAAGCTCCTCAAGAGACCCAGCGGCTCGAACCTGGCGGATCAGGGCCGCGTAGCGATGCACACCCGCAAGGCGATGCCGTGTGGGTGACTCTGTGGCCGGTAGATGTCGCCGGTCGGGAGGCCATGGTGAAGGCCTGCGGCGTAGCCATGGCGATGTTGCAGGGGCATAGTTGGGCACCGACCCTGTCGAACGGTTGGAAACCGAGTGTGGGAACCATCCCTCCGGTTCCTCACCGGTCGGTATCTCACCGGTTGGTAGGAAAGGTCCGTTGCCGGCTGATGCCGGTGGGGTGGGGCGGAGGACCCGTAGTAGTCCGAGATCGGGAAAGCCGGTCACATGGCGAAGGGGTCCAGTGTGTTCGCAGCAGACGTGTTGATCACGGAGGTCGCTGGTGAATACCGGCGCACCGTGGCCCGGCTCTTCGGAGGCTGAGCGGCGGGTACGTGTGATGCAGACGAAGCTGCACCGATGGGCGACGGCCGATACGGGCCGTTGCTTCGATGATCTATACAACCTTGTCTATGACCCGGCGTTCCTCGTTGCGGCGTGGCGTCGGGTCCGGGGCAACAGAGGCGCACGAACGGCAGGGGTTGACGGGGTGATACCCCGCTCTCTTCCTCCCCGTGCTGAGCGATTGTTGGTCGGGCTGCGGGATGATCTCAAGGCTCGCCGGTTCGTTCCCCAACGGGTGCGGCAGAAGACGATCCCCAAGAGTTCGGGCAATATCCGATCTCTGGGAATCCCGACTACTGCCGACCGGGTTGTGCAAGCCTCGTTGAAGCTGGTGCTAGAGCCGATCTTCGAGGCGGATTTCAAACCATGCTCGTATGGTTTCCGCCCGAAGCGCCGGGCGCAGGACGCTATCGCTGAGATTCACTTCCTCGGGTCACCAACCCGCAACTACGAGTGGGTGTTCGAGGGAGACATCGAAGCATGTTTCGATACGATCGACCACACGGCCCTCATGGACCGGATACGAGACCGCATCGGAGACAAACGTGTCCTGCGGCTGGTGAAGGCGTTCCTCAAAGCTGGTGTCCTCTCCGAGGACGGCAGCCGACACCGGACCATCACCGGCACACCCCAAGGCGGCATTCTGTCACCGCTGTTAGCCAACATCGCCCTATCCGTCCTCGACGAGTACTTCACCCAGAAATGGGAAGCGCTCGGACCGGAATGGACACGTGCCAAGCGTCACAGGGCCGGGGAACCACTCATGCGCCTCGTCCGCTACCCAGCACGACTTCGTGATCATGGTCCGCGGAACCCGCAACGACGCTGAAGCACTCCGGGACGAAATAGCGGCGGTGCTAGCACCGATGGGTTTGCGCCTATCGGCTGACAAGACAAGGGCCTGCCACATAGACGAGGGATTCGACTTCTTGGGCTGGCATATCCAACGCCGGGCCCGGAGGAGCCGAGCCAACAAGAAGGCCGTCTACACCTACCCCTCCAAGAAGTCACTCGCTTCGATTGTGGGCAAGGTCCGGCGGCTCACCCGCCGCAGACATCATCGAACGCTCTCAGACCTGCTACGCCGACTAAACCCGGTGCTGCGGGGCTGGTGCAACAACTGGTTCCGTCACGGAGTATCAAAACGAACCTTCGGCTACCTCGACCACTACGCCTTCTGGCGCATCGTCGGATGGTTGAAGAAACGACACCTCGGACTGAACACGCACACCCTGGTCCGCCGCTACCTCCCAGGATGGGAGATCAGCGCCGGGAGGATCGAAATGTTCCGACCAAACCGGTTCGCCGTAGTGCGCTACCGCTACCGGGGCACCAAGATACCAACACCCTGGGAGAGCACAACCACAACAGCGGCATGAACGCATGGAGAGCCGGATGCAGCGGAAGTTGCACGTCCGCATCACGAGGGCGGGCCGGGGAAACCCACCAGCCGAGAAACTGGAGGCTGCGCGATTTCGTGGGTTTTGGGTGCTGTAGCCGGTGTGGGGGTCATCTTACGAGGATGCCGCGGGCTGCGTAGTTGTCGGGGTTCGTGAACCCGTGAGCGACGCGTCGTAGGACTTGTAGGAGGTTGTTGATCCCTTCGATGGGTCCGTTGGTGACCCGTCGGGCGCTGTGGTAGGCCAAGATTTCTTCTCCCCAGGAAATGATCGTGTCCACAACGTCGTGGTATTCGGGGATCTGGCCGCTGTCGTAGAGGTCAGCGAACCGGGCGAGCGCCTGGTTGGCTCCTTGGAGGTCGTCGGCTTCGTAGATGCTGTAGAGCTCTTGGAGAGCATCCCACGCCGTCTTGAGCCGAGGGTAAGCCTCGAACAGTGTCTCCAGATGCTTGCGGTGGGCGTCGGTGAGATGGTCTTCTCTCCGCAGCAGGGTGAAGCGCGCTCGGAACAGGTCCGGCTCGAATGCTGGGGGTGTCTGGTCGGGGTCGCGGCGTTGGAGTTCTCGTCTTACCAGAGTCAAGCCTTCGGTGAACCAGCGAACCACATGGAAGCGATCCAGGACGTGGCGGGCGTCGGGCAGGTATTGGCTAATCGCAGCTTGGTAAGACCGTGAACCGTCTGTGACGACGATCTCCACCCCCTGGCACCAGTCCGGCCCCTGTTCCCTAAAGAACCTGCTCAGAGACCCTTTCGTGCGTCCTGGGATCATCGCCAACACCTGTTTGGTGTCCCCACACGCAACCACGGTCACATACCGGTGACGACGCCGAATCGACGTCTCGTCCACCAACAACACCCGACACGGCCGGACCCGACGCCGCTTCGCGACCCGAGCCGAATGGGCTCTCACCAACGCCATGATTCGATGCCAACCCACCCCATGACGGCGAGCCACCGCCCTAATCGACATCGCCCGGGCGTCCTCCACCAGCCGGCGAGAAAGCCGCCGGGTGAGACTCCCCTGAAACTGGTCATGCTCCTCGAGGTGCCGCTCCCCACAGTTGCCGCACACGAACCGCCGACGCCGCCACACCAGCGTCGTCCGCCGGCCCGACACCCCAAGGTCGCGGACCCGCTTGACCCGCCGATCCCACACCCGACGGCAGCGGAACCCGCAATACGGGCACCGCGACCACTCCCGAGACGACTCCACCTCCACCTCCAGGCGGTCAACCGTATCGACCGCCACACCCAGCACCCGAACACCACCCAACCACAAGCGAACGGACATAACATCAGACATCGAGGCCTCCTGGCATCGGCGAACTGGTACTTCACCGATTTCAGCGAGGCCTCACCCCCAAACCAAGGATTTCAGGCCCCCGCACCCACGTATTCGCGCAGGGCCAGAAACTGACAGGGCGCCCCGGTCCGACCCCTACACCGAACACCCAACCCGAGAAGGCAAGATCTACTGCGCTGTCGTCCTCGACGTGTTCAGCCGCCGCGTCGTCGGCTGGTCCATCGACCGCTCCGCCACCTCGGGCCTGGTCACCTCCGCCCTGGGCATGGCTATCCAAAACCGCCAACCGGACCCTGAGACGGTGATCCACTCAGACCAGGGCACCCCCTACACCTCCTGGGCGTTCACGGACCGGGCGCACCAGTCCGGGCTCGTCCCGTGCATGGGATCAGTCGGGGACTGCTTCGATACGCCGTGATGGAGTCGTTCTAGGTTGCGGATGCAGGTCGAACTCCTCGACCGGCAACGATGGCGCACCCGAATCGAGCTGGCCAACGCCATCTCCGAATACCTCGAGATCTTCCACAACCGGCAACGACGCCACACCGCCCTCAAGATGCGAACCCCGATCGAATACGAGAGAATCCACCACGACAACAACCTGACCGTCACACCACTCATCCAAGTGAGCTGACTCCGAAAAACCCGGTCACCATCACCCCGATATCACCTCACTCTCCGGTAAACCCGGGGCGGCTCAGAGAGCCTGCACCGGTTTGCTGTCATAGCCCTGGTCTAGGGCAGAGTTCTCTACTTCGGATAGCAGACCACGGTTTCTGACAGCTTCAAGGGTGGGGGCGAAACAGGATTGCTGTCGTGGCGGTTGGCGCCGGCGGTGGCCCAACCGACCGGTAAGTCGTTGGTATCCTGGCAAAGGGCCCCTTCCAGCCGGGCTTGGTCCGGTCGCAGGGGGTTTCCCGGTCCCTTTCCCCAGCGTGTCTTATATTCTGCCGTCAACCGAGCATCGGAAGGCACAACCTCACGATGCGATCATAGGCCGCCGAGGCTTCGGATACCACAGCGTCGCCCCTCCCTCCCTCCCGCGTCTAATCCACTCGTCGCGTCGGGCCCGCAGTGTGGTATATGATTGACACCGTCATAGAGGCGTTCTTGACTCGCATTACCGGTCAAGCTGTTGCACCGCCGGAGTTGTAGGGTCCGTATTCGAGTTGGCCGAGTTCGAAGAGTCCCGAAGCTGCTGTCTGGTCTGGTACGATGCCCTCATGAGTTACCCGGCGATAATCGAGATAGAGCAACCGGATCGGATGGCAAACTGGCGTCCGCTAGTGCACTGGATCTTCGTGATTCCCCACTGGATCGTGTTGCACGCTGTGCTGAACGTAGTGGCCAGCATCACCGCAATCGTGGCCTGGGTCACCGTGCTTGCCACAGGCAAGCTGCCGCCTCGGATCGCGGCCTTCCATGCGAGTTACATACGCTACCGGGCACGCACGTTCTCCTACTTGTGGTGTGTAACGGACAAGTTTCCCCCGTTCGATTTCAAAGGATCGGTCGAGGATCCGGGAGGAGCGGGGATCTCGGTGAGTATCTCACCGAACCTCGGAGATCGGAACCGGTTGATGATCCTGTTCCGGTTCATAGTGCCATTCGCATGGCTGACCCTGCTGGGAATGATGGGGGTGTCCTTCCCCTTGTGGGTCTGGATCCTCCAACTCGGTCTCGGCGCCATCCTGATCCCGGGCGCTGTCTTCTCCGGTGCCGCCTGGGCGCTCTCCGCTATCGCAGCAGTGCTCGGTTACGTGGCGATAGTCTTCACGGGCCGATGGCCCGAAGGGCTATTCCGGCTCGCAGCGGGCTGGGTGCGCGTCGATGCACGATTGTGGACCTACTCGATGCTGCTCGTCGACGATTATCCGCCCTATTCGCTCAACTGAGCGTAGCTGGAAGCGTCTCGCAACCTCTACCACTCACGGGTGGTCAATCCCATGAGGCGTCTTGAGCACGGCCCAAGGGCAGCTCCCGCGTCCAAGTGGCGGCAAACGCAGCACCGTCGTGAGAGACGATATCCGCGTACGGATCAGAAACCGACACCGACCTGTATGTTCCGGTCGCTGTCGAATACCACCACCATTGAGGCGACTCTCCTCGACTGTGAACAGATCCGTAGGAGAACCGTCCCTGGTGGTCTGCGCGGCCACGGCAGTTAGGAACAGCAACAATCCCGCTGCCAGCAATGGGCCGGGAGCCTACGTTGTCAGAAACCTCCTTCCATCTGGGTCCGCCCACAGGAGACATACATTACCGCGATGGAAACGGCCACGGCCCGCCGGAAGCGTTCCTGCTTTTGGGGCCTGGACCTTGTCCGGTCTTTCTCAGTAGAGGCGGTCACGGTTCGCTTTGTCCTCGTCTTCGTCGATCTTGGCGGCGTCGGCACCAGCGATCTGGTCGGCGAGTACTTGTCCGTAGGTGGGGTAGGTCGTCCGGTCGATTTGGATGGTGGGGTCCCATAGGCGGGATCGGATGAGGGCTCGTCCGCAGTGGAGGAAGGCGTCTTTGACGGTGATCTTGAGCGCGGACTGTGGTCTTCTACCAGCTACTTCCAGGTTGTTGATAAGGTCTAGGTCAGTGACGATTTGGGCGGTGCCGCACACTCGTAATGTTTCGTTCATACCAGGCACGAAGAAGAGCAGTCCGACGGTGGGGTGGTGGAGAACGTTTTGTAGTGTGTCGACTTGGTTGTTGCCTGGGCGGTCGGGGATCAGCAGTGTCCGAGCATCGAGGATTTTGACGAAGCCAGGCGGGTCGCCTCGCGGAGAGGCGTCGGCGCGGCCGTCTCCGTTGGTGGAACTGAGGACGCAAAAGGGTGAGAGCTGGATGAAGCGTTGGCAGTGGTGGTCAAGGTGGTCGAGGACTTTCTGCGCTGCTCTCGGCCCGGGTTGGCGGTACACGGCTCGTAGTTGAGCGTGGTTGGTGACGGGTTGGGTAGTCATCGGCGAATTATACCGGAATCACCTATGCGTGGTTTGGAGTTGCCCCGCCTTTTCGGACACTTAAGTCTCCGGGAAACATAGGAGCATCCGGGGCGATTCAAAATGGGGGAACTCCACACCGTCTTGCGAGGGGTGGGGGGCAGCAGCAAACATGCGGTGTTCACAAAGAACCGCTCCAAGCCCTCGACGTCGCTGTCATCCGTAATCACCAATGCCCGCTATATGCCTAGGTCAGAGGCTATATGTCCCGCTAGGCGTACTGCTCAACGTACTCACACCGTACCGAGCACCCACTCCCGCGCTCTCAGAGGCCCTTAGGATCGATTCCCTCGCGCTTGCGTGCATCCCCGGTTAGCCATCCGATCCCGTCCTGGCCTTCCTGAGGCCTCCTAGGCCCCTCCTGGTCCCATTCTGAGAGTTTCCGCTATCATCCCGCGCCGGGTACCTCTCCGGGTTCAAGACACAAGGTTGCCGGTGTTGGAGCACAGGATCGGGTCCAGGGCCGGAGAGATACCCTCCTACTTGGAACCGCTCCGCTCCAAGGGTTTACTCCTTACCCCACCGCCCAGCGGGAGCGGTTCCTCCGCCTGAGAGGAGCAATCTCATGAGACGCGCCATTCTCTCCCGCCTCCTACCAGACCGCCAGAAGCTCCAGGAGCGGCGCTTCAAACGGCGCCTGAACACTCTCGCGTTCGCGTTCCAGAAGCTCCAGGAGCACGAGCTCCGCCTCAACGAGTACGAGCAACGCGTCAGCGCTCTCGCCTTCGCGCTCGGGGAGTACCGGCCCGACCGCTGGGAGCGGCGTATCAAGGACCTGATCGACGCGGACCGGTGGAACAAGGATCAGATTGTGATGCTCCGCAACGAGATCGGCCGACTCAAGAACGAGCCGGGAGAATCCAGGCCCTCCTAGGCCCTAAGGGGGTCCGTTGCTCTGGCTCTCCCGGACACTTTCCGGGCGATCCTCAGGACCACCACGCGGTCAACTCTGATCACACCATAAACCTCCCCGGCCTTCTCGCCCCGCTCCTCAGCGTCAAGAACTACCCGGGCGGATCGGCCCTCCTCTGGTTCACCCTCGATGCTGACCAAGGCGTGGAAGTAACGAGGATCGCCAATCTCCGCCGTCTCCTCAGGAAGCAGAGGTGCATAGTGTGCCCTCCGAGGATTCTCGCCCGATGGTTATCTCGCAATTGGTAAATCCCATCCTCAACTCCCCGCCAGACCGAAAAGGCCCGCCGAAACTGCCGCCGTCACCAGGAGGATGGCCACGGGGAGCGACAGCATGAATCCGATTCCGAGCCATAGCCCGGTCCATGCGGGACGGTCCAACCTCACCCTCACGGTGGTGACGATGCCAGTGACCACTACCGCCGCCACCGGGTTATCCCCTCCTTGCTCTGGGCCTTCCGCTGGGCCTGGTGGTCGGTCTTCTTCCGCAACCGAGCCGCCGCTCTGGGCTTGGTGTGGACCCGTCCACCACTACGCAATCCGGATGGATAACGCACGGTCCATCACCTGCCATCCTGAACCCTCCCCGCCGCTTGAATAGCTCGGGAGGACAACGCAATCCCCGCCCGAACCCTTGCGAGACTCTCACCAACTCATGCCCGTGGCATCGGTCATCCGGGTTGTATCGGGAGAGGATGATCGAACAACCAGGCTGGGCGTCGAGCCGTCGGTGCGAAAGTCGCCTGACGCGTTGGCGTTGGCCGGTATCGTGACGGAGATGCTGCTCGCCGCCGAGTGGTCGCTGCCGTCGGTCGCGTTCCACGGAGCCTCTAGGCCCGCGCCGACGCTCAGCGACACCGTGGTGATGTCCTGGTAGGGCGCCGGCTCCACCGGCAGCTTCGCCGAATAGGTGGGGCCCGAGCCCTGGACCATCGTCAGGTTTTGCCCCGCGAAGGAGACCGTGAGGGTGTCGTCGTCCTTGACAACCGACGCTTGACTGGTGCAGATGCGAACTTCCGGCTTTTTGGCCGGTGCCGGGCAAGATGGTTCAACCTGATCCTACCGTCAGGCTCGCGCACGCCGTCGTTGATGATGGTTACCAGCAGATGGGTGCTTTCAGATGTCCCGAGATCTGGAGGGTGCACGAGGCGACCTCGTTGATGAAATCGCCGCCGCCCTCCTGCTCGACTTTGTAGTTGACCGTGATCGGATCCTTGTAGAAGCTCACGTACACGAAGAACAGCGCGTTCTGGACCTCGCCCTTCGTGAAGGTCTTCCCCCGGCCATTGACCATAGCGACCGGTGTCACCGTGGCTATTGGCCTAACGCCTCCTCAACCCGCGGAACCCAAAAAAATTGGACAGCGCAAACATCACCCGAACCACACCGAGACAGAAGCGGAGAGAGTGAGAAGGGCTTACCACGACACTATCTCGTGTACAGCCGAACATCAGCTGCTTCCTTCCGTCACGAATCCTGCCACCCACAGCCAGGCGGAGCCTCCATAGACTGGAGTGGAGTTGCTCCCGCTTTTGGACACTTGGCGATTTGTTATCCGGCTAAGTATCTCCGGCGCCGTTGTAGTTGGTGACACCGTAGCGGATGATCGTTTGTACGTTGTCGTCGGCGTCGGACAGCACCGTCCGAACCGGAGGTACGTGATATCATCCGCGTCCGGTCCGGACGCGGATGATCGACGCCGGTCAGGTCCCCGTGGCGGTGACGTACCAGGCCCAGTCCTTCATGATTACGCGGCGCCGCCTCAGCAGGTCACTGCGTGCGTATGCTTGCTCGGCGGCCGAGCCGATCCGATGCGCCAGACATGCTTCGGCAAGCTCACGGGCAACGCCTTTCTCGCCGCACCAGTCGCGGAACGAGCTTCTCATCCCGTGCAGGGTGCCATCCAACTTGAGACGTACAGGTAGTTTGGTTAGAACCCATGATGGGATCTCGCCACCGGACTCCGCCGGGAACACCCAGTTGCTGCCATCCGAGTGGCGGCGGGCTTGGGACAGCACCTCAACTGCCGGGTCCGATAGCGGCACCCTGTGCTCGCGGGCTGCTTTCATCCTTCCCGCCGGGATCGTCCACGTAGCCTCCTCGAGGCTGATTTCCGACCAGACCGCACCCCTAACCTCGGCCGACCGTGCCGCCGTTAACACTAGGAACTCGAACGCCAACCGTACCATCGGCGAATACCCAGACTCCCTCACCTTAACCAACGCGTCGCCCACCCCTCGATGTGGCAACGCGCGGTGATGGTTCTTGCCGCCGTTCTGTCTCGGTAGCGCCGCCACCACCGCGTCGCCTGCCGGGTTGTCAGTGCGGTGACCTTCAGCGATCGCCCATTTCATGATCGCGCTGATCCGCTGTCGTACCCGCTTCGCTGTCTCAGCTTTGGTGGTCCAGATCGGCGCCAGGCAAGCCATTACATCCGCAGTGGTGATCTCATCCACTCCTTTGGTGCCGATCACCGGCGTGGCATAGGTAGTCAGGCTGGAACGCCACTGGCCCTCGGACTTGCCGCCCGGCTTCCATTTACCCGCATGCAAGGCGATCACGGCCTCAGCCGCGGCGGTAAACGTAGGGATCCCTTCTGAGTACAGCCTGGTCGGGTCATTGCCCGCTCTGGCCGTTTTTCGGTACTCGAAGGCTCTGGCTCGTGCCTCGGCCAGGGTCACATAGGGGTAGCCACCCAACCCGAGGTCGCGTCGGCGCCCCGCGACGGTTCCTCGCCAGATCCATTGTTTGGAACCCGACGGTTGGACACGGAGCATCAGGCCGTGAAGGTCGCTGTATTTGCCTGGTTTGGTGACTGAACGCACCCATGCAGCTGTTCTCTTGGGCAATTCCCTCTCCTTGGTATCCCACTATATATCCCACAGTAGGCTGAAACTACTCGGAACGGAGCGGGATGTCAAGCAGCACTTGACGTAGTGCTGACCGACCGTCGCGGGTAGATCAAAAACTGTCAGAAATGCCTTTGAACTGGGGCTTTAGAGGTTGCTGATACGGTAAGAAGCTACCCGGAACGTTGTGGGCCCGGCGGGAATCGAACCCGCGACCTTCGGATTAAAAGTCCGCTGCTCTGCCTACTGAGCTACAGGCCCACCGGAAGGGTAGCGATCACCGGGCCATCCATCAGCCTCCCTCCACCGCGTTCGGGACCGATAGGCTGGCCTGGTGATCACGTTCGGATACTCGGGGCTGCCCCCGGCAGGGATGCCCGATGGGGAGTTCCTGGACGGGTTGTCGGAGCAGGGCTACCAGGCCTTCGAGTTGGCGTTCACCAAGTCCTTCCCATGGAACGAACGACGATGCAGCACCTTCGGGAAGGAGGCGGCCGAACGAGGGATCCCGCTCTCCATCCATGCCCCCTATTTCGCCGTCCTGACCATCACCGACGAGGACCGGGCCCGGAAATGCCGGGGAGCGATCGAGCACACGATGAAGCTGGCCGCCGAGATGGACGCCCGGGTGGTGGTGGTCCATCCGGGCGGGCGGCGCAGGGAGGAGCCGGCCTTCCTGATGGACACCATACGGCGCCATCTCGATCACCTGGCCACCAAGGTGTCCGACCTCGGGGTCGGCCTGGGCCTCGAGACCACCGGGCGTGCCTCACAGATGGGGAGCCTCGGCGACATCGCGCTCCTCGGGGCGGAGTACCCGTTCGTGCGGCCGGTCATCGACTGGGCGCACGTCCACGCCATCAGCGGCGGAGGCCTCCGATCGGTCGAGGCATTCGAGACCGTGCTCGGATTCCTGCGGGAGAACTTCACCGGGTGGAAGATCGATCCACTCCATACCCAGTTCAGCGATGTCCTGTACGACCAGACCGGCGAGATCCGCCATCTCCCCTACGGCCGGGGCGATCTACGGGCCACACCCCTGATCGAGGCGGCGTACCGGGCCGGCTTCCGGATGACCGTCATCTCCGAGTCCCGCGACGAGCCGTCGCATCGCCGGATCGGCGAGGAGATTACGAAGGCGCTGATGTCCGTCACCAATCCCGAACCGCCCGGACGGCCCGCCGCGAGCGGAGCGGTGGCCTTCCCGACCACGCCCCGCGCCGTGGAGGCCGACGACCGGCACGCCCTGGTCGGCTACGACCAGCCGTTGCGGCTGTCCAACCTCGACAAGCAGTTCTTTCCCGACGGCTACACCAAGGGCGACCTGATCTCCTACTACGCCTCCATCGCGCCGCTCCTCCTCCCCCATCTGGAGGATCGGGCGATCGTCATGGCCCGGTTCCCCGACGGCGCCGAGGCCGACTCCTTCTACGAGAAGCAGGCCCCCGGCCACCAGCCGGCCTGGATGCCGCTCGTCCCGATCGACTCGGCCCATCGGGGCAGGGTGATCGATTACGTCACCGCCGACCGCCCCGAGTCCCTGATGTGGCTCGCCAACATGGGTTGCATCGAGATCCACCCCTGGCTGTCGCGGGTCGCGTCCCTCCACACCCCCGACTTCGCGGTGTTCGATCTCGATCCCGCGGCGGGATCGAGCTGGGACCAGGTGGTGGCGGTCGCCGGCCTCCTCCGGGAAGCTCTCGATCATCTGCGGCTGAAGGGCTACCCGAAGACCTCCGGGTCGAGGGGGATCCACGTCTACGTACCGCTCGACCCGGGCGCCGACTACGCACGCGTGCGGACATTCGTTCAGCGACTCGGCCAGCTGCTGGCCATCGCCAACCCGGACGATGTGACCATGGATCGCCACATCCCCAACCGTGCGGGCAAGGTGTACATCGACTCCGGGCAGAACCGGGCCGGCGCCACCATCGCGGCGGCATACTCGGTGCGGCCGCGCCCCGGAGCGCCTGTGTCCACCCCGCTCCGATGGGACGAGGTGGATTCCATCGACCCTGCCGGCTTCACCATCGCCACGATATGGGACCGGACATCCCGCTACGGAGACCTGTTCGCCCCGGTTCTCGTGGGAGGCCAGAGACTCGACCGGGCGGAGGAGTCGCTGGGAATGGGCGAGTGCTGAAAGATCGGGGCATCTGGCCTGCGATGACCAGGCCTGGGGTTTCATAACCGACCATCGGGCCGGCTGAACGTTTCCTGGCGCCCGGCTGACCGCATCGAGGATAAAGATGCGAGCGATCACTCCTAGAGTGGGCGCTATGGCTGGCAACCCTACGACCTACCGGGTGGAGCGACTCGCCGCCGAGGCAGGGGTCGGGGTCGACACCGTCCGCTACTACCAGGGGATGGGGCTCCTGCCCCCCACCGATCGGGAGGGCCGCGCGGTGGTGTACGGCGGCGCCCACCTGACCAGGTTGCGAACCATCCGAGCCCTCGCCGATGATGGCTTCACCCTGGCCCAGATCAAGCGCCTGCTGGACGAGTCCGGGCATCCGCTGCTGGAGTCGCTGGCCGGGGCCACTGTCGGTCTGGAGCGGGCCGAGCTGGCCGAGCGCTCCGGACTTCCCCCCCATCTGGTGGACATAGCGGTGTCGGCCGGCCTCATCCAACCGCTTGGCGACGGACATGAGGAACGATTCGCTCCCGATGTGGCGCCGATGCTGGCTGCCGGCATGTCGTTGCTCGAGGCCGGGTTCCCCCTGGACGCCCTGGCGGCCCTGGCGGCCCGGCATGCCACATCGGTGGAGAGCGTGGTAGACGGGGCTATCGACCTGTTCAACGACCACGTCCGCGACAGCCGGCCGGACCGGCCCGTCGAGCTGGCCGAGATGTTCCGGACCCTCGTGATCCACATCACCCGTCTGGTCGCGCAGCACTTCCACCACACGGTGATCACCCGGGTGAAGGAACGGCTGGACGACTCGGAAGACGCGGCCCTGGTCAAGGCCTTGGAGGACATCGAGGAACGTCAACTGGTGATCCACACCGAGTGGCGATGAGCGATCGCGGACGGCTGGAGCAACGCGTGGCGCGCGCCGCCGCGCGGGCCGGCGTTTCGGGACGTCCCTCGATCGTCACCCTGGCGGCGCCTGCGAAGGAGACGGATGCGCTCGCCGTATCGCTGCAAGCGGGGCCTCCGTTCGCCTACTGGGAGATGCCGGACCGGGGCTTCGCCATGGCGGCCACCGGTGAGGCACACATCATCGGAACCCCGGCGGACGCCGGACGGTTCGGGACCGCCTCGGCCGCCGTGCGGGATCTGGCGAGCCGTACTCACCAGGTGGCGGTCGACGGAGCGGACCGTGCCCCGCTCCTGATCGGGGGCTTCTCCTTCACTCCCGACAGCGGATGGCCAGGATTCCCGGCGGGCCGTCTCGTGCTTCCCGACCTGGCCTACATCCAGCGGCACCCGGGCAACCGGGTGTGGATAGCGGCTACCGAGGTTCAGGCCGACGCCCATCCGGCCACGGTCGCCGGAGCGCTGCTGGGGAGGATCAGGGCCGCCCGCCGCATGGCGCCGGCGCGAGTCACTCCCAGGGTGACGGGAGACCGGCGAGCCGACGACATGGACCTGCACGATCCCGGATACCTGGCCGGGGCCGCGCAAGCGATCCGGTTGATTCGCGAGGGGGGTCTGACGAAGGTGACCCTCGCCCGCAGGGTGGACGTCGATCACCAGCCGGCACTCGGGCCCTTCCTAGCCGCCCTGCGCCAGATCCACGGCGCCTGCGCGGTCTTCGCATTCGCCCGACCCGGAGGCGCAGTGTTCTGCGGTGCCACTCCCGAGCTGCTCGCCCGGGTCGAAGGGTTGACGGTCGAGGCGCTCGCCCTGGCCGGAACCGCACCGCGGGGGTCGTCCGGGTCGGAGGACCAGCGTCTCGCACACGTTCTCCTGAACGATCCGAAGGAGCTTGAGGAACACGCCCACGTTCGCGCCGAGCTCATGCGCCGGCTGTCGGACCGTGGCTTCGCGCTGGACCCCCCGGAACCGACCAGCATCCTCGAGTTGCCCGGCATCCTCCATCTCGCTACCCGGATCAGCGCGGTGGCGCCGGTCGGAACCGGCGTGCTGGACGTGGTGGGCTCCCTCCATCCCACCCCGGCGGTCGGAGGTCTGCCTCGGGACCATGCCACGAGCTGGATCGTCGCCCAAGAACCTTTCGACCGGGGTTGGTACGCCGGGCCGGTGGGCTACTGCGACCTGTCCGGGAACGGCGAGTTTCATGCCGCCCTACGCTCCTGCCTGATCGACGGCAACCGGACCAGCCTGTTCGCCGGCGCAGGAGTCGTATCGGCATCGCAGCCGGAAGAGGAACTCCGCGAGACCGATCTGAAGCTGGGCGCCCTGCTCCCGTCTCTCGCCGGGATGACCGACCACAGGTGGCGGAGCTACGCCACCGCCGACGCCCTGGCTGCCGCCCTGGTCAAGGGAGGCGTGGCCGGCGTGATCATCTCTCCGGGCTCCCGCTCCACACCGCTGGCACTAGCGGTGACCGATGAGGGCCCACCCGCCAGGATCGTGCTCGATGAGCGTTCCGCCGGGTTCACGGCCTTGGGGCTGGCCAAGGCGACCGGAAAGCCGGCCGCAGTTGTCTGCACCTCCGGATCGGCGGCCGCCAACTACCTACCGGCGGTGGTGGAGGCCGATCGGGGTCGGGTGCCGCTGGTGGTCGTCACCGCCGATCGCCCGCCCGGTTTCCTGGATCGGGACGCTCCACAGACCATCAACCAGGTCGGGCTCTACGGCTCGGCGGTGCGCGCCTCCGCCTGCCTTCCGGTGGCACACGAGTGCGATCCGGAGTGGGTGGCCGGCGAGGTGTTGCGCGTGCTGGAGGCCGCCTGCCCGCCCGATGCCGGGCCGGTACATGTGAATGTCCCGTTCGACAAGCCCCTGGAGCCACCGGCGCGGCGCGACACCAGACCATCCTTCGAGATGTCGCTCCCGGAATCCCGGGGCGAGCGGGTGCTCGGATCGTCGATGGAGAGGCTGGAGGGCTTCATGGACCGGGCCGGCGCCGGCGTGATCGTGGTGGGTCCCAGAGCGACCGACCAGACCGAACGCGACGCCGTGCATCGGTTGGCGGCACGATGCGGATGGCCGATCCTGGCCGACGGAATGTCGGGTCTGCGGAACCGTGACGGCGAGAACCTGGTGACCGCCGGTGACATGCTGGTCGGGGACCGAGCCTTCGCGACCCGCCATACCCCTGATGCGGTGATCCGAATCGGCGGCCTCCCCACGGGCACGCTTACCCAGAACTGGCTCGAAGGGCTTCAGGCACCGGAGATCGTCCTGGATCCGGACTTCCGGTGGAGGGCGCCCGGTCCGGAGGCGGTCCTGCGTGATCCGATCGCGCCGCTCATCGACCGGGTGTCGCCGTCGCCGGTCGACAGCGGCTGGACCCATGCCTGGCGTACCGCCGAACTGCGCGTCCGCGAGCGCCGCCGGTACGAGCGTTCCCACCACCCTGACACCGAACTGGCCATCACCGCAGAGGTGCTCGACAACGAGGCCCTGGTCTGGGCGGGTTCCAGCATGCCCGTGCGCCACGTGAACGCCATGCTGGAGCCCGGTGGTGGCGTGGCCGTGTTCGGGAATAGGGGCGCGAGCGGCATCGACGGCACCCTGGCGTCGGCGGCCGGCGCCGCCTTGGGCTTCGGAAGGCGGGTGACCGCCGTGGTGGGGGACCTCACCTTCCTCCACGATGCCGGATCGCTGACCACTGCCCGGGCGTTGGGGGTGGATCTGTCGATCGTCGTGCTCGACAACGGCGGGGGCGCCATCTTCGCGATGCTCCCCTACCTCCGATCGCTCCGGGAGTCCGGCGTGGAGGACGCATACGCGCAGGGTCGTGAACTCTTCGTGACCCCCCACGACCAGGACCTGGCCGCGGTGGCCGGCGGTTTCGGTGTGACGGCCGAGCGGATCGAGCCCGGCGAGATCGTGAAGGCGCTGCGAGACGCAAGGTCCCGACCCGGTGTCAGCGTGCTGGTGGCCAAGACCGACGCCGAAGCCATGTTCGCCGCCTACGACCGCCTCTACCGAACCTGAGGAACACCGCACCACCACCGGCGCCACAAACCTGAGGAACACCGCACCACCACCGGCGCCACAAACCTGAGGATCAGGGCACCGTATGTGGCGCCCTGTGCCCCAAGAACGTTGAGATTCCCCGAAAACCGCGAGAATACGATTCAATCTCATGTAACCGGTGATCCATCTCGCTAGAGTCGCCGCAATGAGTTGGACCTTCGACAATGGCACCATCCTTACCAGGGCGGCATTGGTGGGCGAGTACGCCAACAACGCATTCGTGGTGGCCTGCGCCCGCACGGGACGGGGAGTCATCATCGACGCCGCCGCCGAGCCGGATCGGATTCTCGAACTGGCCGACGGGGTGGAGGTGGACGCTCTACTCACCACCCATGGCCACTATGACCATCTGAGGGCCGTGGCCCCCGTAGTCGAGGCCCTCGGCGTGCCGTTCCTCCTCCACCCTGCCGACCACGAGCTGGCGGCACGGACCACTCAGGTCGCTCCGACGGCGCTGGCCGACGGGGAGGTGATTCCTCTGGGGGAGACCAGCCTGCTGACCATGCATACCCCCGGCCACACTCCCGGATCGGTGTGCTTCCTCAGTCCCGGTGTGCTCTTCTCCGGTGACACTTTGTTCCCGGGCGGCCCCGGCGCCACCGAGTACGAGGGCGGGGACTTCGACCAGATCATCAAGAGCATCAAGGACCGTCTGTTCACTCTTGAAGAGAACACCGATGTCTATCCGGGACACGGTCCTACCAAGACCACCATCGGGACCGAGAAGCCGGAGTTGCCCGAATGGATCGCCCGAGGCTGGTAACCGCCGGAGGCTAGGGCGAGCCCCCGGCTTCGGACAGAGCTACCGGCTAACCGCTTCCGCGTGGATGGGGATGGTCATCCTGAGGTCCGCAATCGTCGCAGCATCCGAGAACAGCGAAGTGGTGGGGATTGATCTCGAAGCCGTATTTGCTCCGGAGGAGTTCGTAGAGAGGAGCGAACTCTGCGTGTGGTATCTCGAGGGTCCTGCCGCAGACCTCGCACACGAGGTGCTCGTGGTCGTGGTCGAGCGTGATGTGCCATCTCCCCGATTGCCCGCTGCCCAGGTGGATGTGGTGGACCAGCCCGATCCGGGCTAGATCGTCGAGGATCCGGTAGACGGTCGACGCCTCTATCCGGCCCGTGCTCTCCCGAACATGATCGATGATCCGCCGGGCGCTGACAAAAGGCTCCTCGCTCGCCGCGAGGGCGCGAACCACAGCCCTTCTGGGAAGGGTCAGGCGGAGTCCGGCCTCCCGGATCCGCTCTACGAGCAGGTCCTCGGTCAGGATGACATCTTTCGGCATGCTGGTGTCACACTGTAGCAAGTGCCTACTTTCGATAGTTGCGACTCCATGTCATCAGAGCGGCCTTACCAACTGGGCCTCATGCCTGACTCCGCTAGCGATTCTGGCTCGTTTCGAACGCGCCGACCCGATCGCCGGCATCGTCCGGAGTTGGTGGATGAGATCTGGAACGTCGCGATGTCGGTCGATGGAGTGCTCGGCGTGAACTCATGCCAGGTGAGGTGAACGGTTCACCGTCTCCGCGCCGACACATCCATCGGAGTGGCTTCGACGCTTACGGTCGGAGACGGCCACTCCGTTGGTGAGCATGTTCGCGAGGCCCTTAGGCCGAAGTGCGGTGCCTGGACGAAGCACTCGTGGACGTCGACTCGGCTACGACCGACCGGGTGCGCACGTGGACACCGGCATCACCACCGGACCACTGGTGGATTGCCCGGCGGTCTCCTAGACTGACGGGTAACCGGACGGAACGGCGCGACCCCGGGTGGCGGGCCAGTCCCACTCACGGTTCACACAATGACCATATGCTCTCCGGCCCTTTACGGCCGGGAGGTGTCCCCCAACCTCGATGGTGGGGAGAAACGGAGCAGCTATGTCGAACGCTACGTCGAGCCATCCGCCCGGCGCCATTCGCAAGAAGATCACCGTGCCCGCGGTGCGGGCCCGGAAGGGTCGGGAACCGCTGACGATGGTGACCGCCTACGACTTCCCCGGCGGCAAGGTCGCCGATCAGGCCGGGGTAGACATGATCCTGGTGGGCGACTCGGTGGCCAACGTGGTCCTCGGATACGAGACCACCAACCAGGTGACGCTCGCCGACATGATCCACCACACGGCTGCGGTGGCCCGAGCCCGTCCCAAGGCTCTGCTGGTGGCCGACATGCCCTGGATGACCTTCCATGTCAGCCCTGAGGAGACCCTGCGCAACGCCGGCCGGCTGGTCCGGGAGGGCGGGGCCGAGGCGGTCAAGCTGGAGGGCGGCGCACTCCGCGTGGAGATGATCCGCAAGCTGGTATCGGCCGAGATCCCGGTGATGGGGCATATCGGGCTGACCCCCCAATCGGTCCACGCCGCGGGCGGCTACCAGGTCCAGGGGAGGAGATTGAAGGACGCCAGGCGGATGATCGAGGACGCCCTGGCCCTCGACAGTGCGGGCGTGTTCGCCCTGGTCCTCGAGGGGGTACCTGCCGCTCTGGCTCAAGCCATCACGCGGCGGGTAGGCGTCCCCACGATCGGGATCGGGGCCGGGCCGGACACCGACGGACAGGTGCTGGTGATGCATGACATGCTCGGCCTGAACTTCGGTCACTACCCCAAGTTTGTACGGCGTTATGCCGAACTGTCCGGAGAGGCCGTGGCAGCGATCGACCGCTGGATCCGGGACGTTCGCCGGGGCGCTTTCCCGAGCGAGGAAGAGTCCTACCACATGATCGACGCCGCCGCACTGGAGTTGATCGAGGAACCCGGAACCGACCTAGCAATCGGGCACTGAACCGGACGTCCCCGCAGCGGCCCCCAACGGCCGTCCACCATCCAGGACACCCCGGACTTGCCGGCTCCCTACGGGAACGGTTGGGTAACCTGCGGAGGGGTCCGTGTGGGAAGGAACACTATGAACGATCGGTCCGACGGCATGACGAGCGAGGTCGCTCCGACCGGCAACGGGTTGGCGATCGCCGGCCTGGTGCTCGCCATCTGCGCAGTCGCCCTGTCGTGGTTGCCGGTGGTCAACTTCGTCTGCTGGATTCTGGGGCTGATCTTCTCGATCGTCGGCCTGAGGAACGCCAACCGGGGCGCACCCTATCGCGGTATGGCGATCGCCGGCCTGGTGATCTCCCTGGCGGGCATCGTTCTGATCATCATCCTGGTGGTGATCATCGGCCTCGGAGCCGCTCTCTCAGCCTGATGGGGTCGCCTAGCCCGGTATCGACCACTTCCCATTGCGCTACCGCCGCGGAACTTCGCGGCGTAGCGCAGGTTGTTGATCAAGGGTCTTGAAAGGGTCCCGGAATCCGCTTACGTTGCCCGGCATGGGCAATTGGTCAATAGAAATCAGGGTTCCGAGGTCCGGCGATGCCGATCTCGACACCGAAGTTCACCGGCGGGCACTGAGCGAGCTCGAAGGTCAGAAGAAGATCGGCCGGGAGTTATACAGCCTGCTCCGCAGGAAGCACCAGGGTGAGTTCCTCAGCAGCGAGGGCGCCAGCGCTGTGTCGACCGTCGCCGGGGCCGCCCTGGCCATGACCAGGGCGCTGGAGGGCGTCCAGCAGGGCATCCCGTCCGAGATGACCGTCATCCTGCACAGGAATGGCTGAGCCGGCCTGCGGGGGCCCGAGCCCGTACGAGCCTGCCCTACCGGCCGGGTATCTTGCTGCTATGGCAGTTGACGCGGTGGCCTTCGACTTCGGAGGGGTGGTAATCCGGACCCCGTTCGAGATGGCGGCAGGGCTGGAGGACCGGCTCGAACTACCGCGGGGCAGCATCGATCTGGCCGGTCCCTTCGACCCGGACGCCGATCCCCTCTGGCGGAGATTCCGGGCGGGGGAGTTCACCGAGCTCGAATACTGGCACCGCCAGGCCGACCGGCACGCCCGGATGATCGGCGCCGGCCCGGACCGCCTGCGCAGCTTCATCGACGCCCTGTTCGACGCACCCCGCGAAGAGGTGATCCGCCCGGAGACCTGGGACCTGCGAGGCACTCTCCGCTCCATGGGGATGCGGCTGGCGGTGCTCACCAATGACCTGAGCCGGTTCCATGACCCGTCGTGGATCGAGCGCATGCAGGTACTCGACCGTTTCGACCCTTTCGTCGACCTCTCCAACACCGGCATCCTCAAGCCCGATCCTCGCGGCTACCTGCGCCTTCTCGAGCGCTTGGAACTGCCTGCCGACCGGGTGCTGTTCGTGGATGACCAGCCCGTCAACATCGCCGGCGCCGAGAAGGTGGGAATGCAGACCGTTCACTTTGACGTGCTCGACAGGCCGGCCTCGATCAGGCGCGTACTGGGCCTGGTCTCCCTCTAGGAGGGTCGCACCCTTCACTACTGCGGCTTCCGAGCGTCGGGACCCGAATCGGCGGGCCGTCCGACCTGAAGGAGAGCGCCGTCCTACACGCCTCGGCCCGGATACTCCCTATTCCCTATCGCGCCGGTGCGTGAGCTGGGTCCACCCAGTCCGGGCTGTTGACCGCGTCGAAGAGCTGCGTGATCTCCTCGGAGGGAGGAGAGGTCGCCAGGGTCACCGCTATGGCCAGGACCGTTGCGACCGCTACCCCTGGCACGGCCGGGTTGATCTCCCATATGCCGATCTGCTGGAGGCTGCCGACAGCGGCGGAGAATCCGAGAGCCTCCGTCAGGTCGAGTAGCCCCTGGTTGCCCAGGTCCATCAGCCACCAGAGAGTGGAGACCGCGGTGCCCGAGATGAGGCCGGTCAAGGCCCCGGCCAGGTTGAAGCGCCTCCAGTAGAGGGCGAGCACGGTGACCGGACCGAAGGCGGCGCCCATACCTCCCCAAGCCAGGGACACCAGGGCGAACACCGAGTCCGGCGAGAAGATCGAGATCACGGCGGCGAGGAGACCGATGGCGACGAGCAGCAACCTCCCCATCGCCACCCGCCCCCCGGTTCGCATCCGCTCGGCGATCCGCCTGAGCCAGGGCACGTCCTCCGAAGCGATGGCAGAAGCCAGCAACAGCTGCGAGTCGGCGGTGCTCATTACGGCCGCAACCACCGCGGTCAGCAGCAGGCCGCCCACGATGGGGTGGAAGAAGACCGACGAGACCACCAGATAGAGCCGTTCCGCGTCGGGAATGTCCACGCCCCGGGCCGCCAGTGCCGGCGCCGCGACCAGCCCCATCAGCAGCGCCAAGGAGAACAAGGGAACGGCCCAACCCATGGTGATGTAGGTGCTCTGCGGAATGTCCCGTTCGTCCTCCATGGCCATGAATCGCGTCAGGAGCCTGAGCGCTCCGAAGGCCCCTAGTCCCCAGCCGATGGCGGAGACGTAGGTAAGCAAGCCCAACCCGTTGCCGTTCGAGTCGGTGAAGGGGTTCCAGAATCCAGGGGCGGTCGATTCGAGACCCTGGAGAGGATTGCCGCTGCTCAGCATGAGGGTCAGGCAGATGATGACGAACCCGCTCAGCATGACCAGCGCCTGGAAGACATCGGTGCGGGAGACGGCAAGAAACCCCCCGATGAAGGTATAGGAGAGCACGGCGACCAGGGTGATGAGGACCGCTACGTCATGGCCCGAGCCGGAGTGATCAAGGTCGAAGACTTCCTCGAGGAGCTTGGCGCCCGCGATCAGTCCCGAGCACACGTAGAGCGTGATGAAATAAAGGCTGATGCCGGCGGCCAGGCTTCGCAACGCGCCGGTGGTATCGCCGAAGCGCCTCTCCCAGAACTCGGGGATGGTAAGCGCGTTGGTGGAGATGGTATAGCGTCGGAGCCGCTTGGCCGCAACCACCCACACCAGCCACGCGCCCAGCACGATTCCGGCTGCGGTCCATAGGTGCATGAGGCCACTGGCGAAGGCCAGTGCCGGAAGGACCAGCATCGTCCATCCACTGGCGGAGGATGAACCGGCGCTCAGGGCGGTGGTGAAGCCACCGAGCGTGCGGCCGCCAAGAACGAAGTCGGCCATGTTCGCCATGCGGCCCGCCTGGTAGAAGGAGATGCCGATGAGAATGACGAAGTAGAGGATGAAGACAACCAGTACCCAAACCCAATCGGCCATGCGAAACCCCCTGCTCGATTCGTAATTGCTCCCGAGGTCCCTCGCGGGCCCGGACAGGCCCGGCAGCACGGCCGGGGATCGCCGAGTATACGGCCGGGTTCCCCCGGATCCATGCCAGCCGTCTCTTTGTGCCCCGTATTCGGGTGAGCACCGGAGAGTCCGGCCTCACTCAGGCATCAGGCCGACCACCTGACCTGGCAGAGAAGGCCGCCGTCGGGACGACGAATGTACCGATGTCCAGCGCTTCCGGCGATAATGAACACCAGCAACGGACAGGAGGAGCGAGCATGCCGGAGCCGGCATCGACGACATCCGCATACACGATGGGTTATGACGACGACTTCCTGCAGATGCTTCACTGGCGCAGCGCTGAGACGCATGCCCGGCACCTGCTCCCGCACCTGAAGCCCGGACTCAGCGTGCTCGACTTCGGCTGCGGGCCCGGGACCCTGTCGGTGGGCCTGGCCAGAGCCGTGGAGCCCGGCGAGTTCCACGGCGTCGACATCGAGTCATCTCAGATCGAGATGGCCCGCGCCGCCGCCCAAGCCGGTGGACACGGCAACGCCTCCTTCCAGGTGGCGGACGCGACCGATCTGCCCTTCGACGACAGCACGTTCGACGTGGCCCACTGCCATACCGTCCTGAACCATGTCCCGGACACCCATGCCGTCCTGGCCGAGGTCAAGAGGGTTCTCAAGCCCGGCGGGATCATCTCCTGCCGCGAGCTGATAGCTGCGTCCAGCTTCTCGGAACCCGCCTACAGCCTGGCCGGCGCATGGGACACGTTCACGAAGCTGGTGGTCGCCAACGGCGGGCATCCCCAGATCGGGAAGGAACTCAAGCGCAGGCTGCTGGACACAGGATTCGTGGAGGTCCGGGCGACCGCTTCCGTCGACATGTTCAGCACCCCCGAAGCCAGAGCCGTTCTCGACGCGGTGATCACCGAGTGGTTCTTCTCTCCCAAGGTGATGGGCGCCGCCATAGCATCCGGGTTGGCCACCCAAGAACAGTTCGACTCGTGGAAGCGCGACCAGGCGAGGTGGCGGCAGGATCCGGGGGCCGTTGGAGCCATCGCCTTCGGCGAGGCCATAGCCACCAAACCGTCATAGCGACTCTCATCACCCAACGGTCTCACTCCTGCCTGAGAGCTACCTACCGAGGATGGCGCGCCCCCGCCGGAGCTGCTCATCGGTGAACGCCCCGTTCTCGGCCTGCCACTCCTCCATCAGCCGGCGGAAGCCCTCCGCCGCTTCACGTTGCCACTCCGGACCGTAGCGGAGCCGGCCCCGCCGGTCCGCCGCCTCGAAGGCCTTCTCCATGAGGTCAGCAAGCACGGGATCCGCGGGACGGCCCATGCTGATGATCTGGATCGCTACCAGACCTGAAGACTCCTGTGAGCCGGCAGGCCGATGCTCTGCCCGATCTGTCCGATCCCCATCCTCGTCACCGCCAAGCGCATCGGGCATCCGGGAAGGCCCGGCGATGCCGTCATCCAACGAACTAGCAAGAACTGTGGTGTCCATAGAGGAGTTCTTCGAGCCGGTCGCCCGCTTCCAGATGCTCCATCGGGATCTGCACCGGCACCTCGTACCCGAGAACACCGGAGTCCCGCCCAGGATGTCCGGGTCTATCAATGAGCTTGTCTGTCATGGTTGTCTCCGTGTGCGGGAGTCATTTGCCCCCCGAGTCTTTCTGCACGTCTACTTCCCACGCTGCCCGAAGGTCGATGACGTGTTTGGGAGCCAAAAGGACCTCTACGTTCTCCCCAGCGAGAGCGACGGGAATCGCCAAGGCATCGAGACCCTTCCCAGACGCACATCTCGCCTGGAATTCTTCCTTGAGTCCGCTCTTCGATTCGTTCGCGTGCTGGAACATGGCAGCGTGTCGGGGACAGAGCGCCAAGTAATCGGCCGCGACCATCTTATCCAGGCCGAGGAACCGGACGGCCTCGAAGTACCACTCTTCGCTCTTATACTTGAAGGATCTATCCTGACAACCGATCACTTGGCAGAGGCTTACATGGGCGTGCTCCTCGTAGTTCGCCCGAAGCTTCGTGCGTGCCTCTTCCTTGAGACTGGCCTCTCCTTCAACGACGTTTCGTTTCCTGGGTTCGGTCCGTCGGTTAGGAGCCACCTCCGCTTGCTCCTTCGCCCTCTTGCGGCGGCGGTTGGGGTTCCGGGGTCTCTCGAACTCGGGCGGTGGACGACGCCTCACCGCATACTGCTCCCTGATTTCGTTCCGTTCTCCCTTGGGAAGTTCCGCAAACCACTGGGCCTCTTCAGCCACCTCCAAGTTCTTGAAGCCCAGGTCCTTGGCCATGGCTTCCCGCTCGCTGGCCTTGGCTTCCTGATCGAGCTTCGCTTGGGTTATCTTCCGATCCGCCTCACGGTATTCCTCCCCGAATTCTATCGCCTTTACCCACGCCCATCCGGAATCGAAAGCGAACCCCTGGGGAAGCCGGCCGGGCCTGGCCTCTCTTGGCCTGACGAAGGTGACGCCGTCCATCTCATGTTCCTGAGGCACCCAAGCGTACTTGCGCAGAGTGAAGACGAGTTGGGACGGCGCTGTACGAAAACCAGCACTACGGTTCCGCCTGTAGACCGCCACTAACGATCCGGAGACAGCTTTATCGCACCAAATATGCTTGGGGGGAGGCCAAGTACACTCGCGCGTCTGGTCGAGAGCCGCATGGATGGTTCTGGCTAGGTCTTCTCTCTCGACCGCACACCGCTTGGCTTCATTGAGCTGTTGAAGCATGCGATCGAGGTGGCGGATCTGCCAATCATGATCGATCTCGTAAGCGGTGACATATCCTCGGTCGCCCCACAGGTGTGACCAGTTTGGATTCTTGTGACATCCTGTCTTCGTAATCGGAATTCTGTAGCAAACACCAATACGCCTCGCAAACTCGCTAAACCCCGGTATGTCCCGATAGTCTCGGTGAAGCTCGTACCGCAACGCCTGCGCGGCGCGTAGCGGATAGTCGGCACGGCGTTCGAGGTGCCGATAGTACGGAGCAGCACTCGCGGCCGGATACTCTTTCCCGGCATACAACCGACCCGGCCGACACCAGTCCTTGTTGCGGTCCAAAAGCAATATGTACTCGCCGAACGTGTTTGCGGTGACCGGCTGCTCTTGCACGAGTCCGATGAAGGTTTCCACATGGTTCCTGTGCTCGTCCCACGTTGGGCGGTGCCCGGATTCGCTATAGTATGTTTCCAGGATCCCCATGGCCTTGGACTCGTCATCGATCTCGCGTACGCCCAATCGTTCAAGCCCCCTTTTCGCACCCTTGCCGTCGGAGTAGGTGTCGGGATCCGCAATCGCGACGCCCTCCGGTGCGTCGTCTCCGTCGTTCGCAAAGCGACATACCGACGCCCGCCGATATTCGCCTGATTGAGTACGTACGATTGGGAGTTCGCGTAGCCTATCGTAAGCACCGCGGCTAGCATCCCAGGACTTCTCGACGGATTCGTAGTAAGATCTGTGCCAAGGAGCATCGTGGGTCGCGAGCCATTCCTTGATTTCTCTGTACTCCTTGGAACTGGGTGGGACCACGTATTTAACCTCGAATTCGTCAATTTTCAGATCCCCGAGGAATCGATCCACGGCAGTGTGCCTTTGTGTGGCGGACACGGCCCAACCTTGGTAATTCGACGGGGGCCCAGTACAACGATTGGTCCTTGGGCCCCGAGGATAAGGAGCATCCCAACCGGACATCAGGAAGTGAATATCGTCCGCGCCGAGAAAGCTCTTGAGGTTGGCCCGCCCCTGCAACAGCCGCGGCGCCTGCCCGTGGCCGCCTCCTTGCATGGGCACAAGTGGCTCTTTGCTCATAGCCCGAATGACGGCTTTGTGGAACGGCTCGTAAGCTTCAGAAAGAGAATCCTGCGAGTTGGGTAGCACGCCCAGGAACTCTCTGTCGAGCAAGCCCAAGTCACGGATGGTCGAAAGCGACTTGGCAACAAGCTTGGCCAAGCGAGCGAAGAGGGCATGGTTATCGGCGTGCTCCTTGATGCTCGCTCTGCTGAGTTCCGGAATGAAGGGCGCGTGCAGGTGGAATCGGAGGTTGGAGGTCTCCTTTGCGGCAGGGAAGAACACGGCGACGCTGCCACGCTCGGCAGGAACGATGCGAAAGCGATCAGCCAGAGCTTCGTCCTCCACCTGCAAGGCCTCTTGTGCTCCGTCTTTCTCCTCAAGCTCGAACACTACGTCAAGGTGCATGGATGAGCGCTCGGCATAGGGCTCGCGAAACCGAAGGAAGTAGCGCCTCTCCTCGCCGGTGGACCTTATGGCGCGGACCTGCACCACGCCATCACCTATTTCCGTCCGTATGAGCGATCCTGAATCGTCGGCATCCATGCGCCACTCGATCGATGTGATGCTCTCCAGGTGCAGGACTGACATGACCGACATCCCTTCCAACCCCAACCAAATCTCTTCCCGTACTTCGTCGATTGTCTGCCTCGGTCTGTTGAACGGAAGCTCGATAACGGTCTGCCGACTTGAGTTCCGTATCAAGGAGTCGGGCCGGGGTATTGGCCTCGGCACGATCCGATCGACGATCTCGAACGCCACCGTGTCGCTGTATATCCTGGGAGTCTTGGTGCACCCGAACACGGACTTGAACCCGATGCCGAAGCGTCCGATCTTGTCCTCCAGCTTGTGCTTGGCGCTCTTGAAGTAGCCGGTGATGCTGTCGATATCTTCGTAGGAGAACGGTCGGCCGTTGTGAGTGAACGAGAGCTTAGTATCGCTCAGTTCGAAACGGGCGGATGTCGCCTCCGCGTCCTCCGCGTTCTGTAGCAACTCGAAGACGAGGTGGGCGGCATCTGGATAGAGGAAGCCCACCAACGCGTCGAGGTTGAAGTCGTTTTCCTTCTGCGCCTCGACGTACCGTCTTCGCTTGCCTTCGAGGTCCCGAATGCAGCTCTCGGGAATCTGCTCCCATGCGCCGCTCATGTAGTGATCGTCCTCTGTATCCGCATTGTGCCGTGTACGACCACGCTGGCCAGTATGTCCGCCTCCTCGGCGCTCGCCCGCAGTCGGCTGACCGTTTGCTCATAGTCCTCTTGCGCGCGTTCCAACTGCGACTCTCTCATCCTGCGGATATTCTCGTGTGCGGCCGAGGCGAGCTGTTCCCTGAGAACCTCTTCCCGCGCGCGATGGCTCACCTTGAGGCTCTGAAGGCGATGGTCGACAATCCGCGCGTTCTCCGCCACATGCCGTTTTCTGGCTTTGTGCCACAGTTCGTGGTGGCGGCGGTCCAGCGCATCCAAGCCGGAATCGTCGATCTGGCCGGGCCTCGAATCGTCCTCCGCCTCTGCCAGAAGCGACATGACGACGCCTTCGGCTTCCAGAGATGAGCAAACAGCGATGAATTCGTCGCGGGCCACCACGCCCGTATTCGTCCACCGGTATATCGCGAACGCGTGGTCGCCCACAGGAGCGGTCGGACTCCGGGCCACGACGCGTACGCGTGATGGTCCCGCACGCCGCCCCGCGCCACCCTCGGCAAGAAACGCGGCGGCCTGCTGAACGAGCGAGTGCGTGGCATTGAGGTGGACAACCTCGTCGCTCTCCCTGGCCGCCTCCTGCCGGAAGGTAACCGCCAATCGGGACGAAGCGCCGCGCAGCCAGTTCTCCCAACGGGTGAAGCGCGGGTCGGTTCTTCTGCCTCGCACGTCGCGGAGGGCGAGAAGCTGCCGCTTGGCGTCGGCTCCCAGCCTGAGCGTCCTAACCGGCCCCGAACCCCCCAAGAAGTCCCGCTCCGGAGACTCAAGCAACTTCTGAAGGTAGGAATTCACGCACCGCCGGATCGCAACGGGGACCATCCACGGCGATTCGGCATCCTCGACCTCCTTCTTCCAGTCCGCCACCACCTGTCCGAGGCCGAAGAGTTCACCCTGCGCGCTCTCGATGCGCTCCTCCTCATCACGGCGGCGGATCAGGTTGTCGGAGAGTTGCCGGAGCCGGTCACGCACTTCCCTTGGAGTCAAGCTGAGACTTTCTCCTATGCTTTGTAGTGCGGCGCCCAGCTCGCCGAGGACCTCCTCGTTGCCGCCGACCGCGTGCTCGAAGATGCCCAGCCGAAGCAGGCAGCGGTCGTATATCTCGTAGTCCACCGTACCGGGGGTGACGAGATTGACGATGGCGATGGCTTTGCTCGCCTGCCCGTGGCGGTCCAATCGTCCAATCCGCTGCTCGATACGCATGGGATTCCACGGCAGGTCGTAGTTGACGAGCATGTCGCAGAACTGAAAGTCCAGGCCCTCGCATCCGACCTCGGATGAGAGGAGGACATCGACGGCATCGCTGGACTCCTTCGGCAGGGAGAACCTGCGGCGGATATCCCGTCGGTCATGTCCACGGACACCGCCGTGGATCACCTCGAATCTCACGCCGTCCTCGTCCAACAGGCGTCCGAGATAGGCGAGCGTGTGCCGGAACGTGCTGAAGACCAACGCCTTGTTCCTCGACATCGCCAGCTTCTCTCGGATCACCCTGCGGAACTCGTCCGCCTTCGGGTCCACCGGATCAAGCGATCGCGCCGTGCGGATCAGCGACTCGATCTCGCCGCGCACATCGTCGACGAACCCCAGATCAGGGACATGGTCGGAACCGTAGTCCACGCCTTCGAGCCGATCCAGGTTCCTGTTGAGGATGTTCTCCATATAGGGAGCCAGGCCGTAGAGACAACTGGCCGCTTGGCGACGAACCGTGGACATCATGAAGCGCACGTTCTGGTGTCCATGGCACGCCGCCAGGATACGCGCAAGGGTCTCCATGAGCCGGTCGTGTAGAGCGCGTTGGGCCGGAGTGTAAGGAACGGCAACCGTCTGGGGCTTCCTTGTCGTGAATTCGCCGATGTCCCGGCGCCGGGTACGGTTGATTAGCGGACCGAAGGTATAAAGTCCTTCAAGAGCATTGATGGCCCGCACGCGGACCTCGTCCTCGTCTCTCTGCTCTCCAAGCGTCTCGACGAGACTGTTCACCAATGGCGAGGCTCGAAGGAAGCTCCGTCCCCATTCGGTATCCACGGCACTGTTCAGGCATGAGCGCACCTCCTCCCTCCACCCGGGTCGCGCGCCTCGACACAGGGCTATCGCCCGGTTGATGTCGCCGTTGGGCGCGGCCATCTGTTCGAATGTCGGCGGGTCGATAATCAAGTCGGGGCGAAGCAGATTGAGCAGGGTGAAGAGATCGCCGCTTCCCATTTGGACCGGGGTGGCCGTAAGGAAGACGACGGCCTCCGCGTTGTCGCAGAAGAACCGAATGGCTTGGTGCGTGTGGGTCTCGGAATTCCGGGCGTGGTGCGCCTCGTCCACGATCACCAGGTCGAAACGCGGCGGAGGGTCCAGGTCGATCAGGCCGCGCTCGGTAAGCGCGCGTCGTCCCTTGGACCGCCTCTTGCCGAAGAGCGTGGCCTCGTTGAGTAGGGACATCGGGAGAATGACGTTGGAATAGCGGCGGGGCCACTCGCCGTCCAGGTGAGTCTCGTTGATGCAGAACCGCAAGTTAGGTCCGTCGAGGGGGTGAAGGCGCTCGTCGAATCTGCGCATCTCCAGTTCCCACTTGCGCTCCGAGACCAATGGCTTCGGGCAGATGACGAGGACGGAGGACAGCCCGGAACGCGCACGCAACTCCTTGATGATCAGGCCTGCCTCGATGGTCTTGCCCACGCCCACTTCGTCCGCTATCAAGAGTCGCGGCAGGTCGGACCTGATCAGCTTCAGTACGGGACGGTACTGGTAGGGCACGAACTCCACGCGTCCCGACCTGAGGGACATCAGATCCGAGGTCGAGGGTGAGCGAATGTGGAGGGCCGTGAGGAGAGCCTTGCACTCCTCCGCACTGATTCCTACCGAACTGTCCGCAGTCGAGTCACCCGGCATCACCTGACTGCCGTACAGCATGGAAACGGCGCCATCGATTAGGACCCGGTACCGGACTTCCGCGCCGCCGCCGAGTACCTCAATGACGGCGCCAACGCGGCTCCGGTCGGAACGAAGCGCGACCACATCGCCGACGCGGAATTCGTGGTTGTCGGGGGTACCGCCCATCTATCGCACGCTCTCTGGGTCCTCGATCAGATGATCCAAGCCGTTCGGCGAACGGTACGTCAACGACTTCCCCCATGAGCCACCCGTTCTCAACAAGACGCGTGGTCGAGCGGCCCCCAACCCTGATGGCGGGGGTTCCAAGTGATCGAGCATGGTGGTCGGCGCGCTAGGACTCAACTGCATAAAACCTACATGGAATCTGTGACGAACTGCGCAGTTTCCCCGGAGACTGCCGGTGCCCACCAATAACCTGCTCGAACAGGTGGGCGTAGGGCCACGAATCCCACCAACCGTGCCGCAGCCACTCGCTCGAATCGTTGGAAAGGGGCCTGGCGGAACCGCCGGCCGAGGACCTCTATGGTGGCCATCGGGTGATGACGCCGGCCCCGCGGCCCGGGGAGCGTCCTCCCTAGCTCTAGGCACTCAGCTTCTTAAGGGTGTCGATGAGGCGCTTGGCATGCGGCGACTCATCCGCCACCTTGTTCGGGTCCAGCTGTCCGAGTATCACAGAGCTATCCCTGCCTTTGTGATAATCACCCTTCGTAGTATTGCGAGTAGCCTCCTTGAGCTTCGCGTAGACATCCTCTTTTCGTACTTGTTCGATGTCGGGCCATTTGGGTATGGACCCTGGCCGGAAGCTGGCACCGTAGAATCCGGCAAGTGCCTTTAGATCGGCCAGAAACCAGGACTCCATGACCTGGACCATCAGATGGCAATGCTCGTCAGTCGCTCCGGCAGGACAGTCCCAACCTTCACGTTGTCGAAGATGTTGCCAAGCTGAACTCGCTGTCACCGGTCCTTCAGCATCCACCAGTAGCATCGCAGATGTGGTTTCATTGGCATGCACCAACGTAAACTGATCGTAAGCCTTGTCTCGGCCGCCGCAGGCCACGATCCGAGGCATCCGCCCCTGCAGTCCCGCCTTTTCAAGGAAACCCCTCAACCCTCTACGCAGCCGGGCCTTCTGCTCTCTCCTATCACCTCCTCCCTCTACATAGAGGGCGACGCTCACCACCTATTTCCTCCGATGTTCCCACTCGACCAGAGTTCTCCGAGTCGGTATCGCTCAAGCCACGGTTTGAGAGTCTCGCGGTCCAAGCGACGGAGACTTGTCGCTGGGCCTTGTTTTTCACATATGACCACAGACTCAGGTACTTCCGTTAGGGCGTCTACGAGAACGTCTGAGTGCGTAGTGACAATTAGCTGTGTACGAGATGATGCCTCAACCAATAGGTCCGCTATCTCAGGGATGATGTCGGGATGAAGACCAATTTCGGGCTCCTCGATACACGTAACCAAGTCTGGATCAGGGTTACAGAGTACGGCAAGCAAGAAAAGGTAGTGTAGGCTACCATCCGAGAGTCTGGTAGCAGGGATCGGATGCCTTAGTTCTCTCTCATGAAAGAAAATCTGCACAGTCCCGCCACTAATAGTTGTAACTATGTTATCAACATACGGATAAAACGTCCTCATTCTCTTCAGGATTGTTTGACCTACGGCGGGTCTGTTCATTAGATTACTAAGTACTACACCCAGATTCGAGCCATCTTCCAAGAGTCTCATGTGTGGAAGGTCTGCCTTTTGAGGTTCTCGGAAGGATGTACTGGGACCCAGATTAGTCTCACGATAGAGGCTTATTCGTTCCAACTGGTTAGCTAGATATGTCAATTCCGGATAGGTAATGGGATCACGGTGTTGTGAGAGAATGGACTTTTCGGGATCCAGGTCCTTTCTGTTCAAACTGCGCGGTGCCATAAAGTTGCCCATCGCTTCGGAGTATGCACGATGCTGCAATACGGGGTGACCCAGTCCATAACGGTAGTGGAAAGCGGGTTCCGTATGGCCTGGCACAGGTAACGCGTCTTCGATTGCTTCGTCCCAAAGCAGAAATAGTCCCCTTTGCTCCGCGAACTTGAGCCGATACCTGAGCGGGATCGCGGTGATTTCGTTATCCACAATGACCTCGACCGTGGCGGGGACACGATCCTCTCTCCCCTTCCACAGCCACGCCGCTGTGCCCCCTCGCCGGCGGATCGGGCTTGCCAGGTTCCCTGGGGCAGCTCGGAGAACCGATAACACGTCGATCAGGTTCGACTTGCCTGAGGCGTTCGGTCCGATGAGGACGTTCAGCGGTTCCAGCTCGAAGGAGGGGGTGTCGGGACCGTACGAGAGGATGTTTCTCGGGTGGATGGCTCGAATGAACCGCTTTCCTTCCATGGTTACTCCACTCGACAGTTGTCCTGAAGGCGTCCTGTTGCGCCAATGATCCTCTTGGATAGGCAAGGCTACCAATCGCCAAGCTCAACAAGGCTCAGCGATGCGCCGCTCGGTCGACGAACGTGCCGCCGGCTATCGCCGGAATCGCAACCAGGCTGTGTGGCGCCCTTCCGTCTCGAACCGGTTACGAGCCGAGGCCAAGGTGGCTCAGCAGGCGGGCGCAGCTGGCGGTGATCCGGGTGTGGTCGAAGTAGAAGCCGGGCATGCCTACGGCCTCGGCGCCGTCCAGGTTGACCGCCATGTCGTCCACGAACAGGCACTCGGCGACGTCGAGGCCCATGCGCTCGGCGGTGGTCGTGTAGGTGAGGGGATGCGGCTTGCGGACCCCTAGGGTCACCACGTCGATGACGTGGCAGAACAGGTGGGCGTAAGGCCACGAGTCCCACCACCCGTAACCCAACCACTCGCTCGAGTCGTTGGAGAGGGTGGCCTGGCGGAACCGCCGGCTGAGGGCCTCGATGGCGGCCATCACCTCGGGACGCTCGGTGCCCGTCCAGTCGATCTCACCCTTCAGGTCGACTGGGTACCCGCGGGCGGCGCTGGCCCGCTGGTACCTCCTCCAGTACTCGCTCTCGGTCAACTCCCCGGTTGAGCACCTCGCGTATTCGGGGTCGCCCTCGGGGGAGAACGGTCCCCGCGGCAGGGTGCCCCGAGCCCAGCCCTTCGCTGCCTCCAACCCGTCGAGCAACTCGAACGGGGTGGGGTAGAGGATGCCTCCCATGTCCCAGATGACGGCGCGGATGTCAGCCATCCCCACGATCCCACTCCCGGGCGTGGTCCAGCATCATCTCCCTCCACGAGACGGTTGCGGGAGGAGCGGGCAGATCGACCAGTACCTTCCCCGACTCGATCCGGACCGGATAGGTCTCCAGCCGGACTTCCGGCTCACCGCACTTGGCGCCGGTGCCCGCCTCGTAGCGCCAGAAGTGCAGCGGGCATGTGATGACCCCTTCCCTGACCAACCCCCCGGCCAGCGGTGAGGCCTGATGCAGGCACTCGTTCCGGTAGGCGTACACCTGGCGTCCGACCCGGACCACTACGGCCAGCCCGTCCCCGATCTCGACGCAACGGTCGGTGGGCAGGTCCCCTACGGCGCCGGCGCTGATTGTGGGCATCGGCAGGCTGACCTAGCGGTCGGTCTGCGGAGTGGCGGGGTGAGATGCGCCGGCAGCGGCGTCCCTCGCAAGGCCCGCTGACGAAGGCGTACCCGCAGCGGTACGTTGAGGAGGCGGAACGCCGCGAGGGGCGTCGATGGCAAGCAGGTCACTCCGAATCACTTCGCAGACCGACCGCTAACCGTCGAGCTTCATCACCACGGCCTTGGATTCGCTGAAGAACTCGTAGCTGTACTCGCCGCCCTCCCGGCCGATCCCGGAGTCCCCGTAGCCGCCGAAGGGCGCCCGCAGGTCGCGCACGAAGAAGCAATTGACCCACATCGTGCCGGCCCGCACCTCTCGGGCCACCTTGTGGGCGGTGTTCACGTTGGTGGTCCATACCATCGCCGCCAGTCCGTAGCGGGTGTCGTTGGCCATCTCGATCGCCTCGTCGATCTCGTCGAAGGGGATGATCATCTCGACCGGCCCGAAGATCTCGTCCTGGCAGGACCGCATGTGGTTGTCGGCATCGGCGAAGATGGTCGGCGCCACGAAGTTCCCGCTCGCTAAGGAGCCGTCGGTGATCCGGTGGCCGCCGGTCATCAGCTTGGCCCCTTCCTCGGTGGCCAGCTCGATGTAGGACAGCACCTTCTCCATGTGCTCGCGGGTGACGAGCGGGCCCATGCCGGTGGCGGGATCGAGCGGGTTGCCCACCACGTACCGCTCGGCGCCCTCCACCATCCGCGCCACGAACTCGTCGTATACGGGACGCTGGACCATAAGGCGGGCTCCGGCCAGGCACACCTCTCCCTGGTTGGTGAAGATGCCCCGGAGCGACCCGGCCACGGCCTTGTCCAGGTCGGCGTCGGCGCAGACGATGTTGGGAGAGTTGCCGCCCAACTCGAACGACAGCTTCTTCAGGCTCGGCGCCGCGGCCGCCATGATGGCCTTACCGGTGGCCGACTCCCCCGTGAAGGTGATCCCGTCCACATCGGGATGCCGGACCAGGGCCTCGCCGGCCTCGTCCGGCCCGAAGCCGTGGACCAGGTTGAACACCCCGTCGGGCAGGCCGGCGTCCCGGCAGACCTCCGCCAGCAGCGTGGCGGTGACAGGCGACTGCTCGGCCGGCTTGGCCACCACCGTGCAGCCGTAGGCGAGGGCCGGCGCCACCTTCCAGGTGAGCAGCATCAGGGGGAAGTTCCACGGGGAGATGGCGCCCACCACGCCCAGCGGCTCCCGCAGTTCGTAGGTGAGGACGCCGTCCCAGGGCTTGGAGAAGGCCTTGGTGTGGGCATGCTCGGCGGCATCGGCGAAGAAGCGGAAATTGTGGGCGGAGCGGGGGATGTCCTTGGAGCGTGCGGCCGAGATCGGCTTCCCCATGTCCCGTACTTCCCACTCAGCCAGCTCGTCGAGCCGGGCTTCGATCCCCTCGGCCACGCGGTACAGGGCCCGGCGGCGCTCGGCGGGGTCCATCGACGCCCAGGCCGGCAGCGCGGCCCTGGCCGCTCGGACCGCCCGATCCACGTCCTCGGCGTTCCCCCTGGGGACGGTGGCGATCGGGGTGTTGTCGATGGGGCTCACCGACTCGAACGTCTCGCCGGACGAGGAGTCCGCGAACTCGCCTCCGATGAAGTGCCGTAGGGTGATCATGCCCTCCCCTCCTCCGTGCTGTCCGGCCGGGCGGCGGCCGCCTGCCGTTCCGCCATCACTAAGCGGGCGGGGCGCCCGGCGATGCCGAAGCCGTAGGGCGCCATCTCGTTGACCATGATCCGTACGGTCTCGATGGGAGCGTCGAGGCTCCGGACCAGGGCGTCGGATACCTCGGCGATCATGTTCTCGATCTGCTCCGGCGAGCGCCCCTCCACCAGATTGACGGTGACTATCGGCATGGCGACTCCTCTCTGCTGTGCTGTTAGGGCGTGTTCACGCTGTGAGCGTTCGTTTGTTATCGCGGGTCTCGTGGACGCGCATCGAAGCGCTGCCCAGGCGATCCATCTCGACGAAGACGCTGGTTCCGGGCATGAGATCGATCGGACCTGTCAGGCCACCGGAGATGATCAGGTGGCCGGCCTCCAGCCCGCGGCCTGACGCGGCCAGCCGCCGCACCAGCCAGGCGACACTGGCCGCCGGATGGCCGAGGGCCGCCGCGCCGGACGAGGTCTGGAAGAGTTCTCCGTCCACCGTGACAACGACCCCCACCCTTGATAGGTCGAAGGCCGGCCTGGTGACCCGGCTGCCCAGCACCACCATCCCGGCGGACGAGTTGTCGGCGGTGTTGTCGAGGGCCCGGAACCGGAAGTCCACGAACCGGGAATCGACCACTTCGATAACCGGCATCACGTAGGCGGTGGCGGAAAGGACGTCCTCGGCCGACACGCCGGCGCCCTCCAGGTCCTCGCCGAGCACGAAGGCGATCTCCGGTTCCGCCTTCGGGTGGATCAATTCGCCCAGCGACACCCGCCCGTCCGAGACCACCATCGGGTCGGTGAGCCATCCGTAGTTGGGCGAGTCGACGCCCATGACCTGGCGCATGGCTGCCGAGGTGAATCCCATCTTGGCGCCCACCACCCGCTCACCGGCGGCCACGCGCAGGGCGACACCGTGATCGGCGATGGCGTAGGCGTCGGCTTCCGTGAGTCCGGGATGGTCGTCGGTCAGCCTGGTCGTGGGGGTACGGGTCCGGCGGGCATCGTCGAGCCGGCCTGCCAGCTCCTTGGCGGTACCCCGGTCGAGTCCCGGCGCCGGAACGGAGTTGCTCATGTCACGGACAGCTCGACCGAGCCGATCCGGCCGAAGGATGCGACCACCGAGTCACCAGGACCGATGGGCACCGCGCCGGTCAACGCGCCGGGCAGCACCAGCGAACCGGCGGGAAGGCCGTGGCCTCGCTCGGCCAGCTTCCGCACGAACCAGGCGACCGCCGCGGCCGGATGTCCCAGCACTGCGGCTCCCGCGGCGGTTCCCACGATCTCACCGTTCTTCTCGAACACGCATCCCACCAACGCCAGGTCGATGCTCCCGAGGGGTACGGGATTCCCGACCAGAAAGGCCCCGGCACTGCAATTGTCGGCGACCACGTCTGCCAGAGTGAAGGAGTATCCCGCGAAGCGGGAGTCGAGTATGTCCAGCGCCGGGGCCACAGCCGCCGTCGCCGACAGGACGTCATGGAGTCCCACCGGTCCTTCAAGGTCACACGAGGTGATCAGGGCGATCTCCGGCTCGGCGCGAGGCTGGATGAGGAGGCCGCTGTCGAGCGACTGGCCCGGGTCCAGGCGGTGCCGGTCGGTGAGCCATCCGTACAGCGCTTCCGAGACACCCATCTGCTCCTGCTTGGCCCTGCTCGTCAACCCCAGCTTGGCGGCGACGATGGTCTCCCCGGCCGCCTCGGCACGGGCCAGCACGGTGTCCTGGATGTCGTAGGCGGCGTCGACCGTGAACTCATGCTCGCCGGTCAGGGAGCTGATGGCCGTCCGGCTCTCGACGGCCAAGGCCAGCCTGACTGCGAAGCGCTCCACCAGGTCGCCGGCGGGTGCTGGGCGGATCATGACGGTTGCCTCCTCACGTAAGGGCGGGTTGCGCCGCCGCCGCCCGGTGCTGGAGTTCCATCGCCACGTCGATGATCATGTCCTCCTGGCCTCCCACCACCCGTCGCTCGCCCAATTCGAGCAGGATGTCCCTGGTCGGCACCCCGTACCTCTCGGCGGCCCGCTTGGCGTGGAGGAGGAACGACCCGTAGACGCCCGCGTAGCCCAGCAGCAGCCCGTCACCGTCGATAACCCCCTGCTCGGGCCGGATCGGACGAACCGCCCGGTCGGCCACCTCGATGAGCGAGATCGGGTCGATGTCCGTCTCCCAGCCGGTCTTCTCGCAGGCTGCCACCAGTACCTCGGTCGGGCAGTTCCCGGCACCGGCGCCCAGCCCGGTCATACACCCGTCGATCTGGTCCACCCCTTCCTCGAGGGCGGCCAGGGAGTTGGCAACCGCAAGCGAGAGGTTGTTGTGGGCGTGGATCCCCACCTGGCACGAGAGACCGGCCTTGAGGGTGGACACCCGGCGGCGGGCGTCGTCGATGGTCATCGCCCCGGCCGAGTCGACCGTGTAGACCACATCCGCTCCGTAGGACTCCATGAGCCGGGCTTGTCCGAGCAGCGCCTCCGGTTCGATCATGTGGGACATCATCAGGAAGCCCACCGCCTCCATGCCCAGCTCCTTGGCCAGAGCGATGTGCTGCTCGGAGATGTCGGCCTCGGTGCAATGGGTGGCGATACGGGCCACGCGAACGCCCATCCCGGCGGCCCGGCGCAGGTCGTCCTTCACCCCGATCCCGGGGAGCATCAGCACGGCGATCTTGGAGTTGGTAGCCGTCTCGACCGCGACCCGTACGAGGTTCATCTCGTCGGTGTGCGAGAACCCGTAGTTGAAGGACGATCCCCCAAGCCCGTCGCCGTGGGTGACCTCGATGACGGGTACCCCGGCCCCGTCCAGCCCGGCCACGACCCGCCGGACCTGGTCCTCGGTCAGCTGGTGGGCCACCGCGTGCGAGCCGTCCCGCAGGGTGGAGTCGGTGAGGCGGAACGCGGCGGTCATCGGGCGGCTGCCACGGCTTCGGCCACCCGCACGGCCGAGGCGGTCATGATGTCGAGATTGCCGGCGTAGGGAGGCAGGTAGTCGGCGGCACCCTCCACCTCGAGGAGCACCACCACCCGGGCCTTCACATCCCCTCCGGGGGTGCGGAACAGGTCCTCGTCGAACACGGGCTCGGCCTTGATCCGGTATCCGGGCACGTAGGAGGCCACGGTACGGACCATCTCCGTGATCGAGTCGGCTACCTCGTCACGGTCGTACCCGTCGCCCAGGGCGCAGAAGACGGTGTTGCGCATCAGTATGGGCGGATCGGCCGGATTGAGGATCATGATCGCCTTGCCGTGGTCGGCCCCTCCCACCTCGACCAGCGAAGCCGAAGTGGTCTTGGTGAACTCGTCGATGTTCTGCCGGGTGCCGGGGCCTGCCGACACCGACGACACCGTGGAGACGATCTCGGCATACGGGACCGGCGCCACGGCGGCCACCGCAGCCACGATGGGCGCCGTGGCCTGCCCGCCGCAGGTGATGAGGTTGAGATTGGGGACGTCGAGGTGGGCATCGAGGTTGACCGGAGGAACCACCAGAGGTCCCAGCTTGGCGGGGGTCAGGTCGATCGCCGTGAGCCCTACCTCCCGGTAGCGGGGAGCATTGAGCCGGTGAACCCAGGCGGAGGTGGCCTCGAACACCAGATCGAACCCGGCGGCATTCTCGATCAGCCAGTCCGCTCCCTCCGAGGTCGCCTCCACCCCTTCGGCCCTGGCGCGGGCCAGTCCCACGGAATCAGGGTCTATCCCAACCATGGCGCCGACTTCTAGGACCTCCGAACGGAGGAGTTTATAGAGCAGGTCGGTGCCGATATTCCCGCTGCCTACGACGGCGCAACGCATCCGGCCCAACTCAGGCCATCCTGAGGGCGACCGGGCCCAGACGGTCGAAATCGGCCCGCGCCACGTCCCCTGCTCGAACGTCCACCGCGGCGTGTAGCGAACCGGTCATGATGAACATCCCCTCCTCCAGGGTGACATCGTGGCGGGCGAGGGTGTTGGCCAACCATGCCAGGGCGGTCAGCGGGTTCCCCAGCGCGGCCGCGCCGGCGCCGGTCGCCACCACCGAACCGTTGAGCGAGAAGGTCATGCCCACCAGCCGCAGGTCGAAGTCGAGGGGCACGATCCGGCTGCTCATCACCACACCCCCGATGGAGGCCAGGTCGCTGATGGTGTCGGCCAGCTTGATCCGCCAGTCGGCGATCCGGGAGTCCACCACCTCGATGGCGGCCACCGCTCCGCCCACCGCCCGGGCCGCATCGAGGGTGGTCACCCCGGGACCCTTGAGAGGCCGGTCCAGGACCAGGGCGATCTCCGCCTCCGCCTTGGGCTGGATGAGGGCGGAGGTGTCCAGGTCGCCGTCGTGGACCATGGAGTGCAGGACCGGTCCGAAGTCCGGATCGGAGATACCCATCATCTCCTGCATGGCCTTGGAGGTCAGGCCGAGCTTGTAGCCGCATATCGAATCGCCATCGTCCAGAAGCATCGAGGCGAACCGGGTCTGGACGGCATAGGCGTCGTCCGCCGACATGTCCGGGTCGGTCTCCGTGAACGGATCTATGGGAAGGCGGTCCCTACGGGCTGCGTAGAGCGCTCGGGCCCGCTGCTCAGCAATCGTCATGGGGGCGTGGCTGTCCTCGGTCGCCGGTACGCGTGCGGGGATCACGGTACCCCTGTGACCCGCCCCGTTCTGCGGCATGTTCCCCTATGCGGTACAAGTCGACACCTACACGAGGGACCGGAGCGAAGGTCACCAGCCGGATGGTTTGGTAATGACCCCAACCTCGTCGGCCAGGGTGTCGGGGAACTGGCTCCTTCTCCGATGGCTCGTCCAGAGACGTTTGACGTAGGTGGCGGACGAGGCCAACGCTGACGGGCTTCGGTTCTTCCGGTCGGGGTTGACCAGGACGACGCGCAGGCCGAGTTCGTCTCTGACAGACCGCACGGCGGATGCGAAGTCCGCGTCGTTTGACACCACGACTGCCTGTTCGTAATCACCGTTGAAACCATCTACCAGGAGACGGGTGGCCAGGTTCACGTCGGAGCCCTTCTCCTCCATGTCGTTTACAAGAACGTGGGTAGGCATCCCTGGTAGTGGGCGCACGAGAGGGCGCTGCTTGACTCGGGGCCGCAAGATGCCGTAATAGGCCTGGAAGCCGGGCAAGGTTGCCAGTGCTCTCAGGTACGCCTGCTGCCGTTGGGGTTGAGCAGGATCGCCGGGTCTGGCTGTCAGGAGAGCCGTGAAATAACAAACCTTATGGATTGTTTCCTGAGGGAAAAGCGTCTCGGACAGCTTGCGGAGGTCCAGCCATCGGTACGGTGAGTCCTTCAGCGCCCTGTAGTAGAGGTTGAAACCGTCTATGTAAAAGTTGGTTCTCAGTTGCCCGGCTCCCTTACAAGACAGAGACCGCCCGAAGGCGGTCTCGGCCCTACCGCCGAAGCGATAGGGGGGGTATGGGCAAGGCTACCACAAGTGGCCGGACGAGACCTGCTTCGGGGGACGACTTCAAGACCGAAACAGCGACTTCGCCTTCGGTTCCGGTATGCCTGGCCGCACTCGGCAGAACGAAGAAATCCTCAGAGCCGGATCGCGGGGAGTCTCGTGAGCGTCTGGTTGACCGGATCCACGGCGATACCCAACGACCCCAGAGCGGTCACCCCGAGCAGCGGCTCTGCCTCTTCCTCCCCGAACACGATGGTCCCCCAGGTGGTCTCTCCCATGAACGCTATCTCTCCGCCGGTGACGTCCACCCTTACTTCGCCGCCGTCGGCCAAGGTATACCTACGCTTTCCTCTGGGAGTCAGGCCGATGGACTCCAGGTGCTGCCTCGGGACCAGGCAGTCGGTCGCCCCGGCGTCAACCAGGAAGAGCCCTTCCCAGACCCGCTCACGCTCGGCCGGGTTCCGTATGGCTACCGTTACGTGCGTCGCTCCCATTTCACACTCCCTTTTCCAATTCCGCCGCGCTTCGCATACGCACCGTCCCCTTGGAACTACTCGCCGCGACTCAGGTCAACATGGCCCTCGTCGCTTCGGGAGTGAGAATGGGGATGGAGAAAACGGGTGCCAGGGTGAGGAGGTCCTGGTCGCCGGTCACCAAGGCATCCGCCCGTCCTGCGGATGCGAGTTCAAGAAAGGGCCGATCATGGGGATCCCGGCAGTCCACAACAGCAGGGGGCCGGGACCAGGTGACGGTTTCGCACCAGGGCAGATAGTCTGCCAGCAGTTCCTCGCGTTCGGGGACGGAGAGGCGGAACTTCGGGTACGAGAGAACCCGGATCAGTTCAGTCGTCGTCTCCCGACTCGCCAGTGGCAGGGCGGCCTCTGATTGCCAGGCACCACGCAGCCAGGTCACCGATCCGGAGGGGAACAGCAGGGCGGATACTACGACGTTGGTGTCGAGCACCAGGCGCATGGGGGCTCGCACTCAAGATCGGCGGGCCCATGCTACGGCCTCGTTCACGTCGGATTCGGAGATACCGAGTTCGACCAGCTTTGCCCGTACGGCATCAGGGCGGGAGAGGCGTACCGGTGTCAGTATGACCCGACCCTTGTCGCTGGTCACGTCGAAGTAGTCGATACCTTCGAAGTCGGCCACAACAGCTTTGGGAAGGGTCAGTTGGTTCTTGGAGGTCAGTTTGGCAAGCATGGATCTCCCTGTCTTGGTAAGGATACCAGGATTCCTTACCTCCTTCCACCGGAAAGATTGAGGCTGCGCGATTTCGTGGGTTTTGGGTGCTGTAGCCGGTGTGGGGGTCATCTTACGAGGATGCCGCGGGCTGCGTAGTTGTCGGGGTTCGTGAACCCGTGAGCGACGCGTCGTAGGACTTGTAGGAGGTTGTTGATCCCTTCGATGGGTCCGTTGGTGACCCGTCGGGCGCTGTGGTAGGCCAAGATTTCTTCTCCCCAGGAAATGATCGTGTCCACAACGTCGTGGTATTCGGGGATCTGGCCGCTGTCGTAGAGGTCAGCGAACCGGGCGAGCGCCTGGTTGGCTCCTTGGAGGTCGTCGGCTTCGTAGATGCTGTAGAGCTCTTGGAGAGCATCCCACGCCGTCTTGAGCCGAGGGTAAGCCTCGAACAGTGTCTCCAGATGCTTGCGGTGGGCGTCGGTGAGATGGTCTTCTCTCCGCAGCAGGGTGAAGCGCGCTCGGAACAGGTCCGGCTCGAATGCTGGGGGTGTCTGGTCGGGGTCGCGGCGTTGGAGTTCTCGTCTTACCAGAGTCAAGCCTTCGGTGAACCAGCGAACCACATGGAAGCGATCCAGGACGTGGCGGGCGTCGGGCAGGTATTGGCTAATCGCAGCTTGGTAAGACCGTGAACCGTCTGTGACGACGATCTCCACCCCCTGGCACCAGTCCGGCCCCTGTTCCCTAAAGAACCTGCTCAGAGACCCTTTCGTGCGTCCTGGGATCATCGCCAACACCTGTTTGGTGTCCCCACACGCAACCACGGTCACATACCGGTGACGACGCCGAATCGACGTCTCGTCCACCAACAACACCCGACACGGCCGGACCCGACGCCGCTTCGCGACCCGAGCCGAATGGGCTCTCACCAACGCCATGATTCGATGCCAACCCACCCCATGACGGCGAGCCACCGCCCTAATCGACATCGCCCGGGCGTCCTCCACCAGCCGGCGAGAAAGCCGCCGGGTGAGACTCCCCTGAAACTGGTCATGCTCCTCGAGGTGCCGCTCCCCACAGTTGCCGCACACGAACCGCCGACGCCGCCACACCAGCGTCGTCCGCCGGCCCGACACCCCAAGGTCGCGGACCCGCTTGACCCGCCGATCCCACACCCGACGGCAGCGGAACCCGCAATACGGGCACCGCGACCACTCCCGAGACGACTCCACCTCCACCTCCAGGCGGTCAACCGTATCGACCGCCACACCCAGCACCCGAACACCACCCAACCACAAGCGAACGGACATAACATCAGACATCGAGGCCTCCTGGCATCGGCGAACTGGTACTTCACCGATTTCAGCGAGGCCTCACCCCCAAACCAAGGATTTCAGGCCCCCGCACCCACGTATTCGCGCAGGGCCGAAAGATTAACGAATGTGGTCGACTCTCCGGTCAGCGGCGGTATCCCATCTGGTGGGAGGCCACGCAGCCGCCTCCCGCACGGAGTGGATGAGACGCAGCAGGTCGGGACGGAGAAGGGCCGGGAGCATACCGCAGTTCGACGATGACAGCTGCCGGCTAGCGTCTACCTGCGATATCCGAGTTGATGGGAAGCTACCGCCGCCGCTTCCTGGACGGATCGGGTCAGAATGTGCATCTCCGAGCCGAGCCTCTGCTCCTCGCCGGCCACCGACATAGCGGCCACGACGGCACGGGCCCGGTCCCGGATCGGGGCGGACACCGAGATGACTCCCAACTCGGACTCCTCGAGGTTCCGGGCGTATCCGAGCCTCCGGACCTCCTCGAGTTGGTGGCGCAACACGGCGGGGTCGGTAATGGTGCGGGGGGTCTTTCGCTCCATCTTCCACCCGTCGAGGGTCCTGTCGAGCATTGCATCGTCCAGGTGGGCCAGCAGGCACTTGCCGGTGCTGGTGGAGTGGGCCGGTTGGCGCCGCCCCACTTTGATGAACAGGCGAAGCATGTGAGGTGAGTCGAGGCGCTCGATGTAGATGACTTCGCGATGATCCAGCACCCCGGCGTGGACCGTTCCGCCGGTCACGTCCTGGAGCCAGTTCATCGGCGGGGTCAGAGCGGCGTGCAGGTTCAGGCCGTTCACTGCGGTGTTGCCCAGGTCGTACATGGCCAGGCCGAGCCGGTACCGGGCGGTGCCCGGATCCTTCACCAGGAGCTGTTCTTCGGCGAGTGTGGTCACCAGCCGGTGAACGGTCGACTTGCCCAGGTCGAGCCGGCGGGACAACTCGGTCACCCCCATCTCCGGGCCGTGCGCCGAGATCTCCTTGAGCAGCCGGGCTGCGTTACGGACCGAAGACAGTGTGCGGGCGCTCACGCATCTCCCCTGAGGGCCGTGAGCAGGGCACGGCGCACCTCCTTGCGGTCACCGGCGCGCGAGGCCGCCTTCACGGAGTCACTCCACGGCGCCAGCGCGCACGCCACCAGGCCATGGGCACTGGTCAGCCCGGCGGCGTCGGCGGCGGCCAGCTCATCCACCAGCCCGGCGTCGCCGCCGGCGTGGGCGCGGATGGCCTCGTAGTCGCGAGCGGCGGCCAGATGGGCATTGGCCAGGCCGGTGCCGGCGTGGGTGGCGTGGTGGGAGGTCAGGTCCGAGCCGGGCCGGACCACCAGATGGTAATGATGACTACCGACTCCGATGACCCTCCGCACGCCCGCCGGATTTGCCCCCTCGGTTCCTTCGGCGCCTGCCAGCGCCGGGAGCACCACCGGGTCGAGAAAGCGGAGGGTCCACTCCATACCGTCCTGCTCCTGCTCCCATGCCACCTCCTGGCCGCGGGGAACCGCCAGGGACTGGCCGGTGGCGATCACATGCAGGTTGCGCGCCCCGGCCGCCACCACCGTGAACGGCGCCACCAACAGTTCCAGGCCGCCCTGAACAGCCGGGGGATGGGTCGAGGCCACCCGGAGATAGGCGGCGTGGACGTTACGGACGTAATCCGCCATGGAGGCGCGCAGGTCTTCGGGTCTCGGCCCGGTCATGCAGCCAACTCTAACCGTTCCGTTCCTACATGCGGAACAAGGATGTGGACGCGCGGCCGACCGCCGTAAGTTACGGATCGACCTCGAACAACGCGCGAAGGAGCGACCCCGGTTGGGCATTCTCCGGCTCAGTCATGTGGACATAACCGTGCCGGATCTCGATCTGGCCTCGGCCTACTACACGGATGTGATGGGGATGATCGAGGTGGAGCGGACCTCTGACCGGGCCTTCTTCAAGTGCTGGGACGAGGAGGATCATCACTCCCTGGCGGTCCGCTACGACCCCCGGGTGGGCATCGACCGCTTCTCGTTCAAGGTCGAGGACGACGATGACCTCGCCGACCTCGAAGCCAGGGTGGAGAAGTTCGGCTTCCGGGTCGATCGGGTCTCACGGGGTGAGGAAATAGGCCAGGGTGAGTCGATCCGCTTCGCCACCCCATCCGGCCACACCATGGAGCTCGTACGGGAGGTGGAGCAGGTAGGGGGCCTGCTTCCCAAGGTCAACCCGCCCCCGGTCCCTCTCGATCTCCCCGGCATCGCTCCTCCGCGCATGGATCACCTGCTGGTGACCGCCGAGGAGGTCGGGGAGGCCACCAGGTTCTACACCGACGTGCTCGGCTTCCGGATCACCGAGCAACTCCTAGACGGCGACGGCCATCAGATCGGTACCTGGCTGGAGCGCAGCCACTCGCCGCACGACCTGGCGGTGGTCTCGGGGCCCAACGGTGGGCTGCACCATTTCGCCTTCTGGCTGGACGCCTGGGATGACGTCCGCCGCTCGGCCGACATCCTCGCATACCACGCCGTCCAGATCGATGTCGGACCCACCCGGCACGGGATCACCCGGGGCAGCACCATCTACTTCTTCGACCCGATGGGGACCCGCAACGAGGTGTTCACCGGCGGTTACCGGCCCGATCCCGATTTCCCCACCATCACCTGGACGGAGGACAACATCGGCAAGGCCATCTTCTATTACGAGGGCGAGCTCAACGAGCGCTTCATGAAGGTGCACACCTAGTGGTCTGTCAGCGAAGCGCCAACCGCGCTCTACTTGCCAGCGACGCCCCTCGCTGCGGTCCGCCTCCTCAACGTACCGCTGCGGGTACGCCTTCGTCGGCGGGCCTTGCGAGGAACGCCGCTGCCGGCGCATACCACGCCGGCGCTCCACAGGCAGACCACTGATGGGCATCCTGCGCCTCTCCCACGTAGTGATCCGGGTCCCCGACATCGAGCTGGCCACGGCCTACTACTCGGAGGTGGTGGGGCTGATCGAGACGGCACGGGAGCCGGAGCGGGTCTACATGAAGTGCTGGGACGAGCACCAGCACCACAGCGTGGTCCTCGAGTATGCGCCCACCTACGGCCTCGAGAGGTTCGGGTTCAAGGTGGAGCACGAGTCCGACCTGGACGACCTGTCCACCCGCATCGAAGCGGCCGGGATCCCTACCAAGCGGTTCGAACCCGGCGAACTGTGCCCGGGCGCAGGCGCGACCGTGCAGTTCGTGGCCCCTTCCGGCCACACCACCGAGTTGGTCTGGGGGATGGCACAGGTCGGGAACATGCTCCCCCTCACCAACCCCCCGCCCGAGCCGCTGGGCCTGGTCGGCATCCACCCGCCCCGCCTGGATCACATCTTCCTGATGTGCGAGGACGTGGACGAGACCACCGCGTTCTACACGGATGTGCTCGAATTCCGCCTGACGGAGCAGATCCTGGCGGACGACGGCCACCAGCTGGTCACCTTCCTGGAACGCACCCACACGCCTCACGACATCGCCTTCATAACGGGACCCAACCGGGCCTTCCACCACATGGCCTTCTGGTTGGACGACTGGAACGAGGTCCGCAAGGCGGCCGACATATGCTCCTACCACGGCATTCCCATCGACGCCGGCCCCACCCGTCACGGTGCCACCCGTGGCCACGGCCTGTACTTCTTCGACCCGGCGGGCAACCGCAACGAGGTCTACACGGGCGGCTACTGGGCCGACCCGGATCGCGAACCGGTTACGTGGACCGAGGCCGAGATCGGCCGGGCCGTGTTCTACTACGAAGGGGTGATCGACCACCGCTTCATGACGGTGCACTCGTGAGCGGCCGGCGTCCCGACCTGCCGCGCACCGAGCGGGACGAGGCGCCCATGTACCTGGCCCGCTATCTCGAGCGGGCTGCGAGAGCCGGAGAAGCCGAGGAGGAGAGCGACGAGGGCAGTCCCCTCTACCTGCGCCGCTTCCGGCAGCGCCGGGCCGCCAACGTGATCACCGCTCCCCTTCCGCCACTGTGGGAACGGTCCGACCATGGCATGCAGATGGTCCTCAGCGAGGACAACCGCAACAAGGAGATAGGAGCGCCGCCACAGGCCACCCGCCCGGTCGTCAACGACGTCTACCTCGTCCGGCACGCCGAGACCCAGGGGTACTCGACGGAGGCCGGTATCACGCCGCTGGGCGCCTGGCAGGCGCGGTCCGTGGGCCACACCCTCGCCCGGCGGGTCGGGACGGGCGAGAAGATCGTGCTCGCCCACGCCGCCACCAACCGGGCCGGACAGACCATCGAGCAGCTACACCGGGCCGTTCTGGACGGGATCGAGCTGTTCGAGAAGGATGTCAAGGTGGTCGACCCCAGGCCCTACGAGGAGTTTCGCAACTTCATGGTCGCCACTCCCGACGGCATCATGGACGTGACCTCGGCCTTCCGCCTCTACTACTCGGTGCTGGAGCGCTTCGAGCGGACCGCGCTGGGCGACCGGCCGGCCTGGCTGGTCGAGATCGATCGGTTCTGGCGCACCCAGCAGGGCGGAGGCGATCCGATCCAGCACTGGCTCACGATCCCCATGCTGCACTTCGAACCCCCTGCGCTATGCGTGCGCCGCTTCTGGACAGGGATCAGATCCCTTGCCGCGGCCGATCCCGGGGCCCGCATCGTCATCACCACCCACTCGGGGCCGATCCGCGCCTTCGCCATCTGGGCCTTCGGCTATGACCCCGGCGAGCCGTACAACACGGAGCACGTGAGGGTGAAGCTGATGGAGGGCGGGCGGGAAGCCCTGGTGGTCTACCGCAACCGGGTCCAGGAGGTGATGGTTCCCGAGATCGGAGACCTTCCCACCTGGTCGCTCGACGAGCAGTGGACGCCGCCGGAAGCCGAGAATGTGTGATGCCTGCCCAACCGTCAGCCCGGATGCCAACCTGCCCGATGCGGCGCCGACCCCCGAGCGGGAGCCCTTCATGAGCAACCGGTTCATCGTCTGGTTCAACGACTACCGGCCCGAGGACAGGCCCAGGGTCGGAGGCAAGAACGCCGGACTGGGCGAGATGATCCATGCCGACCTGCCCGTCCCGCCGGGGTTCGCCGTCACCACCGATGGTTTCGAGACCATCCGGAACCATCCGCGGGCGGTGGAGGAGGTCCGGGAACTCCTGGCCGCCGTCGAGTTCGGAGATCCACCCGGAATCCGGAGGCTGTCCAGGAAGATCCGTTCTGTGATCGAGGCCCTACCCATGGCGGCGGACGTCGAGGAGTCGATCCGGTCGGCCTATGCGCAACTGTGCGGACGCTGCAACCACGACGACGTGCCTGTAGCGGTGCGATCCAGCGCCACCGCCGAGGATCTGCCGGACGCCAGCTTCGCCGGCCAGCAGGACACCTTTCTGTGGATCCGGGGCACCGACTCCGTCGTCGAGCATGTCAAGCGGTGCTGGTCGTCCCTCTTCACCGACCGGGCCATGTCGTACCGCCACGAGATGGGACACGACCACGAGGTCGTGTCGATGTCGGTGGCCGTGCAGCAGATGGTCGATCCCAAGTCGGCCGGGGTGGCATTCACGCTCGATCCGGCCACCGGTGACCGGTCCCAGGTCGCCATCGAGTCCTCTTGGGGCCTCGGTGAGGCGGTGGTGTCGGGAGAGGTGACACCTGACAACTTCCTGGTGGACAAGGTGATCCTGGAGATCCATTCGCGCACCATCTCACCCAAGCACGCCGAGTTGGTGATGCGGGCCGACGGGAACGGCGTGGAATGGCACGACGTCACGGCCGAGAGGCAGCAGGCTCCGTCGGTCAGCGATGCCGAACTGCTCGAGATCACCCGGATGGCGAAGGCCGCGGAGCGGTACTTCGGCGCACCCCAGGACGTCGAGTGGGCCGTGGACCGCCACCTCCCCGAGGGACGTAACGTCGTGATGCTCCAGAGCAGGCCCGAGACGGTGTGGAGCCGCAAAGCGCCCCGCCAGGTGTCCGACCCCGGCTCGGGTTTCATGGACAGCATCGTGTCGACCCTGCTCTCCCCGGTACACACCCGGGGGGGCGTACCCGCCGACGACGGGGAGGCCTGACAGGACCGGAGAAATGCGAGGAGTCGGACATAACCGGCACCCAGGACCACGCAAGCATCCAGACAGAAAAGGAGACCCCCAAATGGCCAACCGTTTCCCGAGCCCGTTCGAGGCGGAGACCCCACCCGGCGCCGAAGGATGGGAAGACCTCTACACATATTCGCTCCCGTTCTCCGAGGATCGGCGGGACTACGAGGAGGCCACCTTCTGGTTCCAGGACAGCATCCACTGGGCCGAGCCGCTCACACCGTGGGATGCCACCTGGTACGAGTACGCGATCGCGGCGCTGTCCCAGTACAACACGCGCCACTACCTGATCCCTCCCGCGCTTGGGATCGACTACCGGGTGCTGAACGGCTACGCGTACCTGACTCCGGTACCGGTTCTGGACGGCGCCGAGATCGAGGCCCGCGTGCCGCAGTTCATGGAGCGGGCCGGTTTCTACTTCATGAACTGGGGCGACCTCTACGACAAGTGGCTGGTCAAGATGAAGGATCTGATCGCCGAGATGGAGGCCATCAGTTTCTCGCCCCTTCCCGAGAAGGAGGACTTGGAAGTCATCACCGAGGGTCACGGGACCGGCTCCGGCCTCACCATCCAGGAGGAGTACCGGGGGCTGCTGAACCTCGGCCTCAAGCTGTGGCACTACCACTTCGAGTTCCTCAACCTGGGCTACGCCGCCTACCTGGACTACTTCGGGTTCTGCAAGCAGGCCTTCCCCAACATCCCCGACCTGGCCATCGCCCGGATGGTCGCCGGAGTCGAGGTGGACCTGTTCCGGCCGGACGAGGAGCTCAAGACCCTGGCCGCCATCGTGGTGGACAACGGCCTGGAGGGTCAGCTCGCCGGAGGCCTGGCCGCCCTCGAGGGCACGCCGTTCATGGACCACTGGAACTCGGTCAAGCATCCCTGGTTCAACTACTCGGCGGGCAACGGCTTCTACCACAGCGACAAGGTCTGGATCGAGCATCCCGAGATCCCGCTGGGGTTCGTGGCGGGCTACGTGGAGCGCATCAAGGCGGGCGAGGACATCTCCCGTCCGATCGAGAGGATCCGTGAGGAGCGCGACCGGATCGTGGAGGAGTACACGGCGTTGCTCTCCTCGGACGAGGACCGCGAGGCCTTCCAGGGCAAGCTGGGCCTGGCCAGGGTGGTCTTCCCCTACGTGGAGAACCACAACTTCTACGTGGAGCACTGGAGCCACTCCGTGATGTTCCGCAAGATGAAGGAGCTGGGAGACGTGTTCGTCAAGGAAGGCTTCCTCGCCTCCCGAGATGACGTCTTCTACATGAAGCGCGACGAGGTGAACGAGGCTCTCTGGGACATGTACTCGGCATGGGCGGTGGGCACGTCGCCCCGCGGCCCGGTCTACTGGCCACGCGAGGTGGCGCGGCGCAAGGGAATCGTCGACGCCCTCCGGCAGTGGACGCCTTCGCCCGCACTGGGCGAGCCGCCCGAGGTGGTCACCGAGCCGTTCACGATCATGCTGTGGGGTATCACCTCCGAGAGCATCGGGATGTGGCTGGGCGCCGGGGACGACGCCGATGGCGGCCTCCGAGGGTTCGCTGCCTCACCGGGCGTGGCGGAAGGCCCGGCCAGGGTCATCATGTCGGCGGACGACATCGGCCAGCTGCAGGACGGTGAGATCCTGGTGGCGCCGATCACCGCCCCGAGCTGGGCGCCTGCTTTCGGCACCATCGGCGCCGCGGTCACCGACATCGGAGGGATGATGTCTCACGCCGCCATCGTGTGCCGGGAGTACGGCCTGCCGGCCGTCACCGGAACCGCGTTCGGCACCAGGGACATCGAGACCGGAACGATGCTGCGGGTGGACGGCAGCTCCGGCACCGTGACGGTGCTCGACTGACCGCCGTGGGCGGTCCCGCCCCACCCCTAGCCCGCATCCGTACAGAAGCAAAGGAGAGAGGCGAATGCTTTCCAAGGAGCAGAACGAGCGGCTGACCCGGGTAGGCCCCGGTACCCCGATGGGGGACCTGTTGCGCCGCTACTGGTACCCGGTCGCCTTCGCGCGCGAGCTGGAGGACTGGCCGATCCGCAAGGTGCGCCTGCTGGGCGAGGACTTCGCCCTGTGGCGCACCCCCGAGGGCGGCTACGGCATCATCCAGGAAAGCTGCCCGCACCGGGCCGCCTCTCTCCTCTACGGCGTGGTCGAGGTGGACGGGCTGCGGTGCGGCTACCACGGGTGGAAGTTCGACGAGGGCGGCAACTGCCTGGATCAGCCCGCCGAGCCCGGCAAGTCGGCCTTCATGCGGCATGTCAAGGCGTTCGCCGGCAAGGCGGAGGCGCTGGGAGGGATGGTCTGGGCGTACATCGGCCCCGACCCGGCCCCCGAGCTGCCCCGCTTCGACGTGTTCGTCGATCCGGGATTCATCGATGTCGGCCATTCCATGTTGCCTTGCAACTGGCTCCAGATCATGGAGAACTCGGTCGATCCCCACCATGTCGAGTACCTCCACGGGCGGTACTTCGAGTTCCTAGGCTCCCAGCAGGGATTCGTGGCGCCCAAGTCGTTCCAGAAGAAACACCTCAAGGTGGGATTCGACGCCATGGAGTGGGGCATCCTGAAGCGGCGGGTGCTCGAGGGCCACACCGAGGAGGACGACGACTGGGCGATCGGCCATCCGCTCGTGTTCCCGCACTCCATGCGGGTGGGAGGCGCCGGGATCGACCAGATGCAGATCCGGGTGCCGATCGATGACACCACCACCTGGGCGATGTTCTACTCGAACCACCATCCGGAGGGTTTGGACCACTATCCGGAGCAGATCTACCCCGTGGACTACGAGTACCAGTGGATGGACGACAAGGGCCGTCACATCGTGGACTACATCGAGGGTCAGGACGTGATGGCCTGGGTGAGCCAGGGCGCCATCAACGACCGGACCTCCGAGCACATCGGCAAGTCGGACATCGGGGTGATCATGCTTCGGCGCATGTTCAAGGCCCAGATGGCGCGGGTGGAGGCCGGCGAGGACCCGACGGTGGGCTTCACCCGCACCCCGCACCAACGGATCGAGCTTCCCTGCGAGAAGAAGAAGTTCGGCGCCAGCATCGACTTCGCCCTGGCCTGGCTGGACATGGGCTCGACCAGGTATTCCCCCGCGCTGGACACCCTCCGCAAGATCCATCTCGAGGCGGCCCGGGTTCGCGGCGAGACGCCCAGCGCCGATGAGTACGCCACCGCGCAACACGTGGGGATCTATTGACGGATCCCGGAGCCTCGGACCCGGGAACGCGGGTCTCCGGCGCCCACTGGTGGGATCCCGACCGGGCCAGCCACCTGGCCGACCGGCCCCGCTTCTGTCCCAACTGCGGGAAGGGGGTGACCGGAACCGAAGGAATCTCAGTCGAGTACTGGGAGGCCGACCGCCGGGTCTTCCACACCTGGTGCAACACCTGCGGCTGGTCCGGCAACATAGTCCGCGTCGAGCGAATGGTCGGCCACGAACCCGAACACTGACCCCGGCTGTCGATGAAGACTTATCCGCCGAGGTAATGCTCCGTCAACTCAACTTCACAAGGAGATTCCCGCTAGCGGCCTTCGATTTTCTTGTCTCGAAGAGTTCGGGGTGGGACTTGATCAGCAGGGATAGTTGCTTGTATCCGTAGCTGCGAGAGTCGAAGGCGGGATCCAGCTTGCGTATGTTGGTGCCGACAACCCCGAGCGAGGCCCATCCATCATCCTGTATGGCCATCTCGATGGCCTGTTCCACTGTCGGGGTCCACTCCGGTCCATCCGACTTCCGAGCCTTGGGTTCACGCTCCGCCGACCGATCAAGATTCTCCGTGTGGACAAAGATCTCGCATGCCTTCACGAAGGGCTCGGGTGTCTGAGCCTGCCCGATACCCATCACGAATAGACCCTGCTCACGGATGCGGGTAGCCAGCCGTGTGTAGTCGCTATCGCTGGAGACGATACAGAACCCGTCGACGGTCCCTTCGTGTAGTAGATCCATCGCATCGATTATCAGAGCACTGTCGGTGGAGTTCTTGCCGACCGTGTAACGGAACTGCTGGATAGGTTGGATCGCGGAGGTATGAAGGCTGTCTTTCCAACCCTTCATCTGCGGCAGGGTCCAATCACCGTAGATGCGCCTCGTGGTGACGATCCCGTACTTGGCGATCTCAGCAAGGATGCGATCGATCAGGGATGGCTGCGCATTGTCGCCGTCCACCAGCATGGCGATACGACGGGACGTTGAGGTCGGTAACTCCATCTACGTACGACCTGATTCCATCGGATGCCTTCCCTCTACTCGCACTCTAACCCCCGATAAACGATCGTACGGGTTAGTCGGCCGGCCTCGGTGTGGCGGGCAGGTTGGGTCGTCTGGTCACGCGATAAAGGGCGAGGAGGGGCCAGGTGGCCAGGGCGGGGCCGATGAGCCAGATGGGCCTGGTGAGCCACCATTCGAGCGTGGGTTCGGGGGGTGGTACGTAGCCGAAGCCGAACAGGATGGCCACCACGACTGCCATTCCGGTGGAGTGGAACAGGTAGAGGGGCATCGCATGCTCGTTGATCCAGCCGACTACTCGCTGCGCCAGCGAGCCCCTTTCCAGCCACGCCAGCACCGTGGGGCGAATCACCAGAACCAGTCCCACTTGCAGGAACGTGAGGGCCACGATCGCCAATGTCGGCGGCCCCATGTTCGAGAACCTCTCTCCCGGCACACCGACCAGGGACCGCGGGTAGAAGCCCATGTTGGTAAGCGCGATCAGGAAGAAGAGGCCGGCCCAGAACAACATCCACCCGATACGGCGCGGCGCCGCCACCAGACGCTCGTAGAAGAAACCGAGCTGGTGGGCCAGTCCCCAGATGACCAGGAAGTTGGCCCACGCGGCCCAGCCCTGTCCGTGGACGAAGCGCAGTACATCCAGCACCGCGGCCAGGCCCAGCAGCCAGACGGGCACTACCTCGCCCCAGCGCCAATGGGCCCGGATCGCCAACGGAGCGATAAGTACCAGCACCACGTACACGACCAGGAACCACAGCGGCGACAGCACCAGGATCACCGCCGGCCAAGTCCACGCCGGGTCGATCGTGATTTCGAGCACCGACCCGATCGCCAACCAGACCGCTATCAACCCGAGGGCGGGCCCCAGCAGCCTCCCCATCCGCCGCTTCAGGAACCGCCGGGATGTCCCCTTCGTGTAGTTGCGGAACGACCGATGGTGGGTGTACCCGCCGACGAAGAAGAACACCGGCATGACCTGCAGCACCCATGTGGCCACCCACAGACCGCGCGTGGATCCGATCGGGTTGGAAGGGGAAACCGTCTCGGGTGACACCACCAGGATCGTGAACACCCAGTGCCATATCACTACCACCACCAGCGAGATCGACCGCAGAAGGTCTACGTACTGATCCCGATAAGCCATACACACGGGAGCCTACCCACGGGGCACTTCACCATTCGGCCCAGCTCACGGTGAGCCAGGTGTCACATCAGTGCCATGTGGTTAATAGCGGAGAGGAGCGGACTACGCGGACGCCTCAGTGCGGATGATGCTCAAAAGCGGGACCCTGCTTCGGGTCTGCTACGGCGCTACTGGCGGTTCTCAGAAGACCTGGACTTCGACTGGATCCACGCCGACGACACCAAACCAGCCATACAGATCGAGGTTGGTGTCGCCCTCCACGAACAACACGTCACCCTTGGCGTACTCGACCACCCGCCCGGGTGGCCGGAGCATATCGAACGATCTGGTCAGCAGTGAGGCTGGTGTACGCAACGTCGTCGGGTGTGTCCGACATACCTACGCCCCTGCCTGGGCGGGCTCGAGGATGACGACGGTGGTTCCATTCGTACGGCGGACTGCGAACTCGTCAAGCTTTCGGTTCACCTCGGTCCATCGTTGCCAGAGGCGGTGTTGTTCCTCTTCGGTCGCCGGACGCGCGATCACATCACGATCGTCATCGACAAGCTCTACGTGCGCCTCCGGGTTGGCCTGGAGGTTCAGCCACCACGCAGGCTCAGCAGGATCCCAGCCGTTCATGGCCATGGTCACCAGGTTGGGGCCGTCCTCGACGTAGGCCAGCATCACCGCGCGCTTCTGTCCAGAACGGCGTCCGATAGCCGTCAGATGCATTAAGCCGTATTGATCGGGCCTCGGCCGACGGAGCCCCAGCCTCCCACCCGTGAGCCGGTACAGCTCAGCATGAATCCACCAAGCGAGACGAACAAACCAACGCGGTGGCATCCAGTGTGCCTTCTCGCTCCTCGGTTCCGTCATGTGCCATACCTCCGTCGAGAACCTGAGCCGGTCGGCCAGGCCATCCGGGCGTAGAGGCACTACCATAGGCAAGTCCCGACTTGTATGCAAGTGTGAACTTGCCTATGATGTCCAGTCGTGGCCGATGTCTTCGATGCGCTCAACGCACCGGCCCGCCGGGCGATCTTGGACGTCCTGGTCGCTCGGGACGACCAAACCCTGTTCGAGATTTGCGGCCGCCTCGCGGCCGACCATGACATCAGACTCAGCCGGCAAGCGATCTCGCAGCACCTCGCCGTTCTCGAAGACGCGCAACTCGTTCGCAGCCGGCGAGACGGTCGCTACAAGTTCCATACCATCGACACAGCTCCGCTGCGAGCGGCGATGGCCCGATGGCTCAACGAGGAGACCAACCCATGACCATCCGCCTTCACGTGACCAGCGTCTTCGTTGACGATCAGGACAAAGCACTCCGCTTCTACACCGAGGTGCTCGGCTTCGAACCGCGCACCGACGAGCCGATCGGGAATGGCGAGCGATGGCTCACCGTCGGCGAAGGGACAAGACGTTGAACTGCTCCTCGAACCATCCGGTCATCCCGCCGTCGCGCCGTACCGCGACGCCCTGGTCGCCGACGGGATCCCGCTGGCGCCCTTCGCCGCCGACGACGTCCAATCCGAGTACGAGCGCCTCCGCGCCGCCGGGGTGACCTTCACCCAGCACCCGACGACGATGGGACCGGTCACGACCGCGGTTCTCGACGATGGCTGCGGCAACCTCATCCAACTCGTCGCGCACTGACATCGATCCTTACGAGAGGAAGAATCACCATGGCCAAGTCAATCGACTTCCACATCCTGTTCCAGAACGGACAGGCGAAACAGGCTTTGGAGCGCTACGGCGAAGTCTTCGACGACTACACGCTCGATCGCCTCGACCTCTACCAAGGCGACGGCGACGGGCCGGCCGGCCAGGTGAAGATTGCCGACTTCCGGGTGCTCGGCAGGCGATTCGTCTGCATCGACTCCCCGATCCAGCACGAGTGGGACATGACACCTGGCATCGCGCCGTTCATTGAATGTGACGACGACCCCGAACTCGAGCGACTCTTCGATGCGCTCGCCGACGGCGGGACGGTCCACATGCCCGTCGGCAGCTACGGGTTCGGACGGCGCTTCGGCTGGGTCGAGGACCGATTCGGCGTGTCCTGGCTCCTGAACATCACCTGACCGAAGCCCCTCGTCTGCTCGCCCTCGCAGCGGCCAGCACCAGGCTTAGACATCTGAGCTCCCAAGGATGTCCAGGTCGCGCAGCAGCTTCACATAGGTGTTCTCCGACACCGCTCGCCCGGTGACCGGCGAGGGTGCCACGCTTGGGGCTCCGGTAACTAGCGTTCGTTTGCTATCGCGGGTCCCGTGGTCGGTCTGTGTGGCGGTGGTGGGATATGGCGCCGCCAGCGGCGTCTATGGCAAGGACTGCTGACGAAGACGTACCCGCAGGGTACGTTGAGGAGGCAGGACGCAGCCACAGGCGTCGATGGCGGTCCAGATCACGCCGCCCGCAACACAGACCGACCACGATCAACTAGGCCGACCCATCAGGGGTAGCATCCGGCGGGATTCGGGTGCCGGCACCGGTTCGGGAGGTGCGATAGATGCAAGACGAGATGGTCAGGCTTGACTTCGAGCAGTCGCGGCGCCTCCTTGAGAGCTCCAAGAAGGTGATACCCGGGGGGGTGAACAGCAACGTCCGCATGGGGGAACAGCCCCATCCCATCTTCTTCGAGTCGGCTGAGGGCCCTTACCTGTTCGATGCGGACGGGAACCGGTTGATCGACTATGTCATGGGCCAGGGCCCCATGCTCCTCGGGCACCGGCCCGATTTCGTTCTCGAAGCGGTCGAGCACCAGCTTTCACAAGGCATCCTGTACGGAGGGCAGCACGAACTCGAGGTCGAAGCGGCGCGCCTCATCACCAGAATGGTGCCCTCCGCCGAGATGGTGCGCTTCAACATGACCGGCACCGAGGCGGTCCAGGCCGCGCTGCGGATCGCCAGGGCCAGTACCGGTCGCCACCTGGTGGTCAAGTTCGAGGGGCACTATCACGGCTGGGCCGACAGCGTGCTCTTCAACGTGGGCAGCGGGTCGGTTCCCGGCGCGGAAGGGCTGGGGATGGCGGCCGTGCCCGAGTCGGCGGGCATGGCGCCGGAGGCAGGGTCGTCCCTGACCGTGGCGCCGTGGAACGACGCGGACGCTCTGGACGAGGTATTGGCCTCGGTGGGCGACTCGGTGGCAGCGGTCATCATGGAACCGGTCATGGCCAACAGCGGGGTGATCGAGCCGGCGCCCGGCTACCTGGAGGCGGTGCGGGACCTGTGTGACCGTCACGGGATCGTGCTCATCTTCGACGAGGTCATCACAGGCTTCCGGGCCGGCCTGGGTGGCGCCCAGGGCCGCTACGGCGTGACCCCCGACCTCACCACCATGGGGAAGGCCCTCGCGTCGGGCTTCCCGGTCGGCTGCGTGACAGGCCGGCGGGAGATCATGGAGATCGTCAGCACGGGAACCGTCACCCACGCCGGCACCTTCAACGCCTCCCCCATCAGCATGGCCGCCGCCCGAGCAGCCCTCGAACACCTCTACCTGGGCGGTAGCGAGCTCTACGACATGCTGGAAGAGCGAGGCCACCGCCTCATGCAGGGGCTCCGCGGGGTGATAGACAGCCATGGCGCGCCGTGCCTGGTCCAGGGTCTTCCCACCGTCTTCAACCTGATGTTCACCGACATGGGCGCGGTGAGGGACCACCGCGAGGTCCTCATGACGGACAAGGCCCGGCGGGCGGCCTTCCAATCGCATCTGGCGGCAGCCGGTGTGCGTATCTCGGGACTCGGAAACCTGTTCCTGTCCAGTGCCCACACCGAGGAGGTGATCGACAGCACGGTGGAGCGCTTCGATCGCGCCCTTCGCTCCTTCCTGTCCGGGTGACACCCGGCGGAGGGGGCTCGGCTCCGCCCGAACAGGCCCGGGTCCGGACGGTGCTGGGGGAGATCCCGGTCGCCGAACTCGGCACTACCCTGGTCCACGAGCACCTGCTGGTCGACATCCGTTGCAACTGGCGCCCGCACGACGATCCCGCCATCGCCTTCCGGCCGGTATCTACGGAACGCCTGGGCCGCATCCGCGCCAACCCGTTCGCATGCCGGGACAACCTGGTGGTGGATGAGCCACACATCCTGGCCGAGGAACTCAAGCGCTACCGCGAAGCCGGCGGCGACTCGATCGTCGACGCCACCCCGCCCGGCCTGGGACGCGATGCCCGTGTCCTGGAATGGCTGGCGACCGAATCGGGGGTCAACATCATCGCCGGATGCGGCTTCTACGTCGAGGCCACCCATCCGGCCCGCCTGCACCAGTGGTCGGTGGAGGATATCGCCGCGGAGATGATCCGGGACCTCACGGGCGGAATGGACGGGACGGGCATCAAGGCCGGGGTGATCGGCGAGTTGGGCGTCACCCGGTACCCGATGGGATCGGCCGAACGCAAGGTGTTCCGGGCCGCCGCTCTGGCCCAGCAGCAGGTGGGCTGCGCCATCATCGCTCACTCGGCCGCCGGGGCCGACTCACCGCTGGAAGTGATCGAAGTGCTGTCGGACGCCGGCGCCGACATGGGCAAGGTGGTCCAGAGCCACCTCGACGACCGGTTCCGCTCGGATCTCGACCGGTACCGCCGTGCCCGGAGCCTGGGCGCCCGCTTCGGCTTCGACACCTTTGGCCGCGAGCTCTACTACTCGATGCGCAAGGCGTGGCTCGCGTCCGACGAGGAACGCATAGATGCCGTACTCATGCTGATCGATGCCGGTATGGCCGACCGCGTCTTCCCCGCCCAGGACATCTGTTTCAAGCACGAGCTGGCCACCTACGGCGGCCACGGCTATGACCACTTCCTCCGGCACATCGTCCCCCGCCTCCTAGCTCGGGGGGTTTCCGATGCGGACCTGGACACCCTCCTGCGGAAGAACCCGGCCCGCCTGCTGGCCTGACCCGCCGACGGCAACCGCGGCTAGTACAGTCCCGAGCATGAGCGATACCACTGACAGCGACATTCTGAGCGTCGTGGCGTGGGTGCGGGCCGAGCCCGGCGGCGAGGACACCGTCCGGGAGGCGCTGGCAGGCTTCGTCGCACCCACCCTCAAGGAGGAGGGCTGCATCGGCTACCAGCTGCACGGTGTCAACGACGACCCCGGCCTCTTCTACTTCGTCGAGTACTGGCGGAGCGAGGAAGACCTGGAACGCCATATCGCCTCGCCCCACATCCGGGACGGTGGCGCCGCGGTGAGGCACCTGATCCGGGAGCACGGCGAGATGAGGATGACCCGGATCGCCTGAGCGACCCGCCAACCGACAGTTCAGCGGCGGGTGGTGATGGCCACCTGCTCGACCAGGAGATCGGCGGTGACGGTACGCCGGGCGGCCAACTCGGATGCCGCGCGACCGTGCCAGTAGGCGGCCGACCGGGCCGTCTCCGCGCCGTCCCCTCCTCCGGCTGCCCAGAACGCTCCGATCATCCCCGCCAGCACGTCGCCCGTGCCGATGGTGGCGAGCTCGGGACCGCCCGAGTTGACCAGCCACCGTTCTGCGCCGATGACGAATGTCGGAGCGCCCTTCAGCAACACGGTGGCGCCCGTCTCTGCGGCCAATCGGGCCGCCTCCTGGTAGGTGGCCGCCCGTCCGGACAGGCGTTGGAACTCTCCCGCGTGCGGGGTGATGACGGTGTCTCCCTGGCGGGCCAGTTCTCCCGGATCGCCGAGGGCGTTCAGGGCGTCGGCGTCGGCTACCACCGGCCCCCGCCAACCCTGAAGAAGCCCGGTAACGAAGGGTCCCAGATCGGGAGACGATCCGAGGCCGGGCCCGAGAATCACCAGATCGAAGCGTTGCGCGAGTTCCACCACCTGGGAGAGGTCGGCCACAGATAGCGAGCGGCCCGATCCGATCGTCCGGGTCATGATCTCGGGGGCCCGGACCTTCTCCTCGACCGTGGGCGGACAGGCGATCATCACGGCCCCGGCGCCGGCGCGCAGCGCCGACCGGGCGGTCAGGGTGGCGGCCCCGTCCAGACCGTCCGAGCCGCCCACCACCAACACCGAACCGGCTGACCACTTGTGTGCGGTACGGGACCGAACGGGGAGGAGGGCGTCGCTTTCCTCGCACAGCCGGAGCTCCGGCGCCACATCCGGCAGGCCTATGTCGGCCACCACCACATCGCCGCACCGGTCGGGTCCGGAACCGATCAGGTGCCCCACCCGGTAGCCGTGGAAGGTAACCGTGGCCCGGGCGCAGGGCGTACCTCCGGCCGCCTCTCCGGTGGTGGCATCCAGCCCGGAGGGCACGTCGACTGCCAGCCAGGGCACGCCGGCTCCCCCACCGGGGCCGGGCTGCGTCCACGCCGATAGGTCGGGGGGCTCGCCCCGGAAGCCCGCGCCGAACAGGGCGTCGATCACCAAGTCGGCGGGCCTGGTGTCCGACCAGTTCCGAGAGCGCGCTCCTTCCCGCCGGGCCAGGTCGCGAGCCCATGTCGCCGGATCGGTGCGCGGCTCGGCCAGCGGGTAGACGTCCACCGCTATCCCCCGCCCCGCCAGATGCCGGGCGGCGACATAGCCGTCACCCCCGTTGTTGCCGGGACCGGCCAGCACCGCCACCCTCGATCCGTAACCGGCCCCCATGGCGACCGCCTGCAAAGCGACCGCCAGGCCGGCCCGGTCCAGCAGGGTACGCGGGTCCGCGGTCGCCATAGCATCCTGGCGCCGGGACTGTTCAGCCGTGAGAACCGGAGTCATCAAGCAGAACTGTATCGCCTGCCAACCCGGACGGGGAGTGTCCCGGTGCGGCGTAATATCCGAGGCGTCCCGGCGATCCTCGTTCGTGAGGACAGAATTACCTGCAGAGGGAAGGAAACGGCATGACCATTGTCCTGGCGACCTACACGACGGCACCCGGCAAGGACGGCGAAGTTGCGGACCTGCTCAGGAGCTATACGGCTCTGGTACTGGAGGAGCCGGGGTGCCTCGCGTTCGAGGTCTACAGGAGCGTGGACGACCGGCGCCGGTTCCTGCTTCTGGAGAAGTACGTCGACCGGGCCGCGTTCGCCGCGCACCAGGCGACCGAGCACTTCACAGAGGTGGCGGTCAAGAAGATCCGCCCGCTGCTGGACGACCGCAGCGTCGAGATAGTGGACGCATAGGCCGGAGGCTTCCGGTCCGGGCCGGATATCCCCCTGGCGGCGGGGTAGAGACCGGACCCGGGAAAGGGGCAGATCAGGAACGCCGAGCGCGCCCAAATCCCACGACATCGCGCCTCCTCTACTGCTGAGGCTGCTTGCTTGACGGGTCTACAAGATCCCCCTTAGGATCATTCGGGAGGTCCGGTCCCACGACAGTACGAGGCATCACATTCGCATGTCTGACCAATCACAGGGTTTGCCGGCCTCTCCTCGTCGCATCAGGATCTCGCTCCCGGGTTCGGGCGCCGCCGCTATCGCCGATCTCTTGGATGATGATTGTCCCGATACCTGCTCGGCCTTGTGGGACCTCCTCCCGCTCCGTCTCAAGGCAACCCATGACATATGGTCGGGACACTTGATACGCTGCCATTTGGACGGTGATCCCTATCTCGACCCGGAGAACGTTCTCACCTATATTCCCGTCCCGGGCGATGTCTTCTATTACTACAGACCGGCTCGCTACTACCGGGGCACACCGTACGGCAGGCTGGAATCCGCCGAAATAGGGATAGTGTACGACCACGACACGAGGCCACAGGGTCCGAGGGGACCTGAAGCAGTGAACCTGTTTGCCGAGATATCCTCCGGTCTGGCAGAACTTCGCGAGGCGTGTGAGGGGATGATATATACAGGCCAGAGAGAATTGGTCATCGAAAGAATGGACTATCTTTGAGAAGGCTTGTCTTCGAACTGGAGGGAATACAGGCGATAGCCGAGATGCACGACGATATCGTGCCCGAAACGTGCGATGCCGTGTGGGAGATCCTCCCGGTGGAGGGCATGTCGATCCATGCGAACTGGGCGAGTCGCGAGATCATGTTGCATCTTCAAGGCGACAAGATTCTCAGACTTCCGCCTGAGGGACCGTCCAGCCACGGGGTGGTCGCACCAGGAGACATCGTCTATTTCTGGCGGGCGCCTCAGATGTCTCGAGGAAAGCAGCTCGCTTACAGTTCGGAGTTCGAGCGGGAGCTTTCGGAATTCGCCATCTTCTATGGCGAGCCGTCCGGCTTGGGTTTAGCGGCAAGTGACCCGGCCCGGGAGGCGGACCCGACTCTTCAAGTCACGACGCTGTTCGCGACCTTCATCGACCTCCCTGCGGACTTCATGAACAAGTGTGAGGAAATCCGCCATAGGGGACTCAAACGGCTGGTTGTGAAGCGATGCGAGGAATGACAGGCGGGGCAGGATGACACGGGTTCGCATAGCACTCGGAGCGGCTGAAGCCTTCGCCGACCTGGACGAGGTTGCTGCCCCGAGAACAACCGCTTGGCTACGAGAACTGCTCCCGATAAGGAACCGGGCCATTCACAGCATGGAGAGCGGCAGGGAAGTGTATACCTTGCTTGACACTCAGGGGCCGATCCCGGAAGAGAACCAAACCATCTACCAGTGTGTAGGAGATCTGTTCGTCTACCACAAACCGGCGATATTCGTAGAACCGGTATGGCCGAGGCATGCCCGCACCTTTCTCGTAATCGGGTTCATATACGAGCGAGACAGCGCGATCAGGGGCATGAGCGGACCGCTGGCCACCAACATCGTCGGCAGGATCACCCAGGGTATGAATGCGCTGGCTCACGAAGCTCCCCGCATGCGGAAGGAAGGCTTCGGCGAGATCGCGATAAGCGTGCTCTGAGCCGGTCGATCTGGATGCTGGATCTGGTCATCAGCGGCGGCCGGGTAGCCGACGGTTCCGGGGGGCCGCTCTACACGGCGGACATCGGAGTCGCCGGTGAGCGGATAGTCCGAGTGGGGAAGATCGAGAGCGACGAAGGCCGGGCGCGCATCGAGGCCACCGGACTGATCGTGGCTCCCGGCTTTGTCGACGTGCATACCCACTCGGACATCACCATCCTGGTCGACCCGAGGGCCGAGAGCGCGGTCCGCCAGGGTGTGACCACCCAAGCCTTCCCGAACTGCGGGATGGGTCTGGCTCCCGCCGTCGGGGATGCGCAGGCGGACATTGCCGAGCGGGTGGGACGGTTCGGTATCGAGGTCGACTGGAAGACAGTGGGCGAGTACTTCGATCGGGTCCGATCCGTGGATCCTGCCGTCAATGTCGTCCCGCTGGTTGCCCAAGGCACGGTCCGGATGGCCGTCATGGGGTTCAGCCGGGCCGAGCCGACCCCCACCCAGTTGGAGGCCATGAGGGACCACGTCCGTGAGGCCATGCGGAGCGGAGCTCGGGGAATGTGCTCGGGTCTCAGGTACGTTCCCGGCGGATATGCAACGCGGGGGGAGTTGATAGAGCTTGCCCGGATCGTCAGCGAATACGGAGGCGTATACGCCAGCCACATCCGGAGCGAGGGTGACAACGGCGACTGGTTCGACGCTATCGACGAGGCCCTGGCGATCGGACAGGGTGCCCGGGTACGGGTCCAGATCTCCCATTTGAAGGCGCTCGGAGCCGATGTGTGGGGTAAGAGCGGAAGGGCGCTCGCGGCAATCGAGAAGGCCCGTGAACAGGGTGTCGACGTCTTGGGTGACCAGTACCCGTACGACGCCACCAGCAGCACCCTGTTCGTCCTGTTCCCCCAGTGGTGCCAGGAGGGCGGCGTCGAGGCCTTCCTGTTGAGAACGGCCGATGCCGCGCTGAGGGCGGACATCGAGAGTTCCTTCTCCACCTCGCTGGCGTTGCGGGGCGGCGGGGACCGGATGGCGGTCTCCGAATACGGGCCCGACCCCCTGCTGGAGGGGAAGACCCTCGCCCGCATAGCCGAGGAGCGCCGAGAAGACATCTTCGAGACTGCTGTGAGCATGCTCGAGGCGTCGAACGGGCGGGTGAGCATGGTGTTCCACACGCTCGAGCGGGACGACATCGAGAGAATCTTCACGAACCCTCTGGTGATGGTGGCGAGTGACGGGTCGGCTGTCGCCCCCGATGGCAAGCTGGCCGCCGACTACTACCCCCATCCCCGGAATTACGGATGCTTCCCGAAGGTACTGGGGGACTTCGTCCGCGTTCGGAAGCTGTTGCCGGTCGAAGAAGCGGTGCGGAAGATGACCTCTCTGCCCGCCGAGCACTTCGGGCTCGAGCAGCGAGGCCGCATCCGCCCCGGATGGTATGCGGACCTGACCATCTTCGACCCCGGTACCGTGGTCGATCAGGCGACTTTCGAGAATCCTCGGGAGTTCCCCGGGGGTATCCCATACGTGATCGTCAACGGGCGGCTGGTCGTCGAGCAGGGCAGCCACACCGGGAACCGGCCCGGCAAAGTGCTTGCTGCAGGTGAGGGATAGAAGTCCGATGGTCTCTTTCGGTGTGGGAATGGCCCCGGTCGAGCCACTCGAGAAGATCGCGTCGGTGGCCAGGATGGCCGAGGAACTCGGGTTCGACAGTTTCGTGCATGCCGACCAGAGGTTCGCGGGCGAGAAGGACGTCTTCGTGACCCTTGCCGCCGACGCGATGGCTACCAACCGGATCAACATCGGGCCGTGCGTGGCCGACCCGTACACCCGGATCCCGGCGATGACCGCGCTGGCTGTAGCGACCCTCGACGAACTATCCGGAGGCCGGGCCCTCCTGACCCTCGGAGCAGGAGGGTCGGGCTTCCCGCAGCTGCACCTCGAGCGTCGCCGAGTGAATCAGGCACTGCGCGAGACCATCATCATGATCCGGTCGCTCTTCAGCGGGGAGACCGTCGATTTTCACGGCAGCATCTTCAATCTGTCGGACGCACGCCTGAACATCGACGTTAGGCCGGACATCCCGATACTCGTCGCCACCCGGAGTCCGAAGAACCTGGAGCTCGCAGGCGAGTTGGCGGACGGCGCGGTGATCGCCGCCTACGTGTCGAGAGAACAGCTCGAGTACGCGATCGGGCTGGTCCGGCGCGGCGCCCGCAGGGCCGGGCGGAGCCTCGAGGACATCCGGCTGGTGTCCTGGGCCTACACCTCGATCTCGGACGACGGTCGGCAGGCGGTGGAGAACGTGCGGCCTTTCGTAACCCAGGCCCTCATCAATACCTCTCCGGATACCTACACCACGATCTTCGACGGGTTCGCCGAAGAACTGCCGGGTTTTCTCAACCGGTGCCGGGAGTTGGGAGGTGAGGGACTCGAGACCGCATACAGGGACCGGGAATTCCTGACGGACGAGGTCATCAAGCGGTTCTCGGTAGCCGGGACCGCCGATGACTGCATCAGGAAGATCCGGGAGATCACCTCGATGGGGATCGACGAGATCTGGCTGAGATGCTTCTCCGCACCACGGTCCGAGGGGGAGCACGAGAAGGTGATCGTGCCCTTCGCGAAGCAGGTGTTGCCGCACTTCGGGGTTGGTGGTAACGCTTCCTGATCGCCGCTCACTCCGATGGGCGGACGTTCCCGACATGCATCTCGAGCAACTTCTCGCGCACCGTTTTGGCCGTGGCGAAGAAGTCGATGCTGGTCCGCATGGACGGATTCCGGACAGGGGGCAGATCCACCGGCACCTCGGCCACGATCGAACCCGGCCTCGGTGACATCACGAGGATGCGGTGGGATAGGAACACAGCCTCCTCGATGTCGTGGGTGACCAGCATCGCGGTCGCGCCCAGGTCCCTGATCATCGTGCCCAGTTCGTGCTGGAGGGCTTCCTTGGTCAACTCGTCCACTCCGGTGAACGGCTCGTCCATCAACACGATCGACGGCCCATGAACGAAGGCTCGCGCTAGCGAGACCCGCCGCTGCATCCCACCCGACAGTTCGATCGGGTAGGAGTTCTCGAAACCTTTCATCCCGATCATCCTGATGAGATCGTCCACGTTGTCCGTTGACCCTCCGTCCTTGACGACCTCCAGCGGAAGCTTGATGTTGTCGTACACCGTCCTCCACTGCATCAGGCTCGACTCCTGGAAGACGTACCCGACCACGAAGCGACCGTCCGAGCGTTCCCGCTCGATCCTCCCCTCGGTCGGACTGTCCACTCCGGCTATCAACCTGAGCAGCGTGCTCTTGCCGCAGCCGCTGGGTCCGACGATGGCGAGGGTCTCCCCTCTACGAACCTCGAACGAGACGTCGGCCACCGCATCCACATCCTCGCCCTTGGCTGTCGAGTAGCGCTTGCTCACCCCCTCCATCGTTACGACGCGCGCCGAGGTCATACGCGTTCGTACCAAGGCATCAGGCGTCGCCCGAGAAACACCACGCCTCCGTAGAGCGCCAAGCCGAGGAAGGTGAGTATCACGAAGGCTCCGAAGGCGGCAGTGGTGTTGAACGTGTACTGGGAGTTCAGGATCAGGAACCCGAGTCCCTCGTTCGAACTGACGAACTCCGCGACGATCGCCCCCACCAGCGCTCCGGATACGGCGATCCGCAACCCGTCGAAGAAGTACGGCAGGGAGTTGGGGAGGCGCACCTTGTAGAACACTGTCACGTTTCCGGCCCCCAGGGAGTTGAGAAGGTAGATCAGGTTCCTGTCCACGGAACTCAAGCCCGTACTCACGTTGATGACGATCGGGAAGAATGTCAGGATCACGATCAGGATGACTCGTGACGTATTGGTAAAGCCGAGCATTACGTAGAGAATCGGAGCGATCGCCACCTTGGGCAGTACCTGGAGCGCAACCACGTAGGGCATCACGATCCGGCTGAGCAGGTCCGACAGGGTTATCAGCACCGCCAGCAGGAAGCCGAATGCCACCCCGATGGCGAACCCCGAGAGGGCCTCACGAAGGGTCACCAGAGTGTGGTCCATCCATCGAATGTCCCCGGTGAAATAGACCTGGAGTACCTGCGACGGGGGTGGGAACAGAAACCTCGGAATCTCGAGTATGTCGACCAGTACTTCCCAGAGAGCCAGACCGAGAACGAATGAAAGGATGGAAAGGCCGCGACCCGTCAGCGAGGACAGGTCGCGGCCGACCTTCGTGCTACTCCGAACCAACCTCCAGGCTCCTTATGGCTCGCTTACGAACTCGTTCGTGTACAGGGTCGTCGGGTCGAAGTCCATCTCTATCTCGAACAGCTGCCGCAGCGACGGGAGGGTTTCAGCGATGAGGTCAGGTTCGAACCACCCCAGTGCGAGCGGATCCATACCGGCGGCTTCCTCGGGGTCGATCCCGTACTGGGCCTCCAGAGCCACCTTCCACTCCGCGAGCGTCTGCTCGAAGTCGCGGCCGTCGTTGATGGTGATGAAGTCCGTGACGCACTCTTCCGCGTTGACGGCGCAGAAATGCAGCGAGCGGGTCGTGACTTCGGCGATGGCCCTGGCCACGTCGGGGTGCTCGTCCAGCAGGCGTTTCTGGATCACCACCCCGGTCATCGGCGCCGCGATGCCGTACTCGGCGAACAGGAAGGCTCCGATGGTGTCGCCCTGCTCGGGAGCGACGATCGAGAGGCTGGCGATCGCCCTGGCAAAGGCAACGATCGCATCTACCTGCCCCGCGAGCAACGCCGGATTCAGTGCACCGAACCCGATGTTCTGGATGGTGACGTCGTCCTTCGAGATTCCCTGGGTATCCAGGAACACATCGAGGTACAGGGCCGACAGGCTACCCTGCGGAACGGCGATCGTCTTCCCGAGGAGATCAGCCGGAGTGCTGATCCCCTTCCCCTCCAGGAACATGAGAGCAACGGGATTGCGCATGGCGCCGGCCGATATGGCGATCAGCGGGGGCGCATCCGGGTTGTTGTCAGCTATCAGCATCTCATCCAGGATGCTGCCCTGGGTGTAGGCGAATCCGCCCCTATCGGCTGCCACGGCCAGAACAGCCTGGGATGTTCCGTCCAGCGCCACTACCTCGATGTTGATGTTCTCCGATTCGAAGAAACCTTGCGCCTGGGCCGCGTAATCCTGCGGCGCGCTGCTGGTGACGCCCCCTACGTACAAAGTGACCGTGACCGGTTCCATCGGCTCCTCGGCTTGGGTAGTCGCGGTCGTTGTGGTCGGAGCAGCGGTGGTAGTGGTTGCTTCGTCTGCCGGCGCCTCGGTGGCAGGTGGCGCAGCCGTAGTCTGCGGCGCCGCTGTGGTCTGGGGAGCAGCAGCCGTCGTGCCGGCCTCCTCCTCCTCCGACCCGCACGCGGACACCACCAGCAGCGCAGCAAGCAGGAGCGCCAGTGAGGTTCGTCTCATCTCTTTTCCTTTCGCCGGGTTCAGAAGACCTGGGATCCGAGTGGTCGCGAACCGGCCAGGGTCTCTACGCCAGGCTACTTGGCGGTGCGCGAAATCGCTGGTGAGAGGGGTAAAATCCTTGGTCTGGGGGTGAGTCCTCGCTGGGATCGGTAATGAACCGGTCCCCGGTTGGAGGCCTCGATGCCGGATGTACGTCGGTTCGTCCGCGCCTTCCGGTGTGCGCGTGTCGGGAGCGTTGGTTGATTCGGCTGTCGGCTGGAGGTGGAGGGGGAGACCGGGAAGGTGATGATCCTCGACTTCGTGTCGGTCGACGACTACGGGGTGGGGATCAACCCGGGGATCGTGGACGGCCAGATCCATGGCGGGATCGCCCAGGGAATCGGGCAGGCTCTGTACGAGCAGGTCAGCCACGACGAGTGCGGCCAGGTTCCTTCGGCCAGCTTCGCCGCCTACCTGCTCCCCTCCGCGATGGGAGGTCCCGCGACTGACCTTGGACAACATGGTCTCGCCTTCGGACACCCCTCTGGGAGTGCGAGGGGTCGGGGGGTCGGGCACCCTCGCCTCGCCGCCCGCCATCGCCAACGCGGTAGCCGACGCTCTGGCTCCCTTCGGAGTCCGGATCGACCGGACCCGCTCCGCCCCGACGTGGTGTGGGAGTTGTTACACCCCGAATAGTCGTCTATTTCCGATCTGGAGCGCCGCTGCTTTCAACACGGCCTGATCCTGCCGGCGTTCACCAACGCGATGGAGATACACCGCCGGTGACCATCACCCGGAGCGACGCCGACGAGGCGCTGGACATCTTCGACCGCGCCCTGGCCGGCATCGAAGCGGGCCGGTTCGACCACGCCAAGCTGCCCGGCTTCTGAGGCATGTTGACACTTCCGAGGCTGTCGAAGGCTTGCGCAATGCGGCCGCATGCTCCTCGTGCCGCCCACCTGTCACATCAGAACGTCGAAGGCCCGGCGGCCGCGGCCATATCGAAAGACAGCGAAGTCTCTGTCGAAGGTGATGACCCGTGAGATCCCGAGCCGCTGCATGAGCGAGAAGGAGGTGCGATCCACTAGGGAGAAATCCTGGTCGGGGAAGCTCTCTCCCATGGCCCAGGCCGCTTCGAGATCGGCAACCGTCGTCTGCTCGATAGATGCGACACCTCTTCGCAGGCCGTCCCAGAAGCGTTCTGCTGCGTGGGCCGAGATGAAATGGTGGATGAGACGCCAGGTCTCGACCAACACGTGGTCGCTTGTTACGAGGGGTTCGTCGGTTGCAAGCAATTGCTTGGCGCGCGGGTTATGGCGATCGCCATGATCAGCCGCGGCGTACCAGGCCGAACTGTCTACGAAGATGCTCACGGACCGCCAGGACGGAAGCGCATCGCCGCGGCGGTCGCCTCGGCCACCATACGATGCTTGTCCGACGCGATGTCGGCACGTCCCGAGGCACCGAGATCGAAGACGATGGAGACGGGCGCCTCCCTGGACAACCCGGCCAGATCCTGATCGACCAGCCTTCGCATGTATTCGGCAAACGAGACGCCCAATGCCGCGGCCCGGGCCTTGGCGCGTGCGTGGTGCTCTGCATGCAACGTGATCTGGGTACGTACCATCATTATGGCGCCACAATAACATGGCCACCTGAGGAAGCGATCAACACCAGGCCGGACCCGTCGGGTAGCGGAACTCTTCGAGAGACGCACGCCGGATCTGGGAACTGAACCCGGGCCGGCTGGGTGCGACATAGGACCCGTCGACGACCACCACCGGATCCACGAAGTGTTCGTGCAGGTGATCGACGAACTCGATGGACCGTCCCTCGACCTCGGCGCCGATCGCGACGAAGTCGAGCATCGCCAGGTGCTGGACCAGCTCGCACAGTCCCACCCCTCCCGCGTGCGGGACGACCGGCACGCCGAACTTGGCGGCCAGCAGGAGGTTGGCGATGTTCTCGTTCACCCCGGCCACCCGGGTGGCGTCGATCTGCATGATGTCGATAGCCTCGGCTTGGAGAAACTGCTTGAACATGACCCGGTTCTGGACCGCTTCGCCCGTGGCGACCTTTACGGGGGCAACGGCGCGCCTGATGGCGGCGTGGCCGAGGATGTCGTCCGGGCTGGTGGGTTCCTCGATCCAGTAGGGAGAGTGCGACGCCAGCTCTCCCATCCACTCGATGGCCTCCCCCACGTCCCATTTCTGGTTCGCGTCCACGGCGATCAGCACGTCTGGACCCACTGCCTCCCGGGCCAGCCGCAGGCGCCGCCGGTCGTCTTCGACAGAACCACCGACCTTGAGCTTGATGAGCGTGAAGCCGTCGTCAACCGCCTCACGGCACAGGCGTACCAGCTTGGAGTCCGAGTAGCCCAGCCACCCCGGACTCGTTGCGTAGGCCGGATACCCGTGCTCCAGCAAGAGGCGCTCCCTCGCCGCCTTGCCCGGCTCGGTACGACGCAACATCTCGACCGCCTCTTCCTCGGTCAGCGCTTCCGACAGGTACTGGTAGTCGACCATCGCCGCCAGTTGCTCCGGCGAAAGATCGGCCAGGTACTTCCACAGGGGTTTGCCTGCCACCTTGGCGGCGAGATCCCAAACGGCGGTGAGGATGGCCGCGGCGGCCATGTGGACCACGCCCTTTTCGGGACCGAGCCAGCGCATCTGGGAATCCTGGGTGAGGAGGCGGGAGAAGGACCGCGAGTCGGCCACGATCTCCTCTAGGTCGAGACCGACCACCAGCGGGCCGAGAGCTTCGAGCGCAGCCACCGCGATCTCGTTCCCCCTGCCGAGGGTGAAGCAGAACCCGTGGCCCTCGACACCATCATCGGCATCAGTGTGGAGGATCACGTACGCGGCCGAATAGTCCGGATCGGTGTGGACCGCATCCGACCCGTCGAGTTCGAGAGACGTGGGAAACCTGATGTCGAAGGTCTCGGCGGAGGTGATCCTTCTACCCACTCAGAGCCTCTTCACGACCAGCGCCGGTCAGTGACCGCCTGGGAGATCTGGAACGTGCCGACCACGTTGACCGAGACCGTGTCGGCGAAGTCGTGCGAGGGCATCTGCGCGAAGTAGTAATTCGAGTGGATGCAGGCATTGTTGACCAGGATGTCCACCCGGCAGCCTCGCCCCTCCGCAGCATCGACCAGCGCCTCCACGCTGTCCCGGTCAGCGATATCCACGCTATGCGCGATCGCGTCGTACCCCAGTCGCCGCAACCGCTTCGCTGATTGCTCGGCGCCCTCGCTGTTCCTGTCGGCCACGAACACCGTCGCGCCCGCCTTGCCGAGGCGGCGGGAGATGGCCGCGCCGAATCCCCGGGCCGCCCCGGTGACGATGGCGCATTTCCCCTCAAGGCTCACCAACTCGCCGATACCGGGCAGTGCCACCTCTCCATCCTTCGGTCGTATCTCTGGCTGCCCGACTCTACCGGCTCGCGAACACACCCTCCGATGACACAGCCCTGGGTGGGTATGTTGACTCGCATATGATGATATGCTATCTATATGCGAACACGAAGGATCACCATAACGGTGGCCGAGGATCTAATCGAAGAGGCTAAGGCAGCGGTCGGAGACGGTCAGGCCCGATCGGTGAGCGAGTGGGTGGCCGGCGCCATGGCGCATCGGCGAGCCCGTGACCGGCGTCTCGCCGTGCTCGAAGAATTGATCCGGGACTACGAGGCTGCCCACGGGACTATAACCACTGAGGAGATAGCCGAACAGTCTCAGCGGGACAGGGACGCCGCCGCCGTGTCACGGATCGCAGCCCGCCGAGCCGGATGAGCGTCGTCCTCGACGCGGGTGCCTTCCTGGCGCTCGAGCGCAACGATCGAGCGATGTGGCGCCGCCTCAAAGGCGCCATGCTGTCCGGGCACCCGCCGCTGACCCACGGTGGTGTGGTCGCTCAGGTATGGCGGGGCGGTACCGGTCGCCAAGCCCAGCTCGCTCGAGCGCTCCAGGCAGTCGAGACCGTGCCGCTCGACGAGGATCTCGGCCGCAAAGCCGGCGTGCTGCTCGGCCGTTCCGGGCTGAACGACGCGGTTGATGCGGCATTGGCGGCAATGGCCGCTCACGGTGACCGGATCGTCACTACCGACCCCGACGACCTCGCCTCTCTTGTTGCCGCTGCCGGCCGGCGGGTCGACGTCATCCCGACCTGAGCCGAGTCCGATCCCGCCGGATCAACCGGAGCGAGTCCCCGGTCAGGAACCTTCCTACTCACATGAGGGTTAGGTACTGGTTTACCTCGGAGCGGGTCACCTGGTGGTGGTGGTCGAGGAATTCCTGCCGCTTGACCGCTGCGAAGTAGTCGCTGTACGGACCGTCGGGAGTCATCCCCAGGCCGGCGCGTAGCACTTCGCTGCCGGCCAGGTTGTCGGCCGCGTGCAGCAGCGTCGGCGGCAGGGTCTTGATGCCCCTAGCCGCCACCTCCTCAGGCGAGAGGGTGAAAAGGTTGTCGGTGTTCGGCACGCCGGGGTCCATCCCGTTGTCGACGCCGTCCAGCCCGCAGGCCAGCATGGCGGCGAACAGCAGGTAGGGGTTGGCGGCGCCATCCGGGAGCCGTATCTCGATGCGATCGGGCTCGGGTACCCGGATCATGTGGGTCCGGTTGTTGCCGCCGTAGGCAGCGTATGCCGGCGCCCAGGTAGCCCCTGAGGTGGGCGCCCCGACCCCCATCCGCTTGTAAGAGTTGACGATCGGACACGCCACCGCCACCAGCGACTGGGCATGGGCCAGGAGACCGGCCGTGAACTGGTAGGCGAGCTCGCTGAGCCCGAGGCCCTTGCTATCGGTGTCGCCGGCGGGGAAGAGGGGCTCGTCGGTGTCCCCGGTCCACAGGCTCATGTGGGCATGGAGTCCGTTGCCCGTCCGGTCGGCGAAGGGCTTGGGCATGAAGGTGGCGAAGCGCCCGTCCCGCTGGGCCAGGGTATGGACCATGAAGCGGAACAGGATCAGCCGGTCGGCGGTGGTCAGGGCATCCGAGTACTTCCAGTTCTGCTCGAACTGGCCGTTGGCGTCCTCGTGGTCGTTGGCGTAGTTCTCCCAACCCATGGTGTTCATGTGCTTCGACACCTCGGTCAGGTGGGGCAGCATCCGGGTGAGCAGGCGGGCGTCGTAACAGGGTCGCGGATCGGTGTCGAGCGGGTCGGCAACCCGGATCGTCCCGTCATCGCCGCGAGCCACCAGCGAGTACTCGGCCTCGAAGCCGGACTTGAGAACCAGGTTGCGTTCCGCAAGCGACTCCAGGGCGGTGCGGAGGATAACCCGGGGGGCGTAGGGCCAGAGTTCTCCTTCGACGGTGGGGTCGCACTGCATGACGGCCACGTTCGGCTGCCACGGCAGCTGCGTGTAGGACGCCGGATCCGGGATCGCCAGGATGTCGGGGCCGGAGGGATCCTGGCCCATGGGACCGGCTGCGAATCCGGCGAACCCGGCGCCGTCGGCCATCAGGCCTTCGAGCGCCTCGACAGGCACCAGCTTGGCGCACGGCTTGCCATGCATCTCCACGAACATGGCGTAGATGAACTCCACGCCATCCGCCTCAATCCTGGACCGGATGTCCTCCACTGAGCCCACGTCAACCTCCTCGGACAGCTCCCGGCAAGCAGTTGCCCGGCGATCGAGTACGGCGACCGATCCCCGGGGACCGCTGCTGGGAACGGGACCTCACTAGTAGTGTGCGAGGCTACGTTAGCCCAGCGGTGCTGGGGCGATCTGACCGGAGGGCACCATGTGCGGCATCGTCGGCCTCTTCCTGAAGACCGACCGGTTCCAATCGCGCCTGGGGGAACTCACCGCTGACATGCTGCACGAGATGCGTGACCGCGGTCCCGATAGCGCCGGATTCGCCATCTACGACCAGGGTCGAGCCGAGACAACCCGCATAACCGTGCTGGCGGAGGGGCGGAGGCCCGACTGGAGCCGTACTGCCGCCGACCTGGAAACCGTTCTGGACGCCGAGGTGTCGGTACGGCCGATCCGGGATCACGCCGTCCTCGAGACCGCGGGCGACGGCGGCCGGGCCCGCCAGTGGTTGATCGACAACTTCCCCGACCTCGATGTCCTCAGCTACGGATCGCAGATCGAGATCTACAAGGCGGTCGGGGATCCCGATCTGGTGGCCATCAACTACGACCTCCGCTCCCGCTCCGGAACCCATGCCCTCGCCCACACCCGGATGGCGACCGAGTCGGCGGTCACGACCAACGGATCCCACCCCTTCGCAACCGGCGCCGACACGTGCCTGGTCCACAACGGATCCCTGTCGAACTACAACTGGCTCCGGACCCGGCTAGAGCGGCAGGGCGAGATCTTCCAGACCGAGAACGACTCCGAGGTCGCAGCCGGTTACCTGGCGTGGCGCCTGCGAAAGGGCGACAGCATTAAGCGGGCCCTCGAGCGGGCCCTGGTGGCGCTCGACGGGTTCTTCACCTTCGCTATCGGGATCGCGGACGGTTTCGCCATCCTGCGGGACCCCATCGCCTGCAAGCCGGCGATAGTCGCCGAGACCGACGACTGGGTAGCCATGTCCTCGGAGTACCGGTCCATCACGCACCTTCCCGATTCCGGCCACGCCACCGTATGGGAGCCGGCGCCGGGCGTCATCTACACGTGGACCCGGGCTGCGTGAGCGCCTCGGATCCGATCACCACTATCGACCTGGCTGAGACATCGCTGCGCGACCTCAACCAGATGCTCCACCGGGCTGAGCAAGGTTCGTTCCGGGTGCTGAACCCCCGCGGCGCCCATGCTGTGGCCTGCGGCATCGACTCCGACATCAGCGTGGAGATCGACGGTTCGGTCGGCTACTACTGCGCGGGCATGCACCAGAAGGGGTCGGTGTACGTCGACGGCAACGCCAGCACCGGGCTGGCCGAGAACATCATGTCGGGAACCGTGCGCGTCGCCGGCAGCGCCACGATGTCGGCGGGCGCCACCGGCCACGGCGGCCTGGTCGTGATCGAAGGGAATGCCGGCGCCCGGTGCGGCATATCGATGAAGGGTGTCGACATCGTGGTGGGCGGCAACGTGGGCCACATGAGCGCGTTCATGGCCCAGGCCGGAAACCTGGTCGTGCTCGGTGACGCGGGCGACGACCTCGGCGACTCCATATACGAGGCCAACCTGTACGTGCGGGGCGAGGTGGCGAGTCTCGGAGCGGACGCCATCCGCAAGGACATGCGGCCCGAACACGTCCGGACCCTCGCCGGGCTACTCGACGTGGCCGGCATGGAGGCCGACCCGCAGGACTTCAGGCGCTACGGAACGGCCCGCAGCCTCTACAACTTCCACATCGACGATGTCGACGCCGAGGTCGCGAGGAGAGCCGGATGAGCGGAACCGGAGACCGCTGGCGCCTGCGGGAGTCCTACACCTTCGACCGGCACGTGATCGCCGAGATCCATAGGGCGGCCAACACCGGCGTCTACCGGATCCGGGGCTGGGGCGCCAAGCGGAAGATGCCGATCCTCGACGACCTGGTCTTCCTGGGAGCGTCCATGTCGCGCTATCCCCTCGAGGGTTACCGGGAGTCGTGCGGGACCGATCTGGTCATCGGAGCGGAGAGAGCGGCCCGGCCCCTGGAGATCGCCATCCCCATCACCATCGCCGGCATGAGCTTCGGCTCGCTGTCCGCCAACGCCAAGGAGGCACTGGGCCGGGGCGCCAGCGCGATGGGAACCTCGACCACCAGCGGGGACGGCGGGATGCTTCCCGAGGAGCGGGAGCATTCCTCGAAGCTGGTGTACCAGTACCTCCCGTCCCGCTACGGGCAGAATCCCGACGACCTGCGCTCGGCCGACGCCATCGAGGTGGTGGTGGGCCAGGGGGCGAAGCCCGGCGGAGGCGGCATCCTCCTGGGCCAGAAGGTCAGCGAGCGCGTGGCGGGGATGCGCACGCTTCCCGCAGGCATCGACCAGCGATCGGCCTGCCGCCATCCCGACTGGACCGGGCCCGACGACCTGCAGATCAAGATCCAGGAGTTGCGGGAGGTCGTCGACTGGCAGGTCCCGATCTTCGTAAAGGTCGGCGCGGCCCGTCCCTTCTACGACACCGCCCTCGCCGTCAAGGCCGGAGCCGACGCGGTGGTGGTCGACGGCCTGCAGGGCGGCACGGCCGCCACCCAGGACGTGTTCATCGAGCACGTGGGTATCCCCACCATCGCCGCCATCCCCGAAGCCACCCGAGCCCTCCAGGACCTCGACGTGCACCGCAAGTCGGTGAAGCTGATCGCATCCGGAGGCATCCGGTCGGGCGCCGACGTGGCCAAGGCCCTGGCGCTCGGCGCTGATGCGGTCTCCATCGGCACCGCGGCGCTGATCGCCCTCGGCGACAACGATCCCGCCTACGACGACGAGTACCGGGAGCTGGGCTCCGCAGCCGGCTTCTGGGACGACCTCCAGGACGGGACCGACCCGGCCGGCATCGCCACCCAGGACCCTCGGCTGACCGCCCGCCTCGACCCCGTGATCGGGGGCCGCCGCCTGGCCAACTACCTCCAGGTGCTGACCATGGAAACCCAGACCATCGCCCGCGCCTGCGGCAAGTCACACGTGTCCAACCTCGAACCTGAGGACCTGGCCGCCCTGACGGTGGAGGCGGCCGCGATGGCCCAGGTCCCGATCGCAGGCACCGACTGGATCCCCTGCCGACGCCGCAAGCCCTGAGCACTGCCACTTCGCACAAGATGCCGCTGGCCCTTTGACTCCCAACTTTGCTGAGCCGGTTGCGCATGCTTGGCGTGTGTTCGAGCGCGCCGGCCAGCTACCGGAGGAGTCCCCAACACCCGGGCTGAGTACACTTGTAATGAGACGGGACTGACCGGAGAAGCGCCGATGGACCTTGTTGCTACGGCTGAGACCGATCAGGAAGCTCTAGGACTCGAGGAAATTGACGCATCTGCGGGCAAGAACCCCGACCTGACCGGCGATTTCTCAGCTGGCCGAACTCGCATCTTCCTATTCAATGAAGAGTTCCTCGCATTTCTTGCGTCGCTCTCATCACGGAGGTACTGATGACCTGGTGGCGTCCGGGGCCGGATTGGTCGGCCAAGAATCCGTCGGGTGACCTGAATACGCACAACCTGTACGTGAAGATGGCTGAGTTCGGCACATCACGCCCCCTCCCCGACCGTTGTCCTTGCGGGGGGGAGAAATGCCGAGCCATGGCACGCCACATCCGCCGCCACGAGGCGGCTAATCAAGCAGCAGCGGCTAAGGCTAGAGCAACAATGCCACCGCCACCACCACCTGATCCGGAGTTGAACCGCGCCGCCGCCCGAGTACTAGACGAGGTGGCCGACTACTCGGATGAAGTTGGTAACCACCAGTTGGCGCGGAAGTTCCGAGACTACGCAGTTACCCTCAGAGGCAAGCCGGTTGACGACTGAGGTACCATTACCTCCCGTCTCGCTACGCGCAGAACCCCACGACGTTCGTCGTGCCGACGCGAAGAGGTAGTGGTCTGCGAGGGGGCGAAACGAGACGGGAGCGGCGTGCTCCTAGTCAGAAAGTGAGCAAGCGAGAGCGGCACGGATTCGTACACTGCCCGACGGTATCGGCCAGCGAACGGGAAGACCCCGACCGGCCGTCTACCCAGTATCCACGGCGGACCTGGCACCACGATCCGGTCATCGGGGGCGGCCGCCCAGCGAAATGCCTACAGGTCCTGACCCTGGAAGCCCAGACCATCGCCCGGACTTGCGGCAAGTCGCGTGGCCGAGACCTCGTGCCCGAGGGGAGGACCTCGCCTCACGTTCAAAGACCCCCAGGGGAGAAGTTCCGGGCTGTCGCCCGACCTCACTTGTCCTAACCGTAAGCCAAGGAGAACAACTATGGCAACAAGCATCGAGAACATGAGAGATCGGTTGGACCAATGCGACCAGGCGGGGGCTGAGGGCCTCAAACCAGCTGACGCCATAAGGTTCCACGGTCTAGTAGGGGCTGCTCGGGCAGTCCTGGCGATCGTAGATGAAGGCGTGTGGGACAAGGACACACAGGCCATGCTTGAACAGCACTTTCGAGCTTATGCGGGCACTCTGTTCGGTATTGTAACCACTTCTCCTGGCTCCCCACTCTATAAAGCCCATAAAGACAGATGGGCGACTTAGGACAGCGACGGACAGCCTGTGGATCATGCTCAACCCTAAGGCCAAGTTTGTGCGAAGCGCCTACCGTCCAAGTTAGAGCGGCACGTCAAACGAGCGGGTGCGCCAGTGGTGCGATGCCGAATTCCTGGCCGGCGTCGAGGATGACTTCGAACAGGTACTGGCCGTAGGACCGGTCGCAGGAGATCAGGTAGGAACGGGCGCCTTCGAGGTCGTTACGGACGATGTCGCAGGTAACCCGGGCTACCGAGGCCGACACGGCGGCACCGTCGGGCGTCATGTGATCGTTCCAGTCGAGGCTGCATAGCTTCTCAAGAACCGAGGCCGCGTCCACTCCGGTCATCCGGAACAGGGCGCGGCTGTGGGTGCCGTCGATCACGCTGACGTGGCCGGTCCGGTCCAGGCTGTCGGTTAGGCCCCCGACGGCGGTTGCCTGACCCAGGAGGGTCCACTCATCCGGTCGCTGGCCGACGATCAGTACATCGTCCTCCGTCCGGCTGGTTGCGAAGGGGGTGGAAAGCTGGTGGCGGGCATCCGTTTCTGGTCCGGCCCGCACGATGAGCTTGGTGGTCGAGGAGACGTCATGGAGGGTCAGCGGAGCGTCCGGCCCGGCGGGCTCCATCGGGATCCCGGCGTAGGACACGAAGTCCGTGCTCACAGGACTCTCGAAGGCGGGCAGCTCAGCCACGGACCCGTTCTCCCTCCGGGTCGAAGTGGGCGTGGTGCTCCGCCACCCGAGCCGTGATACGGCGGCCGCCGACCAGGACCACGGTCAGTTCCGTACCGGGGCCCGAGACCTCGGGCAGCACCTGGCCGAGGCAGATGGAGCGTTCCAGCGTCGGGGACATGCGCGAGGAGGTGATCCGACCGATGATCTCGTTGGTTCCCGGCCGCACGATCTGGGCGGCCTCCTCGGGCACGATCGAGGGGTCGGTCGGCTGGATGGCCACCAGTACGGACGCCGAGGTTTCTTCCAGAGCCCAGGCCAGCTCGGGCTTGCCCGCGAAGTCGTGCTTGTCGAGTTTGATGAGGTGCCGCAGCCCCACGGCCGGCGCCTTGGTGAGCCCGTCCGTGTCCTGGCCCACGATGAAGTGGCCCTTCTCCAGCCGCATGATGCGCTGGGCCTCCACTCCGAACGGCCTGATCCCGAGATCTTCGCCCCCTTCCAGCAGCGCCTCCCACACCGCCAGGCCATGGCCGGCGGGTACGTGGAGCTCGAAGGAGAGCTCCCCCGTGAAGCCGATGCGCCACATGAAGCAGTCCCGGATGCCGGCCACCGTCGCGGTGCGCACCTGCATGTACCGGAAGGCCTCGGGCTTGAGGTCCACATCCTCCACCAGGCGACGGATGAGCCTGCGGGACTCCGGACCGGCCACGTTGATGCTCGTGTAGCCCGATGTGACCGGGGTGACGTGTACCTGCCAGTCCGGATGCTCGGTCTGGAGCCAGTTCTCGGCCCACTCCCACACCGTGGCGGCGCCGGAGCTGGTGGTAGTCATCATGTAGTGCTGATCGCCCAGCCGCCCCGTGACCCCGTCGTCGAGGATCACGCCGTCCTCCGTGCACATGATGCCGTACCGCACCGAGCCGACCGCCAGCTTCATCCATTTGTTGGTGTAGAGATGGCCGAGCAGCTTCGGCACGTCGGGTCCCCGCAGGTCGAGCTTGCCGAGCGGGGTCACATCCATGATGCCGACGTTCTGCCGGGTGTTGAGCACCTCGCCGGCCGGGTCTCCGTAGTGGTCGGGCCGGATCCACTGACCGGCCAGCATGAAGGTGGCGCCGCTGTCCTCGTGCCAGGGATGGATCGACGACACCCTCACCGGTTCGAACAAGCGCCCGCCCAGGGCCCCCATGGTGATCGGCGCGTAGGGCGGTCGCCACACGGTGGTCCCAACCTCGGCGATCGTCTGTCCCCGAGCCTCGGCCAGCACCGCCACCGTGTTGACGGTTTCCAGCTTGCCCTGGCTCGGGCCCATCGTGGCGGTCGTGTAGCGCTTGAGCAGCTCCACGGAGTCGTACCCCTCGGCCGCCGCTCCCACCATGTCCTTGGAGCTGACATCCTCGGAAAAGTCGACCACTCCGTGCGTGTTCGATCGGTAAAGGGCCGGATGGGGATCCCGCGGGAGCGCGGGCCGGATGTCCACCGGCCATTCGGGTTCGTCGCCGTCTACGGGCAGCGCCCGAGCCGTAGCCGCCTGAAGCCGATGGCCCACCACCCGCGCCCTGGCTGCGGCCAGCCGGCCGGTGGCCCTGCCGTGCCCGATGAGTTCATCCATGCTGCCATCGCCCGCCAGACCACCCGTTGCCAGAACGTTGCCGATCGGGGCCGACGGGAAGAAGCGGGCCGCTGCATCGTCGTAGACCGGTCGGTCCCCGGACATGTTCAGAAGCGAGGTAGGAGCGGTCCAACCGATGGCCGTGACCAGCAGATCGCAGTCCAGCTTCCGACCGTCGGCCAACTCCACACCCTTGATGGCTTTAGCGCCTCCCCTGGCTCGCGCGATGCCCTCGCCCTGGCGAGCGTCGACCACCGTCACGTCCGCGCCGGCCCGCTCCAAGTCGGCGGCTGCCGCGTCGCCATCGGGATTGGCCGTGAACACCACCGCGGTGCTGCCGGGTCTCACCGCGTACATGTTCACGAAGCGGCGCACCGCGCCCGACAGCATCACCCCCGGCTTGTCGTTGCCGTCGAACACGTAGGGCCGCTCGATCAGCCCGGGCGCGGCGACCAGGACCTTGGCGCGGGCCTTTACCAGGCGCTCGACCGCGACCGGGTGGTTGCGCTGGACGATGGCGGTCCAGTTGTCCTCGTAACGGCCGGTGACGGTCGAGTCGACCAAGACCTCCACCCCGGCGGCTTCGACCATGGCGGCGAGTTCGACGGCCAGCGCCCGGTCGTCATCGTTACCCCAGAGGAGGTGGCCCCCCAAGCGGTGGCCATGCTCCACGAGGAGCACCCTCGCTCCGGCCCCGGCAGCCGCGACCGCGGCGGCCATCCCGGCCGGGCCTCCACCGGCCACCACCACATCCGGATGGGTGTACCGCTTGTCGTGGTACCCGAGGGGGGTGTCGAGATCGATCCTCCCGCCGGGGGAGAAGGTAGCCAGGACCTTCTCGTAGGTGGGCCAGAGCCACTGGGGTCGCATGAATGTCTTGTAGTAGAAACCGGCGGTCAGGAACCGCGAGGCCAGCCCGGTGATCGCTCGCAGGTCCCGTTCCAGCGATGGCCACACGTTCTGTGCCTCCACGGCCATGCCCGGCTCGATCAGGCGGTGGGCCGAGCGGACATTGGGATCGTCGCCCACCTGCACCAGGCCGTTGGGATCCCAGTAGTCGTTGCTCACGTATCCCCGCGGCCGCCGGTACTTCATCGACCGTGAAATGACCCGGACACCAGCGGCCGTCAGTGCGGAAGCGACGGTGTCGCCCCCGAAACCCGAGACCGCCCGCCCGTTCCACGTGAAGTCGACGGGGCGGGACCGGTCGATCACCTCGCCCGGCTGCGGACCGAGACGCGTCATGGCCTCTTCCCGAGCTTGGCAACGGGTAGCGGCGGGTTAGTGAACTCATTGGTGACGGTGTCCCGTTCGAGCGTGAAGTATCGGCGGCAGCCTGAACGGCAGTACCAGGTCTCGCGCAGCACTCCTGCCGGGTTGGCTCGCTCGTACAGGTAGGCGCGCCACTCCTTGGCCGAGACCGAGTTGGGATCGGGTCTGGGCCGGGACTCCCCCACGTATCGCAGGTCGGCAGAGTTCCGCGGACCGCAGTTGGGGCAGGGGACGATCAGCACGGAAAACGCCAGGACAGGTGCGGGGTCAGATGAAGAGCGCGAGAATCGCCCCAGCCTCCGGGCACACCTCCCCCATCGGGCCCTCCCCCAGCCGCCACCACCTTGGTGTCGGACGCGTCCAGCCTAGGCCCCCCGAGCGGAGCGGTCACGACGATATGTTCCCTCGCGCGGCCCGGTCGACGTCGGGAGCCGGACCGCTGGTGCTTACGGTTATCCAACACCGTAAAACGAGGGTGTGACACGAACTCGTCGACCATGACATGACCCCTAGTGCCCGACCGCCGCGGCGCCCTTTTCGCCGACCAGCGCGTCGCTCCCGAAACGGGACAGGGAGAAGGGTGCGATCAGATCGGGGGTGCTCTGCGTGGCGATCGCCTCAGCCATCTGCTCGCCGGACACGGGTCCGGCCTTGAATCCGTAGGTGCCCCATCCGACATCGCACAGGAAGCCTTCGACCGGCGTGAAGCCCATCACCGGCGAGTAGTCCGGGGTCATGTCGCACAGGCCGGCCCACTGTCTCAGCAGGCGCATGCGGGAGATGCCGGGCATGAGCTCGAGCAGGTGTCCCGCCGTCCCCTCGGTGAAATCGAGGGAACCCCGGATGTTGTAGGTGTTGTAGGGATCCACCGAGGCACCGAACACCAGCTCGCCCCGGGCCGTCTGGCTGACGTAGACATGCAGAGTCCCGGATACCACGACCACGGGCAGGAACACCTTGACCGGCTCCGTGACCGCGGCTTGCAGCGGCCGGGTGCTGATGGGCAGCCTTACGCCGGCCATGTCGGAAATCAGGGTGGCCCATCCCGCCGTGCAGTTCACCACCACGGGCGCGGAGATATCCCCGCGGCTGGTGCGGACCCCGGTGACCCGACCCCCGGGACCCTTGCCACCTGGGCCGTCGCCGCCGGTGACCATGATGTCGACGACCTCGGTCTTCTGGTGCATCTCCACGCCGAGGGCATCGGCGCCCCGCGCGTATCCCCACACCACGGCGTCATGGCGGATGATGCCGCCGGGCGGGTGGTAGAGGGCGCCCAGGATCGGGAAGCGGGGGTGGCTCGACGTGTCGAGGACCGGCGCCAGCTGCTTGATCTCGGCGGGCCCGATGACGCTCGAGTCGACTCCTTGCAGCTTGTTGACCTCGGCCCTCCAGTGCATGGTCCGCAGCGAGGCATCGCTGTGCGCCAGGGTTATGTGGCCGCGCCGGGAGAACATCACGTTCATATTCAGGTCGACGGCCATCGTCCGGTACAGATCCAGGGAGCGGTCGTAAAAGACCACCCCCTCGGGCGTCAGGTAGTTGGACCGGAGGATCGCCGTGTTGCGGCCCGAACCCCCGCTTCCCAGATACGACTTCTCGAGTACGGCCACGTTGGTGATGCCGTGGTTGGCGGCCAGGTAGTAGGCGGTGGCCAGTCCGTGAACGCCCCCGCCGATGACCACCACGTCGTAGCTGTCCCGCAGCGGTACCACCCGCCACACCCGCGGCCACACGCTCTTGCGGGCACCCCGGCTGACCAGCCGGGCCGCGGAATACCGAGCCGGGCGTCGCTTCATCGGTCGCGCATAGTAACGGTGTTCCCGCACCAATTGAGGTAGTTGCCACGGCGTGAAACAGCCGACCCGCCCCCGGCCTCCGGTCCAGGCTGGGATGATCCGGCTCAGGGCGGTCAACCGCCGCCCCTATGTCATTCAATGACGAGGTTCGGGAGCAGCGGCTCCTCGCAGTCAACGACTCGATGGGCCCGGGGTTAGGGTTGGCTGCCGGAGGCGGGCCGGCAAGCAGGACGGTCCTTGAGCAGCGCTCGCCTGCCCTCGCCGAGTACCTACCGGTACGACACGGAGGAGGTTGTCATGCCCACCGCCCGCGGACCTATGGACGTGAACATCGAGGCCGAGCCCCCGTTCCTGGAGCAGGACGGGCTGAAGCTGAACCGGAACCTGGTGCGCAAGAAGTACTCCGGCGACCTGGTCGGCGCCGCGGAAGCGCAGATGATCGGAGCCGTCACCGCTACTCCCGGGTCGGCGGGATATGTGGCCATCGAGCATTTCACAGGCTCGGTGGGCGGGAGGACCGGTTCGTTCGTGCTCCAGCACAGCGGGGTGATGAACCGGGGCGACGCCCGACTCACGGTGACGATCGTGCCCGACTCCGGCGCCGGAGAGTTGGCCGGCATCTCGGGAACGCTGGAGATCCACAACGAAGAGGGGCAGCACTCCTACGTCCTCCACTACGAGTTGGCATAACGTGGGTGGCACCCGGTCACTGCCTATCCGGACCGGATGCACCCCTAGTACTCGAGGTTTCGGCGGTGGCTCCAGCCACGTGCCGGTCAGTACATCAGGAAGCCGCCGCTCACGTTGAGGGTGGCGCCGCTCACGTAGGAGGCGTGATCGCTGGCCAGGAACACCACCACTCCTCCGAGTTCCGAGGGTTCGGCGACCCGCTTGAGCGGAGTTGCCTCCTTGAGGGCCTCGAAGACCTCGGGGGACAGGTCGTCCATGAGCATGGGAGTGTCGACCAGGCCGGGAGCGATGGCGTTGACCCGGATCTGGTGGGGACCGTAGGTGCGGGCCAGGCCCCTGGTCATCGAAACGATCCCCCCCTTGGAGGCGCAGTAGACGACCGAGCCGCCGAAGCCGCCGGTCCACCAGCCCTGGGAGGAGAAGAGGGTAATGCTCCCACCACCGCCCGCTTCGATCATCGCGTCGGCCGCTGCCCGGCAGAGGAAGAAGCTTGCCTTGAGGTTGGTGTCAAGCTGGAAGTCCCAGTCGGCTTCGGTCACGTCGTTCACGGAGTCCTGGCGAGCCAGTACCGCCGCCAGGTGCGCCAGCGCCTTAAGCCCGCCGAGCTCGTCGTAGGCCCGGGCAATCAGGGCGGCGTGGGCATCCAGATCCCGCAGGTCAGCGCCCACGGCCACGTGACCCCGGCCTTCCATCCCGTTTACCACTTCGTCCGCCGCGGCCTGGTGGAGATCGACGGCCATAACCCTGGCGCCTGCCGTGGCGAAGGCCTCGGCAGTGGCCCGTCCGATCCCTCCGGCAGCGCCGGTGACTATCACGCCCTGTCCTTCGAGTCCGGAAGCGATGCTCCACGCCATGCTCTCTCCTTCGTACTCGCCGCTCAGCCCAGCACCCGTTCGGTGCGGTAGCGGTCCACCACCCGCTCGTCCACTTCGATGCCGAGACCCGGTCCCGACGGCGGGTACACCCAGCCCGCCTCGTGGTCGAACGGTTCGGCCACCAATTCGTGCTGCATCGGGTTCTCGAGCGGTTTGAACTCGAACAGCTTGCAGGCGCTGCTGCTGAAGCTCACCGCCAGGCTGGCCGCGGTGACGATCGCCGACGACCAGGCATGGGCGTTGGCCTGGCGCCGGCACTGCTCCACCCGCTCGGCCATCTTCTTGAATCCGGTGATCCCTTCCGCGCGGCCCGGGTCGCACCCGACCACGTCGACCGTTCCTGTCGCCAGCACGCGCTCGAATCCCCGGATCGTCCACTCCTTCTCCCCGTACGCGATCAGGGTCTTGGTCTTGGAACGGAGGTTGGCGTAGCCCTCGGGATCCCAGTCGCCGAGTGGTTCCTCGATCCAATCGACGTCGTACTCGTCGAAGGCCTGCGTCCGTTTGATGGCGGTCATGACATCCCATTTGATCACCCATCCCAGGTCGATCATCAGGCTCCTGTCCGGTCCGATGGCCTCTCTCATCTGCCGCACGTACTCGACGTCCCGGTCGTGCTCGAAGCCGAGGCGGGCCTTGCCCCGCTTACCGAAACCCACCTTCATTCCCTGGAGTCCGGTCGACAGCCAGTCCACGGCCTCCTCGGCCATCTCGGGGATCGACTCGTAGTGGGCGTGGGAGGAGGCGATGGCCGGCAGGCGCTCGTGCACCGGGCCGCCCAGCAGGTCGAGCACGCTAGCGCCGAGGGCCTTGCCTTTCAGGTCCCACAGGGCGATGTCGAGGGCCGCGATGGCGAAGCTGGCGATGCCGCCCTCGTACCCGTACCACCAGGCCCGGTCCTTCAGGGCGCGGAAGATCACGTCGTTGTGGACAGGGTTCTTGCCGATCACCAGATCCGCCATGCCTTCGATGATCGAGGCGGTGGCGAAGCTCGACTCGGGCCACATGGTGACCGACTCGCCCCATCCCACCGTCCCGTCCTCGGCGATCAGCTTCACCAGGCAGAGATGGCGGATGGCGTTGAAATCATTCGGTTCGGGGTAGCTGACCGGGATGGCTTCGACTCTTGCAACCTTCATGGAGCTCCTGACGAATCGCCTACTTGTGATCCCGAGCGATCCTACCGAACTACTTCTCGGTGGTCAGCCGACCGGCTTGAACAGCTCCAGCGTGACGCCGTCAGGATCGCGCAGGTAGCAGGCCTTCACACCGATGTTGGGTCCTGCGGTGATCTCCACCGGGCCCGGGCTGATGGGGGTGGCGCCGGATCGCACCGCCCGGTCCCACATATCGTCGATGTCATCCACCTGTATGCAGATGTGGACGTTGCCAGGGTTGGCGGTCTCGGGAGGGTTGGGACTCCTGTCGTCGACGAGGTAGTTGAGTATCTCGAGCACGGCGCCGCCGGGGAGGTCGATTACGGCGGCGTCGATGTTGACACCGGGATAGCCGGTCACCCGGCCGAGGTAAGGGGCGTCGAGGATCTGGCGCCAGCGCTCCTCGATGCCCAGGAAGGAGCGCCAGAACTCCAATGACCGGCCCACATCCCGAACGGTGATTCCGATGTGGTGGATCCGCCGCAGGTCCTCGATCACCATGTGACGTAGCCTCCTCCGTAGTTGACAGCCTGGCCGGTCATGTATCCGGGCTTCTCGCCCAGGAGGAACCATATAAGGCCGGCCAGCTCCGCCGCTGAGGCCGTCCTACCGAGGGGGACAGATGCGTTACGAGCAACGGTCAGTTCCTCGACCGTCATGCCCCGCAGAGGAGCGACCATCTCGAGAACCTTGTCCTGCATCGGGGTGTCGATGATGGCCGGGCAGACGGCGTTGACCCGAACGGGGATCTTGGCCAGCCCGTAGGCGAAGGAGCGGGTGATCGAGAGGATCGTGGTCTTCGAGGCCGCGTAGACCGCGGCCTCGACCGTGTTGGACAGCTTGGCGGAGCTGGAGGATAGGTTGACGATGGCACTGCCCGGCGGCATGGTCGGCCCGATGCCCTGACACAGGAAGAAGATGGCCTCCGCGTTGATGGTGAAGATGTCGCGCCAGTCATCGACGGTGAAATCGGGCAAGGGCTTGAGGCGGATGATCCCCGCCGCGTTGACCAGGTAGTCGATCCCCTGTCCCGCCTCGATGACCCTCGCCCGCTCATCGAGGTCGGCCAGGTCGGCCACCAGCGGTTCGGCGCCGCCGGCCACGATCGGATCTAGGCCCGACTCGTTGATGTCGACGGCGATGACCGAGCACCCTTCTTCCAGCAGGCGCCGGGCGGCAGCCTCCCCGATCCCGCTCGCCGCGCCCGTCACCATCGCGCTCGGTCGTGATGCCATCTTGATCCTCCCGTCCGTCTCCGATACGTTACGCCTGCGACGATTCCAGATTCACCGGCCGGCTCAAATCACGACGGTCCGGAGGGATGTGTACCTCGAAATGGGTCCGAAGTCACGGTCATGGTGCAGCACGGGCACATCCAGACGGATAGCGACCGCGGCTATCAGGGCATCGACCTGCGAGCGCACTGTTACCCCTCGCCATCTGAGCTCGCGGTAGATAGTTGCCGCATCGAGCCAATCGAGCCTTGGGGACAGTGCCTCGACGTGCTGTGCCTCCAGGAGTCGCAGGGTGGGCGCCGCGGCATCCCGGCGAGCACCGGCCATCACCTCCATCAGGATCGGGTCGATGACGATCACCTCCCGCTCGGAGATAGCCTGCCGTAGACGTACGGCCGGAGAGGAGCCGGTCGCCCTCAAGAACTCGATCCAGGCTGATGTGTCAGCTACCAGCACCGCTGTCCCAGCTACCGAACCGGCTCGAGCGCATGACTTCCAGGTCTCCGTCCCAGCCGGCGCCCTCCATCATCAATTGTTCATCGACACTCATCGGTCCGCCCCCGAGGAGACGCTCCAGCGCGAGCTGCACAGCTTCACGCTTGGTCCGCAATCCGAACGTCCGCATGGCACGTGCAACGAGTTCGTCGTCGATGTCGATGTTGGTCCGGGCCATGGCCCACACTATACACCATCATGTGTATAAAGGTGTATAGGCCGGACTCAAGTGCCCTCCTAGGATACGCCCGTGGCCGATCCCTCTCTCGACCCCACCGCCTACGAGTTCGTGCGTCCGGCCCGGATGCGGCAGGTGTTGGAGGAGACCCCCATCGTCTTCCTTCCGGTCGGGTGCGTCGAGTACCACGGGCCTCACCTCCCGCTGGGCGTGGACATGCTGACCGCCGACAACATCTGCCACAGGACGGCTGCTGTCACCGGCGGCGTGGTACTACCTCCCCTTTGGCTGGCGTCGGGTGTGCTGCCGCTCCCCCATGGCATCGTGGTCGATGTCACCGTGCTCCGGTCGGTCGTCCGGCCGATACTCCGCCAGCTCGCCGAAGGCGGCTTCAAGGCGATCGTCGTGATCTCAGGGCACGGGGCGCTCGACCATCTCCACGTACTCCGGGAGGAGACGGACCGGCTGATGGACGAGTTCCCGGACGTGAACGCCCTCACCACGGTGTGGAACGAACTCAACGCCGGCTTGGAGGGTGACATCCACGACCACGGCGCCAAGGTGGAGACCTCTTACCTGATGGAGTTCCATCCCCACACCGTCGACCTCAGCACCCTCGAGGACGACCCGGAGGCCGAACATGTCGGCATCTACGCCGCCAACCCCCGCTTCACCGCCAGCCGGGAGTGGGGCGAGATCATGTCGGACCACGCCGTCGGGCGCCTTGCCCGGACCATAAAGGGGTTCTCCGAGGGCCACCGGGCCGACAGCTGGATAATGCTGCGGCAGCTCGTGGAACGCCTGCAGGCAGGCGATCTGGTGGTAGTGGAGGACTCCGGCCGGACCCGTAACGGATTGGTGAGCTTCGAGCTGCACAACCCGTACCCGCAGTCCAAGTACATCACGGCGATTAGTTCGCTGACCATTGACGGCCGCCAGGTCGATCTGACCGGCGCAACCCTGGCCAACCCATCGATCGGCGAGGGCCACACCAATACCGATGTCGACCGGCTCGGTCCTCTCACCGGTTTCTACATACGCCGGAATCAAAGGATGGTCGTCACCCTCCCGCATGCCCGCGCCGGATCAGGGGACCACCAGGTGGAGGGCCGCTTCGTTCTCGCCGACGTCTTGGAGATCGGCGCTCGAGGCTCTTTCAGAGCGTGATGTGACCGAGTCCGGTACCGGCTCCTGGTGGCAGCCCTACAGGAGAGTCGGTGATGCCACCGTCTTCCATGTCGACCTGAAACCGCATGCCGATCACGAAGGGGACTCGCTCGCGTGGCTGGACGCAACGGAGCGGCGGCGGCTGCAGAGATTCCAAATCCCCGGCCCCGGGCGACGGTTTTCCCTGTGCCGGGCGGCCCTGCGAGCAGTGCTGACCGGCCGGCTGGCGTGCCGCAACGAACGGATCGCCTTCGAGGTCCACGACGATCGCGGTAAACCCTTCGCCATGGTCGATGGCGTACCGGCTCCGATCAGTTTCAATGTCAGCCACAGCGGTGACCATGGGCTGATAGCGGTCGCCCCCCGGGGACGCCTCGGGGTCGATGTCGAGCAGCGACAGCCACGGCGGCACATGGACCTGTTGATCGATACGGTCTTCACGGAGCCGGAGCGGGCAGTCCTGACGACCGCGGAAGGCAGAGATAGAACCGATCTGTTCCTCGACTTCTGGACCATGAAGGAGGCTCTCATAAAGGCCCTCGGCACCGGCCTGTCCACAGACCCCGCCTCGTTCGAGATCCCGCCGGAGATGCAGCGCGGGATGAACCGAAGCACCTTCCGGTTCCCGGACCTCCCGGCGGTGACCTGGCATCTGGACAACATCGGGAACCAGGCCTACGCGGCTGCTGTCGCCCGCGAGATGATCCCGGAGTCCGCGCCTTTCGGGGAGCCCTAGGCCTCGACCCGCACGGTGACGACCTCGGCGCCGTGGTACTTCCGGTGCCTTATGGAGGAGGCGTAGTGCCGCAGGAGACGGAAGGAGACCTCCCGCTCATCCGGTAGATAGCTCCGTTCATCGAGATAGGAGAGCCGATCCTCCAGGTTTTCCTCTACGTAGACCGTGATGTAGTCCATCTCGAGGGCTCCACGGGCGGGACGCGCCACTATTACCAGGCGGGGCGGAGTATCACCGGCCGGTCGAGCGTCGGCGGTCTGTAACAAGCTCGACAGCGTTTCCTCGCCGGCGGCCCGCAGCCGATCAGTCGAGGCGGCGTTCCACCTCATTCCGGCGGCAATCTCGGTGAGATGGCGATCTATCTCGGGTAGGGCGGACATAGCCAGCCCGACCTCGAGACGTGCCCGGCGGCGACCGGTAGCTTCGATGAACAGGGTGAGGAGGAGGGCGACCAGCGCTCCCGACGTCATCCCGAAGTCCAGCGAGGCGCCCCACGTCTCGCCCAGCAGGTCACTGAACACACCCCGGCCGTCCATGCCCACGCCGATCGAGAACGCGAGTGCCACCACGAGGGACTTCCGGCGATCGAGGCCGTCGCGGGTCACCGTCCTCATACCCTCCACGAACAGCATTCCCATCAGAACGAGCAGGTAAGCCCCCATGACGGGGCTGGGAATGGTCAGGAGGAAGGCCGCCAGCTTGGGCAGGAACGCCAGCGCCGCCAGGAATGCCCCGATCAGGTATCCCACGCGGCGGGACGCCACCCCGGTGAGACCGGCAAGGGACGCGCTGATGGATGAGTACACGGTGGTGGGCGGGACCCCGGTGATCGCGGACAGTAACGAACCCACCCCGTTGGCGTTCAGGAGTCCCTGGACCATCCGGAAGTCGGTGGCCCCCTGTTGGCGTCGCGACACCTGCTGGACGACCACACCGTCGCCGATGTTCTTGATGCCGACCACCAGACCGACGATGACGAATACCGGCAGGAGGGTCCAGAACTCCGCACCCGGCGTCAGGTCAAGTCCGGGCAGGTAGGCGCTGGGGATGCCGAACCAGGGCGCGTCCAGAACCGGCTGGAAGTCATAGACACCCATCACCGCCGCCGCTACGCAACCGGCCCCGATCCCGATGAGCGAGGTCCAGAGCCGCCACGCGCCCACAGCACGCAGGACCAGCCCGGCGGTGACCAGCAGCGAGACGGCGGCGATAGTCACCCCGGCCGCGGGCGACGCTCCGGACGGAAGCTCGTCCATTCTGTCGATGGCGACCGGAAGGATGGTGGCTGCCAAGAGCATCAGTACCGTCCCCGCGACCACCGGAGTGACCACATTCCGCAGCGAAGGGAGCCATCCGGCCAGCGCGATATGCGTCAGGGCCACCACGACGGTCAGGCTGGCCAGCAATGCCGCCCCCCCTACCGACAGCGCCAGGAGGGAGGCCGCTATGTAGCTCGGTGATGCGCACGCTACGACGACGTGCCCGGCCCCCAACCGTCCGAACCGGCCTGCCTGCAGAGCCGTCGTTACCCCGCCTACCAGAAGGCCCGCGAACACCGTCCACGATAGGTACTTGGCCCCCTCTCCGGCCGCCCGCGCGGTAACCGCCACGATGACGACCAGCGTGGGCAGGATGAGTATGACGCCCTGGATCGCAACACCTGCCGCCACCGGGAGCGGGCACTTGTCATCGGGCTCGTACCGGAGGTTCTCGTTGACGCGCACCCTTTCCGTACTCCCATCCGCCATGTTCCCGCTTCCGGACACCCGTCTCGGGGATCGTCCGCACCCGACGTTAGCCCCCGTTACCCACCCTGCCGGATAGCGGGACCTTTATCTCACCCTGTGATGGTCTCGGACCGGTGCGAATCGCCCGCGGACCCGGCGGTCGAGGACAGCCCCCAAGGTCAAAGGTCAGCGCCCGGCGAACATGTCGGGATACCGAGCCCATCGGCGGCCGCCAGTTGCCGCGCGTCGTAGCTGACGATCCCGGAGAGGTCGTCGCCCAGCCGAAGCGCGCAAGCCAGATGGATGGCGTCGAGGGAGCGGAGCCCTTGGCCCGGAAGCTCACCTGCACGGTCGAGCACGGCAGGCACGAGCCGGATCATGGGAATCTCCGCAAGTAGCTTCTCGCAGCGCCTACGTACGTCGGCAGGTTCACCCGCGACAGCGCGCCGAGCCTCGGTACGTAACAAGTCCGACGAGGCCAGGTCGCGGCCACGTATCCACCGGCGTAGCTCGGCCGACTCGGGCTCGACGATCAGTAGCTTTAAGAAGGCCGATGCATCGAGCAGCCACATCTCACCGCTCGTCCCGGCGCAGCGCGGCAAGGCGCTCGCTCATCGGACTCCCTTCAATCGGCAGACCGAGCCTATCGAGCGCTTCTGAGAGGCCTTCGGAAGGCGGGTCTGCCAGTCCCTCCGAGGCGAGTCGTTCTAAGGCACCCCCGGCCGGCGCAGGAGGACCTAGACGCGCCACCGGGACCCCCCGAACCGCGATTTCGTAACACTCACCCTCAGCTACCCGCCGTAGCCACCTACTGGCGTGCTGCCGCAACTCACGTACACCGATTCTCTCCATGTGCTACATAGTAGCACATGGAGAGAGAAAGGCGGCCGGGCGCCTCTTGCGGAGCGGTTCGCCGGCTTGGGAGCGTTCTCAGGTCATGACCCAGCCGCCGTTGACGTCGATGGTGGCGCCGTTGATGTAGGAGGCCTCGTCGGAGGCGAGGAAGGTCACCACTGTCGCCACCTCGGCGGGCCGGGCGAACCGCCGCAGGGGTATGTCCGCCGTGATCCTGGCTTCGATGGAAGGGTCCCGTTCGAAGATGCCGGCCGCCATCGGGGTGAGGATCGCTCCCGGGGTGATGGCGTTGGCCGTGACCCCCCTAGGCCCCAGGTTGCGGGCGAAGTTCTTGGTGAACGCCACCAGACCGGCCTTGGCGGCCGAGTAGACCGACGAGTCCGCCAGGCCACCGGTGCGGGCGCCGATGCTCGATATGTTGACGATCCGACCCCATCCTCTTGCGGCCATCGGCGGGCCCAGTTCCCGACCCAGCAGGAACGGCGCTCGCAGGTTCACGGCCATCACGTGCTCGTAGTCGTCCATGTCGAAGGTCTCGAACGGCTCCTGGACGAGCACCGCCGCGTTGTTGACGAGGATGTCAACCTCGCCGGCCTCCGAGACCACCCTCAGGCACTCGTCGACGCGGCTCAGGTCGGCCACGATCACTCGCTCGATCGCAGGGTCCTCGTGGGGCTTGACGTCGACGCCCACCACCCGGACGCCGGAGGCGGCCAGTTCACGGGCGATCGCGCGCCCGATCCCCTGGGCTGTCCCGGTCACGAGGGCGGTACGTCCGCTCATGAGTTGGCGATCCGGGCTACCTCGCCGGTACGGGCGCTGCGGTAGGCGGCCTCGGTGACCTCCACCGCCCGAGCTCCCACATGGCCGGGCGAGCAGTTCCGAACATCCATTCCCAGGGCCAGGTCCACCAGCGTGTGAACCGGCCCGTCACAGTCGTAGTCGCCGGCATGGTCATCCAGATCGAGCCGCACCTCGTGACCCCCGTCCTGGTACCAGTACACCAGCTCGCGGCCCACGTCCACCGACAGCATCCCCTCCGATCCGACGATCCGGACCGAGAGCAGATGCTTGTTGCCGTCGTATCCCAGGTGGCACGAACTCCCCGAGACGGTGGCTACGCCCCCGTTCGAAAGGCGGAAGCTGATGGCGTCGTGCAGCTCCACCGGCGCTTCGAGGGGCGCGGACATGAAGGCGAAGGCTTCGGAAGCCCGCACGTCCCCGGCCAGCCAGAAGGCCATCCCGAGGGCGTGGGAGAGCTGGGCCTGTGCGTAGCCGCCGCCGGACACGGCGGGGTCCGTGTAGGTCTCGGGCCGGGCGGTCGCCACCGACGATCCGGCCTCGTAGGGCTGTCCGGCGGCCAGCAATCCCCGAGCAGCGGAGGACATGTCGATCATGATGTGCTCCACCTCCCCGAAGCCGCCGCCCTGCTCGACCAACTCCTTGGCCCGCCGCACCATCGGCTTGTAGTTCCAACCCAGCGCCAGCAGGAGGTGCCGGTCGAGACGCTCGGCGGTCCGCACCAGGTCCCAAGCCTCGGCAGGATCGACGGTGAACGGCTTCTCGACCAGCACATGGGCGCCGGCCTCCATGGCCGCTCGGGCATGCTCGTAATGGAACCGGTTGGGGCTGGAGACGATGCAGACGTCGAGTTGCTGATCGAGGATCTCGCGATAGTCGGTGGACGCCACTCGGAAGCCGAACTCGTTCGCCACCCAGTCCAGCAGTTCTCGGTCGGGACGGGCCACCCCGACGAGTTCGACCTCGTCCGACCGCTGCGCGAGGTTGGGGATGTGGGACGCCACCGCCCAGGATCCGGCCCCTATCACACCCGCTCTCAGCCTTGCCATGGTCCCGGATCAGTTCCCGTTCATGGTGAAGACCCGCCGGGGGTTCTCCACCAGGAGGGTATGCAAGGTCTCCTCGGTAGTACCCCGCCGCCTCATCCACGGCAGGATGTTCTCGATGATGTGGTCGTAACCGTGGCCGGCGTAGCGGTGCAACCGGTGCTTGGTGCAGATGTCCATGGAGACGAGCAGGCGCTCCGCGTACCCGTGCTCGATCAGCAGGTCCAACCTGTCGAGCCGCTGGGCGTCGCTGATGACGGACAGGCCCGGCGGGCGGCTGGGGACGATCCCCGCCTCGGTCCGCTCCGCCACCGTCGGGTACATAGAGGTCTCCAGGCCGAACATGTCGTACTCCAGGTAGCAGCCGGTCTCCGCGAACCGGAGTACCGCGCCGGCATCCAGGATCGTGCGGTCCATATGGGCGATGATGATCTTGTCGGTCGGCATCCCCACCTCGGTGAGCACCGACACGATCTCGGCCGGGGCGTCGGGATGGCGGCCCGGATGCACCATGACCGCGGCGCCGGTCTCGAGCGACGCGAGGGCCGCGCCACGGAGGGTCTTCCGCTCGTCGTCCCGGAGCGGCCAGAAGCAGCCCATCTCGCCGATGAACCCGGCTCGCACGCCGGTGTGGTCGATTCCCACCGTGAGCTCCCCGATCATCTCCGCGGCCAGATCCTCCACCGACCGGTTGCCCATGTCCGGCGGGTGGGTCTCCGCCACGTAGAAACCGGTTCCGGCCACGATGTTGACGCCGCTCCCCCTGGAGATCCGCACGAGCGCCCGCGGGTCACGGGCGATGTAGCGGGTGGTGGGATCGATGATGGTGTCGCCTCCGGCCCGGTAGTACCAGGCGGCCTCCTCCCGAGCGGTCAACTCGTCGTAGACCTCCAGGTTGTCCACGTTGGAGGTCCAGTACTGCCGCACCCACTCGATGTTGTCCTGCGAGACGGGCTGGTGGGCGCGGTGCCGGTCCGAGGCTTCCAGCGGCTCGACGAAGGAGGGGTTGTGAATCAGCAGATGCTCATGGGCCATCGTCACCCCTAGCCCTTCAGGAGCGACGGGTCCGGTAACGGTCTGGACAACGGCGGTCATTCGGAGACCTCCATGCGGGTCCTGATCACGGCGTGATGCCGATCGCCGCCTGATCGTAACGAATGGCTCCGACGGGACCGAGCGGCCGCTCGACCCATGCGGGTCCCCAGGCCGGGAAAGAACCCGATCACCTTTCGAGACCGGCCTCGGCTTCGAGATACCGGCAGAGGACTGCGGCGTCGAAGCCCCCCATGCCGGCGGCGTTGGCCTGACGGTAGACCTCGAGTGCCGCATCTAGAAGCGGCGTAGGGGCACCGGCGCTTCTCGCGAAGTCCTTGATGATCTCGGCGTCCTTGAGGAGGATCTCGAGGCGGCCTGCCACCGGATAGTCATCGATCACCATCATCGGGCCCCTGATCTCGAGCATCCTCGAGGAGCCGGTGCTGTCCTCGGCCAGTCGCTGCACGGTCGCCGGGTCCACGCCTGCTGCCGCGCCCAGAACATGGGCCTCCGCGGCAACCAGGCTATGTACCACCACCAGCAGGTTGGCGATGTACTTCATCCTCGACCCGTTCCCGAACTCCCCCAGGTAGTGGCTCGACCTGCCGATGGCCCTGAACACCGCACCGGCCCGGTCAAAACCCTCGCGGCTCCCGGACGCGAATACCACCAAGTCGCCATCGGTCGCCTGGAGCCCGGTTCCTGATAGCGGGGCGTCCATCAACTCGATTCCGGACGCCGCCAGGACATCCCTGGCCGCGGTCTTTCCTGCAAGGGGGAATGTCCCGGTCTCCAGACAGAGCAGCCCCTCCCCGGCTTGGGCCGCTACCTGGGAGGAAACGTCAGCAAGGGCCGGAAGGGTCGGCAATGAGAAGATGACGATCTCGGAGGTGGCTCCCACCGCTCCCGGCGAGTCCTCGATCCGGATCCCTGCATCGGCTGCTTGGGACCGTCGCCGCGGGTCGATGTCGTACCCTGCGACCGTGTGGCCGGCCGCAACCAAGTTAGCCGCCATGGCAGAGCCCATGACTCCGAGCCCGACTACTCCAACCGTCTCTGTCATCTGTTTCTCCTTCGAGCGGAAGGGTCGCCACAACGCCGGCATGACCGTCGATGGCGATGATACGGCTCGAAGGACGGATCCCGGGGAGTGATCGGTACGGTCGAGGCGGGTTAAGGAAGGGCGTCCCACTCCTCCCGGGTGTACTCCCGACCCGGGTAGGCCACCCGGTCGAACGGCCACTCGCAATCAACCCAGCGGCGAACCGTCTCGTAGAGTTCCACATCGAGACCCGTGTCCGCCTCGCTCGCTCGAACCCACATCGATACCTCCGCGTCGATTCCCTCTTTGGATGGTGGGTCGATGTAGAGGCAACCGAGTTGCACGCTCTCGTCGAGGCTCGTCACCGCGAATGCGAAGGATCGACGGAGTTGGCCCTCCTTCTGGTGCCATGCCAGATCGATCATGTCCTGAGTCAGCGTCAGGTCACGGCTCGGCCAACCGGGAGAGTCGAAGAGGCAGCCCTTGAGGTGATCGACGCTGGTCATCACCGCGTCATAGTCCTTGACGGTGTCGTGGATCGTTATCGGCCGGATCCTGAAACGCTCGGTCTCCACTCCGTGTGGGACCTCCATATCACGCGGGATGAGCCTCGCCATTTCACCTCCCCGGGTCCGGTATCCGCTTCCACCCGGCCACCTATAAACCGGGCCGCTTCCAGGGGCCGATCCGGCCGTGAGAAATACGGAAGCACCACACTTCCAGCGACGATGTGCCGTCCGTACGGAGAGGGCAGTAGCTATCCGGCCGCGGCAGCTTCTACAGTGTCCTCGGCGGCCTGGCGGATCAACTGTGCTCGATCCACCTCGTCGGCCCGGTGGCGTGCCACCACCCGGCCCCGCGACATCACCACGATGGTGTCGGAGATCCGGACTACCTCCTCGATGTCCGACGTGACGATCAGCACCGCGATTCCCTCGTCAGCAAACCGTCGCAGTACGTGGTAGATCTGGGCTCGAGCGCCGACATCCACCCCGCGGGTCGGCTCGGCCAGCACCAGCAGCCTCGACTCGCGTTCCAGCCAGCGGCCGAGAACCACCTTCTGCTGGTTACCGCCGGAGAGGGTGTCGACGATCTGAGTGGCGCCTCCCTTGCCTCGGATGTCGAGTGTGTCGTACCACCTGTCGAAGACCTTGGCGGTGGCTCTCGGGGGGAGCAGACCGCCTTTGGTCATCCAGGGCCAGGACGCCACACTCAGGTTCTCTGCCACGTTCAGGACGGTGAGCAAACCGTCGATCTTGCGGTCGATCGGAACGAATCCGATCCCGAAGCGGGCGATGGCATCCTTTGGTGACGTGGGTTGGCCGGTCACTTCACCGACGCGCATGGAGCCGCCCGTCATCTCCCGGAGGCCGAAGACCGCCTCGGCCAGCTCCAGCGCTCCGCAGCCGATCCGACCGAAGAGGGAGAGGATCTCCCCCTCCCGCACCTCCAGATCCACGTCCCTGAAAACCCCCACCGAGGTGGCGCCTTCGATGGTCAGGACGGGCTCACCGATCTCGTGTCCCTCTCCGCGTAGAGAGGCGACCTCTTCCACCAATTCATGGCCGACCATTGCCTCGACCATTTCCTTGCGCCCGAACTCGGTCACAGGTCCCTCGGCCACAGCGTCGCCGTCCCGGAAGACCAGCACGTTGTCCGCTATCCGCTCCACTTCGTCGAGCCGGTGGGTTATGTAGATGATGGCCACCCCCTGGGCCTTCAGACGCTCTATGAAGGCGAAGAGAGCATCTGTCTCCTCGAGCGTCAGTGCCGAGGTGGGCTCGTCCAGGATCAGGAGGCGAGCGCTGCCGGCCAGCGCCCGTGCTATCTCCAGCACCTGGCGCTCGGCCACCCCGAGGGTGCCCACCAGAGCCCGGAGCGGCAATTCGATACCGAGCTTCTCGAGGATGTCCCGCGCATCGCGGCGTACCCGGGCCCAATCGACCAGGCCGAAGCGATTGCGGGGCAGCCGGCCGAGGGACAGGTTCTCCGCCACGCTGAGATCGGGCGCATCGGAGAACTCCTGGTAGATGACCCTGAGTCCGTATGCGCCGGCGTCACGCGGGTTGCGTATCTCCGCCTCTTCGCCGTCTATGACTATGACGCCCGCGTCGCGCTTGTAGTCGCCGGCGAGGATCTTGATCGCGGTCGACTTGCCGGCACCGTTCTCGCCCAACAGTGCGAGAACCTCACCTCCCTTGACCGTGATATCCACGCCGTGGAGAACCTCGACCCCGCCGAAGCTCTTGCGGAGTCCGGTAGCTCGTAACTCCAGCTTCTCGGACAGGGCTCCGTTGTCCAGCGTCATGATCCGCTGAGGCGTAGCCTCACCTGGTCGAGCCCGACCGCCGCCACCAGCACCACGCCGGTCGCCACGTCCTGCCAGAACGACGAGATGCTCAACAGCGTCAGCCCGTTCTGCATGATGCCCAGGATGAAGACCCCCAGCACCGTTCCCGGGATGGTGCCGCGACCTCCGGAGAGGCTGGCGCCGCCCAGGATGATGGCGGCCACCACTTCGAGCTCCACGCCCGTGGCCGCGTTGCCGGAAGCGGCGTCCAACTGTGACGCCAGTATGAGGCCGGCGAGGCCGGCCAGGAGGCCGCTGACGATGAACATGACGAAGATGGTCGGCTTCTGGCGGATTCCCGACAGCCGGGCCGCCGTCGGGTTACTTCCGATGGCGTAGACGGATCGACCGAAGCGCGTGTACCGAACCACGAACCATGCCAGCACGGTTATCAGCACGAAGAGCACTATCTGGGCGGGGACTCCGAAGATGTCGTTGGTGATGAAGTCGACCTTGCCGTTCATCCGGATCGTCTGGCCGTTGGAGAACAGGCGCGCCAGTCCCCTGTACCCCAACCAGGTACCCAGGGTGACGACGATCGAGGCGATGCCTGCGTAGGCGGAGAGCACCCCGTTGAAGATGCCGGCCAGCAGACCGACACCCAGCGCGGCCAGGATCGCCGCCGCCGCGCTGTTCTCTTCGGCGACGACTCCGGCTATGCAGCCGCATAGAGCCGCTGCCGATGCCACGGAGAGATCGAAGTTGCCCGAGATGAGGAGCAAAGTGCCCGGTGCGGCAAGGATGCCCAGCACCGAGACCGACAGCAGGACGTTGCGCATGTTGCGGGTGGTGAGGAAGAACTCGCTGCCCTGCGCGAATATCAGCCCGAGGGCCACCAGGACCACGATCAGCACGACTTCCGGTGGCATCGCCACGAACACTCGGGCGATTCGTGCCCGCGTACTGATGCCTACCGATGATGTCGCTTCAGGTGAGCCTCCGCCACCCGCGGCGACCGACGTGTCGTCCATTGTTCGCACTCGCTCCTACGGAATGTGGGGGCGGCGAAAGGGATCTCCCCTTTCGCCGCCCCCTGTTGATTACCTGCGTTCTCAGCCCGGGTAGAACTGGTCGATGTTGTCCGCGCTCACGAAGACGTGGTTCACGTACAGCGGATCCGGCACCGGGTCCCCGGCGATCATGGCCAGGATGGCCGGGATCACGTAGTTCCCGTAAGTCTCGGGGAAGTACCCCGTCGACCCGATGTACTGCGGGTTCGAGCGGATCTCGCTATGGATCGTGGCGTCAGCGCCCTGGCTGGCATAAACCACCGAGTCCTCGATACCCAGCTCACGGGCCGCTGCCAGAGCCGCCAAACCCATGTCGTCGTTCAAGGACACCACCGCGATCCGCTTGCCCGGATTCGCCGTGAACGTATCCAACACCTTCGGGAACGCACCATCGGTGGTCCCGCCACCATCAATCCGAGTAACGATCCCGGTCGCATCCGGCGACCAGTTCTCGAAGTCGCCGTAGTCAAGACCCGTACACACCTGGGAGATACCCCGAACCATGCCGTTGGCCCGATCGATGTTCACCTGACCGACCACGAAGGTCTCCATGGTCACGACCATATCGATCTCACAACCCCAGTTCTCCTGAGCCCACTGACCAAGCGCCTGGCCGGCCAACTCACCCGCTCTGCCGTTATCAGCCCCGAAGAACAACGCACAAGAAGGATGCGCGATGTCGATCGCGATCACCGGCAGATTCGGGTCGTTCGCCCGCAACTCGTCACAGAGCGCACCCTCGATCGACGCGTCGATCTGGAACTGGATCACACCATCAACCTCAGCCAACGTGAACGTCCGAGCGTTCTCGAGAGCCGTCTCACCGTCAAGGTTGTTATCCGCGTACAACACCTCAACGTTGCACGCCTCAGCAACCTCCATCAGATTGTCCAACACCTGAGTCACGAACGGGATACCAGCAGTCAGATCCCCATAACCAACCGTCAACCCAGCCCCGTCATAACCCTGACACACAGCAGGCATATCCGACATAGCCGTGGGAGCGGCGGTGCCGTCGGCCGGGTAGAACTGGTCGATGTTGTCCGCGCTCACGAAGACGTGGTTCACGTACAGCGGATCCGGCACCGGGTCCCCGGCGATCATGGCCAGGATGGCCGGGATCACGTAGTTCCCGTAAGTCTCGGGGAAGTACCCCGTCGACCCGATGTACTGCGGGTTCGAGCGGATCTCGCTATGGATCGTGGCGTCAGCGCCCTGGCTGGCATAAACCACCGAGTCCTCGATACCCAGCTCACGGGCCGCTGCCAGAGCCGCCAAACCCATGTCGTCGTTCAAGGACACCACCGCGATCCGCTTGCCCGGATTCGCCGTGAACGTATCCAACACCTTCGGGAACGCACCATCGGTGGTCCCGCCACCATCAATCCGAGTAACGATCCCGGTCGCATCCGGCGACCAGTTCTCGAAGTCGCCGTAGTCAAGACCCGTACACACCTGGGAGATACCCCGAACCATGCCGTTGGCCCGATCGATGTTCACCTGACCGACCACGAAGGTCTCCATGGTCACGACCATATCGATCTCACAACCCCAGTTCTCCTGAGCCCACTGACCAAGCGCCTGGCCGGCCAACTCACCCGCTCTGCCGTTATCAGCCCCGAAGAACAACGCACAAGAAGGATGCGCGATGTCGATCGCGATCACCGGCAGATTCGGGTCGTTCGCCCGCAACTCGTCACAGAGCGCACCCTCGATCGACGCGTCGATCTGGAACTGGATCACACCATCAACCTCAGCCAACGTGAACGTCCGAGCGTTCTCGAGAGCCGTCTCACCGTCAAGGTTGTTATCCGCGTACAACACCTCAACGTTGCACGCCTCAGCAACCTCCATCAGATTGTCCAACACCTGAGTCACGAACGGGATACCAGCAGTCAGATCCCCATAACCAACCGTCAACCCAGCCCCGTCATAACCCTGACACACAGCAGGCATATCCGACATAGCCGTGTCCGAGCCGTCATCCATGTCGCCATCGTCGGTTCCGGTGGCAGCGGCCGTCGTGGCCTGGGTAGCGGCCGGGGCGGCAGTGGTCTCCGCCGGTTCGTCGTCGTCGCCTCCACAAGCGACGGCTACCAGCGATAGGGCCGCTAGTACCGCCAGCAACTTGAGTTTCCTCATCAATCCTCCCTCTGATCGCTAAAAGGCTCCCCGTCCCAGCCGGGGAACCGGCAAGCACGACCGGCATAGCCCCGGACATGAGTACCCGCAGGTTAATCGAACGAAACCAGCCGCAGGCCGGGGAACTCCCGGCCTCGATTCCGGCACTGCGTACGGGCTATTCTTCCGGCCCAGGACGGCAACCGGGGAGGCCCAAACGATGAGTGATGTCAGCTTCGTGGACACGCATGTGCACTTCTGGGAGCGGCCCCACCCCACGCTGACCTGGGTCTGGCTGGAGGACGACTTCATCCACCCCCAGCTGGGCGACACGGTTCTCCTCAAGTCGATGAAGCAGTACGCGATCGACGAGTTCGCGGCCGAAGTCGAGGGTGCGGGCGTCTCCAAGGCGGTCCACGTGCAGGCGGCCATCGGCTCGGAGGACCCCGTCGAGGAGACCAAGTGGCTCCAGGCGATGATCGACCGCACCGGCTACCCCCTGGCCATCGTCGGGGACGCACGCATGCAGAGCCCCGACGTCGAAGCGACCATCGAGCGTCACGTCGAGTACGCCAACTTCCGCGGCATGCGTGACTTCGCGCAAGGCGACTACCTGGTAGATCCTGACTTCCACCGGGGATACGCCCTGCTGGAGAAGTACAACCTCGTCTACGACCTCGATGTCTTCTGGGAGAACATGCATAAGGCGGCTGCCATGGCCGCCAAGTTCCCCAACGTCATCCTGGTGGTCGACCACGCCGGCTTCCCGCAGGAACGGACCGCCGAGTACTTCTACAACTGGCAGCAGGGCATCGCCGCCTTCAGGGGCATGGACAACGTCTACATGAAGATCTCCGGCCTCGGCATGGGCGACCACATGGCCGGGCGCAAGTGGACGCTCGACACCATCAGGCCGTGGGTGGAGAGCTGCCTGGAGGTGTTCGGGGTGGAGCAGAGCTTCTTCGGCACCAACTGGCCGGTGGACAAGGACTACTCGACCTACCCGGTGCTGATCGACGCCTACCGCGAGTTGATCTCGGGTTACAGCGAATCCGAGCAGACGGCGCTCTTCTCCGGCAACGCCGAGAAGGTCTACCGGATCTAACTCGAGCGGCCAGTGGCCAGTCGTCACTGACGACTAGTGGATAGGAGGCGAAGCGCGATGAGGAGGACGGCCTTGGTCACCGGGTCGGCGCGCGGGATGGGCGCGGCGATCTGTCGAGTCCTCCGCCAGGATGGCCTGCGCGTGATCGGCGCCGACATCATCGAGCACGAGCACGATGACTCGGACCTATACATCGAGATCGACCTTTCCGATCCCGCCGAGTGCGAACGCCTCGTCGCCGAGGCCGGCGAGGTCGACGTGTTGGTCAACAACGCCGCCATCTTCTTCCACAAGCCGATACCCGAGTTCACCGTTGACGACTTCGACTACACCATCGCGGTGAACTTCCGCGCCAACTTCCTCCTCTGCCGCGGCGTGGTGGAGGGCATGAAAGAGCGCGGCTGGGGGCGGATCATCAACATCTCCAGCGTGGGCGCCCGCACGGGCGGCGTATCGGATTCGGCCGTGTACAACGCCACCAAGGCGGCCATGATCTCGCTGACCAAGAACTTCGCCCGCAACTACGGAGCCTACGGCGTGACCTCCAACGCGGTGGCGCCCGGGTTCGTGGAGGGCTTCATGACCAGCCATGTCACCGATGCCGACCGCGCCCTGTACGTGAGCCAGATACCCGTGGGTCGGTCCTGCCAGCCCGAGGAGATCGCCGACCTGGTTTCGTTCCTGGCCGGGGACGGCGCCTCGTTCATCACCGGCGCCACCATCGACATCAACGGCGGCTGGGTGATGACCTAGCCAGAGCCAGGGTTACAGCAGAACGCTCAGCCTGTCCAGGCCCCGGGTCCCTATTCGTCAGGTCTCGATGGTGCAGACGGGGGTGCCGACGCTTACCTCGTCGTCGATCTCGACCAGCAGCTCCACGACCGTTCCGGACACCGGGGACGGAAGCTCGGCTTCGACCTTGTCGGTCTCCACGATCATCAGGGAGTCGCCCTCGGACACCACGTCCCCCACCGAGACCGACCACTCCAGCACCAGCACCTCGTCCACAGTCTCGCCCAGCTTCGGCATCTTCACGTTGCTACGCATCTCGGTCTCCCTTGGAGAATGCAGAGAAATTACCAGCGGTGCCCGCCGACCAGGGAAACTTGGCCTGTACACCTCAAGATCAGAATGCTGTTATGATGTAGCGTCATGCGTACACAAATCGCCCTTAGTCAGGAACAGCACGCCAGGGTCAAGCAGAAGGCGGCTGCCCTAGGAGTCACAATGGCTGAGTACATACGGCGACTCGTCGATAGCGACCTGGGACCCACCGACACGCTCGCTGACCCGACCTCAATAATCGGGATCGGTCGGTCGGGTGGGAGCGATATCGCGAGCGAGGGCAAGGACGCGGTGGCGACGGCAATCGCCGAATTCACCTCGAACAGGTGACAGTCTTCGTCGACTCGTCGGCCTGGTACGCAACTGCGGACGCCGACGACGCCAGCCATCTGAGAGCCAGTATCCGGATCCAGGAGTTCGCTGGTCGAATGCTGACGAGCGATCACGTACTCATCGAGACATGGTATTTGGCCTCACGCCGGCTGGGTGTGAACACCGCCGAGACCCTGCTGAACAGGATCCGGCGCGGAATAGCCCGGGTCGAGGCCGCCACCCTGGCCGATCTGGAAGTTGCCGCGCAGATTCGAGAGGCCTTCCCCGATCAGCGATTCTCCATCGTCGACCGGACGAGTTGGTCGGTGATGAGGCGACTGGGTATCAACGATGCCATCGCTTTCGACCGGGACTTCTCGATATACCGCTTCGGTCTAGACAGACGACAAGCCTTCACCGTCCACACGTAGGCCGGTAGTCATGTCAGGGCGACTGCTTGGAGTTGTGTCCGCTGATTGATACCTCTGATCAGGGGGCGTGGATGTTGGTGAACATGTCCTCCACCGTCGCCTGGTCGGCAGCCGAGGCCTCGGCCTCGGCTTCGGCGATCCGGGCGGCGACCCGGGCTTCGATCTGCTCGGCCTCCTCCTCGGTCATCTCGCCGTCTTCGATCAGGCGCCGCCGGTAGGTGTTGATCGGGTCGCGCTCGTACCAGCGATCGAACTCGCCCTCCGGCCGGTAGGGCGCCGTGTCCGCCCTCGAATGGCCTGCGTACCGGTAGGTCTTCATCTCGAGCAAGGTCGGACCTTCGCCCGCCCGGGCCCTTGCCAGCGCCACCGACACGGCAGCCTCCACAGTGTCAACGTCCTGGCCGTCCACCACCTCTCCCGGTATGCCGTAGGAGGCAGCCCGGTCCGCGATGTTCTCGACTGGCGTGGTCAGATGGATGGCGCTGTACTCCCCGTACTGGTTGTTCTCGCAGATGAACACCGCCGGCAAATTCCAGATGGCGGCCAGGTTCAACCCCTCGTGGAAAGCGCCGATGTTGGCGGCGCCGTCCCCGAAGATGGCGATGGCGGCGCCGTCCGTGCCCTTCACCTGGGCGGTCAGCGCCGCCCCGGCCGCCACCGGGATGCCGGCCCCGACGATGGCGAAGGTCGGCAGCAACCCGACGGACGTGTCACAGAGATGCATGGAACCGCCCAGGCCCCCCACCGAGCCGATCCGGCGGCCCATGATCTCGGCCAGGACGGTCAGGGGAGGCATGCCCAGGGCCAGGGCATGGCCATGACCGCGGTAGGTACAGGTGACCGAGTCGGTGGGCCGGGCGGCGGCCGCAATACCGACCGAAACCGCTTCCTGGCCCTGGCAGGTGTGGGTGGTGCCGTGGACCAAGCCTTCGAAGAACATGGCCTGGACCCGATCCTCGAAGGTACGTATCTCGAACATCGCCTCGTAGCGGGCGGCACGGCCGGACTTCAGATGGAGGCGTCGATCCAGGGAGGCGTTGGCGCCGCTCATGCCATCACCTCCTGGCACTCCCACCAGTGGGGAGGTCGGGTCCCGGTATCGAGCAGGGCGCCGATCTGGCCGGAAACGTAATCGGGGCCTGGCAGGTAACGCTGCTCCAATTCCTTGCCGTACGGAACGTGGATGTCAGGACAGGTGATGCGGATTGGCGGCGCCTTGAGGTCTCCGAACAGCTCACTCGTCACGAAGGCGGTTATCTCGCCTCCCCACCCGCCGGTGAGCGGGTTCTCCTCCACCGTCACCAGGCGTCCGGTCTTCGACACCGACTCGACCAGCGCCTTCTTGTCGTAGGGAACCAGGGTCTGAAGGTCGATGACCTCGGCGGACCAGGAGGCTGCCTCGACGGCCTGGAGGGCGGCGGGAACCATGGCGCCGAGGGCCACCACGGTCACATCAGATCCTTCGCGGACGGTGGCGGCCCGGCCCAAGGGAATCACGCCCTCTTCGCCCCGCTGGACCGGTTCTCGCTTGGCGTAGAGGGCCCGGGGCTCCAGGAACACAACCGGGTTGTCGTCACGGATGGCCGCCCGGAGCAGCCCGTAGGCGTTATGGGCGCCCGAGGCGACCGCCAGCTTGACCCCCGGCGTGCTGTACATCCACGATTCCAGCGTCTGGGAGTGCTGGCACCCGAAACCGAGGCCCGCCCCGATGGAGCCACGCACGGTGAGCGGCACCGTGACCGTCCCGCGCGACAGGTAGTGGAACTTGGCCGCCTCGGTGACCAGTTGGTCGAGAGCCACCCCGATGAACTCGATGAACATGATCTCGATCACCGGACGGAGCCCAGTGGCAGCAGCGCCCACGGCGGCGCCAAGGAAGCCCATCTCCGAGATCGGGGTATCCCGCACCCGTGACGGCCCGAACTCGTTGAGCAGCCCCGCCGAGGTCTTGAACGGCCCTTCGGCCACCGCGATGTCCTCGCCGAACATCACCACATCGGGGCTGTCGCGCATCTCATCGGCCAGCGCCGTGGCAATCGCCTGGTTCATCCGCATCTTGCGCATTGCTGACCTCCTCGGGCGTCCCGCGACTAGGAGGGTACTGAAACTGTCCAGTCGGCCGTTCGCCGACAATAGGCCCAGGTCGAGCTGTAGTGCGCCGACCCATCCCCGTCTTTCGGCACCCTCCTCTACCGAGACTGGCGCAGCGGGAGAATGGGTGACCATCACCTCTTGGTCGGGTATGGCTAGGTTATGAATATGCCTACAACGACAGTAGACACTTCCGAAGCGAAGTCAGGATTGTCCGAGTTGATCCGCATGGCCCGGACGGGCGTGGAGGTCATCGTCGCTCGTAACGGGCAACCGGTGGCCAAGATCATCCCCTGGCCTCCGCCCCAGCCCGAGCGCCGACCAGGCGCATGGTCGGGCCAGGTCGAGTACCACGGTGACATCATCGGACCTGATGAGGATGCCATCGCGATGTTCACCGAATCCACCGCTTTGGCGGCGACCGAGTACGGCGCCCAACCGCCTCCTCTCCTCTCGTTTGAAGGCGGCGATCAGGGTGCTTGCCAGAGCCTCCAGATCTCCTCGGCGGCGTGCTTGCGGGTTTTTCCGTCCATAGGGATGCTCATGTGGGCGGCTTCCTCGTACAGGTGTTTACGGGCCTCCCAGATCTCGGTGTAGCGCCTGGCCAGGTCGCTATGGCCCAGCAGCAGGGGGCGGTTCTTGGTCTTGCCCTTGGCGATCAGGGAAGCGATGGACGGCTTGAGCCACACCACCAGTCCGGTCTCCCGCATCAGAGAGCGGTTTGCCTTGTCGAGGATGGCGCCTCCGCCGGTGGCGACCACCAGCCGTTCCGCGAGGCCGGCGATCCGCGCCACCTCCCCGGACTCCATGGACCGGAAGGCCGGCTCGCCGTGCGTGGCGAAGATCTGCGGAATGGTCATTCCCGCCTGATCCACGATCTGGTCGTCCGTATCCACCAAGGGGAAACCACTGAGTCCGGACAGCCTCCGGCCCACCTTTGTCTTCCCGGAACTCATCATCCCGATCAGCCATAGCTTGGAAGTCATTCCTCCACACTATCCGGACCGGGCGAACAGGATCCAACGCCGGTGGACCACCGCGGGAGGACTCAACCGCGACCGCCTACCCGGTATCCGGGGGGAGGTTCTTCCCCCATCAGGTGCTCCACGAAATAGTCCCAGCGGCGACGGGTGAAGTAAGGATCCTCGTTCCATGTGCCCCATGTCGCGGCGTAGTCATGGTTACGGTTGGGGAGAACCAGCAGGTCGAAGTCCCGGTTGGCCTCGATCAGAGCATCGACTAGTTGGAGGGTCGCCGCAGGATTGACATTGTCGTCGAGATCACCTGTCACCAGGAGCAGCTTGCCCCGGAGATTCCCTGCCAGCGTCCGGTTGGCCTGTCCCTCCCAGCCGGGTCCCGGGCACGGTCCGATCCAGCGCTCGCCCCATGTGACATTGGTGAGCGCCTGGTCGTGATTTCCGGCCGAGGCCACGCCCACCCGGTACAGGTCCGGGTATTCGAGCATTGCGCGGACCGCGGCGTACGCGCCTGCCGAGTGGCCGTAGATGCCAACCCGGTCGAGATCAAGATACGGTCGGGCCTCGGCCAACTGCGCCAGCACCGCCACGTGATCGGCAAGGCTGCCCGCCGGCCCGTCCTTGCCGTACTGCGCATCGAGGAAAGCCTTGGACCTCCCCGGCGTCCCCCGCCCGTCAACGGTGAAGACCACGAATCCGAGGTCGGCGAGGCATCGGGTGCTCTCCCCCACCAGGTCGGTGAAACCGCGGGGGGTTCTGGTGGCCTGGGGACCCGGATAGATGCTCTCGACCACCGGGTACTTCCCGGCGGGATCGAAGTCGTGGGGCAGAACGATCATCCCGTGCAGGTCGGTTTCGCCGTCGCTTGCCTTGGCGATGAACCGCTCCGGGTATCGCCATCCCGTGGCGAGGAGGGGAGAGACGTCGGCTTCTGCCACCTGTGCGACCAGCTCGCCCGAGGACTTCCTCAGAACCGTCCTAGGTGGTTGGTCGATCCGCGAGAACCGGTCCACGAAGTAGCGGCCGTCCGGCGAGAAGTCCACCCAGGGAGGCCACTCTCCGTGCTCGGCATCCTCCGGCGTCAGGAGGCGAGGAACTCCTCCGTCGAGGCTCAGGGCATAGAGGTGGTGGTAGTACGGATCCCTCGATGCTTCCCTGCCGGTTCCCATGAAGAAGGCGGTCCGCCCCACCTCGTCGACCCGCAGCAAGTCGGTCACCAGCCATTCGCCTTCCGTCAACTGCCGTATCGGATGACCTTCACCGTCGAGGAGGTACAGGTGACCCCAACCGCTCCTGGCCGAGTACCAGATGATCTCCTGACGATCCCTTTTCACCCAAACATTGGGACGGCCGTAGTAGAGAGCGTTGAGGTCGATCGGCCTGTCGCCCACCTCCTCCACGAGCACCGCGCAGTCACCGGTCGCCGGATCGGCCGAGACCAGCCGGACCGAGCGCCGGTCCCGATCCCAGTGCAGGAAGAACACCGCGTCGCTACCCGCCGACCACCAGGCATGACCCAGCTCGATGGGTGTCAGAAACGACGACTCGAGCGGGGGCCTCGACATATCCGTGCGCGTACCGGTCCCTGTCTCGAACACAACCAGGTGCGCCGACGGAAGTTCGGCATCGCCCGGCAGGGCTTGCCGATACGAGTGGATGCGGGGTCGCAGCGACCCGTCCGGAGGCGCCCCCTGCCACAGATACATCGTCCCGACCCGCCGCTCGTCGAGTCTGTGGGTCAGTAGGTAACGCTCGTCCGGCGACCAGAGCACCCTCGGGGCGACGGCGCGGCTCCCGAGGCGGTCGGTGATCGCCGAGTTGCGGCCCTCCGGGGACGACCCGTAGCCGTAGGCGGCTTCGGCGTCGCTGGTCAGAGCCACCGAGGTGCCTTCGAGGTGATCGACCAGCACCAGGTCGCCCTCGTTCGCCTTCACCTCGTACCTCCCGGAAGGTGAGAGGCTCCCGGACCGGTTCGCCGGTCCCGGGACAGCCGTCCGCCGCAAGGAGGAGCCATCGAGCCCGCACTCCCACGAGCCTTCATCGGCCTCGAAACCGATGCGGCATCCGTCGGCTACGTATTCGAACGTCTCGAATGGAAGCCGCAGGGGCTCGACCTCCCTCCCGAGTGCCACGGAGAGAGCCCGGGCCACCCGCCGGTGGTCGAACGCCTCCCGCCGGTGGCCATTCTCGGCGTCCACCAGCATGAAGCGGTGACCGGAGACCGATTCGGCGCGATACCAGAAGGCGGTGGAGTCCGGTAGCCATCGCGGCCTCGTTTCGAGACCGAACACCAGGGACTTGGCGTTCCGGTGGAGCATCGCTTCAGCGCGGCGGTAGCGCTCCCGCATGGCCGGTCGGCGGTCGGTCATCGGTCCCGGTCCCGGCTAGCCGGCAACTGTCACAGCAGTCCCAGGAGAAGTTCCTGCCTGACACCTGCGACGTAGGTGATGGTCGGGTTCACCACCTGAGTGGCGCGCGCTTCGAGAATCTGGCTCAGCAGCAGGACGGTTTCTCGGGGTTCGAACCCGTAGTCGGCTTGGAGCCAGCGGATCAGCTCGCCGACGGCCAGCCTGAAGGCGCTCTCCGCGGGCCGGTCGGCCGCCACCGCGAAGATGTGATCGGGGGTGACGATCCGGGGCCAGATCATCCCCTCCGGCCGTTGCGTCAGCTCGACCCTGAGCCGCAGCCGGGCGCTCGTCTCGACTCCGGTCCCCCCGATCTCGCCGTCGCCCTGCACCGCGTGGACATCGCCGATGTGCAGCAGGGCGCCAGGTACATTGACGACCAGGCGCACCCTGGCGCCCGGCCCGACCTCCTGCACGTCCATGTTCCCGCCCCAGTGGCCGACCCTTACCGTCGACTGGGCTTCGTGGGCTGGGGCAACGGCCACCATTCCCACCATCGGTCGGGCGGGGATGGTCAATCCTCGATCCCAGATCACGTGGCCTTCACATATCCGAACGACACGCGCCGCGGCGAGATCCGACGCCGTAACGGGTGTGCTCGGAAAGAGCCGGTTGTTGCCCGCGAACGTGGCGTACCCGACCGGCGCCAGTTCCATGTCCTCGATCACGACGTCTATCACCATTCCGGGTTCGGCGCCGCGCACCCGGATGGCTCCCGAGGACGGGTTGGCGCGCTCGACCTCGTAGGAGTGGTGCCTCGACCAGTCGTCCCGAAGGTCGCGAGGCACCGCCGAGATGTCAGGACCCCGGTTCATCTGGGTGACCACCTCGAACACCTCGCCCGGCTCCACCCGCAGGGTGGGACGGTTGTTCGGGCTTGCCTCGTAATAGAGGGGCGAGGGCCCCTGGCGCCGGATCATCTGCCGGTCATCCTCCCAGGATCTCCGCCAACCTGTCGGCGATGATCCTCTCCTGGCCCTCCGCCAAGGTGGATACCCGGATGTCGAGATGGTCCCGGTCCGGGTCCACCCACTGGTAATGGGGTCGAAGGATGACACAGGGCTCCCCGGCGTGCAGCTCCTTCACCACCTCGGCCAGGCTCTTGGGCGACCGCGACCGGTCGAACGTGACCCGCAGGGAGTCCGGTGGTTTCGGATCGGCTGTGACGGACCCGTCCGCGTACGAGAAGCGCAGGAAAGGGAACCCTTCGAGACGGGACCGCATGTTGTCCATCAGCCGCCGGTACCGGCGGAACCGTTGCCCGTGGTCCATCTCCAGCCAGGTTTTCAAGGCCGCGTAGGCCGCCACGATCTCGGTGCGCCCGACCTTCATATGCCTTCCGAACGCCTGCGCGTCCGGTCCCTCGAAGGCCAGGTAGCTGTTCATGCGGGCCGCCGCGACACCGGCGGCCGTTCCGGTGAGGATGCCCGCCATGGACCCGGCGCCGAAGAACTTGCCGCTGTAGGTTGCGAAGTCGGCGCCGGCCCGGACGTACTTGCTGAAGTTCTCGAGGGGGTACACCTGCTCGGCCGCGTCGACGATCACTGCCAGGTCATAGCGCTTCGCGATCTTCAGAACCCGGTCGAAGGGAACCACATTGGGCGCACCGGGCGCATAGAAGAAGATCGCCGCCGTCCTCTCGCCTATCACGCTCTCGATGTCGGCGTCCGACGTGGATCTATCGTCACCGGCCAGCACGATCCGGCCGCCGGCTCCCTCGAGGCACCGATCGTAGAAGGTGCGCTTGCCGGCCTGGACCACGAACTCGTGGCGGAGCCCGGTGGTATCGGGAATCCGTGCTACCCGGTCCTTCTTCCCTTCCGTGATGCAGGCAGCTGTGGCCAGAACTGTTGCGGCCGCCGCTCCGGGCGTCACCAGGGCAGCTTCGATCCCGAGCATCCCGGCAATCGCCCGACCGGCCGCGTCGGAGAGGCTCTCCACTTCCAGGAAAGACTCGTTGGCCGCCGAGATAGCATCCAGCACCGGCCCCCGAGGGAGGCTGCCGCCCAGGCCGGTCAGATCGTTGTGAGCATTGATCACCGGCCCGACTCCTAGATCCGACAGAATCCCGTGCCCGGTCCGCCGACCGCTCATGAGACGGACACGACCCCGGTTACCGGCATGATCGGAGACGGGTGGGCATCACCCTGCCCTGGTTGTAAGGATCTCGGCCAGCCGCTCGGCGCCGATGCTCCCGCCGCTCAATATGCAGGCGACGGGGCCATCCCTCCGGTCCCCGAGGGCCGCGGCCAGAGACATGGCGCCTGAGCCCTCCACCACCAGCTTGTTCCCCAGTGCCAGGCGGGCGATGGCCGTGCGCACATCGTCCTCGGAGACCAGTACGACCCTATCCACCACCGAGCTCACCAGCGGGTACATCTCGTCGACCACCACCGGTACCGACGTGCCGTCGCAGATCGTGGCCGCTGCCTGGACCCATGCCGGCCGGCCGGCCTCCAGGGCCGCTCCCAGCGAGGGGCAGGCTGTGCTCTGCACTCCCACGACCTCGACGGCCGGCCGGAGTTCTTTGATGACGCTGCCGATCCCCGACACCAGGCCTCCGCCCCCCACAGGTATGTAGACGGCCGACAACTCGGACAGCTCATCGAGCAGTTCGAGACCGATCGTTCCGGAGCCCGCCAGCATCGCCCGGTCACCCCAGGGGTTGAGGTAGCTGTACGGCTCCTGTTCCCATCCGCGGTCGAACACGTAGTCCATGAGTGCCGAGAACGGAACCGGCACCGGGGTGACGCCGTAGGAGCGGACCCCATCGACCTTCACTCTCGGAGCGCTGTCCGGCAGGAGACTCCTCGCCGGGACCCCCAGAAGGTTGGCCACGTACCCGAGGGCCTGGGCGGTGTTGCCGGCGCTCTGCGTGCTCAGCCCCCGCTCGCGCTCGGCGGCGGACAGTGAGCGGCCCCAGTTCAGCACGCCCCGGAGCTTGAACGATCCGGCGGGTTGGAGGCATTCCGCCTTGAGCCAGACCGGCTCCCCCGGCTCCATCGTCTTGTACCGCAGGAGCGGTGTGCGCAACGCCACGCCGCTGATCCGACCGGCCGCCTCCTCCACGTCGCGGATGGACGGTGGAGGAATGGGAGGGCCGCCGGAGCCGGTTCTCATCTGGTTCATTCGTTCACTCCCTGCCGTCGTTGCCGTCAAAGGATCGGAGAGTAGGGCATGCAGATCGGTGATCCGGTCCTCGGGTCAACGACCACCGAGGCCTCGACGCCGAAGCAGTCCCGCAGCAGTCCGGGCGTCAGGACCTCGTCCGGGGCACCGTCAGCCACAACCTCACCGCCGGACATGGCGATCATGCGGTCCGAGAACCTGGCCGCATGATTGAGGTCGTGGAGCACCATGACGATGGTCACTCCGCGGTCTCGATTCAGGCTCGACACCAGCTGCAGCAGATCCAGTTGGTGCCCGACGTCCAGGAAGGTGGTGGGCTCGTCCAGGAGGAGAATCTCGGTTCTCTGGGCGAGAGCGAGCGCCATCCAGGCGCGCTGGCGCTCGCCCCCCGAAAGCGTGTCGATGGGACGGTGGACGAAATCCCCGAGACGGGTCATCCTGAGGGCCTCCTCGATCGCCTCATCGTCCTGGCGGCGGAGCATCCCGAGCGTGCCGACATGGGGAAACCGGCCTTGCTCGACCAACTCCAGCACGGTGAGTTCGGCCGGCACCTCGTGCGTCTGCGGGAGGATCGCCATCTGGCGGGCCACCTCCCGGGTCGGCAGACGGTTTATATCCCGACCGTTGAGGTAAACGGTGCCTGCCAGGGGTGCGATCAGGCGCGCCAGGGTCTTGAGGGTGGTGCTCTTCCCCGATCCGTTGGGACCGACCAGAGCCGTCCTGCTCCCCCGCTCGACGCCGAGGCTGAGATGCTGAGACACCACATGCCGTCCGTATCCCGTGGAGATCGCCTCGGTCAAGAAGGCGGGAACCCCGACCATCGGCTCGTCCCGGGTCATCGGATGCGTTCCCGCACGAGGTAGAGGAAGAACGGTGCTCCCACCAGGGCGGTGAAGGCTCCGACGGGTACGCGGCTCCCGCTCTCGGTCCGGATGTCGACGAAGGGAACCCAGTCGAGTGAGAACACGCGAGCCAGAAGGTCGGCGCCCACCAGGATGACGGCCCCGACCAGAGCCGAGCAGATCAGGAGCCGCCGCAGGTCCGAGCCGACCAGGGTGCGGGCCAGATGCGGACCGATGAGACCCAGGAAGGCGATGCCGCCGACGACGGACACCGATCCCGCCGCGAGCACCACCGCGGTCAGGAGGATGAACGCACGGGCCAACTCGGAACGCAGTCCGAGACTCACCGACATGTTGTCGCCCAACTGGAGCGCATTGGCGAGAGGGATGGACACGACCACGAGCGGAAAGGCCAGGACGGCGACAGGAATTAGAAAGACCAGGTGGTCCCATGTCCTGGTGCTCAGCGAGCCGACCAACCACCTGACGATCGAATCGATGTGGCTGCCCGAGATCAGCACCATGAACGACGTGACCGATGAGATCGCGGCGGCGACGATCACGCCGGTCAGGATCAGCCGGACGGGATCGGTGCCGGCGCGGCGGTGGCTGAGTACGTAGACGACGGCTCCGGCCGCCAGACCACCCGCGATCGCCGCCAGGGGCACCAGGGTGTTCAGGTCGTTGAGCGCCCCTTCCGACCCGAAGGTGAGCACCAGCGCCAGGACCGCTCCGAGGACGGCGCCCTGGCTCACGCCGACCGTTGCAGGAGCAGCCAGAGGATTCCGGAGAACCGACTGGAGGAGGGCCCCGGACGAGGACAGCATCGACCCGGCCAGCGCCGCGATCAGGACCCTAGGCAGTCGCACCTCCCACACCGAGATGCGGTGGTGGACTTCCTCCGCCCGGTCGAACAGGGCCTTGAGGACCAGATCGGGACCGAAGATCACCGGACCCAGCATCACGTAGGCGAACATCACAGCCACGAGCACCGCGCCGAGCGACACCAGCACGCGCCGGGACCGGACCTCCGGTGTGGCAGCAGCCTTCCTGCGCGGCTCGACGGCAGCGGCGGTCACGGGATGGCCCTCCTCCGCGACAGCCCTCGTTGCATGAGCACCAGCAGTACCGGAGCACCGAGCACAACGGTCCACAGACCGACCGCAACCTCGTGAGGATGAAGGGCGAGCCGGGCAGCCATGTCGGCGGCCACAACGAGGATCGCGCCTACCGCGGCAGAGACCGGGAGGACGATCCGGGCGTCCGAGGTCCGCAGCAGCCTGCGGACGATGTGCGGCGACACGAGCGCAACGAATCCGATCGGGCCGGCGATGGCGATCACCGGGGCCACCAGCAGCACCGACGCGCAGAACAAGAGCGCCCTGGTGCGCCGGACACCGACACCCAGTCCCTCGGCCGTCTCGTCACCCAGCTTCAGGATGTTCAATGGCCTCCCGGCCAGCAGGAATACCACGGGAAGGGCGATCGTCCAAGGGGCCACCAGGCGCACCTCCTCCCATTGAACATCGGAGAGGCTCCCGACCAGGAAACGGTAGATGACCGATACGCCGCCGAAATTGGGGGCGAGCGTGATGACCGCTATCACCAGCGCGTTCAGCAGGGCGGTGAAGGCCGCTCCCGCCAGCAGCATACGCATGGGGTTGCTCTTCAGGCTGACCAACGACAGGATCACCGCGCCCGTAGCGAGACCGGCCAGCAGAGCGGCCATCGGCAGGGCGATGCCGGGAAACGGGAGCCGGAACGCGACGATGGTGGCGACCGCCAGGGAGGCTCCCGCCGACACGCCGATCAGCTCCGGGCCGGCTAGAGGGTTCCGGAGCGTGTCCTGCATCACCGCGCCCGAAACACCGAGCATGCCGCCCGCTACCAGTCCGCCTACGAGTCTCGGAAGCCGCAGGTTCGCCACGATGAACTGCTGGTTGCCCTCGGACGTCCCCGAACTGAACAGGGCGGCCAATACCTGCCCGGCCGACAGGTTGGGTGTCCCGCGCATGAGCGACACCACAGCCACCACTGCACCGAGGCCGGCGACTACGACCAGCACGATGACCGCTCGTGTCCACCGGCCCCGGAACAGCGAAGTCTCCTCAGGTAGAGGAGGGCCGTAGGACCGGACGACCCTCCTCTACAGGCTTGGGCCTCTGCTTGACCCCGGCTAGGCCGCCGGCAACCACACCGACAGGTCTCCAGGGTGGTCGTAGATGGCGGGCCATCCGGCATTCAGGTAGCACTGGTAAGCCCACTGGAGCATCAGCAGCCCGTGGCCGAAGGAGCCGGCCGAGTCCTCTTCGCACACCCTGCCTTCGCGATGGGCGGTGGTCTGGAGCCATACCTCCTGGGTAACGGTGTCGTAGCGGGCGCTTCCGGGCCAGGTGATCATCACCCATACCTCGGGATCGGTCTCCACGATGAACTCCCAGGAGAACTCACTGTCCGGAGAACCGTACTCGGACTCACCCTGGTCAGGGAAGGCACACGTCCCGGCTCCCTCGGAATGGAGGAACTCGCAGAATGAGGACGAGTCCCAGATCATCCAGTTCGTGTCCCCGAATCCGACCGCCACCCTGGTATCCACCGCACCGGCGGGAAGCGCAGCCGACAGGGCCGCGACGTTGGAGTCGAACCTGGCGATGGCTGCAGCTGCCTCATCCTGCCGGCCGGTCAGGACGCCCACGCCGATCCACCCCTCCTTGAGGGTCTCGACACCACCGATATCCACCAGATACACAGGCGCTACGACCTCGAGCGCATCACGGACCTCTTCCTCGCCAACCCGTCCGATGATCAGGTCGGGTTCATACTGCGCGACTTCCTCCACCGACATGCGATCGCCGAGCACGGGAATCTCAGCAGCTCCGTCGCCGTAGTAAGCGGCAGCGCTGCCCCACCCGTCGCCTCGATGCTGGGCGATTGGCACTATTCCCAGGTCCGACGTGAGGTCGGTGCAGTTGTCCTGAACGCACAGAACCCGCTCGGCAGGACTGTCAAGGGTGATCTCTCGCCCGCTCCCGTCCGTGACCGTCAGGGTCATGGGCTCGTCCTCGTGCTCGTGCTCGTCTTCGTCCTCGTGCTCGTGCTCGTCTTCGTCCTCGTGCTCGTCCTCTTCGTGCTCGTGCTCGTCTTCGTCCTCGTGCTCGTGCTCGTCCTCTTCGTGCTCGTCTTCGTCTTCGTGCTCGTGCTCGTGGTCTTCTTCGTCCTCGTGCTCGTCAGTTTCCGGGGGAGCGGAGGTGGTGGTCGTGGCCGAGGTGGTGGTTGTGGTCTCGGCCATCGCGGTGGTGGCCGCCGTAGTGTCGCTCGCGTCCTCGCCACCGCATGCGGTCGCTACCAGAAACAATGCCAAAAGCGCACCGCAGAGCCGGACGCTCCGGCGGGATAGGGACTCGAAGACTCTCCGACCGACCATGACGTAGCAATTCCCTTCGGGTAGGTGACTCCCGAAATGATAATGATTCTCATTTTTAAGTCAAGAGGGTCCGCCGCAACCGCTTATCATCAGCAAGTCATCGCCAACCTGCCCTGAGAGACCCGCCTTCTGCAGACACCCACGATGAAAGGGCCGACGCCGGTGTCGTCGGCGTGACGGCGAATACGGTGTCCAAGACCCCCGGCACGGCTGTATAGATAAGGACAGGACGTAGTAAAGAAAGATCGGCCAGGATGAGATTCCGCTATAGCCACCACGCCCGAGTGCGAATGACCGAGCAGGACATCGACCCAGAAATGGTCAACCAGGTGCTCGCGGCCCCCGAACAGCGTGTCGAGGGCGACACTGCGCACGAGTTTCGAGCAATGGTGGGCCGTCGTCTCCTGAACGTAGTGGTCTCCGCCGACCCCAGGACGGCTATCGTGATTACAGTGTTTTGGGTCACCGAGTGACTGGGGTCTCCGATGCAGGTTCGCTACGACTCGGATGCGGACGTGATCTTCGTGGTGCTGCGTCCGCCCTCAGGTGGAGAGGCCGGCGGTAAGCGGCTTGACGACACGCGTATCGCCCACCTCGACACGTCCGGACGCGTATTCGCATACGAATTCCTGGCCGTGAGCAGCGGGATCTCCTTCGACGGAATCGCAACCGACGACCTCGCCCTCATGACCGAGGCACTCCAACCGGTGAAGCGGCTCGCAGTCGCCTGACGAGCTCCCGGCGGCCCTGGACAAGCCATAGGAGTACGTGCGCATCGAGAAGGATCAACCGGCTTGAAGCGTTGATGGGGTTCAGTCCTTGTCAGGATTCCCCGATGGCCTCCCACTCGACGTCGACAGGGTCGCCCACGTCCCCGACGATCTCGAACCTACCCTGATCGATGTCGAACAGCGTCTCGGGTCTGGTCAGGTACGGCACAAGCCGCATGACCGGCTGCCCGTCTTTGGTTGATCACCAGTTCCTGGCCGCTAGCCGCGACTTCGTCCACAAGCATGAGGCACTTGGCCTTGAACGCAGACGCACTGATGGTCCGCTCACCTGCGGGCTCACCCGTCATTGGTTCTCCATCATGCACTCCTGGGTGGGACCAAAGAACACCCGGCTCTATGCGCAGAAGAGAACCCCGCTGGGGACCGTTCCGCAATACCCGAACGAGGGTCGTATACCTAACCGCGAGGCTACCGCCCCCGGCGCACTGTTAGGCCAGACCCAGCGCTACCCACGGTAGGTCGGCGCGCCGTCCAGTGCGATGGACTCAGCCACCTGCTCGCATCCCAGGCCTGGTGACGCGAGCAGCGTCGTGACCATGATCCAGGGCGTCACACCTCCGTACTAGCTTGGTGGGCGCATATGGCGAAGATCGAAGACCTGATTGACGAGATCGCCGACCCGGCTCTGCGCGAGCGGATCGCGGGTGAGGTGAGGGAACTGAAGAGGACCAAGCGTTTCGGTCTGGTGTTCGAGGAGCACATTCCTGAGACCGTGTCTCTCTACGGACTGCCGATCCGGGAGGGGCTGATGGTTCAGAACCGGACAACTCCTGATGATCTGACCGAGTTCCGGGTCCTCAGAGTCGCGGACGGCCACGCCGCCGTCGTGCCCAAGGGCGCCGACGGGCCCGAGACCTGGATTGCCGTCGAGGACCTGCTGGTGGTCAAGCGGTTCCACGAGCAGATCTTCCCCGGCCTCACACCTGTCGGCGACGTGCGGCGGGGAGACGCCGGAAAGCCTGCCCATGTCGTGATCAACGGAGAGAACTTCCACGCCCTGCAGGTCCTGCGGTGGGCCTACGCCGGGAAGGTGGACTGCATCTACATCGATCCACCGTACAACACGGGCGACAAGTCCTGGAAGTACAACAACCGCTTCGTCGACGAGAACGACGCCTACCGCCACTCGAAGTGGTTGTCCTTCATGGAGAAGCGCCTCCGGATGGCCAAGCCGCTGCTGAAGCCCGACGGGGTGCTGGTGGTGACGATCGACGAGCACGAAGTGCACCATCTAGGCGTTCTGCTTGAGCAGTTATTCCCGGAAGCCCGGCGACAGATGGTGACAATCGTCATCAACACGGCTGGGGCGCAGAGACCCTCTGGATTTACTAGGGCCGAGGAACACGCTTTCTTTTGCTTCTTCGGTAACGCACGCCCTTCACCACTGCGTGACGATCTGCTGGCCGACGAGAGTCGCGCGAAGACACTCCAGCTCTGGTTCCCGCTCGTTAGGAGCCGTGGCATCGACGATCGCCCATCGAAGCGTCCAGGACTCGTATATCCGGTCGCGGTTGATCCGGAGACCGGACAGATCGTAGGAACTGGCAGAACTCTGAAGGAGCGAGTTGATGCTGGCGAAGTCGAGGGGGATCTTGACAACTGGATACCACCGTCGTCGAACGTGGATTTCGAGAATTGTGACATCGAGTGGCCATTACTTGATGGCCGAGTTATGTCTAGATGGCAACTAAAGCCGAAGACGCTTATGGATCTTGCCCGACATGGGTTCGTGCGTCTTCGACGCAGAGATAACTCGGTCCAAGATTCAGGCAGATCGTGGTCAATCAGCTATGTCAAGATGGGAAACCGTAAGAGAGTGTTGAACAGGGAGATCCCTACGCTCGGCACCGAGAGCAGTGGGGCGCTCATCCTGGGAACTGCGGAACGTCGGGTTGTGCCGAAGACCGTATGGAAGAGGGGGAGCCACGATGCGCGGATCCGTGGCACAAGGACTCTCCGACAACTAATCGGTGATAACACCTTTAGTTATCCGAAGTCACCGTATGCAGTCTTTGATACACTTTCGACAGTCGTCATCGATAATCCGGAGGCAGTCATACTGGACTTCTTCGCGGGTTCCGGTACTACGCTCCAAGCCACGGCAATGCTCAATGCGAACGATGGCGGTTCGCGACGTTGCATCCTGGTCACGAACAACGACCTGTCGGAAGATGATGCCAGTTCCTTCCACAAAGATGGTGTCTTCGTTGGTGATCCGGCGTTCGAGCGGAGGGGGATATTCGAGTCTGTCACCCGTCCGAGGGTTGACGCCGCTGTCACCGGCCAACGACGGGACGGCGAACCGGTAGAAGGCGAGTATCTCCACCAGTACCTCGAGGGACGAAGGCTCAGCGACGGTCTAAGCGAGAACGTTCAGCACTTGCGCCTGGACTACCTCGAACCTGATCTCGTGGATCTAGGTCGGCAGTTCAACGTAGTCGTTCCCATGTTGTGGATGGCGGCAGGGTCGATCGGTGAGTGGGAGGAATGGGACGGAATTGCCCCTTGGTCTCTGCCAAAGGGATCCACCTACGGAGTGCTGTTCTACGACCAACACTCGGCGCCCTTCGCTCAGGCCGTCGACGCCCACGCGTCAGTGACCCACGTGTGGCTGGTCACCAACTCCCGTACTTCCTTCCTAGAGATGCGCAGCGCGCTCCCCGAAGAGAGACGCCTCCGCGTCCGCCAGCTTTACCGCGACTACCTGCGCAACTTCACCGTCAACGCACCCGGGGCTCTCGGCGAATGAGGCTCACTCTCAAGGACTTCCAGAAGGTTGCGGTGGACGACCTTTCCACGAGGGTCCGGCAGGCCGCGTCGATAGCCGGACCCAACTCGCCACAGGCGGTCGTCCTGTCGGCGCCTACCGGAGCGGGCAAGACGGTCATAGCTACCCGGCTCATAGAGCGGATTCTCGAGGGAGATGATGAGGCGGGGCCGGATAGTGATGCCGTCTTCCTGTGGATCACCGATCTGCCGGAGCTCAACCGCCAGACCTACAACAAGATGATCAACACCTCGGACGTTCTGTCGCCGCTCGCGATGGAGATTATCGACTCGTCGTTCAATCACCGGATGTTGAGCCCCGGACGTATCTACTACCTCAACACGCAGAAGCTCGGCCGGGACAAGCTACTCACCACGTTGGGGGACCGCCGCCAGTACACGATCTGGCAAACGCTCGACAACACGATCAAGCATATGGGCGCGCGCTTCATGGTCATCATCGACGAGGCGCACCGGGGCATGCGGACCCGTCGCGACGAGAAGGCCGCGGTGACCATCATCCAGAAGTTCCTCAAGGGCAGCGACGAGATGCGCCAAGTTCCGCTTGTGCTGGGCATATCGGCTACCCCGCAACGATTCAACAATCTCGTCGCCGGAACCCGCACGGTGCACCCGGTACATGTCGGAGCGGCGGATGTCCGGGCCTCGGGCCTGCTGAAGGAGCGGATCGTCCTCCATCACAGCGCCGATGATCAGCAGATCGATATCACCTTGCTGCGGGAGGCGACCCGCCACTGGCACGGCTACACCCAGCGCTGGGCTGCCTATTGTGCCGAGGAAAGCGAACAACCCGTGGTTCCGCTCTTCATCGTGCAAGTCGAGAACGCGCCGAGGAGCAGGAGCGGAACCCGGACTGACCTGGCTACCGCTATACGGGCGATCAACGAGGAACTTCCACGCCCATTGCCGAACAACGCGTTCGCCCACGCCTTCGACGAGTCCACCGCCCTAGATGCGGATGGGTTCGTGATTCGGTATCTCGCCCCATCCCGGATCGCCTCCGACCGCGACGCCCGCGTGGTGTTCTTCAAGACGGCCCTGTCCACCGGCTGGGACTGCCCCCAGGCCGAGACGATGATGTCGTACCGCAAGGCCCAAGACGCCACCTACATCGCCCAACTGATTGGCCGGATGGTCCGCACGCCGCTGGCCAGGCGGGTCGAGAAGGACGAGAGCCTCAACTCGGTGTCACTGTTTCTTCCCCACTACGACGCCAAGGGTGTGGCCTCGGTCGTTGACCGCCTGACCGACTCCGACCATGAGTTCGTCCCGCCCACACCAGTCCAGCCATCCACCGAGGCGGTGACCCTGCATCGGGCAGACGGTTCCGAGCCCATCTTCAAAGCTCTCGCCAAGTTACGCGGCTACACGGTCCCTACCCGCCGGAAGATCAAGCAGGTTCGCCGCATGATGAGTCTGGCCCTCGCACTCGTCCAGGACGGTATCCACCAAACCGCCATTGCGACCGCCAGGTCCGCGGTGTGGTCGTTGCTCCAGACCAAGCTCGACGCGAAGCGCGCAGATCAGACTTTCGTCGATCAGGTCCACGGGAAGGCGCTGGTCTCGTACGGGACACGCGTCTTCGATCTGACGAGGCAGGAGTTCGTCAACGCAACCGCCGGAGAGGTAGCGATCTCGCCAGAGAACCTCAACGACCTCTTCGACGAAGCCGGGCGCCGGATCGGTGAAGGCCTACATCGCGACTTCTGGCAGCAAACCGTCGCCGGAGTGGACGACATAGCGATAATCCGCCACGCCAAGATCGAAGTCGCAGTACTGCTCTGCGACCCTGCCATCGTCGAGGAAGTCGAGAACCTGGCTCGTTACCAGGTCGACCTGTGGCGAAGCCAGTATGTGGATCAGATCGACAGCCTGCCTGAGAAGCGACACTCCGTTTACGCCGAAGTCGCCGGCTCAGCCCACCAGCCTTCGAAGACAAAGATCAGGCACCCCGAGCGGGTGGCGTGGAGACGCCCCACCGGAGCACCCGCCTGGGACAAACACATCTACGTCGATGACGACGGAGCCTTCGCCGACGACTTCAACAACCTGGAGTCCGAGGTCCTGAACGCCGAGATCCCGAACTGCCTCGGCTGGCTTCGCAACCCCGACCGCAAGAACTGGTCGTTCACGATCCCCTACGAGCGCCGACCCGGCGAGTACAAGCCCGTCTACCCCGACTTCCTCTTCTTCCGCCAAGAAGGCGACCGCGTCGTCATCGACATCCTCGACCCCCACGGCGCCCACCTCCCCGACGCCGTAACCAAAGCCAAGGGCCTAGCCCTCTACGCCCAGACCCACGGCCACCACTTCGGCAGAATCGAGACCATTGACAGAATCGACGGCCAGCTACGCCGCCTCAACCTCAAAGACCACAGCATCCGAGACCAACTCAACACCGTCACCAACAACGACGGCCTCGCCGCCCTCTACAAGGCAAGAGCCAACAATGCGAGGTGTTAGAAGTCCGGCCCGTCGTCCCGAAGCACCTCCTCGAGATGCGGATTCAACAACCTCCATCGCTGGCCCATTCGCTCAAGATCGCCCGTCAACAGGACCGGAACTCGATCGCTATGGGCCTGAACCACCTGTTCGTAGTCCTGCCGGTCTAGCAGCGCCGTGACCGATTGACCTTTCCCGTCGATATTGGTGACCAGACGTATTGTGCCATCCTCTTCGGCCTCCCCGCGTGTCAGGCGCCGAACGTAGCCGATGAGGCGAACGTCCGGCCGCGGCGCCCGCTCCCGAAGCAAGCGGGCGGCCTGGCTTAGCAGAGGTGCATCCGCCCGGCCGAACCGAACAACGGGTCGCGGTGTCGTCACCGGTCGGGTCCGTGCCCACAACACATTTATGTCCAGCCGCGCAAATGGCTTAATGATCCGGACCAAGGCTTCACACAGATTAGCGCTCACACCACTTTCTGGCACCTCAGCGAACGCACCTTCGTCTCCTGCAGCCGTTCGTTCCGTCGCATGGCGTGCCGCTGCCAGGGCTTCCATCAAACGCAGTGTCAGACGCCGCTCGATCAGCGAGTCTTGATCGTCGGGGAGCGAGAACAACCTGGACATCCGCACCGGTATGACCGGTGTTACCAACGTCACCACGAAGCTCCCCTGGTCCGTCTGCCCAAGACAAATGCGTTCTAGCAGATCGGCCGCATCCCTATTCGCTCCCGCCCGATACACCGCCTTGGGTTTGCCTAGGGAGCACGCAGCCGCCAGCAACATGTCCCGCGCTCCGCTGATCAGGTCCACACCGTGGTTCAACCCTATGCTGCCGTCTTCGCTCTCACCTGCCCGGACACGGATGACGTCACGGTCGGCGGTTACCAGCGAGCGATACACGGTCATTTCGTCCTGCCGAGCAACCGTTGCGAACATCTTGATCAACGAGGCCACAACGCTCGCGTAGTCTCCGAGGCGCTCCGTACGCGGGACGATGACCTCCGGAAGCTGCTCACCGATGTAGACGTCCGAGTGCATGCGGTACGGCTCGTGCCGAGTCCAGCCCACGGAGCGGGCATACGCCGACAGTGCCCCAGGCGAGACCGCCAGTAGCGCTTCCCGGTCATGAATGCTAACTCGCATCAGATGTCTCCGGTCCTAGAACGTTCCATCAGGATTTTCAGGGCCTCGACATTCAGTACATTCCCCTCCGGGATACGAACTGTCACAGTCTGCTGATCGACTACCTCGTCGTGGTCCTGCTGTAAACTCAGCCAGTAGGCCCGGCGACGAAGCACGAGCTTCTCGCTCTTCACAGTCATCCATCTCCGCTCGTTCGTCGGAAGCTCCAGCACCACGAGCAATCGGGGCGTCTGCGTTTCTTCGCGAAGATCGCGGTAGTTCTTGATGCTCAAGAGAAACCGCAACAAGCCATTTTTCGGTTCGGCGATCTTCGTCGAGGCCTTCAGCTGGAGGTCAAGGGCCGGGCGACGCGGCCCGCCTGCCTGAACTCGCAGATCGACGCTATCCCGGTCCGGCTCCGGCACGGAAGTCGCGTAACCAGCACGTGCCGCCAGAGCCTTGACATACACTCGAGACAACGCCTCCTTCTGGTCCGGGCTAGTGAGCAAAATCCCCATCACCGGCTTGCCCCCACGAGTTCCTCAGCATCTGGAGTGCGGATGTCGCCCGAAACAAGCTTGGGAAGCAACATGCCCGGCGATCCAAGGCACGCGTCATAAATCCGTCCGCTGTACGGCTCCAGCATCTCTACCAGCAACCGCACCCTGCTGCGAGGAGTGTGGAACCCGCCGCGCCGTTTGCCCGCAGCGTCGCCGATGCGGGACAGGAAGTACTCATGGACCCGACCGAGCACATGCTTCGATCGCGAATCCTTTTCCTCCACTTCGATGTTCCCAACCAGGTCGATCAGGTTCCCTCGCCTACGCTTGTCCAGCGCCGACAGAGTGTAGTCCTTGAGCAGGACTCCCTTGAGTGCCGCATGGACGAGCCCTCGGCGTTGGTGGTTATCACCGCTCCCGGCCACGGCCTTGAACACAGCGAAGTCGTCCAGGTAACACCGATATCGACCCTGGCCCTTGAATTATCCCGTGAGCCGGATCGACTCTCGAAGCCAGGTGATGCTCTCCTTGACCATGCGGTCTTCCTGGCTGCCGGGAGGGAGGGTGGCCAGCTCGACGCAGGCGAGGCTGTTGAAGTCGGCGGAGCGGAGTTCGGCCAGGACACCGTCGAGGTTGAGATCGCCTTGGCCGAGGGAGGTGCAGGGCCACCAGCCTCCGGGGTTGCCGAAGTCGGCCTCTGAGAGGTCCAAGTCCTTGACATGGACCATGTCGGTCAGCGGAGCGAGGAGGCTGGTGGCTTCCATGAGGTCACTGCCCACCCTGACGACGTTGGCGGTGTCGAGCACCACGCCCAGGTTGGGGGCGTCCACCCGGTCGATCAGCTCGGCGAGCGCACGGACCGGGAGGGCGGTGTGGGTCTCGATGGCCAGCCGGATGCCTTGCTCGGCAGCGTGGCGGCAGGCTTCGGTCACGCGGGGAACGAGCCGCTCGACCGAAGCATCGACTGGTTCCATGTCCCAATGGGTGTACGTGCCCACCACCAGACGCACCAGATCCACGCCCATGCCGGCGGCGATGTCGATGACCCGGAACAGATCCTCGAGTCGCTCCCGGGAAGTACCCATCTCCAGCCCACCGGGATGGCCCCAGGCCAGCACGGCTTCTAGACCGGTCTCGTCGAGGGTCAGGGCCAGACGCTCGCGGAAGTTGGGGTCGTCCAGGTCCAGGTAACAGGTCTCCAGGCTTACCCCGTCGACCTCCAACTCGGCAGCCCGGTCCAGGAAGTCCCAGGTTGTCCAGCGAGTTCCCGGGTCCTCCTCGCCCTCCCGTATCTCGCCGAAGAAGCGATGGTACGAGTAGGTGTCGATCCCGACCCGCATCAGGGCCGCGGTCTGTCCGTGAAGCGGTGTCGAGCCATGCGACGCCAGCGGCGTTCCTCGCAAGGCCCGCCGACAAAGGCGTACCCGCAGCGGTACGTTGAGGAGGCGAAACGCAGCGAGGGGCGTCGCTGGCAAGCAGGGCGCGGCAAACTACTTTGCGGGCAGACCGCTAGTCGAGACCGGCGACTCTGGCCAGACCTCCCGTGCGGAGACTCTCGTAGGCGGCAGCAACCACCTCGACCGACCTGGCGCCGACCTCGGCCGGCGACCGGTTGGGCACGTCCTTGCCCTGGGTGAGGTCGATCAGGGTGCTGGGCGGACCGTCGCACTGGTACAACCCGGCGTGATCAGGCAGGTCGGGCTTGTTATCGGTCCCGTCCTCGCGGAAGTGCCAGAGGAAGTCCCGTTCCAGATCGACGATCAACTGGCCCTCGGAACCGTAGAAACGCACCTGGAGCTGGTGGCGCGGCCATGGCTCGTCGGCGATGTCGCCGATTCCCGCCTGGCTGGGACAGCTGGCGCCGCTCAGGACCCCTGTGGCGCCCGACTGGTAGCGGATGCTGATGGCATCGTGCAGGTCGACCCGGGCGCCGACGTTGTTCATCAGAGCGAACACGTCCTTGGCCCGCTCTCCGCTCAGCCACAGGGCCAGGCCCATGGCGTGGCTCAGCTGGGCCGGGGCGTAGCCTCCCCCGGACATGGCCGGGTCGGTCCAGGTGTCCCAGTCGGGCATGAAGTCGGTGGCCGAGCCCTCGTAGGCGCCGGTGGCCTTCAGCAGCTCCCTGGTACCCGATGCCATCGCCACCAGGATGTGCTCGATCTCGCCTACCCCGCCGTCCTCGGTCATCATCCGCTTGGCCTCGATGACGGTGGGCCGGTAGTGCCAGCCGAACGAGATGACCAGTTCCCGACCCAGCGCTTTGGCCGTGGCGTCGAGATCCCAGGCGTCGGCTGGATCGATGGTGACCGGCTTCTCACAAAGCACGTTGGCACCGGCTTCCATGGCGGCCTTGGCGTGCTCATGGTGGAACACCGACGGGCTTCCGACCACCACCGCGTCCAGGTCATGTTCGAGAGCTTCCCGGTAGTCCTCGGTGATGTGCTCGAACCCGAAGCGGTCCTTCAGCATCTCGAGGGCATCCATACCCTTCCGAACGGCCACCACCAGTTCCACGTCGTCCCGCGCCTGGAGTACGGGGATGTGGTTGCCCGCCGCCCAGGAGCCGGCGCCGATCACACCTACCCGCACCCGATCGTTCGCACCCATGAACCCTCCAATCCGCTGTCGACACCGAGCACGCCGAACAATAATCGCGGGTCCGAGCCGGTCACATTTCCTCAGCACGGGGCCGGATAGGCCTGAGGGGAGATAGTGGTGGTCTGTCTGTGGAATGGCGGTGTGGTCTGGTTATTTCGCAGGCAGAGCACTAGATTCGAGCGAGTACCCAGACGGTTCGAGGAGGCTTTCATGCAGCGAGCGTGCTTCACATTCGAGATCTATCCGGACAAGGCCGACGAGTACAAGAAGCGCCACGACGAGATCTGGCCCGAGCTGGTCGAGGAGATCCAGAAGGCGGGGCTCAAGAACTACAGCCTGTTCCGCCGCGGCACCCAGATCATCGCCTACGTGGAGGCCCACCCGGATGTCGCCACCGCCTTCGGCAAGATCGGAGCCACCGAGGTGAACGGCCGCTGGTCGAAGTGGTTCGAGGACGTGATCCTCAGCCTTGTGGACGAGGACGGCAACCTCTACTGGGCCGACGAGGTCTGGCACCTCGACTGAACAACTGCCCCGCGCCTCGGCGGTGCGAGCATCATGGTGCGCCGGGAGGGGGATGGTCAGCAAGCCAGGGCGGGTTGGGAATTAAGCGCGCCGGCGGGTAGAAACCTGGCCGGGCCGACAGGACGGCGGGAACCGCATTCACGAGCAGGGCCGCGGTGGTTGACACGGCGGGCATGCCCGGTTCCATCGTGAGGTCGAGTTCGTTCTCCCCTTGTATACGGATACGGTCCCGGGTCTCCCAGCCGACTGCTTCCGGAGCGACATGCAGGGACAGTTCGAATCGGAGCCACTCCCGTCCTCTCACCGTTGCCGTGGCCAGTTGGACGACGCCTGCGGTCTCGGGTGGCTCGATCGTGTACCCGGCCAGGACATGAGCGCGATCAGCGAGTACCGGTTCGATCTTCTCCTCGAACCGCTCGATCTCCAACCCCATCCCGTCCGCGATGATGCGGGCGCTCTCCGCGAAGCCGATGTGGCCCCGGACCCTCCGCGACCGGACGGCCCTGCGGAACTCGGCCTCGGTGTAGCCGACACCCAGCGAACGGTGCACATCCCGGCCGAATACCGACGCGTCAAGCGTGCGCTGGACGACGATCCTCGAGACATCCCAGGCGGCCCCGGCCAGCACGAGCGGGAGGACATCGAAGGCAAAGCCGGGGTTGATCCCGGTCGCCGTGATCACCACGCCCGCCTCTGTCGCCATGCTCTGAAGACGGCCTGCCATCCCCGGTCGTTCGACATCGGGCCAGGCGAGTTCCTCGCTGGCGCAGACCACGTGGACACCCCTCCGGGCACACAGCCCGATCACGGGCAGCACGGAGTCGAGTTCGGACCGTGTCGCCACGAGCGCGACCTGGGGTCGGGTGGCCTCGAGCATCTCTTCAGGATCGGACCAGACACGGACCCCGGCCCAGGCGCCTATTCCCGGCCGGACGGCAGCCGGTGACGGGCTCCGGGCGGCTGCCACCACATCCATCCAGGATCGTTGCCGGCACAGGTCCAGCGCTGCGGTTGCGACGCTGCCCACACCGAAGAACACGATCCTCACCCGCTCCGATGCGTTGCGGTTCTCGTGCGATGACTCCATCAGGCCTCCCGCCCAGGCGCCCTAGGCCGGCCGCCCGGACCGACCCTCCGAACCATCCGCCCGGACACGGGCGACGGCTCCGGTGCTCGCGCTTTGGTAGGCGGCGCTGAGCAACTCGACGGTCCTGGCGCCCACCTCGGCGGGGGAACGGTTCACCGCCGCGTTTCCGAGGGCCAGGTCGATCAGTACGTCGGGTGGATCCTCACATCCGTACAGACCGGCTCGGGGTGGCAGGTCGACCTTGACGTCCTCGCCGTCGTCACGGAAGAGCCACAGGAAGTCCCGTTCCAGGTCAGCCACGAGATGGCCTTCCGTCCCGTAAACCCGGACCTGGAGCTGGTGCCGGGGCCACGGAGCGTCCTCCTGATCGACCGCGCTCCCCCCGGGCGGGGACGAAGCGCCGGATATCGAACCCGTGGCCCCGGAACTGAACCGCACGCTGATCGCGTCATGAAGATCGACTCCGGCGCCCTCTTCGTTCATGAAGGCGAAGACCTGGGAGGCGCGCTGGCCGGTGAGCCACAGCGCCAACCCCAAAGCATGACTCAGCGCCGCCGGGGCGTACCCACCGCCGGAGAGCCGGGGATCGGTCCAGGTCTTGGCGGCGGGCTGGAAGAAGGCGTCCTGACCCCGGTAGCTCCCCGTACCCCGGAGGAGACCGCGCAGGCCCGAAGCCATAGCCACCAGGATGTGCTGGACGTCTCCAACCCCCGGGGTCTCCATCAGCCTCTTGGCTTCGATGGCGGTGGGACGGTAGTTCCAGCCGAGGGCGAGGAGCAGGTGACGGTCTCGCTCCGAGGCGATATCGTGGAGTGTCCAGGCATGTTCGGGCTCGGTGGTGAAAGGCTTCTCGCACAGCACATGGGCACCCGCCTCCAGCGCCGCCTTCACATGCTCGTAGTGGAGCCCCGCCGGGCTGGCCACGACCACCGCATCCAGTCCCAGCTCCAACGCGTCCCGGTAATCGTCACTGACATGTTCGAATCCGAACCTCTCGCGGAGCAAAGCCAGCGCCTTGCGGTTGGTCCGGACGGCGCTCACCATCTCGACGTCCTCCCGAGCCGCCAGGATCGGGATATGGTTGGCGATCGCCCAGGAGCCGGCGCCGATTACGCCTACCCGAACCCGCTTCCCGTTCTCCATGCTCCGGCTAGCCGTAGGGGTTGACGAACGGGCTCTCGACCTCGAACGGCCTTCCCCCTTCTGCGAACTGGATCAGTTCGATGGAAATGTCGTCCGGGTCGCGCAGGTAGCAGGTGAGGGCGCCCTCGTACCTGCCCCAGGCGCAGCGGACCGGCTCGGGCGATACGAACACTGCGTGGTCCCGCATCCGCTCGTAGTCGCGGTGGATGTCCTCGGTCTCCAGGCAGAGATGGGTGTTACCGGCGTTGTAGGTGGCCATGTCCACCCTGCCCGGCGGCGGGTTGTGGTACTGGAGCATCTCGAGCACTGCTCCGCCCGGCAGCGCCCAGAAGGCGCCCGACATGTCGCAGTTGGGATACCCGACGATCTTCCCGACGTAGTCCTCGACGTCGGCTGCTATCCAGGTGCCCTGCATGAACGGCTCCTTCTCGAGGAACCGGGTCCACCAGGGGACCGACACCCCGAGATCGGTCACCGCCACCCCGACGTGGTCGATCGAAAGAAAAGCCATCGGTCTACCTCCCTGGTCGTGCTGTCCACCACCTCGGAGGTGGCGCCTCCACCGTCGATACCGTGCACGAACAAGTTAGTGATGCTCGACAGGCGCTGCACGGTCCGGCGTACCATCTGATCGGATCCGGTCTCGCAACCGCCCCGTACGCAGATACCAGAACCGAGGAGGTGCGGGTATGCCCCGCTTCGACCGCTCAGACGTACCCGAGGCCGACCTGGAGTTCGTGGTGCTCGCCGACACCCATCACCTGGTCGATCCGGGCATGTATTCCGCCACGGGCGACTCGGTGACACCGGAGATCGTGCGGGAGTGGTCGGACCGGGGTGATTGGGCGCTGGCCCTGGCCAAGGCAACCGAGCCCGCCTTCGTCTTCCACGTAGGGGACCTGGCACAGGAGTACCCGGGCTCCCGGTTCTTCGACACGGGACGGCAAGCCGCGGTGACCCAGTTCGAGGAGTCGGGCCTGGAGGTCAACTTCGCGGCCGGCAATATGGACATCGGTGACAAACCCGATCCGACGGTGCCCGCAGGATGGGTCGAACCGGGATTCCTGAAGCGCTGGGACGAGGATTTCGGCAAGTCGTTCTACAGCCGGACCGCAGGGGACACGCACTTCATCGTCCTCAACTCCCAGATCATGAACACCACCCTGCCGGAGGCCATCGAGCAACGCGAGTGGGTGGACGCCGACCTTGCCGCCCACGCCTCGCACCGGATCTTCATGTTCCTCCACCTTCCCCCCTACCTGGTCGACGAGGACGAGCCCGGCCTGGGCAGCTACGACGTGCTCGACAACCCAGACCGTGCCTGGCTGCTGGACCTGTGCAGAAGCTACGACGTCGAGGCATTGTTCAGCGGGCACACTCATTTCCAGGTGTTCAACCGGGCCGGAGACACCCGCCTGTACACGCTTCCCTCGACCACCACGACCAGACCGGGCTTCTACGAGGCCTTCAACGTCCGTCCCGCTGATCGGGGATGGCTCGACACCGCCAAGCTCGGGTTCTTCCTGGTGAGGGTGACCGACCGGGGGACCTCGGTGCATCTGATCCGCACCAGCGGCGAGACGCATGCCAACCATCGGGCCGGTACCCACATCCTGAGCGGCACGATCGTCGACCTCCCGCATTCTCCGGTAGCCGCATACCTGCGACTGCCCATCACGAACAAGAGCGACGGGGCGATCTCCTACCCCAACCATGTGCGGCACCGGATCCGCGACGACTACCCGCTGCTCTCATGCGTGGAGGCGGGGATCCGCAACGTCAGGTTCCCGATCCACGACCTAGACGTGTCTCTGCAGGCCGGACAACTCGCCGTCCTGCGTCGCGAAGGAGTGGAGTTGACCGCGACCGTCCTGTGTCCCAGGCCGGGTGATATAACGGCCGCGGCTCGCAAGGCCACCGAAGCGGACTTCATCGAGGTCCAGCTGACCAACCGCTTCTTTCCGGACGGCGAAGATCTGGCGGCCCTGGCGGAACTGCGGGAAGCAGGCGTGCGTGTCGCCCTCGCCCCGCTGGCGCTGGAGGACACCGGCAAGGTGCATCTGCGCAGCCGGACCGGCTTCCGGCCCCGGGAACTACCACAGCTCGACGAGATGCTGACCGGCCACGGCCTCGTCCTGGACCGGGCGGTCTGCATGGTCGACGGCTCGGAGTCGGTATGGAGCGACATCCGGGCCTTCGACACCCGACTCCGCTCCGTCGGGGGACTCGACTTCTTGGTACCGCTCGACGCCGACGACGAGGCCAACGCCCTCGCAGCCGCCGAAGCACTGTTCGCGGCCGCCACGATGCCCGGCTGCCGCGTCTACCTCGATCCTCTGCAGGATCTCGACAGGGTGACCAAAGTGGTTCACGGGCTGCTCGACCGGTTGTCGAACCCGCGGCCGGCGTTCTATGTGACCAGGGTGCTGAACACGGTGCTGTTCGGCGAGGGGCGGGCAACGGGCAGCTATTCGGCCGTCGAGCCGGGCGGCGGCGCAAACATACGTGCCATTGAAGACCGGCGATGCGAGTTGTGGCTGGTAACGGAAAACGAGAAGCCCCCGGCAGCCGAGGCACTACGGCGGAGGGTAAGCGGGAATGGAAGGGTCAGGCTGATAAACCCGGTGGCCGGGACGTCCTGGCGGGACACATCTGGCGTTATCGCTGACCTGGTTGCCTCGCCCTCCAGCGGCCAATTGCTCGTGGCCCAGATCCCGAAATAGCTGACCGACCCTTGGCTTGAGGATCGATGCGTTCACCGCGTCGCTCTTCGCGCCTCGCCCGCGAAGGGACCGACTCGACCCATGAGTCCTCAGTACATGAGGGCGCCGCCGGTGACGCTGATGGCGGCGCCGCTTATGTAGCTCGCATGATCCGAGGCCAGGAAGACCACCACCGAGGCGACCTCGCCCGGTTGACCCAGACGGCCCAGGGGACAGGCGGCGACCCCGGCCGCGACCACCTCCTCGGTGTTGTCGGTGTGCTGCATGGGCGTGTCGATCGGGCCGGGGAGGAGGGTATTGACGGTTATCCCGTGCGGCCCGTACCAACGGGCGAAGTCGCGGCTCATCGACACCACCCCGCCCTTGGCCGCCACGTAGGCATGGGCGCCCAGCCTGGTGCCCCGGATGAAGCCCGGTGACGAGAAGTTGACGATCCTCCCGCCCCGCCCCCCGGCGACAAGCGCCTGGCCGAAAGCCCGGCACAGAAAGAACCCGGCCTTGAGATCCACGTCCAACTGGAGATCCCACTCCTCCTCACCCACCTCGTCAAGGGGCTGCCTCTTCAGGGTGCCGGCCACATGGGCAAGCGCCCACAAGTCCCCCAGGGAATCCGATGCCTCCTCCACCAGGCCGCAGAGCCCTGCTATGTCGCGGAGGTCGTACCGTTTCGCATGGTGGAGGGAAGGGCGTGCCAGCCCGGCAACCGCCCGCTTCACAGCCTCCCCCTTGATGTCAACCGCGAACACCCGTGCCCCTGCCTCGGCGAAGGCTTCGGCTGTGGCCTTGCCGATCCCCTGGGCGGCGCCGGTGACGATCACTCCCCTGCCTTCGAGGCCTGCGCCCGGGTTCCAGACGATGGCGGAGCCCCCTGCTTCAGGCGGTGGCGCCGGTGATGTGGGCCACGACTTCCTGGCGGGTGGTCTCGGACTTGGGCAGGTCGGCCACCAGCTGTCCCTGGCGGAGTATGAGCAGGCGGGTGCAGATCGACCAGACGTGCTCCATGTTGTGCGAGATGACGATCATCGCCATGTCGGTCTCCGTGGAAGACACCATCGCGCCGATCATCTCCAGCACCGCGGCGGCTTCCTTGACACCAAGGGCCGCAGTGGGTTCGTCCAGGAGCAGGAGCTTGCCACCCCAGAAGCCGGCCCGAGATATGGCCACGACCTGGCGTTGCCCGCCTGACATGGTCTCGATGTCGGCATCGAGGTTCGGGAACCGGGCGGGGAGGGCCTCGACCGCAGCCCGGGCTCTCCTCCGCATCAACCTGCGGTTGAGAATGCCCAGCTTCCCGCGCCATCCATCCCGGACGACTTCGCGGCCCAGGTAGAAGTTGGCCGGGATGTCGAAGATGTCCACCAGAGCGAGTTGCTGGTAGACGGTCTCGATGCCCTCGTCCCGAGCCTCCGCGGGTGTGGAGAACACCTTGCGGTCACCTTGCAAGTACACCTGGCCTGCGGTGGGGATGACCGCACCGGACAGGCACTTCACGAGGGTGGACTTGCCGGCCCCGTTGTCACCCAGGAGCCCTACGATCTCGTCCCGGTTCAGAGAGAAGCTCACATCGTCCAGGGCCCGTATGGTCCCGTAGTGCTTGGACAGACCCCTGATCTCCAGCAGTGGTGCGTCGGGAACGTTGGCGTATGTCATGACGTTGCCACCTCGACGCATCGCGGACGTACGTCTCCCCCGTACATCACACATCCATCCTGACCTCGGCCTCCCGCCGTCCCAGCTGGTCGAACACCACCGCACCCAGGAGCAGGACGCCGCGGGACACCTCCTGCCAGAAGGACTGGACCTGCAGCAGGACGAGACCGTTGTCCAGCACCGCCAGGATGAGGATCGCCACCAGGGTCCCGATCACCGAGCCCCTCCCCCCGTACAGGCTGGCACCGCCCACGATCACACCGGTCAGGGCCAGGAACTCCATCCTCTCCCCGGTCGTGGGGGACACCGCGCCCACCTGGGACACCACGATCATCGAGGCCAGGGCCACGGTCGCTCCGGTGAGGACGAAGGCGATACCCACCTGCCTCTCGAGCGGGATCCCCGCCAGCCGCGCCGCCTGGGGGTTGGCGCCGATGGCGTACATCTGCTGGCCGTACTTGGTGAGGCGCATGACCACGTAGAAGACCGCCACCACCAGCAACAAGACGATCACGGCCACGGGTATCTCGATTCCTCCGACCTCGAAGCGCGTGCGTCCCAGAAACCTGAATCCTTCAACTCGGACGGCCCGCCCATCCATCACAAGCTTGGAGGCCCCGCGGAAGGCGACGAGCGTGGCGAGCGTGGTGAGGATCGAGTTGACCCGGAACTTGATGATGGCGACGGCGTTGATACCGGCGATCACCATGGCGGCGGCTATCGCTCCGACGACTCCCCAAGCCAGTCCGTAGTCCCTTGCGAACACCGCGAAGACGGCGCCGGCGAACCCGATGGCCGATCCCACCGAGACGTCGACCTGCCGGGCCACGAGCAGCAGGGTCATGGCGCTCCCGATGATGCCGATCACCGCCCCGTTGACCAGGACGTTCACCAGGTTGGTGGAGGTGAAGAAGAACGGCGACCGGATGGTGAAGAAGACGCACAGGATGACCAGGACCCCGACCCGGGCCTGCATGGCCGTGAACCGGACGCGCGACGTCAGCCTCGACATCACCCCACCGGCCGGGGCGCCGGGGGATACTCTCTCCCCGTTGCCCCGGCCTGGGTCAGCGTCTCTGGTATTCACTACCTGACGGGTTACCTGTCGCCTACCCGGCTGCGGCGGGGTAGTGGTCGACGAGGTTGGAAGCGTCCAGGAACTGGTGATCGATGAAGATCTCCCGGCCCGGGTCGTCACCCATCGCCAACGCTATCGCCGCCGGCACCGCCAGACTCCCGTACCGATCCGGGAAATACGCCACGTCACCGATCCACTGCGGATTGTTCAGAATATCCGGCCACGCCGAAGCATCCGCCCCATGACCCACGATGAACACATGCCCACCACGGCCCTGAGTCTCCGCCGCCGCGAACGCAGACGCCGCATCCGGATCACCGAAACTCGACATCACCAGAATCACCGTCGCGTCAGGCACCGTCGTCAAAATATCGGTGAACTGGCGCCGCACGTTCTCCAACGCATCCGAGCCGCCCTGACGCTTGTCCACAACACGGAACTTCGAATCAGGAACCGACCCGCAAACACCCTCAAAGCCCTCACGCGAACCACCAGCCCGCTGAGCATTGATATCAGGCGAACTCAGATTCTCGATCGACACGTACAGATCGAACTCGCAACCGAACTCCGACTGAGCGAAATCACCCAACCCGGCACCCGCCACTAAGCCGGCCTCGTAACCGTTCGACCCCACAAACACCCGCTCGCACGGACCCTGCGGCACGTCCATAGTCACCGTCGGCAGATCACCGTACGCCTCACAAACCGCCTCAGCCGCATCCGGGAAGAACTGCCAGTTGATAACCGCGTCCAACCCCTGCGCATCCAAAGTCCGAGCACACTGGATAGCCGTATCCGTAGAGAAATTCGCATCACACTCGAACAGCTCCACGCCAGCCGACGCAGCCGCCTCACGAATACTCTCCGTCACGATGAACACGAACGGATCCGCATCACCACCAGAGATATAACCCAACTTGATCGGCTCATCAGCCATCATCGCCGAATCATCAGCCATACCGGCTGCGGCGGGGTAGTGGTCGACGAGGTTGGAAGCGTCCAGGAACTGGTGATCGATGAAGATCTCCCGGCCCGGGTCGTCACCCATCGCCAACGCTATCGCCGCCGGCACCGCCAGACTCCCGTACCGATCCGGGAAATACGCCACGTCACCGATCCACTGCGGATTGTTCAGAATATCCGGCCACGCCGAAGCATCCGCCCCATGACCCACGATGAACACATGCCCACCACGGCCCTGAGTCTCCGCCGCCGCGAACGCAGACGCCGCATCCGGATCACCGAAACTCGACATCACCAGAATCACCGTCGCGTCAGGCACCGTCGTCAAAATATCGGTGAACTGGCGCCGCACGTTCTCCAACGCATCCGAGCCGCCCTGACGCTTGTCCACAACACGGAACTTCGAATCAGGAACCGACCCGCAAACACCCTCAAAGCCCTCACGCGAACCACCAGCCCGCTGAGCATTGATATCAGGCGAACTCAGATTCTCGATCGACACGTACAGATCGAACTCGCAACCGAACTCCGACTGAGCGAAATCACCCAACCCGGCACCCGCCACTAAGCCGGCCTCGTAACCGTTCGACCCCACAAACACCCGCTCGCACGGACCCTGCGGCACGTCCATAGTCACCGTCGGCAGATCACCGTACGCCTCACAAACCGCCTCAGCCGCATCCGGGAAGAACTGCCAGTTGATAACCGCGTCCAACCCCTGCGCATCCAAAGTCCGAGCACACTGGATAGCCGTATCCGTAGAGAAATTCGCATCACACTCGAACAGCTCCACGCCAGCCGACGCAGCCGCCTCACGAATACTCTCCGTCACGATGAACACGAACGGATCCGCATCACCACCAGAGATATAACCCAACTTGATCGGCTCATCAGCCATCATCGCCGAATCATCAGCCATGGCGGTGGTCTCGGGCGCCGCCTCGGTGGCGGCAGGGGCCTGGGTATCAGCCGGCTCGGAGGTCTCCTCTTCGCCACCGCAGGCGGCGGCGAAGAGCAGGAAAGCCGTGACAATCACCAACCCGGGTCTGAACCTGTACCACTTCCCTCCAGGCATTTCCTACCTCCTGTAGCGCTGGTTCCCGGCATCGTGAACCCGCCGCAAACCTACCCGGATTGACCGTAGCATGGGCCCCGAAACGGCACCCGGCCAGAAGCTGTCTAACTTCGCTGTCGAGCAACATTCCAGCGCTCTCCGCGCGAACGCGCCCCGACCCGGAAAGTGCCTCTCCTCCTACCGGCCACCAGCCTCCGGATCAGCGGCCGCGGCCTCGGTGGTACAGGTCGACGAAGTCGTTGACGGGATAGCGAGCGACGGCGTCCCCGATCACCTCGAGAGGCAGGTCGTCGAGGCGGCGGAAGCGGACGCAGCTCTTGCCCATGTCCATGCGCTTGCCCGTGGCCCGGTACGCCTGCTCGAAGTCCTCGCGGGCTACCGGATCGGCGTAGACGCCGGACAGGTACACGGCCATGTGCCGTTTCTGCGAGGCGAGCGCCGCGTACATGAGCGGCTTGCCGTTGTAGGTGTCGGACTGGATCGCGAGCGGCACCTCGTAGGAGATCATCCCCCACCGCATCTCCTCCGCGTACCCGTCCGGGAGGTGGTGGAGGATGACCGAACGCACCGCCGAGAGGGCCTCCTCCCGGCCCTCGGGCAAGCTCGCCAGGTATTCCTCAACGGTCTCGGCGTCCGATCTCATCCACCCACCAGGTTAGGACCGCCACGATCAGGATCGCCACCCAGCGCTTCAACAGTCGCCGCTAACACAACGGTAGCGGCTGCAAACTTCACTTTGCGGAGATTTCGGACTCCACTTTGCGAACCTAAGCGCCGTTCGCAGCCTGTGAAGAGCGGAGGAGGTCTGGACCGACCTCCTTACGGATCGAGGCCCAGCAGCTTCTCGGGATTGGTCCTGACCATCTTGCGGATGTCGTCGGTCGGTAGGCCCAGGTCCAGAAGGCAGGCGATGAACTCGCGCAGGCCTTCGACCGGCGCCGGCAACGTGTAGCCGCCGAAGTCCGTCGCCAGGATGCAGTGATCGGTTCCCACCTCCCGCATCTGTTCGGCGGCCTTCCTGATGCCACCGCTCGCCTCGCCCGTCATCTCCTCGTCCGCCGCGTACTCCCGCTCCACGTAGTAGTGGGTCTTGGGGATCGACGTGGTGTGCGTGTAGGCGCCCAGGGTGTATTCGATGAAGGCGCCCTTCCCGGCCATGAACCGGAGCTGGTCGGTCGACGCAGCCTGGGTGACCGCGGTGGCCACCAGCACCCTTCCGATCCCGTACTCGCCGGCGAGATCGACCAGGCGGATCGCCTCCTCGGGCGAGACATGGCCCGTGTTCAGAAAGACCTGGGGATGGTCCGAGATCACGCTCAGTATCTCGTCCAGCTCAGGTCCCACGTGTCCATCCACAGGGATGCGGATGGCCCGATCCACCTCCTCCCTCCTGAACTCCGGGTAGAGGTCCTTCAGGGGTGTGAACTTCCCGTCCACGATCCGGCCTTCCCTGGAGGCCTGGTAGAAGGTGGAATGGGCGCCGAAGCTGATGAACCTGGCGCCGTCGCCGTAGCCGATCGCCGTCTTGACGGCCCGAGGGTTCAGGCCGCCGTACGCAGTATTGAGGATCAGACCGCCGAAGACCGTGAAGTCGGGAACGGCCCGGTTCACGATCCAGGCGATCCCGTTGGTCATCTGGAAGACGTCCATCAGCACGATGGCCCGCATCCCGGCGTCCCGCGCCTCCACAGCCGCCTCGATGGGATCCAGCCGCCTCGGGCTGCTCGGCAGGTGCGGTGTGGCGTGAACGTGGATGTCGATGGCGCGTTCGAGAAGCTGCCGGGACAACTCGAAGGAGCGGTTCTCGGGCAGCAGCACTCAACTCTCCCCACCGCTAGTTCGGCTCGTACCGGAGATCACCCACCCAGTACTGCTCAACGCTCGAGCCGGCTGAGCCGGTAGTTGGGAGGCCTTCATTCCAGACCTCGGCGCTCTACCGTCGTATCGACACCGCGGGCCTCCTTCCACGCCAGACGCTGCTCTACGTCACGGGCTGGAATGTCATGTTCCGCCAAGCGTCTCCGACCGTCGGCCATCCGAGCCTTGATGTCGTCCACCGACAGAACAGCCGGCGCCGGCGGCCCCTCGTCCACCGGCGTTGCGTCGGGTTGGTTGATCAGGTGGGTGGCGGCGTTGTCGAAGTGGTCGAACATGGCTGCCCGGATCTCGGCAGGAAGCGGGCGGCCGGTGCCGTCGGCGAGGGTCGCCGCATCTAGAGAAGCCGTCATGTGCTCCATCCATGCGTCGCGCTCGGCCGGGCCGATTGCGAAGGGCAGGTGGCGCATCCGCAGGCGGGGATGGCCGCGCTTCTCGCTGTATCGCGGCGGCCCGCCCCAGTACTGGGCCAGGAAGCCGGCCAGTCGCTCCCTAGATCCCCGCAGGTCCCTCGGGTACATGGGCCGTAGCAACGGGTCTCGCTCCACGGCGTCGTAGAAACGGTCGACGAGAGCGTCGAAGAAGTCCTGGCCGCCCACCGTGCGGTAGACGGTAGGAGGCGCCTTCATCGTCTCTCGCAGCGACCCTCGCAGGATCACCCTCGCCGGCTGACCCCCTTCACCGACCACGTTGTTCGGCTCGCTCATCTCACCAGCCTAGGAGCGTCCGCGAGGATCGGCTGCACGCCGGTTTCCGACGGGACGATCGGGCTCAGACAGGGAAGAAAACGGGTACGAGGGCCACCACTATGCCCAGGACCACGACGGTCAGGGGGGTTCCGACCCGGGCGTAATCGCCGGCCCGGTAACCGCCGGCACCCATGACCAGGAGGTTGGCCTTGTGGCTGAAGGGTGTCATGAAGGCGGCCGACGCGGCCAGGCTCACCCCCATCATGGCGGCGTAGGGGTTCATGCCCAGTTGGGCAGCCGTCTCCAGGGCGACCGGCGCCAGAAGGACCACGGCGGGGGCCCCGTCAAGAGCCTGGCTGAGGAGGCTGGCCAGAACCACCAGCGCGATGAGGATGGCCATGTGGCCCATCGGTCCCAGCCATTCGCTGACCCTGCTCACCAGGAGCAACGCCGCGCCGGTGCTTTCCATGGCGATGCCCACCGGCAGGACCGCAGCCACCAGGAAGATGGTGCGCCACTCGATGGCCCGGTACGCCTCCTCCATGGTGACGGTACCGAGCAGCAACACCAGGCTGGCGGCGACGAAGGCGGCCACATGGATGGGCTGGAGACCCAGCACCACCATCGCGACCATCAGCAATAACGCCCCCAGGGCGATCGGGGCCTTCTTGGGACGACGAGGCTGCATCCCGGCCGGTGAGAGCACGACGAAGTTGGCGTCGGAACCGAGCAGACGGATCCGCTCCCAGGGACCTTGCACCAGCAACCCGTCACCGAAACGGAGCGTCAGATCAGCCAGATCCTCGTAGATAGAGCGTCCGTCCCTCCAGACCGCCAGCAACTGGAGCCCGTAACGATCCCGGAACTGTAGCTCGCGGGAGGTCTTGCCCACCACCGCCGAGCGGGGCGCCAGCGCCACCTCGACGATGCCGAAGTTCTCCGACTCGAGTCCTCCCTCACCCACCCGCGAATCCACCTCGATGTCACCCAGCCGGACCAACCGCTCGAACCGGGCCGGCTCGCACGCCACCAGCAGACCATCGCCGGCCTCGAGCACGTCGTCGGGACGAACGTCGAGACGGGTGACATCATCGCGAATGATCCCGCCGACCGTGACGCCCGCCAGCTCGCTCAGCCGGCTCGATCCCACCGTCGCGCCCGCCAGCGAAGAGCCTTCCGGGACCCGGAGCACGGAGAGATAACCCTCGAAGGCCCGCATCGCCGCCAGGCCCAGGTTCTTCACCAGGAAGTTCGGGTCCGGTTGCATCTCCAGCAGCTGCGAGCGGGGCCCGATAGCGATCACATGATCCCCGGCGAGGATGGTCCGGGTAGCCAGGTTCTCCCGCAAGACCTCTCCGTCCCGCTCCACCCCCACGATCACCGCCTCGTAGCTTTCCCTGAAGCGGGCCTCGCGCGGGGTCCTTCCGGCCAGGCCGGACGAGGCGGGAACCTCGAACCTGATGGCTGTGAAGCCTCGCATCGGCCTCGGGAGTTGGCGGGTCGACGTCGGCCGGAGCTCCACGTCCCCCACCCGCAAGAGATCCTCGAGGTCCGACAGCCTTCCCTCCACGAGGAGAACGTCGCCGCCCCTGAGAAGGGTGTCGGCCGTCGGGGACAGATGCTTGGCACCTCGGTGTATGGACACCACCTGGATACCCAGGGCGCCGGACAGGTTGGCATCGGACAGGGTGACGCCGTCCATGGCGGACGGCTCGGGAATCCGGATCGTGAACAGCCGCTCCTCAAGATGGTAGATGTGGGTCAGCTCTTCCGCTGCCGACTCGGCGGGACCGGCGTGGCGGCTGGGCAGCAGCCGTCGCCCGATCGTGATCATGAACAGGATCCCTGCGCCGAGAAGCACCAGCCCGATGGGGGTGAAGTCGAACAGACCGAACGGCGTCATGTTCCGCTCGGCGATGATGGTGGCGGCGACGATGTTGGGCGGGGTGCCCACCATGGTGGTGGTACCACCCAGGATCGACCCGAACGCGAGGGGCATCATCAGTCGGGAGGCCGGGAGCCCGGCCCGCCTGGCGATCCCCGCCACCGCCGGCATCAGGACCGCGGTGGCGGCGATGTTGTTCATGAACGCCGAGAGGATGCCCGACACCAGCATGAGCGTGATGATCAGCGGGATCTCCTTGCTGCCTACGAGGGTGTAGACCTTGGACGCCACCGTGTCGGCTACACCCGTATATAGGAGAGCGGCGCTGATGATGAAGATGGCCAGCATGGTGATCACTGCGGGCGAGGCGAAGCCGCTGAAGGCTTCCGTTGGCCCGACATACCCTCCCAGGATCAGCACCGCCAACCCCAGGAATGCAGTCAGATCCACCGGTAGCTTGGCGGTCAGGAACAGGTAGGCCATCCCCGCCAGCAGCAGGATCAGGAACGCGATCTGCCAGGTCACGAGGCAGCCACCACGGCAGGAGTCGCCGGATTGACGGACCCAGTGGTCTGTCTGTGAAACTGCGGCGCGGTATGCGCCGGCAGGGGCGTTCCTCGCGAGGCCCGCTGACGAAGGCGTACCCGAAGCGGTACGTTGAAGAGGCGGAACGCAGCGAGGGGCGCCGATGGCAAGCAGAGCACGCCATGTCGTCTGGCAGGCAGACCACTAGCTGTGAAGTACTCCATCGTCCCGCCTCCGGTGTTGCCAGCGCTGCGGTTCATCCGTGGGATCAGAACGACCAGAGACGGGGGATGAAGATCACCGACAGTATCCAGAAGGTGATGCTGAGGGGAACGCCGGTGCGCAGGAAGTCCGTGTACTTGTAGCCACCGGCGTTGTAGATCATCGTGTTCGTCTGGTAGCCGACGGGCGTGGAGAACCCGGTCGAGGCAGCGAAGGTGATCGCCATCAGGAAGGGCCGCGGGTCGACGCCGATCTGCTCCGCGGTCGAGATGGCTATGGGCGCGAGGAGCACCGCGGCCGCGGCATTGCTCATCGTGTCGGTCATCACCGAGGTCATCAGGTAGATGACGGCCAGGACCGCCACCGGTCCCATGTCGCCCACCACCCCGACAGCCCGCTCCGCGATGAACTCGGCCGCGCCACTGGTCTGCATGGCTATTCCGAGCGGGAGGATGCCGGCGAGAAGGAAGATGACCTGCCAGTTGATGGCGTGATACGCCTCGTCCAGTCGCAGGACCCGGGTGAGCAGCATGGCCAGGCAGCCGAGCAGCGCGGTGACGAGGATCGGGAAGACCTCGAAGGCCGCCAGTCCTACGACAGCGACGAGGATCGCGATCACCAGGGGCGCGCGGTGCCGCAGCGCCGTCCCGGGCACCTCGTCGAGCACGATGAAATCGCTGTTGCGTCGCAGCGCCCTGATCTCCGCCTCGTGCGCCTGGAGCAGGATGGCGTCGCCAAGACTGAGCGCGACCGTGCTGAGCTGGTCGTGAATCGTCTCGCCCCTGCGCTGCATCGCCAGCACCAGCGCTTTGTAGCGGTTCCGGAAGTCCAGTTCCTTGAGGGTGTGGCCGACCAGCTCAGACCCCGGAGCGACCAGGGCCTGTACCAAACGCAGGTCTTCGGTCTGGAGCGTCTCATCGCGCAACTCGAAGTCGACATTGAGTTCCAGGCCCATGGAATCGCGGAGAAGCATGAGTTCGCTGATCTCGCCGCGCACCAGCAGTACGTGATCGGGTTCGAGGACCTGGCGGAGCGGCGCCCATCCGGCCTCTCCTATATGCAGGACGCGCAGGACTGTCACGTCGTGCTCCTCGCCGAGCCGGCTCTCCAGCACGGTCTGGCCGACCAGCGGCGAGTTCCTCCGCACCCGCATCTCCGTGACGTACTCGCCAAGGTTGTAGGTGCTGGCGAGCTCGCTCACCGTGCGGTCGGGGAGCAGCCAGCGCCCGAACAGCAGGAAGAATGTGACACCGGCTACGAATAGGATCAGGCCCATCCGGCTGAACTCGAACATGCTGAACGAGCCGTAACCGGCCTGCTCGGAGATGGAGCTGACCAGCAGGTTGGTTGAGGTGCCGATCAGCGTGCAGACACCCCCGAACTGCGAGGCGTAGGAGAGCGGGATGAGCAGCTTGGAGGCCGAGATCCGGCGCCGGTTGGCGAGAATCGTGACCAGCGGGATGAACACCGCCACCGCCGCCGTGTTGTTGACGAAAGCCGACATCACCGTGATCGTGCTCATCACCACCACCAGCGCGGTGTAGTGGTCCTTGCCGAATCGCACCATGAGCCGGCCCACCGCAGCCGTGGCACCGGTCTTCTGTAGACCCGCGCTCAGGACGAACATGGCGGCCACCGTGAGGGTCGCCGGATTGCTGAAGCCGGAGAACCCCTCCTGCGGCGTGACCAGGCCGAAGGCGAGCAGGGCGCCCAGACCGAGCAACGCCACCATGTCGAGTGGGTACTTCTCGGCAACGAACAGGGCGACCGTTCCGACCAGAATGGCGAGTACCAGAATCGCTTCCAACGACATACCAGCTACTTACCCGGATCGAACGGATGGGAGTGGGTCATGACTCCTCCCCTGCAGGTTCCAGCCCTCGCGATACCGGGCCGGCGGCTCGCTTCGGCACCTGGAATCCGACTCCGGATACCTTATCACGGGCGCCTCGCGGCCGAACATGCCCGCCGGTGTGTCACAATCGGGGCCAGCCACGCCGAGGATCGGTATGCCTGGAATCAACCCACCGCTCCGGATCGGCCTCCTAGCCGTCTACTTCGGGCTGTTCGATGCAGCCATGCCGCCCGAGTTCCGGCAGGAGCGCACGGCCTTCGCCGAGGCCATGCGGACCCGGCTGGAGCAATTCGGATCGGTCGTCTACCCGGGCGTGGTCGACAACGACGAGGCGGGACGGGAGGCCGGCCTGCTGTTCGCCCGGTCCGATCTCGATGTGATCGTCTTCGTACCCACCATGGCGGCCCCGCCCAGCTACGGATGGGAAGCGATCCGGAACCTCCCCCGGGTTCCGGTGGTAGCGGTCGGGGCACAGGAGCTCACCGAGGTGCCGGACGACTACGCCACCGAGGAGGCCACCCGCAGGAGCCTGACGGTCGGTCTGGTCATGTTCACCAACGTGCTGGTCAGGATGGGCCGGCAGTTCACCACGCTGGTCTCTTCGGTAATCGACGATGATCTCGACACCGTTCTCGGCGATACGCTGCGGGCAGCGGATGCCGCCGCCTCGGTCACCAAGTCCCGGCTGCTCACGATCGGCAAACCCATTGCGGGTTACATGGACGTGGAGGTCACCGGCGAGCAACTGGTCGGTCTGGGAGTCGAGGTCATAGACGTTGACCCGCCGGGGATCGCTGCCGCCTTCGGGGCCGTGGGCGACGGCGAGGTGTCCGCTCTCGTCTGCGAGTTGCGCGACCGTTTCGAAGCCGGCCGGGTTGACGACCAGGTCCTGGCCCGCTCCGCCCGGCTCGCCCTGGCTATGAAGGAACTGTGCCGCCGGAACGATGCGAGCGCCGGGGCGGTCAACTGCCACGGCGACGCTCTCCGCTGGAACCCGGAAGTGGGCGTGACCGCCTGCCTGGGAGTCGCCTTGTGCACCGAGGTGGGGCTGCCCTTCGCCTGCACCGGGGACATACCCACCGCGATCGCGCTGGCCATGGGGAAGCGCCTGGCCGGATCGGCCCTCTACTGCGAGCTTTACCAAGTCGACTTCCCGGGGAACTGGATACTGGTAGCCAACGGCGGAGAGGGCGATCCAACCATCCGGGCGGCGTCATCCGATGTGACCCTGCTCCCCGAGGATCACTACATGGGGGATCACGGACCGGGGACCGCGGTTGCCTTCGAGCTCCCGGCGGGGCCGGCCACGCTTATCAGCCTCAGTCCCCTCGATCACAGCAACGGATGGGTACTCGTGGGCGCCGAGGGCGAGATCCTCGACTCGAAGCACCACGCCATGGAGGGACCCAACGGGATGTTCCGATTCGACTCGGGAAACGTGGCCGAGGCTTACGCCCGGTGGTGCGAGGCGGGCGCCACCCACCACGCCGCGGTTCTGCCGGGCCATCAGGGCGATGTGCTGCGCCTGACCGCCGGCATGCTGCGGATCACCTATACCGCCGTGTAGCGGAACCATCCGCCGGGCCGCTAGCCCGAACTCCCATATACAATGTTTCCGGCCAACCGGGCGGTGGAGGAGGCGGACGTGTGTTTCGATCAGGACTCCGCTCCTCCCATCCCGAGAGGCGTTCGGGAAGCGCGGGGCCGCGACCTGGTGCTGACGGCCCGGGACGGCAACCGCTTCTCCGCATTCGAGGCCACCGGAGCCACGCCGTCGATGGCCGCGGTGGTGGTCCTGCCGGACGTGCGGGGCCTGTTTCGCTTCTACAAGCAGCTGGCCCTCCTGCTGGCCCACGCCGGCCACGATGCCGTCGCCATCGACTACTTCGGACGCACCGCCGGCCTCGGCGAGCGACCCGGCGACTGGGACTTCTGGCCCCATCTCCACGACACCACGTTCGCGGGAATCCGGGACGACGTGGCCGCGGCCGTCTCCCATCTCCGGGCATCCGATCCTGACCGGAAGATCTTCACCATGGGTTTCTGCTTCGGCGGATCCGCCTCCTGGCACCAGGCTGCCAACGGCCTTGAGCTCTCCGGAGCCATCGGCTTCTACGGCAAGCCCCGTCGCCCGGAGGAGACCGCCGGGGCTATAGATCGAGTGGCCGGCATGGCCTGCCCGATACTGGCCCTGATGGGCGGAGACGATCCCAGCATCCCGCTCGAGCAAGTGGAGGAGTTGGAGAATGCCCTGGCGGGAGCCGGAGTTCCCCACGAGGTCGTGGTGTACCCGGGCGCTCCACACTCGTTCTTCGACCGCCGGCTCCATGAGTTCGAGGAAGACTCGATCGACGCCTGGGAGCGGGTGCTGGCCTTCATCTCCACCAATTCGTCCCGGGAAGGTAGGTAGGGCATGTCAGACGCTATCGAGACCCGAGGTCTCACCAAGTACTACGGGGACGCCGCCGGCATCGTCGACCTCGACCTCGCCGTCGAGTCGGGCGAGGTATTCGGGTTCATAGGCCCCAACGGCGCCGGCAAGACCACCACCATCCGCCTGCTCCTCAACTTCCTGCAGCCGACTAGGGGTTCGGGAACCGTGCTCGGCATGGATATGGCGGCCGACTCGGTGGCCATCCGGAGCCGCGTCGGATACCTGCCCGGAGATCTTGCTCTCTACCCGTCGATGACCGGACGGGAGTTCCTGCTCTACTTCAGCCGGCTCCGGGGTGTCGACACCTCCGCCGCCACGACCCTGCTGGCCGAACGGTTCGAGCTGGACCTGAACCGGCGCATCAAGGAGTATTCGAAGGGCAACCGCCAGAAAGTGGGACTGGTCAACGCGTTCATGCACGAGCCGGAACTGTTGATTCTCGACGAGCCGACCGGCGGCCTCGATCCCCTGATGCAACAGGAGTTCGCGACCCTACTCGGCGAAGTCCGAGCCGAGGGCCGCACCGTGTTTCTGTCCTCGCACTACCTGCCCGAGGTACAGCGGATCGCCGACCGGGTGGGGATCGTCCGCCAGGGTCGTCTGATCGCGGTGGACACCCTCGACGGGTTCCGCACCAGGATCCAGTCCAACCTGTCGGTCGAGTTCGCCGCGCCCGCCGACCCGTCCGGCTTCGCCGGTCTCCGCGGAGTCACGTCGGTCGATGCCCATGACGGCGGCAAGCTGTTACGCCTGAGCGTTTCCGGCCCGCAGGACGCGGTGATCCGGGCGGCGGCGGACGCCGGGGCGATAGCTGTCCACACCGAGGAAGCCGACCTCGACGACGTCTTCCTCTCCTACTACGGGCCGGGGGACCCCGAGTCCGGACCGGAAGGCCGGGCGCATTGACCGCCGCAATCCTGGTCAAGAGCCTCCGGGACCGGCGCCGCGCCCTCGTCGGCAACAGCCTCGGTCTGGTGGCTCTGGTCCTCTGGCTCGGTGCGCTATTCCCGATCCTTCGGGACAACCAGGGCTTCACCGACATCATGGAGCGTGTCCCGCCGGAGATGCTGACCGCCTTCGGAACCGACCTGGCCACCTTCCTGACCGCGGCGGGGTTCCTGTCCGCCGAGTTCTTCGCGCTGTTCGCCCCGCTTCTGATCCTCATCTTCGTGATCAGCGCGGTGGTCGCCGAGACCGCCACCGAGGAACGAGAAGGGCTGATGGACATGGTGCTGTCCAATCCGGTGTCCCGGCGCAGGGTCTTCCTCGAGAAGGCAGGGGGCGTGGCGGCGGCGGCGCTGCTGATGGTGGCCGTGATCACCGTGGCGCTCCTGGCCGCGAACCCGGTTTTCGGCCTGGACCTGCCCGTGGTGGGCGTGGCGGCGGCCGGCCTGTCCCTCTGGCTGCTAGGGACGTCCTTCGGCGCGGTAGCCCTGCTGGTTGGGGCCTTTACGGGCCGGTCGACAGCGGCCGGCGGGATGGCCGGGCTCCTGGCCCTCCTCGCCTGGTTCGTCACCAGTTTCTCGGGCCTGCTCCCCTGGCTGGAGAGGGCAAGTGCAGTGAGCCCGTTCACCTGGTACCGCGAGCCCAACCCGCTGATCACAGGATTCGGCGCCGGCCACATATGGCTGCTGGTGACCACCGTCGTTCTGCTGGCGGTTGCGGTGCTGTTGTTCGAACGGAGGGACATCGCCACGGAGCGGGCGGCCCTGCCCGATGTCAAGGTCCGGCGGCGAGCGCGGCCCCGAGTCCGGCAACCCCGGTCGGCCTGGCTTCTCACCGATCCGTTCCGCAAGGTCATCTGGGATCGCCGCCGGTCGGTGTGGGCCTGGGGCGGAGGTCTCGGTGTGCTGTCCCTGGCCATGTTCTCGGCCTGGCCGGCCCTCGCGCAGGATGCCGACGCGCTGGCCGCGCTGGTCACCTCGATGCCCCGGGAAGTGTTCGCCATGTTCGGTCTGACCAACCCCGAAGCGATAGTTACTCCGGCCGGGTTCGTCTCATCCCGGAGCCATCAGTCGATCGGCCCGATCGTGGTGATCTTCTTCTGCGTTCGGGGGGTGTCGATGGCTCTGATCCGCCAGGAGGCCTCCGGTGTGCTCGACCTGGAACTAGCCCAGCCGGCCTCCCGGAGCCGGATCGTCGCCTCCAAGCTGGCGGCCGTCGCTCTCTCGGCCGGAGTGGTGGTACTGATTCCCACCGTTGTGGCTCTGGCGGCTGACCTCCGCTGGGAGACCGAACTCGGCTTAGGGCCCATCCTGGCGGCGAGCGCCGGGCTCTACCTGCTCGGCCTGTTCTTCGCCGGATTGGCGCTCCTGCTATGGGCCGCCAAGGGCACGTCCCTGCCGGCCGTCCGGATCGCCGGCATCGCAGCCCTGGCCACCTTCCTGATGAACGGCCTGGGCGCCCTGGCGGACGGCCTCCGACCGATCCGGTTGGTCTCGCCCTTCTACTGGTACTTCGGCGACGCCCCACCTCTCGCCAAAGGGTTCGAGCCGTCCTATTTCCTGTTACTGGCCGGGACGGTAGCCATGGCCTGGGTGGCTCTGGTCCTCTTCCGCCGGCGGGACACCAGCGTCTGATGGACTAGACCGCGGGTCAAGTTTCTGCTTCCGCCTCGCCACGTCAGCGCCACAATGAATCCCAAAAGTGATATACTGTAGGGGATGCATACAAGGCAGATACCGGTGCGCCTGTCCGAGACCTTGCTCGCCGACCTCGATGCCCTCGTGGCGGGCGGTGTGTACCGGTCTCGGGCTGCGGCGATCCGGGCCGGGATCGTGGCAATCGTCAATGGCGAGCGGCAGCGCCGGGTAGACCGGCAGATCATCAATGGGTACACCCGCCACCCGCCTACCCCGGCAGAGGCACAAGCCGCATTAGCCTCCATGCGAGACGCCATCGCCCAGGAACCCTGGTGACCAGCAAGCGCCGTGGGGAGGTCTGGTGGGGGGAGATCGAGGATCTCGGGCGACGCCCTTTTCTCATCATGACCAGGCCGTCGGCCATTCCGGTCCTGAACCACCTGGTTGCTGCGCCTGTAACCCGCACCATACGCGACATCCCGACCGAATTACGGCTAGGGCCAGACGACGGCATGCCCGCAGAGTGCGCCGCCAGCTTTGACAACATAAGAGTCGTGCCCAAAGCCCTTCTCGTCGAGCGCATCTGCACCCTCGGCCCGGACCGCCTCGCCCAAGCCTGCGCCGCGCTGCGAACCGCCCTCGCCTGCTAGCTAGGTGATCCGAACGTAGCCGATCCTGAGGTAGCGGGCGACGACACCCACTCCGGCCGCCAGGGATCCCGGAGCGACCGCGCTGTGATGGTTGGCACCGGCCAGGGCCCAGCGGCGCCATGCCTCACCAACCGGCTTCCCGCCTGCGAACCGGAAGGCGCCCCCCACCGTGGGGCTGTCCGGGAACGACCTGCCGGTGATCTCGCCCTCGGCGGCGATGAGCCGGAACCCGCTCGGCTCGTCGTGGTGGGGGGTGAATCCCACCAGGGTGGCCGGGCCGGGTGGCAACTCGAACCAGGCGCTGAGGCCGGTGATCGGATCCGACCGGTACCACGGATTGGGCTGCAGCCGGGGCCGGGCGCCACCACGGCACCAGCCGAGATCGTGCTCCCCGGAGTTGGCGATGGCCACCTCGCCGGTATCGAAGTCGATCGCCTCGATCTCGTGGTAGAGCGCCGCTCCCCCCAACCGCTTGGCGACCAGCATGGCCACCGCGGTGAGCACGTCGCCTGCGCAACTCCACGGCACGCCCCGCGTCGTCTCCCGGCCGAGACCGAAGCACGGGGTGACCCCCGGCTCCTCTCCGAACCTGATCTCCGCCACGTGGCAGTTCATCGCCCCGGCATCGAAGCTGCGCACCCGATCCAACTCCTCGATCGCCGCCGCCAGCCGCAGGGAACGCGTGGTTCCCTCCGGGTCTTCCGTTGCGTCCTCGTACCGGCCGGCCACCTCGGCCTCTAATCCCGCCATATCGGACACGCCGTCATAGAGGGTCCGGATCTCGGCCGGGTCGACGGGGATCAGCTCGATGCCGGTGGCGGCCATCAGAACCTCATCATCGACGTCAACGCAGGCATATCCGTCGATAGGCCGTCCCACCCGGGCGATACGCGCCGATGCCAGCGAGCCGGCCACCGCAGCCGCGCCGACCGTTCCCGCCAGCTTCTCGACGACCGGCCCGTCACCGATCCCGCCCACCACCAGCTCGAAGGGCCTTCCCGACCGGACCAGCAGGTTGGTCAGCATGGGCGTGCCCACCGTTGCGCCCATCGTGGTGATGTCCGACTGGTCGAAGCCGGTCCGGAGCGTCCGGCACCGCTGGACCGCCCACACCACCACCGGCAGGTCGCCCAACCGGTCGAGCGCGGCCATGGCATAGGTAGGAGGAACCGCCATCGACTGCGCCACTACCAGCACCTGCGCACCGGCGGCGCTGATCGCCTCCGCCGCGGTGGCCCCGGCCTCCGGTGAATCGACCATGCCCGACCACACCACATCGACATCCGCCCCTGCCAGGCACTCGACCACGTCGTCGAGCAGGTCCCGCCGGTCGGAGCGGAAGGCGGCGCCCCCCGCACTGGACTCCCAGAATCCCCAGTACGGAACCATCACGGCGACCAAGACCCTGGCCCTCATCGTGTCCTCCGCGGCATGGCGCTCAGGGTAGGGTGCGAGAGGCCTCCGGCGGGACCAATCCCTCCTATCCAGCGCGGTTGCGGGCCACAACAGGTAGCTAGGCGAGGCGCAATGCCACATTCGTGCTGTCTTTATGCCATGCCACGGATTCGCGTGAGCACGACCGTAAGTGACGGGCTACTGGAGCAGGCGAGAGCCGCATTGCCGGATCTGAATGACGCCACCTTGCTCGACCGGGCGCTGGCCGCGCTCTGCGCTGAGTTGCGCGCCGCCGAGATCGACCTGTCATACAGGATCTACGAAGCCCTGCCACTCGACACCGAGGACGAATGGGGCAACCCGGCCGACTTCCTGGATGCGGTCGGCTCTGCGTGAAAGCCCTACCGCAGCGAGGCGAGGTGTGGTGGTGCGAGGTCCCCGACATACACCGGCGGCCGGTGGTCGTATTGTCGCGCGACGCGGCGATCGCCGCCCTACACCGCGTGATCGGGGCGCCGTGCAGTACGGTGACCCGCAACCTTGCCACCGAGGTCGTGCTCGAGCCGGGAGATGACCCGATACCACGTCCGAGCGTAGTGCAGCTGGATTCGACCTTCAACGTCTCGGTAGCCCATCTCACCTCGCGGCTCGGACGGCTCAGCGGCGAGCGGATGCGCCAGGTCTGCAGCGCTTTGGCCGTGGCCGTAGACTGCCGGTAGCGTCGATTCCACGCCACGGGCAACCGACAGATCCCCAGCGAGAGACCCCAAGGAGGCAGGTATGACAACCGAGACCCGTATCGAGTTCTCAGAAGTGCTCGGTAGACGGATCCGCCTCGGCACCTGGGAAGACCAGAAGATCTCTACCTACCGGAAGATCCGCGAGGCTGTGGCCGAGGAACGCTGGGACGATGCCGCAGATCTGGCGGACTATTTCATCGACGAGGCCAGCGTCTGCTTCATCCTCTACCGCCAGTGGATCAACGACCTGAGCAACTTCCTGCAGAACAACGGCTTGTCTCCCGAAGATGTGGCTGGCGTCAACGCCGGCATCGTCGCCAAGATCGCCCTCCCCGACGGCTCGCCCTGGAACGCGCACCGGCATTGGGACCGCTTCAAGCGGGAGCAGAGAAAGCTGCTGTCCCACCTCTTCCGGGAAGAGCCTGATCAAGCCCTCGACTCGCTCGACGCCATGAAGGAAACGTGGCGCCAGACCCACGACCGCGATGTCGATCACACCTACGGCCTCATGTCCGAGATCCAGGAGCGGTTCGGCGGGCAGGGCATCGTGGACATGTACAAGCTGGTACTGGAGCCACTGTTCGCGTGGCGCTACGAGAAGTTCGACATCGATAAGCATCCCTGGGACGAAGCACTCGAGACCCTGATGAACGTGGCGTGCGAGTCCATGCGGGGCCACCTGGTGGGGCCGGAGCGCACCGGAGACTTCGAGCTGGTCGAGACCGACGACCGCTTCATCCTGCGGTTCGACCCCTGCGCATCGGGAGGCCGCACCATCCGGGGAGACTGGATCGAGGGGACCCCCGCCCGGATGGAACCCCCGTACAACTGGGGGGTCAGCCAGGAGGAGGCCTCCTGGAACCATTTCCAGAAGGGGGTCTGCCTCTACTGCGCGCACTGCATCATCCTTATGGAGGAGATGCCGATCGACCGCTTCGGCTACCCGGTCCGCACCGTGGATCCGCCCATCTACCCGGACACCGATCCCGACCCCGAAGTGCGCCAGAAGTGCCAGTGGGAAATGTTCAAGGATCCCACCCAGACGCCCGAGGAGTACTACACCCGGGTGGGGCGCAAGAAGCCGGAAGTGTTCGGATCGTCACACTTCGAGACTCCGCCCATGCCGGACGCCGGCTCGCTGGGGTTGCCCGGCCTGGGGTAGCCGGTGCGGGCCGCGGTCCTCCAGGGATACGGTGAGCCGCTAGAACTGACCGAGCTTCCCGACCCGATCGCGGGTCCCGGAGAAGTCGTGGTCGACATCCGGGCCTGTGGCGTCTGTGGAAGCGACCTGTTCCTCCAGAAGGGCGGCTTCGATTCGACCCTGCCGATAATCCCTGGCCACGAGGCGGCCGGGGTGGTGTCGTCCCTGGGGCCCGGAGTCGATACGGTCGTCATCGGCCAGCCGGTCGCCCTCTACTACATCGACCACTGCGGGGCGTGCCGGATCTGCCGGTCCGGACGGGTCAACATGTGCCTGGGGGTACGCCGCATGGGCGTGGAGTTCAGCGGCGCCTTCGCCGAGCGGGTGGCCATCCCCGCCCGGTCGGTCATTCCGGTGACCGAACACGATGACCCGGCTGCCGTAGCGGTGCTGACCGATGCGGTGGCAACGCCATACCACGCTCTGGTGCAGCGGGCCGGGGCGCGGCCGGGCGAGACGGTGGTGGTATTCGGGATAGGAGGGATCGGGGCCAACGCAGTCCAGCTGGCCGCCCACCTGGGCTGCCGCGTGATCGCGGTGAGCCGCTCCGATGCCAGCCTCGAGCTGGCCCGCCGGATGGGGGCCGAGGCCGCTATCCGGACCGGCCCCGGCATCGCCCAGCAGGTCCAGGACGCGGCCGGACCGGGAGGGCCCGACATCATCATCCAGACAGTCGGGTCGGCAGAGGTCTTCGCTCAAGCGGTCGCGTCGGCCGGCATCGGCTGCCGGGTGGTCGCGGTCGGCGCCACCCTGGACCCCTTCCCGGTCAACGCCATGGACCTGATCTGGAAGGAGGCCGGCCTGACCGGCTCCCGCGGCTTCACCCCCCAGGACATCCGTGACGTGCTGGACCTCCACCGCGACGGCGCCATCACCACCGACCACCTGGTCCGGAATCGGCGGCCGCTCGATCAGGTGAACGAGGCACTGGACGACCTACGGGCCGGTCGGGTGGTTCGCTCGGTGATCAGCTTCGGATCGGGTTGGTGACCGCCGTGGCGGGTCCGGACGGACGAGCTTGGGCGATGACCGTGCAGGGACCCGTTCCGGTCTCCGATCTGGGTCCCACCCACATCCACGAGCACCTGCACATCGACTGCCGACCGATCCTCCGCATCCACGGTTACCCGGCGGTCTCGGAGGCGCCCCTGACCCTCGAGACGGCCACCGAGGCCCGATGGAACCCGGGCGGCTTCCCGGACAACTACCACCAGACCGATCCCGATCAGGTCGTGGCCGAGCTGGAACCGTTCCGCGCCGCGGGAGGCCGCACCATCGTTGAGGTGACCCCCAGCCACCTGTCAAGGGATCCGGGCATCCTCCGCCGGATCGCGGAGCAGAGCCGTGTGCAGGTGATCATGGGCTGTGGCTATTACCTGGCCGGAAGCCATCCACCCGGCACCTCCAGCCGGACTACGCAGGCCATCGCCGACGAGCTGATCGACGAGTGGCGCCACGGGGTGAGCGACACCGGTATCCGTCCCGGAATCATCGGGGAGATCGGCACCGGCAACCCGGTCCACCCGGAGGAGGAACGCATCGTCCGAGCCGCGGCCTGGGCCCATCTCGAGACCGGCCTGCCGATCAGCATCCATGTCCATCCGTGGGGCTTCGAGGGCGGATACGTGCTCGATGTTCTCGAATCGGAGGGTGTTGACCTCCGCCGGGTGATCCTGGGCCACATGAACACGGCGGTCGGCCGGCCGCCCTACCTGCTGGACCTGCTGGCCAGGGGCGCCAACCTCGGCTTCGATCTGATGGGCTTCGACCACTCGTTGATCGGCCTCGGCAAATACCCGCCCAGCGACTTCGACGTGGTGGCGCGGATCGCCGACCTGGCCGAACGAGGCTTCGCCGACCAGGTGTTCGTCTCCCAGGACATGGGCGGGGTGAAGACCCGCCTGCTGGCCTACGGGGGTTGGGGATACGCCCATATCCTCGATCACGTGGTCCCGCTCCTCCGGAGCGCCGGATGGGGCGACCGGGAGGTGGAAACCCTGATGGTGGCCAACCCGGCCCGCCTGCTGGCGATCCCGGGCCTGGCCCCGACGAACGCCGCCGGACAGCCATGACCGGCCCCGCCCCATCGGCCTCGGACGGCCCGAACCGGCCGGACCACTCCTGGCATCTGGGCGCCGGGCTGGAAGGCCGCGGCGTGATCGTCACCGGCGCCGCCGGAGGGATCGGCCGCGCCATCGCCATCTCGATGGCCGGTGCCGGCGCCCGCGTGGCGGCCATCGACCGCGACGAGCCGGGCCTCCGATCCACCCTGTCGGAACTCCAGGGCACCGGCCACCTGCCGGTGGTGTTCGACCTCTCCGACACCTCGGACATACCTCAAATGGTCGCCTCCGTGGTTGAGCGCCTCGGAGACCTGTGGGCGCTGGCCAACGTCGCCGCGGTACTCCGCCGGCGCAGCCTCGACGAGGTCAAGGAGGAGGACTGGGACCTGCAGATGGACGTGAACGTGAAGGCGTCCTTCCTGCTCAGCCGGGAGGCGGGGAACGCGATGGTGGCATCCGGCGGGGGCGGGCGCATCATCAACTTCGCTTCGATGGCCTGGCTGACCGGTCCGTTCCTCGGGAGCGACGCCTACGTGATCGGCAAGGCCGGCATCGTCACCATGACCCGGGGCCTCGCCCGCACGTTCGGCCCCCACGGGATCCTGGTCAACACCATCTCGCCCGGCCAGATCGACACCCCGATGCAACACCTGGACAATCCCGCCGAGCTGTCCGAGCGCACCGCCGCCCAATGCCCCCTGGGCCGGATGGGCCGTCCCGAGGAGGTAGCGGCCGTGGCGGTGTTCCTAGCCTCCCACCACGCCAGCTTCGTCAACGGCGCCACCATCAACGTGAGCGGCGGCCTGGTGATGTATTAGCAGTGATTCTTCACGGCCGGCCGGCTTAACGGCCCTGGTCACACCGGAGATTCGGCATCTCGTCATGGATCTCGTGCCCGATTGGTCTGCCGCCACGGCGAAGACCGCAGCGACGCGCCAGGCAAGACAAAAGGAGAAAGTCGGCAGACACTAGACGGAAGACCCGCTCCGCTTTGCGGTGGTGTCCCGGCGAAGGTGTGGGCCGGCTAGGGCGTGTTCTCGCTATGCGCGTTCGTTAGTAATCGCGGGTCCCGTGGTCGGTCTGTGGGGTGGCGGTGGGATATGGCGCCGCCGGCGGCGTCTATGGCAAGGACTTGCTGACGAAGGCGTACCCGCACGGTACGTTGAGGAGGCAGGACGCATCCAGAGGCGTCGATGGCGGTCCAGATCACTCCGCCCGCAACGCTGACCGACCACGTTCATCAGTTGACAGCTTTGGTCTTGCCCTCCCAGTAGGGGGCCCGCAGCTTGAACTTCTGCAGCTTGCCGGTGGCCGTGCGGGCCAGTTCGTCGCGCATCTCCACCGACGTGGGGCACTTGTAGTGGGCGATCCGCTCCCGGCAGTGGGCGATCAACTCCTCGGGCGTGGCGGTTGCTCCAGCAGCCAGCACCACCAGCGCCTTCACCGTCTCGCCCCACTTCTCGTCGGGCACCCCGATCACCGCCACCTCGGCCACGGCCGGATGCGAGAACAGAGCGTCCTCCACCTCGATCGACGACACGTTCTCGCCCCCGGAGATGATCACGTCCTTCTTGCGGTCGGTGATCATGTAGTAGCCGTCGTCGTCGAGATACCCACCGTCTCCGGTGTGGAACCAGCCGTCGACGATGGCGTCCGCGGTGGCGTCGGGCTGCTCCCAATAGCCCTCAAGCACATGGTTGCTGCGGGCCAGGAACTCGCCGGAGGCACTCACCTGCATGCGCACTCCCAGCGCGGGCACGCCCTGGCGCGACAGCTTGCGAGCTCGCTCATCCGGCGAGAGCACATCCCACTCGGCCCGGGCACGGTTGAGGGTCAGCACCGGGGCTGTCTCGGTAAGACCGTAGAGCTGGATGAACTCCCAACCCAGCTCGGTCTCCATCCGCTCGATGGTCCGGGTGGGAGGGGGTGCGCCCGCTACCACCATGCGGGTGCGCCCCGCGCCCGGGATGGGGCCGTCCCACTGTGCGGCCGCGTCGAGCACGGCGGCCACCACCGCCGGCGCGCCGCACAGCAGCGTGATGCCGTGGGCATCCACCCGGCGCAGGATCTCGGCCCCGTCGACTTTGCGCAGCACCACCTGCTTGGCGCCCATGCCGACCAGCACGTAGGGCATACCCCACCCGTTGCAGTGGAACATCGGCAGGGTGTGCAGGTAGATGTCTCGGTCGGTGACGGAGGCGTGCAGGCCGAACACGGCCGCGTTGATCCACAGGCTGCGGTGGGTCTGCTCCACCCCCTTGGGCCGGGCCGTGGTGCCCGAGGTGTAGTTGATGACCGCGGTCTGGTCCTCGTGGGGCTCCCAGGGATGCGGCGACTCGCCGAACCGCCACAGAGCCCCGTCCGACTCGTCGCCGAGCACGAACTTGTGGCGGCACTTCACCGGATGAAGCGCGTCGGCCAGCTCGGGATCGACCAGCAGCACGTCGGCGCCGCAGTGTTCCACTATGTAGGACACCTCGTCGAGGCTGAGCCGGAAGTTGATGGGCACGAAGATGCGTCCGTTGCCGCTGACGCCCCAGAAGCAGGTGAGCAGGCGCCCGGCGTTGTGCGACACCATGGCCACCCGGCCTCCCATCGGCACCCCGAGCGCGTCGAGGCCTGCGCCGGTGGCGTCGACCAGCTCGCCCATGCGCGAGAACGTGACCTCGCCCATGGAGGGCGCGGGCTGGTCGCGCTCGTCGACAAAGGCGACCCGGTCGGGATACACGGCCATGGCCCGGTCGAGGTGGTCGCGGACTGTAAGCGGAACCTTCATGGTGCCATCATGGCAGGGCGGGCCCGCGCGCTGGAGCTCAGGACGTGCCTTTCGCGCGTGTCCCCTGCACTCACGGGCGCCGACTTAACCGCCGTAGCCCCACCGCCAGCGAGCGCCCAGCTGCCGGAAGTCGGAGAGCACCACATCGTCGGGCGCTTCCAACGCTCCCGCTCTCGCCCACTCGTACTCGGCGATCCTCCAGGCGGCGTCGTCGGGATGGACCGCCGACACCTCTCCGGGAGCGTTGCAATGCATGGACAGGAACGCCACACCGGTCGCCTCATCCAGGAATCGCCCGTAGACCTGGCGCGGGGCCTCGTCCTGATAGGTGAGACCCATCATGAAATGATCGGCTCCCACGCCTCCTGACGCCACCAGATCGTCCCGCAAGTCGTCGAGGAGGGAGAGATCGGCGGGACCCCATTCGAGTACCGATGCATAAGCGGCCGGGTCGAGCGGCATCAGCACCGGCAGGCGGTGGCGCCGGGCCACGCCCAGCGTGATCTCGGCCAGTTCCGGGGCCAGAGCCCCGCCCATGTGATGATCGAGATGGGTCACGTCGATGCCCGCCTCGAGCGCTGCCGCGATCTGCGTCTCGAGCTCTTCCTCCACGGCCCCCGGCCGGGCTCGGGCACGAAGCTCCGGGACCGTAGGCCACATGTACCCGTCATCGTCGATCAGTCCGGACGACTTGGAGGCGGTCGACATCGGGCGCCATCGCATCCGGGCCGACTCGGAGGTGAGGGTCAGGTGCAGGCCCAGGTCGAGATCGGGCCGCCGGGCCGCCAGTTCGGCCGCCGCCGGGAACCAGGGGCAGGGCACCATGATCGATCCCGAGGTCACGAAGCCGCTCCCGGCCAGCTCGTCCATGGCCGTGACCGATCCGAGCGTCACGCCTATGTCGTCGATATGCGGGATGACCTCGGCCCGGATCGCATCCGCAACGGCGCTCATCCGACCGTTACGCCCGCCTCGCGAAGCTGGCGGACTGCCGCGTCCCCGTCGCCCGGGTTCAGATTGACCGCGGCGGTGGCGGCGAGGAGCACGGTGGTGTCGAACCCTTCCGCGGCCGAGTCGAGGGCCGTGTCCTTGACGCAGTAGTCGAGGGCCAGCCCCACCACCACGACCCGCAGGCAACCCGCCTCCCGGATCATGGCGGCCAGCCCGGTGGGGATCTCCTCGCCCGACACCGGATCCCGCATCGTGAATCCCGAGTAGCCGTCCTCCCCGCCGGCGCCCTTGTGGACGCTGGGACCCTCGACCCGGAGGTCGGGGTGGAAGCCGGCGCCGGGGGTGCCGGCCACGCAATGGACCGGCCAGATGCCGCCGTCGATGGCGAAGTGCGGCGTGCGCTCCGGGTGCCAGTCCTGGGTGTAGAAGAGGGAGGCGCCGGCCTCCAGCGCCAGGGATATCTGATGGTTCACCGCCGGAACCACCTGCGTGTCCCCGCCCGGAACGTAGAGGCTTCCCCCCGGATCGGCGAAGTCGTTCTGGACGTCCACCACGATCAGCGCGGTGTCCGAGGCATAGACAGTCACATCTTCAGGGTACTTGCTCGGGTAACGTGGCGGCGTGCTCACCGAGGGCATCCTGTCCACCGACCATTACCAGCTGACCATGGCTCAGCTCTATCACACCCATGGTCTGGCCGACCGGCCCGCCCAGTTCGACTACCACTTCCGCTCCTACCCCGACTACGGCGACCACCAGGCCGGATACTGCATCACCGCCGGTCTCGGGCCGCTGATCGACTGGATGGAGCGCACCTGGTTCGGATCCGCGGAGGCGGACGCCCTGCGCACCGCGCGAACCAGCGCCGGCGAGCGCCTCTTCGGCGAGCCGTTCATCGAATGGCTGACCGGATCGGACGGGTTCGCGTCGCTCTCGATGTGGGCGATTCCGGAGGGCCGGGTGGTGCATCCCAAGACGCCGGTCGTGACCGTGGAGGCGCCGCTGGCCGTGGCTCAACTCCTGGAGACCCCGCTGCTGAACCGGCTCAATTACGCCACGCTGGTTGCCACCAAGACCTCTCGGGCGGTGGAAGCGGCGGGCGGCACCGCGGTCCTGGAGTTCGGGATGCGGAGGGCGCCCGGACCCGCGGCCGACTCGGCCACCAGGGCTGCTCTCATCGCGGAGCGGCGGGATCCTCCAACTTCGCCACCTCGCACCGGCTGGGCTTCGTCCCTCGCGGCACCCATGCCCATTCGCTGGTCCAAGTGTTCATAGCCGAATCGGGAGGCGAGCTCGAGGCCTTCAGGGCCTATGCCGACCTGTACCCGGACGATTGCCTTCTGCTGGTCGACACGATCAACACCCTCGAGTCGGGCCTTCCCAACGCCATCACCGTGTTCGAGGAGCTGAGGCGGAAGGGCCATCGACCCGTAGGGATCCGGCTTGATTCGGGTGACCTTGCCTACCTGGCGGTCCGGTCAGCGGCCATGCTCGACGGGGCCGGCTTCGAGGACGTGTCGATCGTGCTCTCCTCCGATCTGGACGAGCTCACCATCTGGCAGGTGCGCAACCAGATCCTGGAGGAGGCCGGGGACTACGGCGTGGATCCGGGCCGCCTTCTCGACCGGCTCGTCTACGGGGTGGGAACCCGCCTGGTCACCTCGGACGGTTGCCCGAGCCCCAACGGCGTGTTCAAGCTGGTGGCGGTAAGGGACTCGGGTGGGGAGTGGACCCCGGCGATCAAGATTTCCGAGACGCCCGCCAAGGTGCTGGATCCGGGCCGCAAACGGCTATGGAGGATCTATGACCATCGAGGAACGGCCACGGCCGACCTGATCACCCTGGATGGCTTCGACCCGGGCACCCGGCCTCTCCACCTGGTCCATCCAAACCATCCCGAGGTGCGTCGGACGCTGACTGCCCGCCAGGTGTCGGAGGTGGAGCCGCTCCGGGTGAAGGTGCTGGAGGCAGGCCGGCGCGTTGCCGATGACTTCGACGATCTCAAGGCGGCCAGAGCACGGCGGACAGCGGACCTGGCCCGCCTGGACCCCGGAGTGCGGCGCCTGGTCAACCCCCACACCTACCACGTGTCGCTGAGCCCGGAACTGTCCGGCCTCAAGCAGGAACTGATCGCCGGCCTCCAGGTGTGACCGGTACTCCGCCGGACCCAGGCGCTGATCCCGCACGGCCGACCGGGACTTCCGGACCATCGGCAACCTCGCGAAAATCGGGCCTCCGGCCCAGGGCCCGCCCCCACCACCACCTGTCCTGCTTCGGAGCGAGGTCGGCCATGCCCGGCTGGATGCCGGGAAGTCGGCCTTCGCTCCTAAAAGCTCGTATGTCCCCTGGGCCGGCGAACCGATCGTCGGTAGCTGCTCGCCGGCGTAGGTGATTAGCGGTAGGCAACGTATAGAGGGGTCGTGACAGATTCGACCTTCTACAACGAGAACGCGAAAAATCGATCGAGCCGCCGGAACCCGTCAGATAGGGGTAGGGGTCTCGTCAGCGAAGTCACACGGGCCGACCGCGTACGTGCCAAGGGTCTTTCGGGGTATCCCGGCCGGCGCGGGTCCAGCCCCTCACGGGTAGTGATCGGGCAGGTCGTTCTCGTACAGGACGGCATCGCCCGCAGCCAGGTGCTCCCGGACCCAGCCCACCGCCTGCTCCCGGTTGTCAACCAGGGTCACCTCGGCCGAGCCCCCTCGGGCACCATGAAGCAATGCTCTGCGGTTGGCCCTACCCACTATGACCAGGTGATCCGCCACCTCTGCGGCGGCCGCGGCGAACCGGCGGTTGGCGTCATGCTGCTGCGGCCCGAGTTCCACCATTCCGGGAGTCACCACCGCCCGGCGGCCTTGAGACACCCCCGCGCTCATCAGAACCCCCAGGGCGCGGGCGGCGCCGGCGGGATTGGAGTTGAAGGTGTCGTCGATGACCTCGAACCCTGCCTGTGACCGACCGGTCGCCTGACGATGGTCCGTGGGGGCGAGCCGGCCGGCCCGGTCGGACACGGCGCCTGGAGGAACTCCCAGCTCCAGGGCCACAGCCACCGCACAGGCCAGGTTGGCGGGGAACGGACCCGCCGGGATCGGATCGCCGAGCGCCCGGTCGTGCAGGACGATGGTCAGAAGGTGGCCATTCTGGCGGACCCGCACGTCCGTGGCCTTCTCGGAGGTCCCGCATCGCCAGACCTTCCGGTCGCCCATGCTCCCGGCCAGGTCCGCCAGCGCCGGATGATCGACATTGATGATCGCCACCCCGGCCCGCTCGAAGATTTCGGACTTGGCCTCGATGATGCGCTCCTCCGACTTGAACCGTTGCAGGTGAACCGGTCCTATGGCGGTCAGCACTGCGATGCCCGGAGGAATCCACGAGCAGGTGTCGGCGATCTCCCCCGGCTGGTAGGCGCCCATCTCGGCCACGAACACCTCGGTGTCGTCGGTCAGGGTCTCGTTGATCGCCCGGGCGAGGCCGAGGCGGTTATTGAAGCTGGCCGGGCTGGCCACCACCCGCCTGGTCCCGGTCACGAGGTCGCGGACGTACCACTTGGTGCTGGTCTTGCCGTAGCTTCCGGTGATACCCACCACCACCGGCGCCACCCGGCGCAACGTACCGGTCGCCCGAACCACGAACTTCTGCGACAGGCGCCGCTCGATCGGGGCCGCCACCCACAGCACGAGATCCGGGATGGCATACCACGAGACGACTGCGGCCATGGAGAGAGCGCCGGGCCATCCCCAGCCGAGCACGAGAGTGATCATCCGGCCGAGCAGGGCGGTTGCCAGGCCCAGGACGATCGCCCCCACGATGGCAGTACGCCTGAGCCGGGCGGTCCAGTTGAGCGGAGACGTCCGGCCGCGGTAACCGAGGCCGAGCGGGAAGATCGCCATCCCCACGCAACCCACCAGAGGCCAGAACGAATCCGGCGCCAGGGCGTAGCCGACCAGGGCACCGGCGAGCATCACCGCCTCCAGGGCGTTCACGGGCCGGGCGGCAATCCAAACCCGGCGCATGAAAACGATCGAACCGGCCAGATAGTGCTCCCGCTGGGCCACCCGCAGCCATTTGATGGCCGCGAGGGCGATGCCCGCCAGGCTCAGCACCGGTGCCAGCCAGGAGACCCAACTCATAACATCACCTCGATGAGATCCCGGATCCGGTCCGGGGCCTCTCCGGGGAGGTCATGGCCGCAACCCTCCACCACGTCAAGGTCCGCGAACTCGAAGAGCTCTCCGGCGCGGTAGGCCACCTCCAGCGGAACCTCCGAGTCGTCGGCGCCCCATACCATGGACACCGGGCACACCACTTCGGGCAGTACGTCCTCGTAGCTCTCGTTCACCACCTTCACCAGGGTGTCGCGCATCACCCCGGTCGCCGCCCGGTAGTCGGCCGATCCACGGCTGCGCTTCTCGCGCTCGAGGCGCTCGTCGCTGACGAGGCCGGCCCGGTTGGCCAGACGCACCAGGCGGTAGGCAACGGAAGGTCGGCGGGCGGTTCGATCCGAACGGTGTAGCAGGGGCACCCCTACCAGGACCAGACCGGCCACCAGCTCCGGCCTGGTAGCCGCCAGCACCACCGCGACCCGGCCGCCGAAGGAGTGGCCCACCAGCACCTGAGGGTCGGGGAGTTGCTCGATCCACGCGGCCACCACCCGGGCGTATCCCTCCGCGCCGGTGGCGGCCGGCGGGGGAGGCGTGGCGCCGAACCCGGGCAGGTCGACGGCCACCGCATCGAGATCCTGCAGAACGTGCTGGAAATCACGCCGGTCCCTACCCCAACCATGGAGGGCGACCACCTGGATCGGACCCGCTCCGTAGCGCTCTCCAAACAACAGGCCGTCTGCAAGGCTGGTCAGGGGCATCGGGCGTGTAGCTCCCTCGTCAGGTCCCGGATCGTTCTCGAAACGCAGCACCGGGTTCCTATGGGAGGTTACCGAGGGGACCATCCCGCCAGGGTGCTTACCACTCGAGACGGCTGTCAGGCGACAGCAGATAAGGACCGCCAGTCAGGCTGATAGGTTCTGAAGTTGATAGACTTACGCTTAGATTTTCTGGGCATAAGCAACGCGCACCCGGCGTTGTAACAGATGGGAATGAAGGTAGTCGGCTCCCGGGAAGGCGGATAAGCGATGGACGCAGGACGTTTCACCCAGAAGGCACAGGCGGCCCTGGTAACGGCCCGCGACGATGCCGCTGCTCGGCATCATCAGGCGGTCGAGCCCGCCCATCTGCTCTTGGCTCTCCTCGGGCAACCCGACACCGTCACCCTCCCCCTGCTCGCCCGCCTCGACGTGGCGCCGGCCCTCCTCCGGCAAGGCGCCGAGGCCCTGGTCAATTCCCTCCCACAGGTGTATGGAGGCACCGAGACCGGCTATGCCCGCGCCACCATCCGCATCCTGGAGGACGCCCAAACGGGAATGGCGACCGCCGGTGACAGCTACACCTCCGTAGAACACGTGCTGGCCGCCCTGGCCGGGTCCGACACGCGAGCCGGAAGCCTCCTGCGGGACTCCGGTGTCACCGCCCAGGCGATCGCCGATGTGCTGGCGGAGGTGCGAGGCGCCCGGCGGATCACCACCGATAACCCTGAGGACACGATGGCCGCTCTGGAACGGTACGGGCGCGACCTTGTCGCCGAGGCCGGAGCGGGCAAGCTCGACCCGGTAATCGGACGGGACGATGAGATCCGCCGGATCATCCAGGTGCTGAGCCGGCGCACCAAGAACAACCCGGTTCTCATCGGTGAGCCCGGCGTCGGCAAGACCGCCATCGCCGAAGGCTTGGCACTTCGCATCCTCGACGGCGACGTTCCCGAAGGCCTCAAGAACAAGCGCATAGTGGCGCTCGACCTGGGCGCCATGGTGGCGGGAGCCAAGTACCGCGGGGAGTTCGAGGAGCGCCTCAAGGCCACTCTGGACGAGATCAAGGCCGCCGAGGGCCGGATCGTCACCTTCATCGACGAGATGCACACGCTTGTGGGCGCCGGCGCCGCCGAGGGGGCGATGGACGCCTCCAACATGCTCAAGCCGCTTCTCGCCCGGGGCGAACTCCGCATGATCGGCGCCACCACGCTCGACGAGTACCGCAAGCACGTGGAGAAGGACGCCGCCCTTGAACGGCGCTTCCAACCCGTGATGGTGGCCCCTCCCAGCACCGACGAGACGGTGGGGATCCTGCGGGGTCTGAAGGAGCGCTACGAGGTACACCACGGGGTCCGGATCACCGATAGCGCCCTGATCGCCGCGGCGGTGCTGTCCGACCGCTACATCACCTCCCGGCACCTGCCCGACAAGGCCATCGACCTGATGGACGAGGCCGCCTCGCGGCTCCGCATCGAGATCGACTCGATGCCCGAGGAGATCGACACGTTGACCCGCCGCCTGCGCCAGCTGGAGATCGAGGCGAACGCGCTGGGCAAGGAATCCGACGAGGGTTCGAAGGCTCGGATGGAGGCTGTCGGCCAGGAGATGGCCGAGATCACCGAGGAACTGGACCGCCTGACCACCCACTGGCAGCACGAGAAGGACGAGATCGAGGCGATCAGGTCGGTCAAGCAACAGATCGAGGATGCCCGCATGGAGTCGGATCAGGCCACCCGGGCCGGTGACCTGCAGCGGGCCGCCGAGCTGCAGTACGGAGAGCTCCCCCGCCTGGATCGGGAGCTGGCGACCCGCGAGGAGGCCCTGGCCGACCTGCAGGCCGATATGTCCATGCTCAGCGAGGAGGTCACCGAGGAGGACGTGGCGGCGGTGGTGAGCCGCTGGACCGGGATCCCCGTCTCGCGCCTCATGGAGAGCGAGATGGCGAGGCTGGTCCACCTCGAGGATCATCTCCACGAGCGAGTGATCGGCCAGGACGCCGGGGTGGCGGCGGTGGCCGGCGCCATCCGCCGGAGCCGCTCCGGTCTGGCCGATCCCAACCGCCCGATCGGCTCCTTCCTGTTCCTCGGTCCTTCCGGAGTGGGCAAGACTGAGCTGGCCAAGACCCTGGCCGCCTTCATGTTCGACGACGAGCGGGCGATGGTCCGGATCGACATGTCCGAATACATGGAGAAGCACTCGGTCAGCCGGCTGGTCGGCGCTCCTCCCGGCTACGTGGGCTACGAGGAGGGAGGTCAGCTGACCGAGGCGGTCCGGCGGCGCCCCTACTCGGTGGTGCTGCTGGACGAGGTGGAAAAGGCCCATTCCGAAGTGTTCGGAGCGCTCCTCCAGGTACTCGACGACGGGAGGCTCACCGACGGCCAGGGCCGGACCGTGGACTTCACCAACGCGGTGCTGATCATGACCTCCAACCTGGGCTCGGAACTGATCACCCCGGATCTGCCCGGGGAGGCGGTGCGGAGCCGGGTGATGGAACGGGTGCGGAATCACTTCCGCCCCGAGTTCCTCAACCGGATCGACGACATCGTGGTTTTCTCCCGGCTCACGGCGCAGGATCTGCGCCAGATCGTGGACCTCCAGTTCGCCCGGCTCGCCGAGCGCATCGAGGCCCGGGGCATCACGGTGGAGCTGTGCGACGAGGCGGCCGACTGGCTGGCCTACGAGGGTTACGACCCCGCCTATGGCGCCCGTCCGCTCAAGCGCCTCCTCCAGACCGCCCTGGTCGACCCGCTGGCCCTGGGCCTGCTGGAAGGACGCTTCCGCTCCGGCGACACCGTGACTGTGACCGCCGACAGCGAGGGGCTAGTGCTCGGATGCGATTCACGGCCCAGTGAGGTGATGGGGACCACGCATACCCCGTCGGGACGCTCGAAGGCGTAACCGGTGGCCGTGACCACCATGAGCCGGGACGGAGTGCCTTGTGAGGCCCCGTCGACTCTGGCTCGGAGTCGGAGCAGGGACGCCGCAGCCTTGTCTACGGCCTCTTGCCCACCCAGCCTGACCTCCACGGCAGCCCAGCGGGCGTCCGGCTTGGAGATCACCAGACCCACCTCCAGGCCCCGGCTCCTGGCGCCGCTGCCATTCATCAAGTGGCGCATCCGGCGAGAGAATCATCACTTTCGGCCCGAAGCTGACCATGAGACCATCTTCGATTCTCCTCGTCGGAAGGAGAGATAGTCCTTGGACACTACCGTCGGAAGCACCGTCACTAGCGTGAGACGGACGGTGATGCGATGGGACCGAGTTTCCGATCGGACGGGGGCAGGCCTACGGGGCTGGTGCCTGTTCCTGATGATGGCCATGCTCTTCGGCGCCTCTTGCGGGGATGAGCAACCCCCGGACGACCTCGACTACCTGGCCTGGGAAGTGTGCCGGCAGGTGAGGGTGGAGGGCATGACGGCCGACGAGGTGAGCGGGATCCTGGTCGACGCGACCCGCCACGGGGCGGTCATGGAACGGATCGAGGCGGAGTGCGGGGACGACATCGCCGCCGTTTACCGGGGCGACGGCGAGGGCGGATCCGGCTAGACCGGGATCGGCGCGGTCGCCAGCCGGTTCCTGATCCAGTCCAGATCGGCGTTGTGCTCGGCGATGCCGCCCGGGGTCTCGATGATGGTGGGCGCCCCGGCCCGGCGAACGATCTCCACCAGCAGATCTCCGGGGATATGTCCCTTGCCCAGGTTGGCGTGGCGGTCCCGCCGGGAGTCGAACCCGTCCCGCGAGTCGTTCAGGTGGACCAGGTCGATCCGGTCGGTCGCCTCGAGCACCCGCTCCACCACCCCTTCCAGGGGCTCTCCCCCGGCCCATACATGGCAGGTGTCCAGGCAGAATCCGGGTCCGAGGTCGCCGATAACCTCCCACAGGCGGGCCAGGTCATCGATGCGCCGGGCCTGGGCGTTGTCGCCCGAGGCCGTGTTCTCGATAAGGATGGGAAGGTCGGTCTCGAAGCTCTCCAGAGCCTTGCGCCAGCGCGGGAACCCGTTCTCGACCGGCTCGCCACCGGTCACATGGCCGCCGTGCACCACGACGCCGGCCGCGCCGATCTGCTCGGCGGCGTCGACGATGTTGGCCAGGGTCTTGCGGCTCGGGATGCGGATCCGGTTGTTGGGGCTGGCCACGTTGAGCCGGTAGGGGGCATGGACGTAGATTCTCACCGGCGAGTCCTTCAGTTCCCGAGCGTCGAGTCGTGGCGGGGGCTTCTTCCACGATTGCGGCGGGCCGAGGAAAACCTGGACCAGGTCCACGCCCCGTGAGACGGCCTCGGCTACCGGATCCTCGCCGGGCACGTGAGCGCCTACATCGATCATGCGTCCCCCTCGCCGAGAGGCACGTCAGGAGCCGGATCGACGATCGTCGCGGGTGGCGCCGGGTCGGGTCCGGTCTCTTCCGGCGGCAGGCGGGTGCCGAGCGCTGCAACTTCCCGCAGACGGTCGGCGACGCCGTGGGGATCCTGTTCCCAGTCCGGCGCGCTGACAGACAGGGTGGAGGGCTCGACCCAACTTGCGCCCCAGGGATTGGGTCCGATCCGGCTCGGGTCCGCCAGACGGATCAGCAACGCGGGGACGTCTCCGTAATCGTCGGTCACCGTCGTCGCCGAGACGCCGGCAACCTCCCTCCAAGGGATGGTGATCGGTCGCCGGAAAGGTCCCCGTACCGCCAGTCCCAGGCCGTCCGGGTCCCCGCGCACGATCGGCCTCCGGCTCACCAACCTGACCGATGTCCACACGACCAGCAGAGCGCCGACGATCAAGAACATCGCCGCCCATCCCAGATCCCGCGTCTCGAGCCCGGGAAGGTCCCGGTTCGGGTAGATCAGTTCGAGCACCGTGCGGGTGAGCGACCACCCGAACAACAGACCGCCGCCATCCGGCTCCGGCTCGCCGCCGACGCTTGAAGGAGCGGGCAACCGCTCGAACAGCAGGCCGCCGCCATGGAGGACTAGGACCAGTCCCACCAGCCCGAGAGACCACCGACCGCCCAGCCTCCTCCTTACCGCCAGAACGGTATGCGCGGCGGTTGCCACGGACGCACCATCATCCAAGCCATCCGGTTCGGTCTCGAGGGGGGCCGCGGGAGCCTCGGGCATCGACACCCGGCCAGGTTACCGGTTCCGGGGGAACAGATGGGCGTGGACCCATCGGAACGGCGCGGCGGCTCGGTGCGTCATCGCTTTGGCCGCAAGGCGCGGGACGAGCCCGTCACATGTCACCCAGCTAGCCCAACCAGGAACCTGTTTCGTCTTTTTTCGCGTTCTCGCAGACTATGTCACACCCTAGATATAAGTTGCCTAGTGCCAAGCACCTATGCCGGCCGATGAAGCAAGACCGATTCGGCTAGGCCGGCTCGAGGGAACAAACGGGGCTTCATGGAGCGACGGCCGACCCCCGGCATCCAGCCGGGCATGGCCGACCTCGCTCCGACCCAACGGTGGTGGTGGCGGGGGAGGGCCCGGTGCGAAGCACCAGATTTTCGCGAATTCACGAACTTGAGGCAGAGGGCACCAGCGGTGGTGCCCAGAACCTCAGGAACACCACACCACCCATGGCGCCCTGAACCTGAGGTTCCCTGTAAGACCGGCGGGTTTCGGGGCCCTAACCGTCGCCGACGACCTTGTTGGTCAAGTCGAACGTGTTCACATCCTGGGGATCGGTCGAGTACCGGGTGTAGGTGATCCGTTCGTAGAAGCGGCCTTCGAGCGCCTCCTCGAATACCGCCGGTGTCACCAACCGGCCTTCCAGCAAGAACCGGTCCCTACCCGTGTAGCTGATAGCCCTGGGCGTGGGACCACCTACGACTATCCGATTGCGGAAGGTGTCGGCAACGAGGATGACAACGCCCAAACCGGAACTCTCGTTGAGCTCCGGCCTCGCCCAGTAGTGCTGCATGGTGACGGCCGCCAGGTTGGAGCCGGCCAGCCGGGCTGTTATGCGTTCAGCGGCCGAATCCGCACTGGCCCACAGGTATCGCAGAGTCGCGAGACCCCTCTGGTCGGTCAGCCTGGATGACGGGGTGCTGCCTATGCCGTCCGGGTTATCCGACGTGAAGTCGATCCGGGCGTCGGGTATCGGCGTGCCGTACTGATCGGTGAGCAAAGCCCTGATCAGGTTGGTGGGGCCCGGCGCCGTCTGCGACAGCGCGTGGTACCGCACCGTCTGTGCCAGCCCGAGGGTGGCGGTCTGAGGCGCCTCATCGGACCATGTGAACCAGACGTCCCGGGGTTCGACGGCATCGTGGTTGACCACTCCCGGCGTGGTCCGGTCCAATACATCGAGGAATCCGGCGGTCACGTCCAGATCCATCCTGACGGTGTCACCGACCCGTGTCGAGCTGGGGTCCCTACCCAGGAAGGACAGTTCCACCTTCCCCTTGTCATCTGTCAGATAGGTCCTGACAACTTGTTGTTGCCTGATCCCATTGATCTCGAAGGTGGTACTCACCTGAACACGGACACCCTGGTCCTCCACTACCCCGCCATCCTCGTCCACCAGCCGGACGGTGATTCCTACGGCCTCGCCCATCGGAGCTGCGAGGGCCGTGGGAGGTAGATCGTCCAGGACATCCACAGCGACTGCATGCTTCCACACCGATACTCGAACCATGTCGCTCGGAACACCGCCGAAGACGAATGTGTCACCGGTGGACCCGGTCCACGCCCAGAGCGCCACATGATCGGTGGGCTGGAGAACGGCCAGCAGATTGCCACGATCGTCGAGGCGCTGGTCGAGCTGGTCGACTCTGCACACGGACTCACCGAACACCGCTTCCATGTCGTTGACACAGTGGCCGTCGCTGTCGAAGGAGGCCAGGGGCCTGGCGAACGGTGTGGTGAACAGATCCAGGTAGCCGCGCGCAACCGGCCGACGATTACTGTCCCGCACCGAGACGTGCACGATCAGCGTGTCGCCCGAGGACACCCGGTCGGCCGCGGCAACCATGGTCACGCCGGCGGGACGGGCATTGGTGTGCGCCAGCATCCGGGTGATGAAGACGGCCATCTGCGCTCGCGTCACGATCGACGAGGGTGAGAAGGTGGTTGCCGAGGTACCGGACGTCACCCCCATCTCGAACAGGACCCGGATGGCGTGGCTCGCGGCATCGCTGAGGTGGCCGATATCCGAGAAGATGGTGTCGTCCGGTCTGACGCTATTGGCGCTGACCCCACCCGGCCCGACGTCCGATTGGCGGAGGAACCGATGCAGTAACAACGCCATCAGGCTGCGGTTGACCAGTGCGTTGGGCGAGAAGGTGGTGGCCGAGGTACCGCGTGTTATACCCAGGCTCGCCAGCTGGTTGATCGCGTCCTGAGCCGAGGGCCGGAGGCGCCCGATGTCCTGGAAGCCTTGATCGACCGGTGGGCTCAGGTCGACCCCGGCAAGGGGCGCGGCGTTTACCAGGAACAACGCCATCTGCCACCGGGTGACGGGCGAATCCGGCGTGAAGACGTTCGGCGCCGTCCCGCTTGTTATGCCGTAGTAGGCCAGGCAGTCTATGGACGATTCAGCGAACAGGCCGAGCGTATCCACGAACCCAGCGGACTTGGTGGCCGCTCCGGCACAGGCAGTCGCAGCGGGCAGGTGATCGGCAACACCATTCGCTGCCCGAGCGGGTGGTGGACGGAAGGCAGTCGCCGAGGCGATAAGCGCCACAGCAAGCATCGCCGCCACGGGACGCCGGCCGGGCCCGATCACCCTTCCTACCGCTACCTCGGCCTGCAACTCCAACCCTTCCGATCCTCCGGAATCCGTGCGTGAGCATGACTCCTCGACCGCTGAACGGCCCACGAGATTGCCCGTCGGACAAGGCTAGCCCGCTCCGGCCGCTCTCAACGAGACGGACCGCGGGACGCCGGATTCCCGGAGCGGTGCCCAGCCCGGCTTGGGCGTGACCTTCACCCCGTCCGGTGAGGTAGGCGCCCCCGCAGTGATGCGGTTGTGGTGAGCTGATCTGCATCCGGCATGTCGGAACAGCCGGGCATCAGGGCTATGGTTCGGGCCGCCGCACCAGGAGGAGAACCGCCGTGCCCTCGCAGCTACGCGCCGGGCTTCAACAGATCCTGAGGACGAAGGCGCTGAGCCGGCGCGATGAGGAGATGCAGCTGGCGTGCGGAGCCATGTCCAGGGACTTCATCGACGGCAAGGAGGCCTTTGCCGCGTGGCAGGACCTCAAAGTCGCATGCGATGCCATCGTCGAGGCTGTCGGCGCGGCCGGCATAGAGTTCGATGCCGCCGGAGGCCTCACATTGGGCGCCGACGCGCTGGCGGTGGGCATCGCCGCGGTGAGCAACAAGCAGTGGTTCATCGTCCGTAAGCAGCAGAAGGGCCGAGGGACCCGGCGGCGCATCGAGGGATTACAGGTCGGCTCCGGCGACAGGGTGCTGCTCGTCGAAGACGTGGTCACAACCGGCGGGTCCATCCTCGACGCCCTCGGCGCGGTCCGCCGGACGGGCGCCGAGGTGGTGGCGGCGGTAACGCTGGCTGACCGGGGCGACACGGCCACGGACGCCTTCGCCGATCTCGGCATCCCGTACTTCCCCATGGCCACCTATGCCGACCTGGGTATCGACCCGGTCGTCCCGCCTCCGATGGCCGAGGCGCCATCAACTGAATGACCAGGCGCGCGACCCGGCCTCTCCGCCATGCATGATGATCTGACTTCGGCCGTCGACGAGCTGTTCCCCACGCTGAGAAGCGACCTGGAGGAGCTCGTCCGGGTCGACTCGATAAGCGCTCCCGGATTCGATCCCGGCCGGGTACGCCACGGCGCCGAGGTATCCGCCGCCCAGCTGGAGAGGGCGGGCCTGGAGGGGGTAAGGATCCTCGAACTGGACGGTTCCCACCCGGCCGTCTTCGCCGAGATCGGCCCTCCCGACCCCGCCGCTCCCACCGTCCTGCTCTACGCGCATTATGATGTGCAACCCCCCGGCCCCGCCGAGCTGTGGAACACCCCGCCCTTCGAGCCGACCGAGTCCCGAGGTCGCCTGTACGGCCGGGGTACGGCCGACGACAAGGTCGGGATCGTGATCCACACGGGAGCTATAAGGGCCCATGAGGGCCGGCCGCCCGTGGGCGTGAAGGTATTCCTCGAAGGCGAGGAGGAGATCGGTTCCGTCCACCTGGACGGGTTCCTGGCCCGATACCGCGACCTGCTGGCCGCCGATGTCATTGTGGTGGCCGACGCCGCCAACTGGGCGGTGGGGATACCCGCGCTGACCACCTCCCTCAGGGGTCTGATCGACTGCACCATCGAAGTCCGCACCCTGGAGGCGGGGGTTCATTCCGGTGTCTGGGGAGGAGCATTCCCCGACGCTCTCTCCGTACTGGTGCGGGCTCTGGCCTCCCTCCACGATGAGCAGGGAAACGTGGCGGTTCCCGGCCTGGTGCGCGGGGAACGCCCGCTTATCGATGCCGATTGGGACGAGGCCCGCCGGGATGCCGGGGTGCTTGCAGGGGTGGAGGCTATCGGCGAGGGATCCATCACGCAGCGCCTGTGGGCCGGGCCTGCCGTGTCGATACTCTCGATCGACGCACCTCCGGTGGCGAGCTCCATCAACCAGTTGGTGCCGGAGGCCCGGGCCAAGGTGTCGGTCCGGCTGGCGCCCGGCGACGATCCCGAGCGGGCGATGGACTCCCTGGTACGCCATCTGGAGAGGGCGGTTCCGTGGGGCGCCGCCGTCAATGTGGAACGGGGCGCGTCCGCCCATCCCTTCTCGCTGGATACGTCCGGCCCCGCCTACGAAGCCTTCCAGGCCGGCTTCCGCCACGCGTACGGACGCGACGCCGTCTACACCGGCATCGGCGGCTCCATCCCGTTCGTGCAGGCCTTCTCCGAGGCGTTCCCCGGGGCCGATCTGGTTCTGACCGGAGCGGGCGATCCCACCAGCTACATCCACGGGCCTGACGAAAGCCTCGACCTGGGCGAGTTCAGGCGGAGCGCCCTGGCGGAGGCGGTTGCCTTGCGGGCCCTGGCCGGCTGAGCCGTCGCCCGGGTCCGCCGGTCAGACCCCGCCGCCGAACTCCAACTGGCGCCAGGCCTCGAACAGGACGATCGCTACCGCATTGGAAAGGTTGAGGCTCCTGCGATCCGGCAGCATCGGGATCCGGAGGGTCTCGGTCACCCCCTCGTGTCCCAGGATGCGCCCGCCCAGCCCGACGCTCTCCGGCCCGAACAGCAATCCGTCCCCCTCCCTGTAGACCACGTCGGAGTACCACCTGCGTCCGCCTCCCGACATGGCGAGCAGGCGCGCCGGCCGGGCCGTCTCCAGGTATGCCTCGAAGTCGGAGTGTTCCCTGACGCTCGCGTACTCGTGGTAGTCGAGGCCGGCCCGCCTCAGACGGGTGTCATCCATGGAGAACCCGAGCGGGTGGACCAGATGCAGGGCGGCGCCGGTGTTGGCACACAGGCGGATGATGTTGCCCGTGTTGGGAGGTATCTCGGGCCGGTAGAGCACGACCTGGAACATGCCCGGCGTCCCGATCATCAAAAGAGCGCGAAAATCGCGGCCAGCTGGCCTCGCCCGCTGGGCCCTCCCCCGCCTCCACCACCGTTGGTTCGGAGCGTGTTCGGCCATGCCCGGGCTGGTGCCGGGTGATTCGGCGGGTCGCTCCATGGAACCTGCGTATGTTCCCTGCGGTCCGGCCGCTCCGATCGGTGAGACGCTTGCGGACGGTGTAGACACCCCAGGCGTGCAAATGTCAAGCTGCGGCTTGGTCGAGGGCGGTTCGGTGGGCCCAGGCGGTGTGTTCGTCGTAGGGGGTTTGGTGTTTGAGGCATCCGTGGAGGATACCTACGAGTCGGTTGGCTAGGGCTCGTAGTGCTTGGTGGTGGAGGTCGCCGGCTGCTCGTCGTTGGTTGTAGAAGGCTCGGGCGCCTGGGCTTCTGGTTAGGGAGCAGAATGCCCATTGGTCGAGGGCGTCGTAGAGGCGCCGGTTACGGATGTGGCGAGCGAGGACGGCGTGTTTGCGTCCTGACGCGATGGTGATGGGCGACGTGCCGGCGTAGTTCCTGCGAGACTTGGCGCTGGTGTAACGGTCGGGGTCGTCCCCGAACTCACCGAGCGTCCGGGCGCCGAGCACTTTACCGAGTCCTGGCTGGGAGAGGTAGATAGCGGCGTCCGGGTGCTGTTCAAAACAGGTTTCCAGGGTTGCTTCGAGCTCGGCGATCTGGCGGTTGGTTTCCGCAAGGATTGCCAATAGGGCGCCCACGGTTGTCGCGTAGGCGTCCTCGACCGGTCCGGGTGCGCTGAGATGGGTGGTTCGGAGACCTTTCTGTATTTTGCGGGCAGCCGCGTCGAGGTTGCGTTTCCGGCCCCCGGCTTTAAGAGCGGCCCGGATCTGGGTGACGGTCAGGCGGGCGCCCTGGGTGGGTGTGGGTGCCCGACCCAAGACGGCCAGAGCATCGCGATTTGCCAGGTCCCCGAAGGTTTCGAGGGCTGCGGGGTAGTATTCGCGCAGGGCGCTGCGGATCTGGTTGGTGTGACGCACCCGAGCCCAGATCAGGTTCTGATGTGTCCTAGCCAGGACTTTGATCCCTTCGGCTTCGGGGCTGTCACCGGCAACCGGGCGGTGGTTGTGCCGGTCGGTGCGTAATAGGTCGGCTAACACCTTGGCATCACCACGGTCGGATTTGGCTCCACCCTGGCTGTGACGGTCCCGGTAACGCGACACTGCCATCGGGTTGATCGCATACACCTCATAACCCGCCCCGACCAGAGCACCGACCCACAGACCACGATCAGTCTCGATACCTACCACCACCTCAGCCGGCTCCGATACGTGCTCGGCGATCATCTCATGCAACTGAGCCACACCCCCCAGGCCTTCTGGCAGCCGCCGAGAGGCCAGTCGAGTTCCGGACTCGTCCATGAGACACACATCGTGATGCGCCTCAGCCCAGTCATCTCCCACAAAGATCATCCTTCGCCTCCTTCTGCGCGGACCTGCTCTTTCTGAGCTATGGAGAACGCCTGGCGGCGACCTAATGGATCAGTGCTCTTCATGGCACGCCACCCCATGAGCGCTACAAGCAGCCCTCACTAACCGGCCGGGGCACGATCTACACCTAGGAATCAGCCTTCCAGGAGCTTGGAGTACTCACCGGCCAGCCAGCTCAACCACCACACCCTCCCAGACAAACCAGAAGAAGCGGTGGACCCCCATTAGGTGCTTGGCAATGGGCAACGTATAGGAGGCCTGTGACAAGTTCAACCCCTTTGTCTGATCCGGCTGGCTGGAGCGGTGCTCGCCGGGTTCCGGGCGGGCCTTATTGAGCACGGCCACCCTCGCTAGAAGAGGCGCAGGTGTTTGGACGGGGCGCCTCTCAGTTGCTCGTAGTCCACCTCCACGCAGGCGATTCCCCGTGCCGCCGCCAGCACCTTCGCCTGGGGGGCGATGATCGTGGCGGCGAGCACTCCCCGGAGCGGATGGAGCCGCGAGTCGTTGCCGAGCCGATCCAGGTAACGGGTCAGCTGCTCCACTCCGTCCATCTCGCCCTTCCGCTTGATCTCGACCGCCACCGTGTCGCCGTCCGCAGCCCGGCACAGCAGGTCGACCGGCCCGATGTCGGTGGGGTATTCCCGGCGAACAACCACCATCCCCTCCTCCAACAACTCCGGCTTGGCGGCCAGCAACTCCTGGAGATGGGCCTCCACGCCGTCCTTCTCCAACCCGGGATCCTGACCCAGATCGAAACGGCTGTCGGACAAGACCTCCTCGATCCGGATAGTCAACTCCTCCCTCTTCGGGTTGGTCACCACCCAGCGATCCTCCTCCTCGACCAGCGTATTGGGGGCGTTCATCCAGTTCAGAGGCTTGTAGGCGCCGCCGTCGGCGTGGATGGACACGCATCCGTCCGCCTTGACCATGATCAGGCGGGTAGCAGGAGGAAGGTGGGCGGTGAGGCGGCCGCGGTAGTCGACCGAGCAGCGCGCGATGACCAAGCGCATCGACACGGGAGGATAACCGCGACCGCCGGCAGGCGTGACGGACCCCTGGTCCGTCCTCGCGACGCGCCCGGACGGATGGGGGGATACGTGGGTGGGTGTCCGCCGGTTCTTGTAGCGGGCTGAGGTTGGTAGGGTCGAAGTCGAGGCCATTTCCCGCATACCGGATGCGACATGAGGAACATTCGAGGGTGATCCCCCATAGACATACCGCGAGCCCGCGACCACAGTGGGGAACCATGCGGAGCAACTGCCACTACCGGCATCGTGTCCGGCGATCCAGGCCAGTTGGGATACTCAACCAGTGATATGTTGGTTTGCGCGGCAAACCCTAGGTGGTAATCTGGTTTGTGACGCAAACCAAACCCGGCGCCGGTCGACACGGAGAGCGGCAGCTTGATCATGGACGTACGGCGCGGAACGGCGGATGGTCGTTGTTCCGGTGCACCCGGCCCCAAATACCCCTACCGAAAGGACCTTCCGAAATGAACAGTGCGGCGGCTCGCGCCGAAGGCGTCACGAAGGTGTACGGGTGGGGCGACACCCGCGTCACGGCGCTCGACGACATATCCGTGGCGTTCGCCAAAGGGGAGTTCACCGCGGTGATGGGCCCGTCGGGCTCGGGCAAGTCGACGCTCATGCACTGCATGGCCGGACTCGACTCGGTGACGGAGGGTTCCGTGTTCATCGGGGACCAGGACCTGTCAACCCTAAGCGACCGCCGGCTTACCAAGCTCCGCCGAGAGCGGATCGGCTTCATCTTCCAGGCTTTCAACCTGGTCCCCACCCTTTCGGCCAGCGAGAACATCACCCTCCCCCTCGACCTGGCCGGCGCCAAGGTCGACCGGTCCTGGTTCGACTCGGTCGTGGAGACCCTGGGTGTGGCGGACCGGCTCAAGCACCGTCCGTCCGAGCTGTCGGGCGGCCAGCAGCAGCGGGTGGCGGCAGCCCGCGCCATGGTCTCCCGACCGGAGCTGATCTTCGCCGATGAACCGAGCGGCAACCTCGACTCGAGGGCCAGTGCCGACCTGCTCGACTTCCTCCGGTCGGCGGTCAAGGAGCATGCCCAGACCATCGTCATGGTTACCCACGACGCCAACGCCGCCGGCTACTCCGACCGGATCGTGTTCCTGGCCGACGGGCGGGTGGTCGACTCGATGGAGGACCCCAACCCGGATCGGATTCTCGACCGCCTCAAGAGCCTGGAGTACTGATGCTGCGGGTTTCCCTCAAGGGCGTCTGGGCCCACAAGGTGCGCCTAGTCCTCACCGCCCTGGCCATCATCCTCGGGGTCGGCCTGATCAGCGGGGTCTACGTTTACACCGACACGATCGGGAAGGCCTTCGACGGCATCTTCGCCGACGCCTATTCGGGGATCGACATCGCGATCGGGACCGAATCCGACTTCAGCTTCGGCGAGGGTACCTATCTCGACGAAGCCGACTTCGCCCTGATCGACGAGGTCGAAGGGGTGGACGAGGCGTTCCCCGTCCTCCAGGGCATGGGCGTAACCGTCCTTGACGCCGAGGGCGAGGTCCTGAGCAGCGGTCCGGGGCCGCCCACCTTCGTGTCCAGCCTATCTCCCGCGGAGAGCGACGGCGTAAGCGGCTTCACGATCGCCGAAGGCGCCTTCCCGGTCGGAAGCGGGCAGGTGGCGTTGGATCGCGGGATCGCCGACCTGGGAGGCTTCGGGATCGGGGACCGGGTGACGGTGGTCTCCGATGTGGTCGGGCGCCTGGATCTCACGCTTGCGGGAATCGCCGTGTTCGGCGAGGACAACAGCCTGGGCGGCACCACATGGGTGTTCTTCGACCTTCCGACCGCCCAGTCCGTGCTGCAGCGCCCCGGCTTGCTGTCGGGAGGGGCGGTGCAGGTCACTCCGGGGGCCCAGATCGAGGAGGTGATCGCCGGTATCCAGGCGGTTCTGCCTGACCACGCGACCGTCGTTTCGGGCCAGGATGCTGCGGAGGCGGAGGCCGCCGACATCCAGAGCGCTCTCTCCTTCTTCACCATATTCCTGTCGGTGTTCGGATGGGTGGCCCTGTTCGTGGGCTCCTTCCTCATATACAACACCTTCCGGATCGTGGTGAGCCAGCGGACCAGGGAACTGGCGCTGTTGCGAGCCCTGGGCGCCGGAACGCGCCAGATCAGGGGAATCGTCCTGCTCGAGGCGGTGACCATCGGCTTCCTCGGCGCCCTCCTCGGGGTGGGCTTCGGCATCATGATCGCCTTCGGTCTCCAGCTGATACTGCCGGCTGCCGGGATCGACATACCTACCACCACGCTGTCGATCAAGCCCCGCACGGTGATAGTCGGCCTGGCGGCGGGCACGGTGATCACATTCGTCTCCGCCCTGATCCCGGCCCGGCGGGCCTCCAAGGTCTCGGTGATGGCCGCCCTCAGGGACGATGCCGCCGGCCCGGCCCGGGGCGGATTCCTGCGCCGCGCCATGGTGGGCGCGGTGATCCTGGTACTGGGGCTGGCCGCTCTCTTCTTCGGGTTGTTCGGGGACACCGGTTCCGGGCCGAGCCCGGTGGTCTACGTAGGAGTCGGGGTCGGGGTGATCTTCCTGGCGGTCTTCGTGCTCAGCCCGCTGGCGGCGGGGCCCGTGACCAACCTCCTCGGGAGCATCCTGGAACGCCTGACGGGCACATCCGGCAGGCTGGCCAGGCGGAACGCCATGCGGAGCCCCCGCCGGACGGCGGCCACGGCCGCGGCGGTGACGATCAGCATCACGCTGGTGGCACTGGCCTCCACCCTCACCGGCTCCATCCGCGGAACAATCGACGAGGTGCTGGCCGACGATGTGGTCGCCGACGTGATCATCCGGCCGGACGGCCAGTTCGGTGACCCGACCGCTGCCTTCGCCCCCGAGATCGCGGACCGCGTCGTGGGATCTGATCTCGTCGCGAACGTGACCCGGATCTGGGTCGGCTGGGGGATTTTCACCTCCGAGACGACTACCTCCGAGACCACTACCACCGAGACCGTTACCGAGACCCTGATCACAGGGATGGAACCGAACCTGGCCGACTTCCTACCACCCGATGCGTTCCAGGGCACGCTCGACCCCGGCCCGGGACAGGTCGTCATGGAGGCGTCGATCGCCGAGAACGGGAACCTCGAGTTGGGTGACTCCCTGGTGATCGAGTTCGAGCAGGCCGGCGAGCTCCCGTTCACCCTGGTGGGCATCGCCGAAGGACCCGCCTGGGCCGGGATAGTCGGCATCCCCGCGAGTGATTGGATATCGGCCTCAGGGGTGGACCAGCACTCCCAGGTCTACGCGAAGGCGGTGGAGGGCGCCACCGCGGACGAGCTGAAGGCCGCCGTCGAGCCGCTGCTGGCCGACTACCCGAACGTGGTGGTCCAGACGTTCGATGATCTGCAGAGCGAGGCAGAGGCCCAGCTGAACGGGGTGCTCAATTTCATACTGGCCCTGCTGGCCCTGGCCGTGGTCATCGGGATGCTCGGAGTGACCAACACCATGGCCCTGGCGGTGTTCGAACGGACCCGCGAGATCGGTCTCCTTCGGGCGGTGGGCCTCGACCGGCGGACCACCCGCCGGATGGTCCGGGCCGAAGCGTCCATAGTCTCTGTGTTCGGCGCCCTGATGGGAATCGGCCTGGGCATCTTCTTCGGTTGGGCACTGATCAGGGCGCTGGAGGACCAGGGCTTCACGGTCTTCGCCATTCCGTGGCTGCCGTCCTCGGCGTCCGTGGCCGGTGTGCTGGGGAGCCTGCTCTTCTGGCTGTTCGCCACCGGCCTGCTGGGGATCCTGTTCGCGGTCTATCCGGCCTGGAGGGCAGCCCGGCTCAAGGTCATCGAAGCCATCGCCCACCTGTGAGCCCGCCGACGGCGGGAGTGGAGCATGCCCAAATACCCTGGGACGGTTGGCCCGCCACGCCGATGCCTGGGGTTCTGTCGCCGGCTACCGGGCCAACCGGACCGTTTGCCACGCTCCTATGCCGCGGGCCCGGTCTCGGGTTTGGTGGGTAGCCGGAGGATGTAGACGATCAGGCCGATGCCGAACAGCCCCAGGAGCAACCGCATCATCGGGCTGTCGAGCGCGAAGCCGAGCGTGATCGTGAAGGACAGGGCGATGGCGATCACCGCAACCGCCTTGAGGCGGAGGGTGAACCCGTGGCCGGATCTCCAGTCCCTGATGATCGGCCCGAACACCCGATGCTCGACCACCCATCGATCGAAGCGGGCAGAGGACTTCGAGAACAGGAAGGCGGCCAGGAGAATCGGCCCGGTGGTGGGGATCAGGGGGATCCAGATGCCGACGATGCCGATCGCCGCGAACAGGAGGCCCAGCCCCAGGAGGACCAACCTCAGAGCGCGGTTCTGTACAAGTCCTGTCGACATGGCCATGGACGTTAGGCACGGTGGATGACAACAGAAAGTCGGAAACGTTGCTCGGCCTGAGCATCCGCCCGGTTCGTTGAGGATCGCCAATGGGCGAAACCGGGTGGCCGAGGACTGACACAAGATTGTCTAGACTCCCGAGCCGTGGATCGGACTAGCAAGAACTGGATCGATTCCGATCGGTTCATCCCCGCCAGGTTCGTTCGCCCGGTCCTCCGGCTGACCAACATCGAGGCTTCATCGGGCATCGTCCTGGTGGCAGCCGCCGTAGCCGCCATGGTCTGGGCGAACCTCCCGATATTCGGGGATTCGTACGTGCATTTCTGGCATGACCAGCACTTGGAAGTGTCTCTCGGTCCCATCCACTTCTCCGAGGACCTCAAGCATGTGGTCAACGACGGGTTGATGACGATCTTCTTCCTGGTAGTGGGGCTGGAGATCAAGCGGGAACTCGTTCTGGGAGAGCTCCGCGACCCTCGCAAGGCCGCCCTCCCGGTGGTCGCCGCCCTGGGCGGCATGGTCCTCCCGGCGCTCATCTACGTGGCCTTCAACGCCGGCGATCCGGCCGCCCTCCGGGGATGGGGGGTTCCGATGGCGACCGATATCGCCTTCTCGCTCGGCGTGCTGGCCCTGCTCGGCTCCAGGGTGCCCGTCGGGGCGCGGCTGTTCCTGCTGGCAGTGGCCATCGCCGACGACATCGGCGCGATCGCCGTCATCGCCATCTTCTACACCGCCGATCTCAGTCTCGCATACCTGGGGTTGGGGATCGGCTTCCTGGTTCTGATCGCCATAGCAACGAGGGTCAACGTCCGATCCCACATCTTCTACGCTCCGATGGCCATAATCGCCTGGTACTGCTTCCTGGAATCAGGGGTCCACGGCACCATCGCCGGCGTGATCCTCGGCTTCATCACCCCCTCCCGCTCCCTGTACGACAACCGCGAATTCGACCGCGCCGCGCGGAGAATCGTCGACATCTTCCCGGCCCACTCCGCCGAGCCCGGCTTCCAGGAGAAGGTCGAGTACGAGGCGCGGATGCTCGCGGATGTGGCCAGGGAGTCCATCTCCCCGCTGTCCCGCCTCCAGCACCTGCTCCACGTCTGGAGCGCCTTCGTGATCGTTCCGATATTCGCACTGGCCAACGCGGGCGTATCCCTCGCCGGGATCGATCTGGTCGACTCTGTCACCTCGCGGGTCGCGCTGGGGGTGGCGGTCGGCCTGGTGGTCGGGAAGGCGATCGGAGTGACGGGTTTCGGCTGGCTGGTGGTCAAGCTGGGTTGGGGCCGCCTGCCCTCCGGTGTCGGATGGCAGCACATGATCGGCACCGCAACGCTGGCCGGCATCGGTTTCACGGTGGCCCTGTTCATCGGCGAGCTGGCCTTCACGGACCACACGGTCATCGATCTGTCCAAGATCGGCATCTTCACCGGCTCGATCCTGGCCGGGGTAATCGGCTACCTGATCCTGCGATCGACACCCGAACGCAGCCGGCCCTCCGTCCTGACGGGCGGTGCCCGCCGCTGACCATGGCCGCCCACGACGCGGTTGTCGTCGGCTCGGGACCCAACGGCCTGGCCGCGGCCGTGGTGCTGGCGGAACGGGAGCACCGCGTGCTGGTGCTGGAGGCCGCCGGGACCATCGGCGGGGGCACCCGGACCGCGGAGCTGACCCTGCCGGGCTTTCGCCACGACGTGTGCTCCGGCTTCCATCCGCTGGGCGCGGCCTCCCCGCTCTTCGACCGGCTGCCTCTGGAACGGCTCGGGCTCCGCTGGATCGTACCGGAGGTCCAGCTGGCCCACCCCTTCGACGATGGCGGTGCGGCGGCGCTGTGGCGCTCGCTGGACCGGACCTGCGAGGGCCTCGGGGACGATTCGGACTTGTGGCGCCGGGCCGTGGGCCGGATCGCCACGGGCTGGGATGACTTCGCCGCGCGCGCCCTGAAACCCCTCGCCCGACGACCCTGGCCGGCGCCCGGCTCGTTCCGGGCGGCCCTCCCGGCGGCGGTCTTCGCCCGGCGGTTCCGAACCCCCGCCGGCCGGGCCCTGTTCGCCGGACTGGCCGCCCACGCGATGGTTCCGCTGGAGACGCCGGGCACCGCCGGCATCGGCCTGGTGCTCGGCGCCCTGGCCCATGTCGGCGGATGGCCGATCGCGGAGGGCGGCTCGGACGCGATCAGCCAGGCCCTCGCCGGCCACCTCGAAGCGTTGGGCGGGTCGGTACGGACCGGCCATCCGGTCAGGACGCCCGCCGACATTCCAGGGGCTAAGGCGGTCCTGTTCGACACCCATCCCCGGACGCTGGTCGCCGTCTACGGCCGCAAGGCGCTCGGCCGGACGGCCCACCGCCGGATCCGCCGCTACCGGGGCGGCGCGGCCTCCTACAAGATCGATTACGCACTGGATGGCCCGATCCCGTGGACGGCCCGGGAGTGTCGCCGGGCCGGAACGGTGCATGTGGGAGGAACGTACGGGGAGATCGCCGGGGCGGAAAGATCGGTAGCGGAGGGGGCCGTCCCGGACCGCCCCTTCGTGCTGGTCGGCCAGCAGAGCCTCTTCGATCCGGCCCGAGCGCCGGATGGACAGCACACCGCCTGGGTCTACACCCATGTGCCCTCCGGCAGCACCGAGCCGGTGAGGGAACGGGTCGAGCGCCGGATCGAGCGCTTCGCACCCGGCTTTCGCGACCTGGTGCTGGCGGCGCGGGTCACCGCTCCCCTCGACTTCGAGTCCTACAACCCCAACTACCCGGCCGGCGACACAGCCACGGGCGCCCACAGCCTCCGCCGGATGCTCGGCCGTCCGGGCCCGTTCCGCAACCCCTACCGGACCGGTATCCCGGGCGTGTTCCTGTGCTCTGCGGCCACCCCGCCCGGACCCGGCGTCCACGGGATGTGCGGCGCCAACGCCGCGCTCGCCGCCATCCGGGATCGCCTGGAGGGCGGTCGGCGTCCCTGACTCGTTGGTTCGTCCGGTTATGACGGGTTGAACGGCGTATCGACCTACCTGGAATCGGTCCCGACCTCCGGCCCCGGCCACTGCCGGCGACAAGGGGGTTGAAACTGTCACACCCTTGCTATATGTTGCCGGACATCGCAATTACCAGCGGCTCCGCCGTCGACCGGGCCGTATGAGGGATCAAATCGTTCGAGGCCGCCCGTCCAGGGCTCAGGCGGTCGCGCCTCGGACCAAGGTGGTGGCGGTGGGGGCGGGCCCGGCGGGCGGAGCCCGCCGGCGCGATTTTCGCGTTCTTGCCGGTCCGGGACAGGAGCCGGACCCCGGCCTCGACTCAGGGAACGGCGGCGTCCGGGACGGTCCCGGAGGACGTCCGGTTGGTCCGATAGCCGGCGATGAAACCCCGGGTCGAGGCATCACGGGCCGACCCATCGCCGCCTTTTCTGGCGGCCCGCTACCCGATCGGCGTGTCGAGGCGACCCTTCCTCCAGGCCATGATGTAATTCATGCACATCTCGTCGCGGCCCAGCAGGGTGTCCTCGGCCAGCTTGTAGGCCTCGGAGCCTCGGTCCACCGAGAAGACCTCGGCCAGCGGGTTCATGACGGGGTCGATAATGCCGCTGTCCGCGCCCGCCTCGACGGCCAGGTTGATGAAGGCGGCGTTCATCAGCTTGCGGGCGGGTATGCCGAACGAGACGTTGCTCATGCCTCCGGTGATGTGGATATCGGGCCCGTAGCGGTCCCGGAGGGTACGGATCGCCTCCAGCGTGTGCAGCCCGAAACTGCCGTCCACCGAGATGGGGAAGACCAGTGGATCCACGAACAGGTCCCCGATGCGAAGGCCCGCGCCGAGGGCCCGTTCCACCATCCGGGAGGCGTTGTCGATCCGCTCCGCTGCGCTGGATGGCATGCCGTCGGCGCCGGCCGCGGTGACGATCGCCCGGGCGCCGTACTCGACCGCGAGCTCCACCGCCTCGGTCCGCTCCAGAGAGGCCGAGTTGAGGATGGGCGAGGCGTCGCCGGCTCGGCGGGCGGCCGCCAGCCCGGCCTCGATGACGGTGATATCGGAGGAGTCCACCGAGATGGGCAGATCGGTCAGCGAGCCCACGAAGCCGACCAGCCAATCCATGGCGGCCCGCTGCTCGGCGGTCCGGAGGGAGATCTCGTCCACGTTGACGTCCAGGTAGTGGGCGCCGGTCCGCTCCTGATCGGCTACCACCCGCCGCAGGTACTCCAGGCCCAGGTCAGGGTCGCCCTCTTCCCCCATAGCGGCGTCAACCGCCAGGGCGATGTGCTTGATCCGACCCTCGTCATAGGCCTTGGTGGCCTGCATCGCGGCGGAGATCGGAAGGAGCCCGGCCTCCCCGTCAAGGGTCTCGAAGGTGACGCCTTCCACGCCGTTCTCGACGGCGAAGCGCTTGCCCTTCCGCAGGACGATGCGGCTGGTGTGGACGTTCTCGCCGATGACTACGAATCTCGGTGCGGTCATCGCTACACCAGCTCGGGGACCGCCGGACCGGCGCTCTCGGGGGCCGGCGGGAGAGTGTCGGGCATGGGCTTCATCTGGCATCCCTCCACGAAGATCTCGAAGAAGTCGGGGGTGGTCTCCAGTTCGAGATGGGTCACCCGCTTGGCTAGTTCCTCCGCCCGGGGGCGCCTGGTCCGGTCCACGAGCAGGGCGCGCGCCCCTTCGATGGACGCGTTCCCCACCTTCACCACCCGCTCTTCGGGCACCGGCGCGATGAGGCCGATCTCGATGGCGTTGCGGACGTCCAGGTAGTTGGCGAAGCCTCCCGCCAGGTAGAGGCGGTCGATGCCGGACGGAGTTACCCCGGCGGTGCGCATCACGATGAACTGGCCGCAGTAGTTGGCGGCCTTGGCCTGGGCCAGGTTGCCGATGTCGCGCCTCGAGAAGGTGATCCCCCGCTCGGGGACCAGGTCGATGGCGGCCAGCTTGCGGTCCTTGGCGAACACGCCCAAAGGCGTCATCAGGTCCAGGCGGCGAAGCTCGGCCAGCAGGTCGGTGAGGCCGGAGCCGCAGATGCCGGACGGCGGGGCGCCGCCGATGGTCTGGTAGGAGGCGGCCGACCCGTCGCCGGCGAGCCGGATCGACTCGATGGCCCCGTCGTACGCCCTCATCCCGTAGGTGACCAGCCCGCCCTCGAACGCCGGTCCCGCCGGGCAGGACGCCGCGTAGAGACGGCCCTGATGGTGCAGCACGACCTCGGTGTTGGTGCCGATGTCGACCAGCATCTCGGTCGCCCCGGTCCGGCCCAGCCGGACGGTCTCGAGGCAGGCCACCGCGTCGGCGCCCACATGGCTTGCGATCAGCGGCAGGCCGTAGACGCGGGCCCGACGGTTGGCGCGCAGGCCCAGCTCGCGGCTCGTAGCCAGCAGCGCGGTGTTGGGGCGACGGCCGTCCAGATACTCGTGCTCGATGAGCGACTTGTAGGGCTTCTGGCCGATGCTCTGGACATCGATGCCGAACAGGATGTCCCGCATGGTGGAGTTGGCCGCCACCACGATCTCGTAGACATGGGGAGGGCGCTTTCCGACGTGGCCGACCATCTCCCGGATACCCTGGCCGACGGCCGCTACGGCGGCGTTTCGCAACTCGCCGGCCACGCCCCGCCGAGCCTCGTAGGAGATACGGTTCATGACATCGCTGCCGCCGAACTGCTGGGGGTTCTCGAAGCTGGTGACGGAGACGGTCTGGCCCGACTCGAGGTCAACCAGTTCCAGCACCACGGTGGTGGTTCCCAGGTCGACCGCCACGCCGAGGATGGCCCCGCGGTAGGTGTCGATCACCTCGCCCCCGTACCGGACCTGGTCGCCCGTCCTGATCACCATCGGGTCGAGCCGTTCCTCCGGGTCGGGGCGCCGGCGGCCTGATTCCAGGATCCTCGGGCGGCGGCGGAGCGGCTCGAAGCGGATCGGATGCTCGTCGCTCACGATCCTGGCCTGGCAGGCCAGGCGGAAGTCGCCCCGGAGGAAGCTCTCCGGCTCGGTGCGTGGTGCCAGCGACTCCATGCCCTCGGCCACCTCCACCACGCACTCGTGGCACCGGCCGGTGCGCAGGCAGGAGGTGGGAACCTCGACCGACAACTCATCGGCGTAGTCGAAGATAGTCCGGCCGATCCGTAGTTCCCTGGTCGTGCCCAGGTGGGAAACGGTCACGCCTGTGGCTCTTCTCCGGCTGCCTCCCGCCGGCGGGAGGAGGCCTCCTCCTTGATGGCGGATATCTTCGCGATGGCCCTCTGCCGTGAGCGGGGGTGGCTTTCCCAGGCGGTGCGGTAGTCGAAGGTCCCGTCGTGGCCGCAGGTCAGCAGATCGGCTTCGGGGTCCGCCGCTATCTGGTTGCGACACCTGAACAACGCCGTGCATAGGTCGTGGCGGTCCCGGTAGGGGCAGCGGGTGCGGGATGACACCTCGGCGTGGCCGACGATATCGGTGAAGAGGCGGCCGATCCGGTCGAGCCGTTCCTGGAAAGCCTGCTGGTCTTGGTCCGCCATGGTGTGGCTCGGGTTGGGGTCAGCGGCGGACTTCGAGCGCCAACTGCTTGGCCAGCGCCACGCAGTCCAAGGCGTCCTTGCCGTAGCCGTCCGACCCCACCTCTTCGCCGAACTCCGGAGTCACCGGAGCTCCACCCACCATGAACCGCACCTGCTCCCGGAGGCCGGCGTCCTTGAAGGCCTCCACCGTCCTGGCCATGTTAGGCATGGTGGTGGTGAGGAGGGCCGACATACCGATCAGGCGGGCCTCGCTGTCCTTGACAGCGGCGAGGAACTCGTCCGGCGAGGTGTTGACGCCGAGGTCGATCACCGTGAACCCGCCGCCGCGGAGCATCATGATGCAGAGGTTCTTGCCGATGTCGTGCAGGTCCCCCTGGACGGTTCCCATGATGACGGTACCGATCGGTTCCACCCCGGAGGCGGCCAGGATGGGCTCGATATGGGCCATACCGGCCTTCATGGCCCGAGCCGACACCAGCACCTCGGGGACGAAGACGAATCCCTCCCGGAACTTGATGCCCACGATCCCCATGCCGGCGATCAGGCCGTCGTCCATGATCTCCAGGGCGGGCACGCCGTCCGCGAGGGCTGCGGAGGTGAGCCGGTCCACAGTCTCGTTGTCCCCCTCGATGAGGGCGGCGGCGATGTCCTGCATGGCCGGAGAGGCGCGGCTGAACAACTCAACGTTGCGTTCGATCTCTTCGGGCCGCTCGAGGAACTCCTCGATTTCAGCCCTTATCGTCTCGTTCGCTATACCGGATAGCTGAACCATTGGAATCGATCAATCCTGCTTAATCGGTTGGAAGCGGTTTTCTGGGAGACCCATACGAACTCGGAAAGGCTACCCCGATCAGGTCGGGCAGGCAAAGGTGGCGGGGACCGGCGATCTCCCGTCGGCCGGGCTAGCCGTCACCACCGGCCTCCGGCGGATCGTGGACCACGAACCGGCCGTCGGGGCGGTGAGCGTTGGAATAGTCCCGGGCGGAGTCGGCCAGTGCCGCCAGGACCTCCATCTTCGTCCCGAGCGGTACCGAACCCTCGGGCGCCACTCCCTGCACCCCGGCGTTGAGCACGGTCATGCAGGCCTCGTAGCAGTCCTCGTAGTTACCGCTGAACAGGACGGTCGGGTTGTTGATGTTGCCGAACAGCGACATGCGGTCACCGGCGATCTCCTTCGCCTTGACCGGATCGACCTGGGACTCGAAGTGGAAGCAGTCCCAGCCCGCCTCGGCGAAATAGTCGATGCGATCGGTGGTCTCGCCACAGCAGTGGAGGATGCTGGGACCACCCACCTCGGCCTGAATCTGCTGGTGCATCTCGAGGAGGAAGTCCCTATACATATCGGGGCTCACCAGCTCCCGATTGGCATGATCGCACCACATGATGGCGTCGGCGCCGGCCTCGAGCTGGGCGTGGGCCGACATCATCGACGCGGGCAGCAGGACCTCCAGGTAGCGGCGGATCTTGTCGGGATCGAGGATGGTGTCCATCAGGAAGTTCTCGATGCCGACCATGTGGAAGCCCACCGACCAGGCCCCGTAGACCTTGCCGACGATGCCCACGTCCGGGTAACGCTTCCTGAGCAGGCGGATGGCGCCGAGAGCCGCCTTGAAGGAGCGCCGCTCCAGGTAGTCGGACGGGACCTTGAAGTCGTCGGGGTCGGTCAGGACGTGGTCGTCGACCGCCGGCCAGTTGTCCTTGGTGCCCCACCACGTGGAGGCGTCCAGGGCGTCGGCTTCGAGCTGGGAGTGGAAGACGGGCATCACCGTGTCGAGCCCCAGGTTCTCGTGGGCGGTGGCGGCCAGCCGGGCCATCTTCTCGGCGTCCAGATGGGCCTCGGGGAACTCCGCGTCGGCGATCTCCATGGCTTCGAGGGTGATCACCGAGCTCAGAGTCATGGCCGGAACCTTGTCCACCCGCCCGCCGTACAGGGCGGACAGGAAACGCCGGCGTGGGGTCATCCATTCGCCGCTGAGTCGGGGGTACTGCTCTTCGGTCATGCTTGCCTCGCTCCGGGTGCGGAAAGGAGTATCCAACAGGAATCCTATCCGCGGCGGTCGAACCGGTCATATCCGGCGTGGCTCACCGGATAGCTACCTGTGGAGCGGGGATAGACTCGCCCGACCAGGGAGGTTTGACGTGAACGACCAGAGAGAAGAGCCCAAACCCGACGGCTCGTGGGAGGAACGCTCCGCCGGGTTCGCGGAGTTGGGCGACCTGTTGCGATCCGGTTTCAAGGATGGCGGCGAAGGACCGGCGGCGGGGGCGGAGCTCCGCTCGGCGTGGAGCGGCTTCGTGGACGCCGCTCGCGACTTGGGCCAGGCGCTGGCGGCGACCGCCAACGATCCCGAGGTCCGGGCGAGCATGAAGAATGCGGTGCAATCGCTGGTCGACACGGTCGGGGCGGCTGCTCGCGATGCCGCCGACACGGTCGGAACCGCCGCCGAACGGGTCCGCCAGACCGCCGAGAGACGCAAGGCAGGGACCGGAGACACGGACGGCGGCGCCGAGCGTCTCGCCCCGCCCATCGTCACCTGTGGCTGGCTGGCGGACCATCTGGACGACCCCGATGTCCGGATCGTGGACACCCGATGGTTCCTCGGACAACCGGGCGCCGGACAGGTCCGGTACGAGGAGAATCACCTCCCCGGAGCGGTGTTCATGGACCTCGACAATGACCTGGCAGCTTCAGAAGGTCCGGGTCGCCACCCTCTCCCGGCCCCGGACGACCTGGCCGGGCTGCTGGGCCGCCACGGTATCGGCAACCAACATCACGTGGTGGTCTACGACCAGGGGCCCGGAGCCATAGCCGCCCGCCTCTGGTGGATGCTCAGGAGCGTCGGTCACGAACGGGTGAGCGTGCTCGACGGCGGATACGGCCGCTGGTCCGGCCAGAGCCATCCGCTTACCACGGACTCACCCGACATCGTCCCCACCACCTACGAGACCGGGGAAGGCCCCACCCTCACCATCGACCGCGACCAGCTCCTGGCCCGCCTGGGAACAGCGCAGGTAATCGATGCTCGGGAACCGGAGCGCTACCGCGGGGAGACCGAGCCGATCGACAGCGTGGCCGGTCACATCCCGACCGCCCTGTCGGCGCCCACGGCCGACAATGTCGGCCCCGACGGCACCTTCAAGCCGGCCCACGTGCTGGCCGCCCGGTTCTTCGAAATGGGCCTAGACCAGGATACGCCCGTGGTGAGCTACTGCGGGAGCGGGGTCACCGCCTGCCACAACCTCTTGGCCCTCCACGTCGCCGGCTACCCGGAGGGGATCCTCTATCCAGGCTCCTGGTCGGACTGGTCCGCCACGGGAATGCCGGTGGCCGTAGGCCCCGCACCCGGCCCACTCCCAGAGCGCCAACAAGAGAGCTGACTCCGCGAAACGGAAGAACCGGCGCTCCCGGAGCGGGCCTTGACCGGCGCGGGCGCCCTTCAGATCCTAGGAAATCGACTGCGCGGACCGGCTTCTGCCCAGTCCATGTGGTTGCGGACGTATTCATTGGCGGCGTCCCGCGGGGGCGAGTAGTCCCAGTGATGGGGCTCGCCGATCGCCAATGCGGCGTTGAGTACCCGCCGGGTCCGCTGGTAGGCCAGCACACGTTCCCGGATCGCCGCGCTGTCCCAGCGTCGGGTCACCTCGGCGGCGAAAGCCGTGACCAGGCCGGTGTGAGCGGGATCGACGGCCAGATTGTTCCGTTCCATCGGATCGGACGCGACGTCGTACAGCAGTGGTGGATCGGAGTCGCAGTGGATGTACTTGTGGGTACCCCTGCGGATCATGTACATCGGATCCGAGACCATGGCGCCCATGTACTCGGCGGTGGTCTCGTCCGCAGGGCCTACCCCGCCGGTAGCGCTCTCCCACAGGCTACGACCGGCGGGCGGGGTGGCCTGTTCGGGCCATGGACCGCCGCCAGCGGCCATGTCGAGCAGGGTCGGGAGCAGGTCGAGGAGCGAGCAGGCGTTGGGGACGGTGCGGTCGGCGATGTCCGGTCCCGCCATGATGAAGGGGACCCGGGCCGATCGCTCGAAGAAACACCGCTTGAACCAGACCCCCCGGTCTCCCAGCATGTCGCCGTGGTCGGCGGTGACGATCACCACCGTGTCGTCGAGACGCCCCGTCTCGTCGAGCACCCGGACCAGGTTGCCGACCCAAGAGTCGAAGTAGCTGGTGTTGGCGTAGTAGGCGTGGCGAGCGTTGCGGGACAAGGCCTCGGTGTAGCCGGGGCGATCCGCTCCGATGCCTTGCCGCAGACGGAGGGTATGCGGATCCATACCGCAGGGCGGGGCAGCGTCGGGCAGGTCGATGTCGTCGTGGTCATAGAGGTTCCACCACTCCGGTCGGGCCAAGTAAGGATCGTGCGGGTGGGTGAACGAGACGGCGAGGAAGAACGGGCGCTCGTCAGTGTCTCGCGCCAGATCGTAGAGATGCCGGACCGCGGCGACACCCACCTCCTCGTCATAGTCGATCTGGTAGGTCGCCAAGGCCTGGCCGGCCTCAGGCAGGAATTCGATGCTGTTGTACCAGTCGTTTATCCAGCTCTGCGATGCGTTCCAGTCGGGAGTCCACCCGAAGTCAGCCGGGTAGATGTCGGTGGTCAGCCGCTGCTCGAATCCGTGCATCTGGTCGGGTCCCACGAAATGCATCTTCCCCGACAATGCGGTGCGGTACCCGGCGATGCGCAGGTAGTGCGCGAATGTGGGAACCGAAGCCGGCAACTCGGAGGCGTTGTCCCATGCTCCGATGGCCGATACAGGCTGCCCCGTCAGCATGGCGAACCGGGACGGAGCGCACAGCGGAGACGGGCAGTAGGCCGCATCGAACCGAGCCCCTCGCTCTACCAGGGCTTCCATCGCCGGTGTCAGCACCAGCGGGTGCTCGTAGGCCCCCGTGAAGTGCGGTGCCAACTGGTCGGCCATGACAAGCAGGACGTTCGGCTGCATCGAGACCGTAGGCTACCGGCGGCGCCAACCACCGGCTTCTCCCGCCGGACGCGCGTCCGGCGGCTAGCGGTGGGCCGGCGCTAGGGCGATCGACACGTCGGTGGCTAGGAATAATGTGGACAGCCCCACCATGAGGCCGGTTGTCCTTCGGGGCTGGATGACGTTGGATCTTTCGAAAGACGCAGCAGGCCTCGGCGCGCACGGAATCGGTATGGGCTTGGACGTAGCCCTCGGTGGCAGTAGCCACTTCTTTTTCCTTCCTAGTCATCCTGTTTACCTCGCGCCTACCGTGAGTATATGGCTGGTACCTGACAGATGGGCAGGCCCGGGCGGCGGTACGGGTGCTCCGAATGTGGGAAGATCGGGGGGATATGTCGGGTTCTGGGAGCGTTGCCGGGGACTTGCCCGAGGGCTTGGAGGAGGAGTTCACCTCTTTGGCGGGGCGGTTACTCGTCGCCATGCCGGGGATGGCCGACGCCAACTTCAGCAGGACGGTGGTGCTGATGATCGAGCACACGCCGGAGGGGGCGGTCGGGTTGGTGCTGAACCGGCCTACGGAGGCCGATCTGCTGGATCATCTACCCGGGTGGTGGACGGCGGCGGTGAATCCGCGGGTGGTGTTCGCCGGTGGTCCGGTCGGTGAGGGCGGTGGTCTGGGTCTGGCCAGGGGGGCCGGGTCGCAGCCTTTGGAGGGATGGCCGGAGGTGGTGGGTGTCCGGGTGGTCGATCTGGAAGCCGAGCCCGGCGTGGACTCGGGTCTGGAGGCCCGGGTCTTCTCCGGATACAGCGGGTGGGGTCCGGGGCAGCTCGAATCGGAGTTGGAGGCTCGGGGATGGTTCGTGGTCGACGGCGAGCCCGAGGACGTGTTCACGTCCCAACCGGAGCATCTTTGGCAGGAAGTGCTGAAGCGGGCGGGCGGCCGCTACGCCTTCTTCGCCACCTACCCGGAGAACCCCCGGCTCAACTAGCAGGGCAGCGGTGGCCCTCTTCGTCCAGATGGTCGAGGGCCGAAGCTCCTGATCAGCGTTCAACGACCGGTCAACCCGACCACCGTTTTCGTGCCGGACTGGGTTACGACCGAAGACTCCGGCCGTGCGGGAACCATTTCGGGCGCCCTGAACGTCTATGCAATATGAGCGGTTATGCAATATGAGCGGTTGACGACCGCTCCCGCAATAGGGACGTTCCAGGGAGGGAAGACGATGCATAGGCCCAGGACATTGGGACTCAGGATCATACGGGGAGCTGCCTCCTTACGGGACGGGAAGCGGACCCTCATCCATGTCGCTGCGGCGGGGCTGCTGGTGTTGGGAGCGGCCGCATGCGGCGAGGACGGCTCCGAGGCTGCGACCGCCGCCACCGTGACGACTGCGGCGTATGCCGAGACCGAGGCCACGATCCACTACGAGTCGGCGGCCGCCACTACCTACGCCGCGGCGCAAGCGGCGACTACCACGGCCGCGGCCGCCATGTTGGAGGAAGCCGCCATGGAGGCTGCGGGCAACTACCGGGCGGCGCCCATTGCGACCACCACCGATGCGGCCTTCATCGCGCCGGATCCGTCGGCCACGACCTTCAGGGACTACCAGCAGTCGCAGTTCGTGCCGACTTCGGAGGACCGTACCTCGACCTTCAGCCTCGACACCGACCTGACCTCTTTCCAGCTGGCCCTCAACTGGGCCCGCCAGGGATACCAGGTGGATCCGGACTCGGTGAGGGCCGAGGAGTGGATCAACGCCTTCAGCTACGAGTACGAGCACCCTCGGCATCTGGACAGCTTCGCCATCGTCACCGATCTGGTCAGGCATCCGCTGGACGGCCGCAAGCATCTGGCGCGTATCGGCTTCCAGGCCCCCGAGTTAAGGGACGACCGGCCCCTCAACGTGACGCTCGTGCTCGACGCGTCCGGCTCGATGCAGGAGGGCAACCGGGTTGCGATCGCCCGAGAGGCAGCCGAGAGCATCCGGCTGGGCCTGCGAAGCAGGGACCGGATCGCCGTGGTCCATTTCACCGAGCACGTCATCGACGGGTTGACGGTCGGGCACCTGTCCCCGGACGATCGGGAGGTGAGGGACTCGATCCGCCGTCTGACGCCGAACGGCAGCACCAACGTGCAGGCCGGCTTGGACGAAGGCGTCCGGCTCGCCGACCGGGTCCGGAGGCAGCGACCCGACGCTTACAACTACATCATCCTGATGTCGGACGGCGTGGCGAACGTGGACGCCACCGATCCGTTCGCCATACTCGAGTCGTCCTACGACGCCGACAGCGGCAACCCGCTGCGCCTGATCACCATCGGGGTGGGGATCAGCAACTACAACGACTACCTGCTCGAGCAGTTGGCCCAGTACGGGAACGGCTGGTACCGGTACCTGAGCGACACGGATCAGGCCCGCTCGACGTTCAGCCGTGACAGCTGGCTCGCACTGTCGGTGCCCTTCGCCGACCAGACCAGGGCGCAGGTGACCTGGAACGACCGGGTGGTGTCCTCCTGGCGGATGATCGGCTACGAGAACCGGATCACTTCCGACGCGTCGTTCGTGGAGGACCGCAAGGAGTTCGCCGAGATCCCGGCCGGGGCGGCGACGACGGTGTTCTACGAGCTCGAGTTGAGGGACTGGGCACGGCAGGGTCCCGCTCGGACGGTCGAGCTGGCCGACGTCGACCTCAGGTGGGTGACCCCGGTGAGCGGTATGTCCAGCCGGCAGTCGACCACCCTGAGCTTGCGGCCGGATGTGGAGTTCCAGGCCGCCGATCCCTTGCTGCAGTTCGGGGCGGTGGTCGCTCTGGCTTCGGATCGCTACGCCAGCCTCCCGTACGTGGAGGCGGATGCGGGGTCGGTCGGGAGCGACCTCTGGGCGTTGACGGACCGGCTCCAGCCCCTGGACAACCATCTCGGCGGGCTGGACTCCTTCAACGACTTCGCCTTCGTCCTGGACCACATCGCGGCGTACGTTCCGACCACGAGCAAGGACAGCAGCGGTTACAGCCGGTAGCCGGCTACAAGGGGGTTGAAACTGTCACACCCTTGCTATACGTTGTTTGATGCTGCAATTACCAGCGGTCCGGCACTGACGTCGACCGGGCCGTGTGAGGGATCAAATCGTTCGAGGCGCCCCGTCCAGGGGCATGGCGGGCCGCGCCTCGGACCAAGGTGGTGGCGGCGGGGGAGGGCCCAGCGGGCGGAGCCCGCTTGCCGCGATTTTCGCGTTCTTCTCCGATGCGGGACGCTGGTGGTTTGCGTGTGGGACGGCGGGGGGCGTGAGGCCGGGGACGGCTCCATCGGGGCAGCACTAGGGTATCCCGACAGTGCGTTCCATAGACCCGGATCTCCTCAAGGAATACACCCTCAGGATCTGGCATTACAAGCAGGGTGAGGTGGTCAGCCTGATGGTCCACTTGGGAGATCGGCTCGGCCTTTATAGAGCCATGGCCGGCGGCCGGGAGATGACCTCCGGCGAACTGGCCGAGCGAACCGGGCTGTCGGAGCGATGGCTCCGCGAATGGCTCCTCGGCCAAGCCGCGGCCGGGCTGGTCGAGCGCACGCCGGAGGACAGGTTCTCGCTCGGCGCCGAGGGCGAGGAGGTGCTGGTCAACGACGACTCCCTCGCTTTCTCCGCCGGTGCTTTCATCGGGGGGTTCCAACCCGAACGTATCGAGGAGATGGTTGACGCCTTCCACACCGGCATCGGCGTCACCTACCACCAGTTGGGCGAGCCAGTGGCCCTCCAGATGGACCGCATGAACGGGGTCTGGGTGGGTCCCTTCCTAGTCGAGCAGGTGCTGCCCGGCGTCGACGGCTTGGTCGAGAGGCTGGAGGCCGGTGGCCGGGTGGCGGAAGTGGGGAGCGGAGGGGGCATTACCGTCCGAGCCCTCGCCGAACGCTTCCCCGCCAGCACCGTGGTGGGCTACGAACCCTCCGGCATTGCCTACTCCCGGGCCCGGCGCCGCATCCGCGACCTGCCCAATGCCGCCATCCACCAGGCTCGAGGGGAGGATCTGGCGGATGGCAGCCGGTATGACCTGGTACTGGCACTCGACTGCATGCATGACGTGCCCTTCCCGGACCGCATCGCAGCCGCGGTCCGGCGGTCCCTGAAGGACGACGGCGTGTGGCTGATCAAGGACGTGCACTGCTCCGATGTGTTCGAGGACAACCTGAAGAATCCCATGCTGGCCATGCAATACGGCTACAGCCTGTCGGCTTGCCTTCTCTCTGCCGCCTCCGAGGAGGGCGCCGCCGCGCTCGGCACCCTAGGATTCCATCCGGTCGAAGCGGAGCGCATCGTCACGGAGGCCGGTTTCACCTCCTTCCGGAAGTTCCGCCTCAAGGACGATCCCACGCATAACTACTACGAGGTCCGTCCGTGACCGCTCCCGGCCGCGAAGGGAAGCGCCGCCCATGACGGTTGACATTGCCGGCTTTATCACCGACATGAAGGCTCATGCGGTCGACCACGGGTTCCACGTGCACGCCGAGCGCCATTTCATCGAGTCCTTCTCGCTGGGTCAGGCCTGGGAGGTGGATCTGCATCCGGAGGAGGCCTGTGAGGGACCGTTGGAGATGCTGATGGTGCTGGAGGTCGACCCCAGGGTGATCCTGGCCTTCGAGGACCTGATGGCGCAGCATCATCTCGAGCTCGACGAGGAACAGGATCGCCAGCTAGAGTTGCCGTTGTTCTTCAAGTGGGCCCTCCCGCCGTTGCCCAACCCACCCGATCTGCTCATCCTCGCCACCGAGCTGGCCGGGGTCTCGGGGACGACTTTGCCGGTGGAAGTGTCCGCCACCGACACATTCATGTCCGTGACCGACCCGGCGCGGCGGAGCCTGTCGCTGGTGGGCCGGCTCGACTTCCGGCTCCGGGACATGTTCCTGCGGGAGGTCAACGTGTGCGACGTGCTCGAATGCGCTCACGGTCTCAGCATGTGGCTCCTGGAACAGTCGGAGCCCTGGTTAGAGGGATCGGACGCCACCGGGCTCTGAGCCCTACCGGCGTGAGAGTGACTTGGTAGCGCTAGGGGTCAGTGAATCGATTCTTGCCCCCTCGACCTGAGGTCTGGTAGCACCTGCGAAGCTCAAGCACAGGCGAGAAGGAATCTTGCATGAGGACAAAGAGGATTCTGACACCTGCGTCTCCGCTGGCAATTGCTACTTTGACTATTGGGCTCTTGACAATCGGGCTTTCCGGTTGCGACAGCGGCGTCAAGGAAATGTCCGATGATGAAGTACCTCCGATGGCGAGCATAGAGATCCCGATCGGTGTAGTCGTAGCACTCACAGGACATCACGCCGAGCCCTACGGGCTCCCGATGCAACGCGGTTTTGAATTGGCGCTAGAAGAAATCAACAACCTCGGAGAGGTGAAGCTCTCGTTCATAACTGTCGACGATATGAGCACGCCGGACGGGGCGGAAGCAGCCGTACGCCACCTGGTGAATCAGAACGTACCTGCGATAGTTGGGCTTGCCATCTCGACACACCTCAAGCAGGCTGCCCCGATTGCACAGGAGAACGAGGTCATAGCTTTCAGTTCCGTGTCCTCCGCTTCAGGGCTGGGCGCGATCGGGGGTTTTGTCTTCCGCACCAGTCTCGTCACGGATGTCAGCATTCCCGACGGTGTGATAGCGACTCGAGAGATACTCGACTACGAGGAGGTGGCAACGATATACGACGAGGTCGACGTCTACTCCACGAGTAGCAACGAAGTGCTCAGGTCGGTGCTTGGGGAGAACGGGGTCGAGATTCTGATTGAAGAAGCGTTCAAAACCGGTGATACAGAATTTTCTGAGCAGTTGACGCGTATTGCGGCGAAGAACCCGGATGCGTTGTTTATCTCTGCACTGTCGCAGGAAATCGCTGGGATTCTCGCCCAAACAGCTGAACTGGACTTTCCCGAGACTATTCAGATCATAGCTCCAGATTTGACCATGTCGGAAGTCCAGAAGGCAGGTCACGGCGCCGAAGGAGCAATCGGTTTCATCGGATGGTCCAGTATGTCTGACGCCCCTGGAAACCGAGCCTTTGTTCAGAAGTACCGCGCACAATACGGCATTGAACCCGAACCTTGGGCGGCACAGTCGTATGCAACTCTCCATGTTCTTGCCAATGCGATCAAGACAGCGCAATCGGCGGATGCGACCGCCATTCGTGACGCACTCGCCCAGACGACGGATTTTCCGAGCAATTTAGGCAAGTTGGGTCGTTTCTCCTTTAATCCTGACGGGGACGCTCTCTATGACCAGATTCTGGTCGTCGTCCGGGATGGAGAACTTGAGTTTCTCGACTGATCCGGAGTCGCTGCGGTCCGGCACCAGGTAGCCGATCTCGCCGGCGACGGCGTGGCAACTGTCGAACGAGTAGGGTAAGCGCATGAAATCCCCTGCACCTGCAGACGTGTCGCTGGGCCTGACCGTCGATGAGGTGCTGATGACCACCCGGGCAGTTCGACGCCGCTTGGACTTTGATCGCCCTGTCCCCGAGGCCGTCCTCCGCGACTGCCTCGAGCTGGCCCTGCAGGCACCCACTGCGGCGCTGCGGCAAGACTGGCACTTCGTCATCTCGACCGATCCAGAGCAGTGCGAGGCGGTCGGCAAGATCTACCAGGAGTCCTGGCGGGTCGTGAACTACCTTTTGCGGCTCGGGTGGACGCCGTCGAGTCCTACCAACATCGCCAGGGTGCCCCAGCCGGACACCGGAGTGGCCCTGCCGGACCGGCTCGACGGCCTCGAGCAAGCCCGGTTCGCACACACCGACGGCCACGATGATGCCATGAGCCAAGGCTGGCGGTCGCAAATGAGCGCCGCCGTCCACCTCTCCGAGAACTTTCCCCGCGTGCCCGCCATCCTGATTCCGTGCATCCAGGGGCGAATGGACGGCGCATTCGCCGACTTGCAGGCGGTGCGGTGGGGTTCAGTCATCCAGGCCACCTGGAGCTTCTGCCTCGCGGCCCGCGATCGAGGTCTCGGCACCTGCTGGACCACAACCCATCTGGATCGCGAGCGGGCAGTTGCCGACGTCTTGGGCATTCCCTACGACGAGATCCAGCAGGTGGCCCTGCTGCCCGTGGCCTACACCCTCGGCACCGACTTCGGTCCGGCCACTCGCAAACCGCTCGAAGAGGTCGTGCACTTCAACGGCTGGTAATCGGTACCGGCCGTCCCGTAGACGACCCGCAGCGGAACTGCGCGCAGGCACAGCACACGTCATGAAGGGCTAGGACCTGCGCACATTGAAGAGCGATGTGGTCGGCATCCGAACAGGGCGGATCTCGACGCAGGAACACCCTCTGGTAGTCACGGCACCATTGTCTGCGAGCAGGCAGCCGAGTCCTCCGATGCGCACTCGGGGAATCTCCGGCAGCAGCCACGTCCAGGCTTCCGAAGAGATCCGGAGTGTGCTCCGGCCAGGACTCGGGAGGGAAGTCCCCGACCGCAACCCTGGCGACTGTCTCCGCCCGGCGCGGATTGGCGACGCGCAAGAGCCCCTCGCGCGTAGTCATAGGGTTGAGCCGCACAACCGCCGCCCGGCCGGTGAGCGCCTGGAACTCCGATCGGCTCTGCGGATCGGGTGAGCCGGTGAGGATGAACCGTCCCGGCCTCCAGTCCCGGTCGACGCCGCGCTTGATGGCTCACGCACCTCAGAGACCAGTTGCCGTTCGTCCGCCGGGAGCGGCTCACAAAACTGGGTGAGGGCAGCCCCAGGATTGTCCCGGAAGGTGATGAGGGTGGCCATGTCGTCCAAGAACGCGCTCGACGCAGCCACCCGCAACGCCGTGGCAGGTGAGCCTCATCCGGGGATGATGGCGGCGCTGGAGGTCAGGAGCGGCGTTGCCCCAGCACCCGATCGAGGTCCCTGATGAAGCGGCGATTCTCGGATTCGGTGCCGATGGACACGCGGGTCCACTCCTCGGTCCCCTTGCGGATGAGGGTGCCCATCTCCAGGAGTTCCTGGACTACGCCGGGCGTACCGGGGCCGAGGCGCAACCAGATGAAGTTGGCCTGGGTGGGGACGTAACGGATGCCCCGGGCGGACAGGGCGCCCTCGATGTAGTCGACCCCCTCGCGGTTGAGCTCGAACCGTTGCCTAACCCGCTCGGGGAAGCGGAGGGCGGTGGTGGCGGCCACCTCGGCCAGGGAGCCGACCACGAACGGGCTCTGGGCCTTGCGGAGGGACCGGAGGGTGGGTGCCTGGCCGACCATGTACCCGACCCGGAGGCCCGCAAGCCCGTAGATCTTGGAGAAGGTGCGGGCCACCACCAGGTTGGGGCGCTCGACGGCGAGAGGGATGAGGCTGGAATCCTCCTCGGCCGCCACGAACTCCCCGTAGGCCTCGTCCACCAGCACCAGGGTCGACTCGGGAACCCGATCGGCGAACTCCTGTATCTCCGCGCGGGACAGGTAGCTCCCCGTCGGGTTGTTCGGGTTGCAGATGATCACAAGGGTGGTGTCGTCCCGGATCGCTCCGTACAGCGCCTCGAGGTCGGTCCGGAGGGCTCCGTCGAGCGGGACCATGATGCTCTCCGCATCGGCATACACCGCATTGATGGGGTACATGGCGAATGAGGGCCATGGGTAGACGAAACTGGTCCCCGGGCCTCCCAGTGCGCGGGCGGCGGTAGTGAGGTTCTCCGAGCTGCCGGCGCCGGTCCACACGCAATCCGGGGTGGTGCCCAGCATTCCGGCCAGGGCCTCCCTCAGGCGGACCGTGCCCGCATCGGGGTACCGGTTGATGCCTGCCGCAGCCGAGGCGATAGCGTCCACAACCTCGGGAAAAGGGGGAGTCGGGTACTCGTTGCCGGCCAGCATGGCGATCCCTCTGGGGCCGAACCGGCCGGCCATCTCCTCGAAGCCCGGGCCGCCGTCGTAGGGAACAAGCTGATCTATAGCGGCTCGGATGCGGACCACGGACGGTAGTTTACTGAGGTGGGCCGTGGAGCCGACGATGATTCCCAGGAGCGGCCTGCCACACAATCGGCCGGTGGCAGGGATGAGGCCCTCCCTTACAATGCCGCCAGCAAGCGGAAGGAAAAGCTCGGTGTTGCAGATCCTGGACCCGGCGGGGAAGCTGGTCGGCAAGCCGCCCGATCTGGACGGCAAGGACCTCGTGGAGATGTACCGGTTCATGGCGCTGGGGCGGCGCTTCGATCGGCGGGCCATGAGGTTGCAGCGCCAGGGCCGTCTCGGAACCTTCCCGCCCGGCGAGGGGCAGGAGGCCGCTCAGGTCGGTTCGGCCTACGCGCTCGAACCCGACGACTGGGTCTACCCCAGCTACCGGGAGCACGCGACCCAGCTGGTCAGGGGGATGCCGTGGTCGGTGATGCTGTCCTACTACCGGGGCCTTCCCAACTGCGACTGGGATGTGCACCGGTACCGCATGAACATCCATACCATCCCGATCGCCACCCAGCTGCCCCACGCCGTGGGCCACGCCCACGCCGCCCGCCTGGCTGGGGAGAACCTGATAACCATGGTCTACTTCGGCGACGGGGCCACCTCCGAGAGCGACTTCCACTCCGCCATGAACTTCGCCGGGGTTTGGAAGGCGCCGACCGTGTTCCTGTGCTCCAATAACGGCTGGGCGATCTCGATGCCGACCCGGCGCCAGACCGCCGCCACCGATCTGGCCGACAAGGCGATCGGCTACGGCATGCCCGGCGTCAAGGTCGACGGAATGGACGTGCTGGCCGTCTACTCGGCCACCAGGGAGGCGGTCGATCGGGCTCGGCGGGGAGAGGGACCAACCCTCATCGAGGCCATGACGTACCGGTTCGGTCCCCACGCCACCGCCGACGACCCGAGCCTGTACAGGAACGAGAGCGAGGTGGAGGCCTGGCGCGCCCGTGACCCGCTCGATCGCATGCGCCGGTACCTGGACAGCCTGGACCTGTGGTCGGACGACATCGACGAGCAGGTGGCGGACGAGGCGAGCGAGATGGACCAGGCACTGGCGGAGATCGAGGGTAGGGAGCGGCCGCCCCGGGAAGAGGCGGTGCGGCACGTCTACGCCAGGGTGCCCGAGGAACTGTCCCGCCAGTACGAGACAGCCCTGAGGCGCGAGGAGTCCGGTTCTTCGGGGCTGGAGCCGGACGAACGCTGGCGGATAGGGCACGACCCGGTGCTCGAGGGTCCAACCGCCCACTGGAACATGGCTGAGGCAATCAACGCCGCCCTGGGAGAGATCATGGATCGCCATCCGGAGGCGATCATCATGGGCGAGGACGTGGGCCGGACCGGAGGCGTGTTCCGCATCACCGCCGGCCTCATGGATCGATTCGGAGCCGGTCGGGTCATCGACTCACCGCTTTGCGAGACCGGGATCGCCGGCACCGCGGTGGGAATGGCCATCGGCGGGGCGCGGCCCTTGGCGGAAATCCAGTTCGACGGGTTCGTATACCCGGCCTTCGACCAGATCGTCAGCCACATGGCCCGGTTCCGTTTCCGGACCAGGAGCAACGTGTCGCTCCCCATCGTGGTGCGTTGGCCCAACGGTGGCGGCATCGCTCCCCACGAGTTCCACGGCGACAGCCCGGAGGCCTACTTCGTGCACACTCCGGGCCTGACGGTGGTGATCCCGTCCACTGCGGTGGATGCCAAAGGCCTGCTGGCCGCGGCGGCGGAGAGCCCGGATCCGGTGCTATTCCTGGAGCCGAAGGTGCTCTACCGGGCCGGACGCGAGGACGTCCCCACCGGCTACTACACCCTCCCGATCGGACGGGCGCGGATTCGCAGAGCCGGCGACGACGTGACGGTGGTCACTTACGGTGGCATGGTCCGCGTGGCGATGTCCGCGGCCGGGGAGCTGGAGCGGGATGGCGTGTCGTGCGAGGTGATCGACCTGCGCACCCTTAAGCCCTGGGACCGCGAAACCGTGCTCGATTCGGTGGTCAGGACCGGGCGCCTGGTGCTGGTGCAGGAGCCTCCCCGGACCGCCGGGATGGCCGCCGAGGTGGCAGCCACGGTGGCGGAGGAGGCTCTGTACGATCTCGAGGCCCCGATAGTGCGGGTGGCCGGATTCGATGCGCCCTGGCCACAGTTCGGTGTGGAGGAGCACGCCATCATCACCCCGCGCCGGGTGGTCGCTGCCATCAAGGAAACCCTGGGTTAGCCCGCCGCAGACCGGCCTTCCGGCCGGGCGAAGCCTGAGTCAGGGGTTGCCTATGCGGGGCGTCCCGCCTTGAGGAACTTCGAACCGAGCATGGCGAACCAGACCACCCACGGGAAGTAGCAGGCCCGTCCGAGCGCGATCATGGTCTCGTCCGGGACGGAATACCCGATGATCAGCGCCACTACGGAGAAGGCGGACACCACGGCGATCACCAGGGCGGCGGTCCTGTGCAAGCCGCTACGTTCCCGGGCTGCCAGGCTCAGGCTGAGGACCAGCAGACCGAGCGATACGGCGATACCGGAAATCATCGTGATGCCCAGCCCGACCTGGTAGAGCGGTATGGCTGCTTCTAGGGCCTCCGCTGACGATATCCGGGTCCTGGCCAGCAGGTGGTCAAGCCCGTTGACGAGGATCCATCCGACACCACCCACGGTGGCGCTCAGCAGACCGAATCTCGTTCCGGCCGCGGCGAAGTCAGGCCCTGTGGTCACCCGGCTCACTCCGGATATTCCGTACAGAAGGAGGAGCAGGCCAAGCGGTACGAGGAGCCCGGACACATGCGCCAGGAACGGATTCGAGGCCAGAGCGGTGATCTTTCCGGCGGAGTCCGTCGTATCCACCGGGTCGACGAGCAACCCGCCCGGTTCGACCAGGAAAAAGACCAGGGCCATGGCCGGCCCGACCATAAGCGCCCAGGCCTCCAGCCTGTGGATCGCATCGGTTCTCATGGAATCGGTTCTCATGGTTCACCTCTTTCCCCCGAAGGCGCGGAAGGAGAGCCCCTTCCTTCCTCGGATGGTAGCTGCCTCCCGTCGCGCCGTCCGGGGTCGGATCGCCTCCACCTGCTCGGCGGTCGACCTGGACGGTCCGTTTCCGGTGCGGCCGCCACTCGTTCTCCTACCCGATGGCCGCAGCAGTCACGTTGGGGGGGTGTCACCGTCAGATTCGTTAGACCCACCTCCCCAGTCCAGCCACTAACTATCCGGTTTGGGCGCGAGGTAGGTCACCGGCATCGACCACCAGGTCTACATCCGGGATGACCGTCTGCGGTTTGAAGATGACCCGATAGTGGTGAGCGGACACGTTCACCGGGTCCAAATGCTCCACGAGATACGACACGTTGTCGGAGAGACCAAGGAAGTGCTTGCGGAACGAACCGTTGCCGTCCTTACATGTGACCTCCAATTGGTGCCCCTCGTCCTCGATGGAACACAACCCGACGATCTCCAACAAATAGTTGTCGGTGATCCCGTTGAAGAACACCACCCGCCTGCTGACCTCGAACTGATCGGCCGCCATCGAAATGTTCTCAGACACCACCGCCGCGTCCGAACTACATCCCGACAACACCCCCGCGCTTAGCACGACAGCGCAAAGCGCCGCCGCAACCGTCCGTTGTTTCATTGCGTTTCCCTTTCATCGCTCGCCCGCCGCCAATTGTTCGGCGAGTGCTCGGTCGTATTGGTCGCGTTTCAACTCGACCTCCTACGGCCTAGGGACCGGCGACCCGCTGCGACACATGGAGGCGCACGGGCCGGCTCCCGGCCTCAGGACCTAACCGGCACACCCCCACAGGGGTGGCCCGCACCGGCGAACAAGCGCCGGATCGCTACTCACCTGAACAAGCGATCAACGTTGGCCTCGCGACTGGAGGCGATCCCGTCTCCCCAGAACGCGAGAATCGCGGCAAGCGGGCTTCGCCCGCCGGGCCCAGCCCCCGCCACCACCACCTGGGTCGGAGCGTGGCCGGCCATGCCCGGCCTAGCGCCGGGAGTCGGCGGAGCACTCCGAAGAAGCTCGTATGTCCCTTGGGCCGGCAAACCGATCGTCGGCAGCCGCTCCCCGGCGCGGGTGATTAGCAGTAGGCAACGTATATCAGGGTTGTGACAGATTCAACCCCCCTATAGCGAGAACGCGAAAAATCACACCGGAGTCCCAGCGCGTTCCGACCCCGGCGTCCCCAGCCACCCCCAACCTGTCGCCGGGCGGACCCGGCCCGGATTCGTGGCGTTCGGGCGGGTCAGGCCAGCTCTGCGGTCGCGAACACCACGTGGAACGGCACGCAGTAGATCACCAGGGTCAACTGGTCGGGCACCACGTAGTCGGCCGGCACCTCGTAGTTCTGCGAACCGATATTCCCCTTGAGGGGGCCCAGATCCACGTAGCCCGCCTCCCGGAGGTGATCGCGACCGGCCAAGCCATGGACCGGCGTCAATAGGACATGAAGCTGGGGGCCGTTGGTCACCTCGATGTCCTCCAGGCGGATGATCCTCGACCCGTCCTCGAGCTGGTAGAGAACCACCTGGCCGGACCCCATGTGAAACGAATCCGCGTCCATCAAGGCCCCGGAAGCCAGAGCCACCGGGCCGGTGGGCTCGGGCGGAAGCGTCGTGGACAGCTCGGTCACGGCCACGGCCGTGGTCGTCGGCGCCTCGTCCTCCGTAGGGGCGGCCGTGGCCGCCGAGGTGTTGCCGGCGGCGACTGACGTCGTGGTCGCGGCCATCTCGGGCATCTCGGGCATCGGCTCCTCGACCGGCGTATCCGTCGCTGCGGCCTCGAGCATGATCTCCTCGACCTCCTCAGCGGTCATGTCGGCGGGGACGACCGCCATGGCGGCAACGGGGAAGGGCTCGTCCACCACTTGATCGATGAAGAGCGGCGAGCCGAGCCACCACGCGAAGGCGATGACGGGTATGGCAACTATCACCGCCGCCACCTGGATGGAACGTCGCTTGTAGAACGGGGTGCGGTCGCTTCCCATGCCAGTCCTCCTGTGCCTCTTACTGGTGACAACGCCTGGTCCGCCGAGATTGTTCCGTAGGTGTGAGCGTCAGAGGGGTGCTGTACCCTGCTCCCCATGGAATACAGGATGGTGGCAGTCTACGGATCCTCGCGGGCCCTCCCCGGTGACGGGGTCTACGAGCAGGGTGTCGAGTTGGGTCGCCGTTTGGCCGAAGCCGGGTTCGGGGTCACCAACGGTGGCTACTCGGGCCTGATGGAGGCCACATCGAAGGGCGCGGCGAACGCAGGGGGGCGGGTGGTCGGCGTCACCGCCCCGGTGCTGTTCCCGCACCGGCCGGGCGGCAACGACTTCCTTACCGAGGAGATACAGGCCGCCGGATTGCTCGATCGGATCAGCACCATGTCCGAGCTGGCCAGCGCCTACATCGTGATGCCGGGCAGCATCGGAACCCTCACCGAGCTGGCCATCGCCTGGAACGAGGCCTACCTGGCCGCCGGCCGGGGTGCGGCGCCGGCGCCGATCCTCGCGTTCCGGGATGCCTGGAGCGAGATCGTCGACCGGCTGACCGGGGATCTCCGGACCACGCCCGGCATGATCACGATGGTGGACAGCCCGGCCGAGGCGGTGGAGGTACTGCTGCGCCGGCTGGGAGCCGGGGCGCCCTAGCCTTCCCACCGCCCTCTAGGGTGCGGCGGGCCGATAAGATACGGCTTACCTCGATGACCCGATCTGCTCACCGGCCCCCACCCGCATGAGGGACATTCCTGTCGAACAGGCGGCCGGTGGCGTGGTGTGGCGGGAGGGACCGGAAGGGGTCGAGATTCTCCTGGTCCACCGCCCCAGATACGACGATTGGACCTTTCCCAAGGGCAAGCTGGAATCCGGCGAGTGCCTGATCGAGTGCGCACGGCGTGAGGTTCGGGAGGAGGCCGGGGTACGCCCCATGATCGGGCGGTACCTGGGTGACATCTCCTACAACAAACAGGAGGGCCATCGGAAGGAGGTCCACTACTGGGCGATGCAAACCGGTGGGATCGAGTTCGTGCCCTCGTCCGAAGTGGACCGGATCCGGTGGGTCCACGAAGGATCCGTGGCCGATCAGGTGTCGTACCCGACCGAGCGCAGTGTGGGCGAACGCTTGGTGGACGGATGGCGGGATCCGGCAGAACGCATCCTGCTGGTCCGGCATGCCGATGCCGGCAAGCGTGACCGCGGTCCGGACCCGGACAGCGCTCGGCCTCTGTCGAAACGGGGCCACGCCGAGGCCGAAGGCCTCGTGAAAGGACTGGAGGGCTTTCCGGTCGACGCCATACTGACCAGCTACGCGACTCGTTGCCGCCAGACCGTTGGTCCCGTCGCCACCGCCCGCAAGCGCGTTCCGCAGCTGGCGATCGAGCTCTGGGAGGAGTCCCGGCCGTCCGAGGTGAGGGCGCTGCTGGGCAACCGACCTGACGGGACCAACCTGCTCTGCTCCCATCGCCCGATCGTGAAGACGATCCTGCGAGCGCTCATGGGGAAGAGCCACACCCCCGTCCTCAAGAAGGGCTCGACCTGGGTGCTGGATTTCGCAGACGGCAAGCTCGCAACCGCCAACTACCTCCCCCCACGCCGGTAGGGACTCGCCCCTTCCGGTAGGAACACCTGCCCCACCCTGACAGGAACCGAATCCCGCGAAAACCCGGTGCTCCGCACCGGGCCCCTCCCCCCCCCGCCACCCATCCTGTTCGGAGCGTGGTAGGCCATGCCCGGGCTGATGCCGGGAATCGGCCCTCGCTCCAGCGAGCTTGCATGTTCCCTCGGACCGGCCGTTCCGATCCGCGCAACATCATCGGCCGGTATTGATGCTTAGCGATAGGTAGAGTAATAGCGAAGTTGTGACAGTTCCGCCGGTTGCTCCAGCGCCCGAGTCGTCCGGCCTGGATCGAGGCAATCGCCCCGGTTGCCGACAGGCCGGGTCGATTGGCCTGGCAGGGGGATATGCTGGGTACTCGAATGGGTACGGGTCGCTCGGGCAGGAACGCATTGGCACGCTCGCTGGTACTGCGTGCAAGCCGCAGCGCGTGGCTCGGAATGCTGGTGGTGATGTCGTTGCTGTCGGTGGGATGCGGGACCGCCGAGGACGGACCCGGAACCCAGCCGGAGCCGCCCGCGACCAGCGCCGAACCTGCGGTGACAGAAGGTTCGAGCAATGTCCCTGCGTCGACGCAACCGGCTACCACCACAGGCGCGGCGACTGCCCCTTCGGCCGCTACAACCCCGGCGCCGGAGCGAGAGGAGATGGATCGGGAGGCCGAGGACCCGGCAGGGGCGGATCCGGAGGCCGGACCCGATCCGAAGCAAGGTCTCGACCCGGTCGTGGCCTATGCCACCGAGTCGTGGCCGACCGACTGGTCCAGCCGCTCCGTCGATCTGTCGGAACTGCTGCTCGGGATCGGCATGATCGATCCCCGGGATGCCATCCCGCCCATCGACGACCCCATCTTCGAGTCGCTCGACGAGGCCGCCGAATGGCTCGACAGCAGGGCGCCCGGGATGCTGGTGGCCATCGGCGGCGATCCCCGCTTCTACCCGCTCAGCATCCTCCACCGCCACGAGATCGTGAACGATCGGATCGGAGGTATCCCCGTCGCGGTCACCTACTGCCCGTTGTGCAACACCGCGCTGGCCTTCGACCGCCGGGTGGACGGCGAGGTTCTCCGCTTCGGGGTGTCGGGTCTCCTCCGCAACTCAGACCTGGTGATGTGGGATGACGGGACCGTCTCGCTGTGGCAGCAGATCACCGGCGAGGCGATCGTGGGCGCCGCCGCAGGGACAGTCCTTACACATATTCCGAGCGCCATCGTGTCGTTCGGGGAGTTCGCCGCCTCCTACCCGGACGGCCAACCCCTGTCCCGGGACAGCGGCTCCGGCTTACCGTACGGGTTCAACCCCTACGAGGGATACTCGAGCCGGTCCGCGCCCTATCCATTCTTCACCGGCGAGATCGACCCCCGCTACCGGGCCCTGGAACGGGTGGTGGCAGTGACCATCGGGGATACCGCCACCGCCTACCCGTTCCCATTGCTCTCCGAGGTCGGCGCGGTCAACGACACCGTCGGAGGGGTTCCGATCACGGTCTTTTGGGGAGGCGACACCGCCGATGCCCTCGACACCCGGGTGGTCCGCGACGGGCGGGCCATTGGGACGGGGATCGCCTACCTGCGGCAGGTGGACGGGCGCCCACTGACGTTCGTCAAGGAAGGCGAGGTGTTCGTGGACCAGGAGACCTCGTCGACCTGGACCCTGCTGGGCGAGGCGATCAGCGGCCCGCTGGCAGGGACGAGGCTGGAGATCGCCGTTCATCGCAACGAGTTCTGGTTCGCCTGGGGCGCCTTCTTCCCGGACGGGGACGTTTACGAAGGGTGACGGCTACGGCCTGAAGGTGACCCGGATGGTGTCGGTGTCGGGCCCGCTCGACACCACCTCGATCTGGTACTGCCCGCCCGGGGCGCCGGGCTCGCCGAGCCACCACCTCGCGCCTGGCGTGAGGATCGGTGCTTCGTCGACCTCGCCGTCGCCGCCGTCTGTCCAGAGGAGCAGTGGGAGTTCACCGCTGCGGCGGTCGGACCGCACCAGGTAGACAATGACTCCCTCTCCGGGCAGGGAGTGGTCGGTGTATCGGTATGGAACGGCGTCGCCGGAGACGCCGGAGACGGTCTCGGGACGGTCGTATCCGACCGGACGCCGACTCTCCACCACGATGAGGATACGATCGTCGGCATGGTGAGGGATGGCCACCATCGCCAGGCTGTCGCCGGGGGCGGCCGCCGGACCCAGCTCCACCGTCACGTCGGTCGGGTCGGCCAGGCAGGCCACCCTCTCCTCGTCGAGCCATCCCAGCTGCCAGCGCGACCAGGCCAGCATCTCCCGGGCCTCGAGGTCACGGTCGTAGTCCGTCTGGTCTACATATCCGGACGGAAAATCTACCTGGAACGGATAGGCGCCCGGCGGGACGGGGAAGTTCACTTCCAAGCCCATGAGGCCCACCTCGAATCTCGTCCACTCCTCGTTCTCCGGCGGGTCCGGGGTCGCCCTCACGCTGGGATCGTAGGGATAGAGATCGGCCAGTCCGAGATTGTGCACCAGCTCGTGCGCGGCGGTGTGCCACCAATCCCGAGCCCTGGACTCGGTCGGGATATGGCGGGCCGGTTGGTTGTTGATCAACGACCAGCGGGCGACGCCCGCTGCGTTGCCGATGTGGCGAGCCGTGCCGGCCAGCCCGCCGCCGAACCCGGAACGGGGAAGCACCACCATCAGGCTGTCGTAGGAGCTGCCGTCGAAGCCGTACAGCCGTTCGGCTCTGAGCGATGTCTCCTCGACGATCGATTCGGAGATCGAGAGGTCTCCGAGGGGGTCCAATTCGAGATAGTCCTGCCAATCCATGCCGGCGGTGATCCAGCCGGGGTGGGGGTCGAGTTGAACATCCAGGCGTCCGCCGCTCACCGTCTCCAGATAGCGCTCCGTCTCTGCCAGGTTCTGATCGATATCGGCCCGGTCGTTGTCCGACGCGGGAGCGTCGGGGAAATCGGCGAACAGGACCGCCACCTCGAACGCTCCGGTCGACGCCGCCGCCCACGAAGGCAGCGGAAAACCGGCGGTTGTGTCATCTTCGGAGGGGTCGACGTTGAGTCCGGCCGGGCGGCAGGCGTCCGAAGGCGAGTATCCGGTCGGGTCGCCGGAGGCCGTTGGGATTTGCACCACATCGGCACAGTCCCGGAAGGCCTCCTGCCAGCCTTCGGCGCCTTCGAACACTAACCATGCGCCCGTGTCAGGAAACTCCAGCCGGAGCTCGCCCCGGCTCAGGGCGTGGTCGATGTGGCCGGCCCAGTCGTGTCCTGCCACTGAGCCCGGCGATATGTTGATGTACGCCACCGGGTCTTCCCCGGATGTGTACGTCCCGGCCGGGAACCGTCCGCGCAGCGCCAGGTCGGGATCGCCGGGATCCGTCTTGATCAGCACGTGACCCCCGGCGTCCGGCTCGATCTGGCCGAGGTCATCCCACGCCAGCGCGTAGTACCAGGCACCCTCCTCCCAGCAGACCAGCGATAGCCTGGCGTCCCACCAGCAGTCCTCGCCCTCCGCGTGGACGGGACGTTCCCAGCTAACGCTCGCTGACGCGAGATCCCAGAGATGGGCTACTCCGCGTTCGGGATCCTCGGACGTGCCGTAGTACCAGTCTCCCACCGTTGCCAACCCGCAGGCCTCGCCTCGTGCGGCGCTGCCCGGGCGGAACGGCGGCGGCGGGGCGCTCCGCCCGACGGCCTGATGCCATAGGCCGATCATGTAGACGGCCATCTGGGAGCGGATCACCGTCTCGCCCGATGTGGCCTCCGCGGCGCCGGGCGTGACGCGCAGATCCGTGAGGCAGGCGCCCGCCCGGGCGAGTTCGCCACCGGCGGGATCGCAGGCGTTCCCGAGCCGCTCCCACAGACGCAGCAGGAACCGGCTGATCTGCGACGCCTTGAGGGGCGCGGACGGTTCATACGTAGTGGGCCCGGCGCCCTTGGTGATGCCGAGCCCGAACAGGCAACCGATGGCGACGGCGTGCGTCGAAGAAGAGTTCACGTCTTGGAACGGGTGGTCGATTTCCGGACACTCCCTACCCAGAACGTCCCGCCAGAGCCGGACGAGGAAGGTGGCCATCTGGGCGCGGGTCAGGGGATCATCGGCGCCGTACTCGCCGCCGCCCTTGCCCACTGACAGTCCCAGGGCCTTCATGCACAGGATGTAGGCCGCCCCGTAGTCGCGCTCGCCCACGTCGGAGAATTGCCCGGCGTCGCGGGGATCGCACAGATCGCCGGTCTGTGCCGAGGCCGGAACCGTGGTGACGTGCTGGACGGCCATGCTCGCCACCAGCCCCACCACCAGCAGCAACGCAACCGATCGTTTCCGGGCCGGGCCGGCGCCACGCCGGGAGAGGAACCGGGGTCCCCGGAAGGACGGTGGAACTTTGTCAGGCGCCGGGCGTGGAAGATGCCGGCACGGGTTCACCCCCGCCCTTCCCGCCTGTTGGCGCCCGCGGGAGAGCCGCCTATATGAGGTCCTGCTCGCGGATCCCGAAAGAGGGGTGGCGCAGGCGGCAGAGGGCCAGCTTCTCTAGCTGACGGATCCGCTCCCTGGTGAGGTTGAACTCCTCCCCGATCTCCTCCAGCGTCCTCGGAACACCGTCCAGGAAACCGTACCGGAGGGAGAGTATCCGGCCCTCCCGGTAGGGAAGGCGGTCGATCGAGCGGCGCAGGCAGTCGGACACATCCAACTCCACGGTGACCTGCACCGGATCATCGGCGTCCTGGTCCTCGATGAAGTCCCCTAGCTGGGCGCCGTCTTCGCCGACCGGCTTCTCGAGCGAGGCGGCATCCGAAACGCTCAGGGCCAACTCCACCTTGTCGAGGGTGACGCCGGCCTCTTCGGCAATCTCGGCCGGCTTCGGATCGCGGCCCAACTCCGCCTTGAGGCTGGCCTGCGCAGCCCGGACCGCCGCCAACGTATCGTGGAGGTGAACAGGAATGCGGACGGTACGGGACTTGTCGGCTATGGCGCGGGTGATGGCCTGGCGGATCCACCAGGTGGCATAGGTGGAGAACTTGAAGCCCTTGCGCCAGTCGAACTTCTCGACTGCCCGGATCAGACCCAGGTTTCCCTCCTGGATCAGGTCGAGGAAGTCGATTCCGGACGTGTTGGCATACCTCCGGGCGTTGGCAACCACCAGCCGGAGGTTGGCGGTGAGGAACTCGTCCTTGGCCCGGCGGCCCCGGTCCCGCTTGCGCTTGAGCCTGAGCCGATCCTTCTTGAGCGTCCTCCGGTCGTCCTTCAGCCTGCTCCAGGACTTCTCGAGCTTGTGACGCTCCTCCTCCGGGAGTTTCATCTCCCGGTTGCGGAGCCGGCGCTCCCTGGCCCTTAGCTTGTCTTCCCTCTCGTCGAGATCGCCGTCCTCCAGCGCGGCACCGGCCTTCAGGCCCTCCTCGATCGCCTGGGCAAGCTCGACCTCTTTCTCGGCGTTGAGCAACTCGTACTCGCCGATGGCCGCCAGGTACTGGCTCACGAGGTCGGTGGTCAGCCGACCCTTCTCGTCGGTCAGCTTGTTGCGGTTTCTATCCCGGTCCCGCTTGGTTGCCGAGCCGGCGGTTGACACCGGTTTCTGCCGGGTCGGGTTTGCGACAGCCATGCGGTTCTTCCCTCCACTTATCGCCCGCCGGCAGCTCCGGCGATTCACTCCTTGCGGTACGCCCCGCCCCGGGGCCGGTCTTCCGGAGACTACTCAACTCCTACCCACCGCGGGTCCGGCGCGCGGAACCGGAACCCGCCCGGCCCACGAGCATCAACATGCTTGATGCTACGCCCACCGGCGAGGTAGTGCGGACACCGCCGAGCAACCTCCCAAGACCGACGATATCCCGCCCCGACATTATCCACAACGCCTTCCCGCCCGGATTTCTTCCACCTTTTCGGGCGGCGACGCCTGTTCACCGTCGTAGCCGCCCCCGGACGGCACACATGGGCGCCCACGTAACATGGCGGGGACGACCCTGGGGGATACCGATGCGCCGAAACCGTGAACTGCCATGGCGCTGCTGAGAGACCTACCGCTCGAGGGGCTGTCCCCCTATCTGATCCAGCACCGGGACAACCCGGTCGACTGGCGCCCATGGGGCGAGGAGGCCCTCGGGGTCGCCAGAGCCACGGACCGCCCGATCCTGCTCTCGGTCGGCTACTCGACCTGCCACTGGTGCCATGTGATGGAGAGGGAGTCCTTTCACGACGAGGCCACGGCCCGATTCATGAACCGGCATTTCGTGTCGGTCAAGGTGGACCGCGAAGAGCGGCCGGACGTGGACTCGATCTACATGGACGCGGTTCACACCATGACCGGTCGGGGCGGCTGGCCCATGACCGTGTTCCTGACGCCCGGAGGCCGCCCCTTCTTCGCCGGGACGTACTTCCCCGATGTGGACCGTCACGGCATGCCGAGCTTCCGTCGCGTGCTGGAGGCGATCAACCACGCCTGGCGGAACAGGCGTGAGGACGTACGGGAACAGGCGGACCAGCTGACCCGGGCGATCGGGCTTGCCCTCCCGCCTGCCGAGGACCTACCCGGCCGGGACCGGGTGAGCGCCGCCTACGAGGCCCTTGCCCGGCAGTTCGACCTGGAACACGGCGGCTTCGGCGGCGCCCCGAAGTTCCCCCAAACGCCGATCCTGGAGTTTCTGGCCAGGATCAGCGGCCTGGCGACGGCAACCAAGGCGACGGCGATGCTGGACACGACGCTGATCAGGATGGCGCGGGGCGGTATCAGAGACCACCTGGCCGGCGGGTTCGCCCGCTACTCGGTTGACCGGGTCTGGCTGGTGCCCCACTTCGAGAAGATGCTCTACGACAACGCCGACCTGGCCCGCCTGTACGTCCGGGCGTGGCAGATCACCGGCAACCCGTTCTACCGGGAGGTGGCGGTCGACACCCTGGGGTACATGATGCGGGACCTCGCCCATCCCGAGGGCGGATTCTTCGCGGCGGAGGACGCCGACTCCGAAGGGGTGGAGGGCAAGTTCTACGTGTTCGATCACGAGGAGTTCCATGAGGTTGTCGGTCCGGACGACGGGCCGGTCGCCGGCGCCTACTTCGGGGTCTCCCGGAACGGCAACTTCGAGGGTGTCAACGTCCTGCACGAGGCGGTCACCGTCCCGGATCTGGCGGCGCGGTTCGGCATCCGGGAGGACGAGGTGACGGGCGCGATCGGGCGCGCCAAGGAAGCTCTCCTGGCCCGCCGGAGCACCAGGATCCGGCCCGGCCTGGATCACAAGATCATCACCGTGTGGAACGGCTTCGCTCTCCGGGCGCTGGCGGTGGCGGGCGCGGTGCTGGGGACGGAGGGCTACCTGGAGTCGGCCAGGGCGAACGCCCGGTTCGTCCTCGGCGTGATGCGCCGCCCCGACGGGCGCCTGGCGAGGGTCTGGAGCAACGGTCCGGCACCGATCTCGGGATTCCTGGAAGACCACGCGTCGTATGCCCTCGGGCTGCTGGAGCTCTACCAGGCCACCGGAGAGGTCGAGTGGTTCGTGGCCGCCCGCGAGCTGGTCGACCTGCTGGAGGAGCACTTCGGCGGCCCGAGCGGGGTGGTGTTCGCCAGCGCTGCCGACGCCTCCGACCTGGTGGTGCGGCCCTCCGATCAGCAGGACAACCCGAGCGCCTCGGGAGCATCGCTGGCGGCAGAGTGCTACCTGCTGCTCGGGCATCTCACGGGGGACTACCGGTATCACGAGCGTTTCGAACAGATCGTCCGGGCCGGGGATCGGCTCCTCGATGCGGCCCCGTCCGCGGCCGGTCATCTGCTGGCGGTGCTGGCCACGTCCCAGATGGGCATTCGAGAGGTGGCGGTGACCGGGCCCCGCTCCCTGGAGTGGGTCGGCCGGCTCGCCGCTACCTACCGGCCGGACCTGGTGGTGGCTCCGGCTCCGGGTCCCGACGAAGATGTTCCCGTAGTGGCCGGACGCTACCGGGAGGGCGAGACCCTGGGATACGTCTGCGAGCGGGGCGCATGCCGGACGCCGGTCGGTTCCTACAGCGAGCTGGCGTCCGGGGTTGCGGGCCGGGGCTACGATCGATCCTCGTGATACACGAGAACGCCCTCGCCGCCATCGGCGGAACGCCCCTGGTCCGGCTGGTCCGACTCCATCCGCCCGGCAACCTGGTCGCCAAGCTGGACTACTTGAACCCTGCCGGGTCGGTCAAGGAGCGGATCGCGGTCAACATGATCGACCATGCCGAGCGGGAAGGGCTGCTGGGTCCGGGAGGGACGATCGTCGAGCCCACCTCTGGGAACACGGGGGCCGGCCTGGCCATGGTCGGGGCGGTCCGAGGGTACCGGGTGATATGCACGGTTCCCGACAAGGTGGCGACCGAGAAGATACGCCTGCTCGAGGCCTACGGAGCGGAGGTCATCGTCACCCCCACCGACCTGCTGCCGGAGGACGAGGATTCCTACTACGGAATCGCCCGCCGCCTGACGGAGGAGATCGACGGGGCCTTCAGTCCCGACCAGTACTCCAACCCCTTCAACCCGGAGGCCCACTACCTGACGACCGGACCGGAGTTGTGGGAGCAGACCGCAGGGGAGATCGATGTCTTCGTGGCAGGTGTGGGCACCGGCGGGACGATCTCCGGGACGGGACGATACCTGCGTGAGCGCAAGCCGTCGGTGGAGCTGGTGGGGGCCGACCCGGAAGGATCGATATACACGGCACCTCAAGAGGAGGACATCCACCAGTACCGCGTGGAGGGCGTCGGGGAGGACTTCTGGCCCGAGACCCTCGACCGTGACATCGTCGATCGCTACATCATGGTCGACGACCAGCAGTCGTTCGATATGGCCCGGCGCATGGCCGAGAGCGAAGGACTGCTGATCGGCGGCTCCGGGGGCATGGCCGTGCATGCGGCCCTGGAGGTGGCGGTCGAAGATGCCGGCCGCCTGGTAGTGGTTCTGCTGCCCGATTCGGGGCGGGGCTACCTGTCAAAGATCTGGGACGAGGAGTGGCTGGCCGAGCACGGCCTCGAGTGACGGCCGGCACCCGCAGCCTTACAAAGAGAAAAGTCCGGGGCCCGCCATTGGGACCCCGGACTCACGTTTCGTTAATCCAGAACGCCTACCCGTACTTCATCGTGGGATTCCTCAGCCCCACTTCGATGCCGCATGAGGACCGGCATGCGGACGGGAAAGCTCGGTGGTCCGAGTTGGAGTCGCCACCTGACCGGCGGCACGCCCAACGGCGGCTACCGGAAGCGACCCGTGGCCGCTAGCGCTCGGCCACCTCCAGGGTCCTACAAGAACTGTCTAACAAGTCGGATCACCTCCTTTCTCTGGTACGCGCCAATATAGCGCCCGGTTGTCCTGCAGAGGTGCAATAACCGGCCCGGGGAACGCCGGCGAGATACTCCGAGGAACCCCCAGCCGCGCCCAACCTGAGGAACAGGACACCACCAGCGGTGCGGAGAACCTCAGGCCAGAGCGTCACTGGCGGTGCGGAGAACCTCAGGAACAGAGCGTCACTGGCGGTGCGGAGAACCTCAGGAACAGAGCGTCATAGGCGGTGCCCTCTGCCCAAAGTTCGTCAAGCCGCGAAAACCGGCGCTCCGCACCGGGCCCCCTCCCCCGCCGCCACCCATCCTGTTGGAGCGTGGTCGGCCATGCCCGGCTGGATGCCGGGGATCGGCCGTCGCTCCATGAAGTCTTGTATGTTCCCCTGGACCCGGCCGCTCCGATCGGGCTTCCTCTTCGGCCGGTGTAGGTGCTTGGCAGTAGACAACGTATAGCAAGGGTGGGACATTTTCAACCCCCTTCGGCGAGAACGCGAAATACTTGGCAGGGGCCGGAGGATGACTCCTGCTCTTGCAGTGCCTCCGGAATAGCAAACGACCGCCGCGACCGGGCCGGCCGGAGTCAGAGAGCGTCCGTCAAGGCACTCCAGAGATCGGCCAGAGCGGATCCCAGACCTCCCAGGGCCCAGCGCAGGACCAAGGCCACGACGGCGACCCCGGCGGCGGCGAAGATCATCCGGAGCCGGTAGGTCATCGTCTCCTCGCTGTCCTCCAGGTAGGAGGGATTGGCGACCGGCGCCCGCGCCATGGCGCGCCGACGCCCGACCGATTGCCTGGCTCTCGAGATCAGCTTCAACGATGACCACTCGGAAGACTCGGGGGGTACGGTCCCGGGTTGCGTCGGTGAATCGGCCAGCGCCTCCCCCTCCAGTTCGACGATCTCGACGTCGTACAGGGTGTCCTCGTCCAGCCCGGCGTCGGGCTCGGGCGGCGGTGCCAGCATCCGGTGCTTGTGGACCCGCCGCAAGGCTTCCTCCAGTAGCGGCATCGGCAGCTTCAGCGCGGCGGATAGGTCCACAAGTTCTTCATCGTCAGGTACGGCGGAGCCCTGTTCCCAGCCGACCACCACCTCGATCGGGCGGCCGGTTCGGGTGGCGATGTCAAGCACGGAGACATCCAACTCATCGCGGCGCTTCGCGAACAGGCGGGCGAACGCCAGCCCTCCCTCCGTGGCCATCAGTGGGTCAGGATCTCGGGGAGGCTGTCGGGTTCGGGCCCGGCGGTCACCCGCAGCAGGCCGAGGTCCTTGACGTTCCAGCACAGGGTCATGCCGCCCGGGACCCGGAGCCGCAGGATGGACTCCCTATCAGCAGGGTCGGCGTGGACCTCGCCGAGCGCCATCGCATCGGTCAGCGGAATGGAGGCCGAATACGCGCCGTCGGCACTGAGGGCCGTGACATGGGTGGCAGCGGTTCGGGGCCGGGCCGCCTCGATCAACGGGCGCAATGCCACCACCGCGCCCGCGGCGCCCTCATCCGGACTTCCCATTTCGTGCAGGGTCTCCAGGTCGTAGCCCCGGGGACGGTCGACCAGGCCGCTCACCCGCAGAACAGGTGGCCCCGGCGAACTTCCACCATCCATGTTCCAACGGTAGCGCTCTGGGGACGCCAACCAGCGCCTTGAACCGATGGCGAGGCGGCCCCGTCCAGGAACATGGACCGTGATCGCCCCGAAGTCCCCGATGCTCAGGAACCGGAGAGGCAACATGTGACAGGTGGGATGGCGGTTGGCGACCGCCGACGCCCCGACCAGAGGCCGGGAAGGGTCCGGGTGTTCAGAACGGGCGCCGCGGTGGTGGCCCGCGAGCCGGCAGTTACAAGTCACCGGCCAGGTTTGGCCCGGTTCGTGGCGGAGGCGGACGGGAATCGAACCCGCCGGGGCACTCTCGTACCCCCACTGGTTTTGAAGACCAGGGAGCCCACCAGGCGCTCGTTCGCCTCCATCGCGGAGCATACTCGTGGCCATCCTGCCGCCGAACCCCCGCCCACCTCCGAAGGGACGTCCGCGGACCGGCGCGGATCGGTTTTCCGTGGACCCGGCTACGCTCATGCGACCGGGAAACGAGAGTATGGCTGCTGCGAGAAACGACAACCACGATCCAAACGGTTACCGGATCATGCCGGGATGGCGGGTCGGTCACCTGATGGAGCAGTCGACCACCCGATCCGGCCTGCTGGTTCCGCCGGGAACCGAGTCCACCAGCGACGCCTTGGCCCTGGTGGACATCCACACCGGACGCCGGTTCTGGGCAGTGCCGACTGGGGCCTGGCGTTTCCTGTGGCCAGAGAACAACCGGCTGGCCGTGGCCGTCAGGAACTCCCAGATCATCGCCGAGGAGCAGGACGACCCGCCGACCGGCAAGGACTCCTATCTGTGATCCTGCCGGCCGGCCGTCTTCCCGGTAGGAGGCGGGCATGATCACCGAAGGCCGCCGGGGACGACGCCTCACCGCCACCGTTACCAACCTGGAGGTGGCCCGCCAGAAGGCCTACCTCATCAGCGTCGACTTCGACGGGGCCGGTATCGGCGACGTCGATCGGTCGCTCGAGGAGCTTGTCCTCCTGACGGATACGGCGGGATCCACCCCGGTGGCGACCGTGCCGGTCCGGCGGCGCTCCCCGCACGCCGCCACCCTGATCGGTCCGGGCCAGGCCGCCGACCTGGCCAGAGATGCTCAGGACCTGGACGTGGACGTAGTGGTGTTCGACAACGACCTGGCGCCGGGACAGCAGCGCAACCTCCAGCAGCTGTTCGAGTGTGACGTGGTCGATCGGGTGGCCGTGATCCTGGACATATTCGCCCAGCACGCAACCAGCCGGGAGGGCATGCTCCAAGTGGAATCGGCACTCCTTCGCTATCACCTGCCCCGGCTTCGCGGTAAGGGCACCGAGCTGAGCCGGCTCGGCGGAGGCATCGGCACGAGGGGACCCGGCGAGACCAAGCTGGAAACCGACCGCCGGCGGATCATGCAGCGGATCAGCCATGTGGACAAACGCCTGAAGGAGCTTCAGAAGGTGAGGGAGGCGCAGAGCAAGACGCGCAGCGGCTCGGCCATCCCTTCGGTATCGCTGGTCGGATACACCAACGCCGGCAAGTCCACGCTGCTGAACGCCCTCACCGGCGCCGGGGTGCTGGCCCGGGACCGCCTGTTCTCCACCCTCGACTCGACCACCCGCCGCCTCGAGCTCTCCAACGGGCGCCAGTTGCTGCTGTCCGACACGGTGGGGTTCGTCCGCCGGCTTCCCCACCAGCTGGTCGAAGCCTTCCGCTCCACCCTCCAGGAGACGGTACGGGCCGACCTGCTGCTGCATGTGGTGGATGCCTCCGAGCCCGATGCGCCCGATCAGGTATCGGCGGTGAGGGAGGTCCTCGACTCGATCGGCGCCGGCCACATCCCCGAGCTCCTGGTGCTCAACAAGGCCGACTCCGCCGACAGAGCGAGCATCTCTAGCTTCGAGTTGCTGTATCCGGACGCGGTGCTCGTCTCGGCTACGGAGGGCGCCGGGCTCGATGAGTTGCTGGATCGGATCGCCGGCGTGCTGGCTCGCGGCTTCCTGGAGATCGATCTGGTGATCCCCTACACGGAGGGATCGGTGCTGGGGGAACTCCGCCGGGAGGCGGAAGTCCTGACGGAGGACCATCGGGCGGAGGGCACCCTGGTCAGCGTCCGGCTACCTCCGGATCGGGCCGGGCGTTACCGGCGGTTCGCCGCTGTCGGCTGAGTAGCCCCGGACCCGGCGGCCCACAGCGCCGCACCGACGATCCCGGCGTTGTTGCGCAGCACGGCGGGTACCACCTCCGCCCTGGAGCGCAGGCGGGGACCGAACTTGTCGAAGCGCTTCGAGATCCCACCGCCGATCACCACCAGTTCGGGTGACAGGATCCGGTCGAGGTGGGCCAGGTACTGGTTGAGCCGCTCCGCCCACTCCTTGAACGAGAGCCGCTGGGTCTTGCGCGCCCGGTTGGAGGCATGTCTCTCCGCCACCTCCCCGCCCAGCTCGAGATGACCCAGTTCGGTGTTGGGGACCAGCCGGCCGTCGTGTAGCAGGGCCGAGCCGATGCCCGTTCCGAGCGTGAGCACCAGGACCACCCCCGGACGACCGGCCGCCGCTCCGAACCGGGCCTCGGCCAGGCCCGCCGCGTCAGCGTCGTTGATCATCGCCACCGGCCGCCCGCAGGCCTCCGTGAACCGCGACCCGGCATCGACCCCGATCCAGCTCTTGTCGAGGTTGGCGGCCGAGTAGATCCGGTTCGAGATGACGATGCCCGGGAAGGCACACCCGACCCGTCCGGTCACGCCGGGAAAGGAGTCCACGATCTCGCAGACGGTTGCGGCCACCGGATCGGCCAGGGCAGGCTGCGGAGTGGAGATACGGAGCCGATTCGCGGCGAGCGCGCCGGACGCCACGTCGATCGGAGCGCCCTTGATGCCGCTCCCGCCGATGTCGATGCCGAGGTGAGTACCCATCTACCAGGAGTATGCCGTAATCGGCGAGGAAAGGTTGGCCCCCGGCACGCAGCCAGGGAGTTCCCGGTCACCGATCCGGCCATCCGGAAGTTTCCGGCACGCTCCTACGGGACGGCGATGTCGAGTTCGGCGAGCAGGCCCCGGACCAGGTGCTCGATTTCGTCCCGGACCGGTCGGATCTCGGCGGTCCCGCTACCGGCCGGATCGGCCAGCTCCCAGTCCAGGTAGCGCTTGCCGGGCATGGCGGGGCAGGCGTCACCGCACCCCATCGTGACCACCACGTCGGAGGCGGCTACATGGTCGGCGGACAGCTTCGTGGGAGTAACGTCCCCCAGTTCGATCCCCCGCTCCGCCATGACCTCGACCACCGCCGGATTCACCCGATCCGCGGGCATCGAGCCGGCGCTCCTCACCACCACCCGGTCGCCGGCCAGGTGGCGGAGGAAAGCCGCCGCCATCTGCGAGCGTCCAGCGTTGTGGACGCACACGAAAAGGACCTCGGGAATCGCCCCGGCACTCGCCGCCATGGGATGACTCTACGGCCGGAGCTTGAACGAGCGGCGAAATCATGGAGAAGATCTGTCCAAGGGGGTCGGCAATGGCCAACGAGGAGGGTCGAGGCATCTACATTGCCCCCATGGACACGGCAACCCCCACCCTGAGCAGACGTCTGCTGGCCGAGGGCGTGGGTACGGCCTTCCTGCTGATGGCAGTGGTGGGCGGGGGCATCGCGGCCCAGCGCCTGAGTCCCTCGGACCCGGGACTCCAGCTGTTGGAGGCGGCGGTGGTGACCGCCTTCGCTCTGGCGATGCTGATCTGGTCGTTCGGCCCCATCTCCGGGGCCCATTTCAACCCGTGCGTGACCCTGATGGACACGCTGATGGGCAAGCGTTCGACAAAGGAGGCGGCCACCTACGTAGGGGCTCAGGTGTTCGGCGGCATCCTCGGCGCCATCCTCGCCAACATCATGTTCGAGCTCGATGCCATAACGTGGTCGCAGACATCTCGGGGCGGCGCCGGGCAGCTCCTGGGCGAGGTCATCGCCACACTGGGGCTGCTGATGGTGATCTTCCTGGTCGCACGCCCGGGCGGCGCCGGAGCCGGCTTCGTGGCGCCGGCGGTGGGCACGTACATCGGCGGCGCCTACTTCTTCACCTCCTCGACCAGCTTCGCCAACCCGGCGGTCACCATCGCCCGGATGTTCTCCGACACCTTCGCCGGGATCGCTCCCGCCTCCGCCCCCGGCTTCATCATCATGCAGCTGGGCGGGACGGGCGTGGCCTTCGTGCTGGTCCGCTACCTGGTCGATGGAGACCTGAACCCGCTCTCCCCCGGCATCGGATCGGGCGAACAAGGAACATCCCGTTAGATTCGGGCCTGCTGACCGAGGGGACAGGTGAGAACTGCTGACATCGGACTGATCGGGCTGGCCGTCATGGGCCAGAACCTGGTGCTCAACATGGCCGACCACGGGTACACCGTGGCCGTCTACAACCGGACTACCCGGCGAACGACCGAGTTCGTCAACGGCCCCGCCGCCGGCGCCGCCGTGATCGGCACCGAGACCCTGGAGGAGTTCGTGGGGCGCCTCGCCAGACCCCGCCGGGTGATGCTGATGGTCAAGGCGGGCGGCCCCGTTGACGCCATCGTCAACCAGCTGGTTCCCCTCCTGGACGAGGGCGACATCATCATCGACGGAGGAAACTCGTATTTCGAGGACTCGATCCGGCGGACCATGGAACTCAAAGAGAGGGGCCTGCGGTTCATCGGAGCCGGTATCTCCGGGGGGGAGGAAGGCGCCCGCCACGGCCCGTCGATCATGCCCGGCGGAGATCCGGACGCCTGGCCCCACGTCAAAGGCATCCTGCAGGACATCGCCGCCAAGGTGGCGGACGGGACGCCGTGCTGCGACTGGGTGGGCCCCGACGGTGCGGGCCACTACACCAAGATGGTGCACAACGGCATCGAATACGGCGACATGCAGGTGATCGCGGAGGCCTACCACCTGATGAAGGTGGGGCTCGGCATGTCCCATGCGGACATGGCTGCCGTGTTCCGCCGGTGGGGTGACGGTCTGCTCGACTCGTACCTGATAGACATCACCGCAGACATCCTCGGCCACACGGACGAACGAGGCGACCCGACCCTGGAGGTCATCCTGGACGCCGCCGGGCAGAAGGGGACCGGGAAGTGGACGGTCATCTCCTCGCTCGACCTCGGCTACCCGATGACCCTGGTGGCCGAGGCGGTCTATGCCCGGGTGGTGTCGGCTCTCCTCGATCAGCGGATCGAGGCGGCCGGCATCCTCGGATCGGCCGTGGACGGGTCGCGCGTGTCAGGCCAGGTCTGGGGTGACGATTTCGTCGACGCCATCCACGACGCTCTGTACGCCTCGAAGATCGTCTCGTACGCCCAGGGCTTCATGCTGCTCGGCGCGGCGGGCGGCGAGTACGGCTGGGACCTCGACTACGGACGGATCGCCCAGCTGTGGCGGGAGGGGTGCATCATTCGGGCCGCGTTCCTGGACGACATCACCACCGCGTTCGCCCGGCGGCCCGATCTGCCCAGCCTCCTCCTGGACGGCTTCTTCACGGATGCGCTCCGCAAGGCAGACTCAGGATGGCGCAGGGTCGTGACCGCGGCAGTCGGAGCCGGAATCCCCGTGCCGGCCTACTCCTCAGCGCTGGCCTTCTACGACGCCTACCGATCCGGGCGCCTCCCGGCCAACCTCATCCAGGCCCAGCGCGACTACTTCGGCGCCCACACCTACGAACGCGTCGACCGCCCCCGCGGCGAGTTCTTCCACACCGACTGGACCCGCCCCGGAGGCGCCGCAACCTAGGAGCCTCCCGGCATGGCCGGCTAGGTCTCAGCCGGGTACCGGAAGGTGGTTTCCATGGCAGCCTGCTGCACGCGTGGGAAGCGGGCTCCCAGAAGTCGGCTACACCAGTCCGGTTTCAAGGATGGTGGTGGGTGCTCTAGCCGTCACGCGGGCTGACGCAGCGAGCGCGGCCGGGACCAGAACTGTCGACCCCGGTCCGAGTTGCAGTGGCGTGCCGTCGCCGGTGTCCACTTCGGCGCAGCCACGAGTGACCATCAGGATCCGCAGCTCCGTTTCCCGGGCCAGCGCCGGACTGTCCCCTGAGGTGAGACGATGCTCGCGTATCCAGTAATAGGGGGTGGACACCAGCGGGCGGCTTCCGTGGCTGTCCATCGGTGGGAGCGAGAAGGCCGGCCGATCCTCGGCGACCAGCGCCCCGAGGCCGTCCTCGACATGGAGTGGACGCCCGGGGCGCCGGTATTCCTCCGTCCAGTCGTAGAGGCGGAAGGTGGTGTCCGACGGGGTCTGGACCTCGGCCACGGTGACGTCGGCGCCGAGGGCGTGCACCGTACCGGCCGGGAGATGATGGAAGTCCCCCGGCCGCACGGGGAATCGCTGCAGGAGCCCGGAGAGATAGGGAGTCCCGGCTGCGGCCCGGACGTCCTTCATGGTGACGCCGGGACGGAAGCCCTTGAAGATGGCGGCGCCGGGTTCGGCGTCGAGCACGTACCAGGACTCCGCCTTGGGTGCCCAGTCACGTCGCCGCCCGGCGTACGCCTCGTCGGGATGGACCTGGATCGAGAGGTGTTCGGCGGTGTCGAGCAGCTTGAACAGGAGGGGGAAGTCACCGGCCGGGGTGGGTGACGCGGAGCCCAGCAGCCCGGACCCCCTCTCGGCGATGAGCTGCCGGAGGCTCTTGCCGCGATGGGGACCACTCGCCACGAGCGTCCGGCCCCTGGCGGATGCCGGCAGGGCCTCGCCGGGAAGGTCGGCCACCTCCCAGCACTCTCCGTAGGTGGTTCCGGCGGGTCGGTCATCCGGCAGGGGCTTGCCGAGCCTCTCCAGGCGATGCCCGCCCCACGGCTTGGGCACGAGGATCGGCTCGAGAACAAGCGGGTCGCCTCCCTTCACCTCTGACCACCGGAGAGCCGGGCGGCCGAGCCGCCGGGCACGATCCCGATGCGGCTTAACATGGCGGCGATGCCGAGTTGGTACATGCATCGGATCGTATCCCGTTCGGACATCTCCCTCCACGATTCCCGAGCCTTGGAGTCACGATGACCGACCATCCCTACCGGTTGCCCCGCCGAGTGGTCCCCCGCCACTACCGATTGCGAATGGAACCCGACCTCGATGCGGCCACCTTCAGCGGGTCGGAGGTGGTGACCCTGGACGTGGTCGAGGCCACCGACCGCGTGGTGCTCAACGCCGCCGAGTTACAGATCGACCGGGCCCGATTCGTCCGTGGAGATGAGAGCGTCGATGCCGAGGTCGGCTATGACGAGGAACGGCAGCGGGCCATCCTGCGGGTCTCCGAGCCCCTGGCGACCGGCCGATGGGAGTTCCGCTGCAGGTTCACGGGGATCCTGAACGACCAGCTCCGGGGCTTCTACCGGTCCACGTTCGAGGACGAGGACGGTAACGAGCAGGTCATCGCCACCACCCAGTTCGAGGCCACCGACGCCCGCCGCGCCTTCCCGTGCTGGGACGAGCCCGACTTCAAGGCCTCCTACGGGGTCACCCTGGTGGTCCCCGAGGATCTGATGGCGGTGTCGAACGGCGCCGAGATCGAGCGGGCGCCTCTCGGGGACGGCCGAGTGGCGATCACCTTCGCCGACACCATCGTGATGTCCACCTATCTGGTGGCCTTCGTGGTGGGCCCCTTCGAGGCGACCGCGCCGATCGACGTGGACGGGGTGCCGCTCCGCATAGTCGCGCCCAAGGGAAAGATGCATCTGACCGGATACGCGCTGGAGTGCAGCCGCTTCTGCCTCGACTACCTGGCCGACTACTACGGCATCCCCTACCCCGGCGACAAGGTCGACATGGTGGCGATCCCCGACTTCGCATTCGGCGCCATGGAGAACCTCGGATGCATCACCTACCGGGAATCGGTGCTCCTGGTGGACGACGAGATCGCCACTTCGGCCGAGAAGATGCGGATCCTGGACGTGATCGGGCACGAGCTGGCGCACATGTGGTTCGGCGATCTGGTCACGATGAAGTGGTGGAACGGCATCTGGCTGAACGAGGCCTTCGCCACCTTCATGGAGATGAAGGCCGTAGACGCCTTCCGCCCCGAGTGGAAGCGCTGGCTGGAGTTCGCCGCGGCTGAGCGACCCTGGGCGTTCAAGACCGACGAGCTGGCCGGCACGAGGCCGGTGGAGTTCGAGGTGCGTTCTCCCGCGCAGGCGGAGGGGATGTTCGACGGCATCACCTACGGCAAGGGCTCGGCCGTGCTCCGGATGATGGAGCAGTACGCGGGCGAGGAACCGTTCCGGGCAGGTGTTGAGAGCTACCTGCGCCGGCACGCCTACGGCAACACCGAGACGAGTGACCTGTGGGAGAGCCTGGATGGTTCCACGGGCCGCCCGGTGGGCGAGATCATGGACACCTGGATTCTCCAAGGCGGCTACCCGCAGCTGACCGTCCGCGTCGAGGAGGGCGGCGTCTCCCTGGAGCAGGGCCGGTTCCTGCTGATTCCCGATCCGGCCGATACCAGAACCTGGAAGGTCCCGGTCCGGCTACGAGGGATGGCAGGCGGAGACCCGTTCGAGACCAGCGTGCTGGTGGAGGGGTCGCGGATCACGGTCCCGCTGGGCGGACCGGTGGACTGGGTGGTCGCCAACGCGGGCGGGCACGGGTTCTATAGGTCGCGATACGAGGAGCCGTTGCTGGAGACGCTGGTGGACCGGCTCCACCTGCTGGATGCGGTGGAGCGGTTCGTGCTGGTGGACGATGCCTGGACCTTCGTCGAGGCGGGCCGATCCGGGGTGTCCGGTTTCGTGAGCCTTGCCTCCGCCTTCAGCGACGAGCAGGAGCAGGCGGTCTGGGGAGCCTTGCTGGGCGCCATCTCCGCCATCGGGCACCATCTGGTCACCGCCGAGATCCGGCCTCGCTACGAACGGTGGGTGGCAGGCCTCCTCGCCCCCCTGGCTGATCAGCTGGGATGGGTGCCCGCCGCCGGGGAGACCGACCTGGTTCGCCGCCTCCGCGGTCGGGTGATCGACTCGCTGGGCCGGCTGGCCAACCTCCCCCACGTCGTGGAGCGGGCCCGGAGCACCTACGAGCAGCGGGTGGCCGAACCCGCCTCGGTGGATCCCGAGGTGGCCGGGGCGGTCATCTCGGTCTGCGCCGCACACGGGGATACCGAGACATACGAGCGGTTCCTCGACCGGTATCGCACCGTCCGCAACCCCCAGGAGTCCCTCAAGCACCTGCGGGCGCTGGCGGCATTCGATGCCGAGGATGCGGTGGATCGCACCTTCGAGCTCATCGTGGACCGCACCGTCCGCAACCAGGACACCAGCTGGGTTCTGGCCCGTATGCTGGCCAACCGGGTGACCGGCCCCTATGCCTGGGCGAAGCTTCGGGATCGCTGGGACGGCATTCTCGAGATCGCCCCGCCCATGACCCAGGCTCGCATGGCGGACGGCCTCCCCGCTCTGTCCGATCCCGAGGTGGCGGCCGAGGTGACGGCCTTCCTGGCCGAGAATCCTCTCCCCCATGCCGCCAAGGCAGTGGAGCAAAAACTGGAGCGCCTCTCCGCATTGGTGAAGATGAGGGGGCGCGAGACGGGAGCGTTGGCCGGGGCCCTCCCGGACTGAGACGGTTCGATGCGGGTCGAGTTATCCGTAGCTCGGGCCCGCTACCGTCAGGATCGATATGGGAAAGGAAGCAGGGATGGATATTTCGTTCTGGGTAGACCCGCTCTGACCGTGGTGCTGGGTGACGGCCCGGTGGGTCGTCGACGAGGTTGCGCCGGACAGGGACGTGCGGGTGGAGTGGGAGCCCATCAGCCTGATGTTCAAGAACGCTCCGGAGCCGGGCTCAGATCGGCACCGGACCACCTCCCGCACCCACGGCATGCTGCGGGTGATGGAGTCGGTGAGGACGGAGTTGGGCAACGAGGGCGTGTTCCGTGCCTACTGGGCGTTCGGCACCCACATCCATCACGATCGGAACCTGTTCGATTTCGATGTCGCCGAGGTGCTGGAGGCCATCGGGATCGACTCCGGCCACGCCCGGGCCTTCGGCGACCGCTCTTGGGACAGGGAGATCCGCCGCCGCATGGACGCCGGGCTCGCGCTGGTGGGCGATGACGTGGGCACGCCGATCATCGCCATGGAGGACGCACGAGGCGAGCGGGTGGGGATGTTCGGTCCGGTGATCACCCGGGCGCCGAGCCGTGAGGATTCGCTGCGGCTCTGGGACGGCTTGGTGGCGGTCACCACCGTGCCGGGCTTCTGGGAGCTGAAGCGGACCCGCACCGAGGACCCCGAGTTCGGCGAGCGCCCGACCGGGGTTCCATCCCCGTAGAGACCGGGAGGAGACCATGAGCTACCCCATCAGGATCGGCGTGCAGCTTCGTCCCCAGCACGGCGAATACCGGGACATACGTGCGGCCGCCGTCCGGGCCGAGGAGATGGGCGTGGATGTGGTGCTCAACTGGGACCACTTCTTCCCGCTGTACGGGGATCCGGGCGGCAACCACTTCGAATGCTGGACCATGCTGGCCTCGTTCGCCGAGGTGACCGAGCGGGTCGAGATCGGCCCTCTGGTCTCCTGCTACTCCTACCGCAATGCCCACCTGCTGGCCGACATGGCCCGCACCGTGGACCACATCAGCGAGGGTCGGCTCATCCTGGGTCTCGGCGCCGGGTGGTACGAGAAGGACTACGCCGAGTACGAGTACCCGTTCGGAACCGCCGGAGCACGGCTCCGTGACTTCGAGTCCGGTCTGTACCGCATCACCAAGCGCCTCGGCCGGCTCATCCCTCCCCCGGTGCGGGACATTCCGATCCTGATCGGGGGTATGGGAGAGAAGCAGACGATGCGGCTGGCCGGCCGGTACGCCGACATCTGGCACGGGTTCGGCGGCGCCGAGACGCTGGCCCGCAAGAATCGGATCCTGGACGAATGGTGCCGGGATGCGGGACGTGACCCGGCCGAGGTGGAGCGTTCGATCGAAGTCATCGAAGTGGAGGAAATCGACCGGGCTGACGGGCTACTTGCGGCCGGGGCCACCCTGATGACGCTGGTGATCGACGGACCTCGCTACGACCTGTCGGCGGTCCGGGACTGGCTTGACTGGCGGGACACCCGCAACGGCTGAGGACCGGTGTCCTGAATCGTTGGCGAGCCCGGCTCGTGACCAGGTGGACGGCGCATCGACCGACCCCGGATCGATCCTGACTCCCGGCCCGGACCGTCGTCCGGCGACAAGGGGGTTGAATCTGTCACACCCCCGCTATACATTGCCGGATACCGTAATTACCAGCGGCTTAGACGTCGACCGGGCCGTGCGAGGGATCAAAATCGTTCGAGGCCGCCCCGTCGGGCATAGCGGGCCGCGTCTCGGACCAAGGTGGTGGCGGCGGGGGAGGGCCCGGCGAGCGGGGCGTGGTTGTCGCGATTTTCGCGTTCTTTCCCCGATCCAGGCCTCTAGACCCGCTCGACTACGAGCGCGATTCCCTGGCCGACGCCGATGCACATGGTGGCCAGGCCGTAGCGTCCCCGGCGGCGGGACAGTTCGTGCACCAAGGTGGTGAGGATGCGCGCCCCCGAGCACCCGAGCGGATGGCCCAGGGCTATGGCCCCGCCGTTGACGTTGAGCGTCTCCGGGTCCAGGCCCAGCTCGTTGCGGCAGGCCACGGCCTGGGCGGCGAAGGCCTCGTTCATCTCCACCAGGTCGAGGTCGGACACCTTGAGGCCGGCTCGTTCCAGCGCCAGGCGGGTGGCCGGAACCGGGCCGATCCCCATCACGTCCGGATGGACCCCGGCCGCCGCCGATGACAACAGGCGGGCCATCGGAGTGAGCCCGCTCCGCTCCAGACCGGCGGAGGTGGCGAGGATCAGGCCCGCCGCCCCGTCGTTCATCGGGGAGGAATTGCCGGCGGTGACCGTGCCTCCCTCCACGAAGACGGGCCGGAGCCTGGCCAGGGCCTCCATGGAGGTATCGGGTCTCGGGCCTTCGTCACGACTGATCAGCGCCTTGGTGCGCCTCCTCGGCCCGGCAGGCGCCTCGATGGCGACGATCTCGGCGTCGAAACGGCCCGACCCCTGCGCCGCCACCGCCTTCCGGTGGCTATTTAGGGCGAACCGGTCCTGATCGCGGCGGGCTACGCCGTAGGCCGAGGCCACCTTCTCCGCCGTCTCCCCCAGGCTGATCGGCGGGTATTCCGCCTGCATCCGGCGGTTGACCAGGCGCCATCCCAGCACGGTGTCGACCATCTGCGGCGCCCCCACCCCGTAGGCCCGCTCCGGCTTGGTCACGACGAAAGGCGCCCGGCTCATCGACTCCGAGCCCCCGGCCACCATCACCTCTCCCCATCCAGCCATGAGCGAATGGGCGGCGGTGATCACCGCCTGCAGGCCCGAACCGCACAGCCTGTTCACGGTATGGCCGGGCGTCTCGATTCCCAGGCCACCCAGCAGCGCGGCCATCCGGCCCACGTTCCGGTTGTCCTCCCCGGCCTGGTTGGCCGCGCCCCACACCACGTCCCCGACCGCCCCGGGCGAGAGACCCGGGTTGCGTTCCAGAAGGGAGCGGATCACATGAGCGGCCAGATCGTCCGGCCGGACTCCGGCCAACTGCCCACCCAATCGACCCATCGGGGTCCGGCAGGCGTCGGCAATGAAGACATCGGGCATTATCAGTCCCCGTAGGAGAATCGCCTCGCTTGCGGGAGGCTTCAGGCCGCCTACGCTAGCGGTCCGGCCGCGAGCTGCGGAGCTGCCGGCTCCCTAGCCGGCAGGACTCAAAGTCGACCTAGAACACATCGCCGTCACGCGCCGAATGTACGGCGCCCGAATAGTGGCGCTTGAATTCCGCCATCAACGCGTCGGGCTCGTACGGGTCCGTGTAGTTTCGCTCATGCATCGTCACGAGCTGCTTGACGTTCATCTCGGTTGCGAAAGCGGCCAGCTCCTTAGGCCGGATGTGATAGGACCAGATCGTTCTCGCCTTCTCTTCGACAGTCGCTCCGCCCCAGTTGGCGTTAGCAATCATGTCTTCGGTAGAGAGCTCGCAGAAGAACAGGTCTGCGTCCCGGGCTGCCCTGTCGAGCTGACCCTCCACCCGGCCATCTCCCGCCCAGGCAATCACTCGATCCCGGGATGTGAAGCGATAGGCGAAGTTCTGCTCAAAACTGCCGTGTTCATGGTGAAATGCCTCGATCTTCACATTTCCATCCTCATAGACCATGCCCGAACCCTTGATCTCATGGGTAATGATCTTGTGTGCGTCGATCTCCCTCTCGGTCGCCCCCGGGCCGAACCTGCGTTCGTGCAAGTCTCCCTGATAAGCCTGTTCCAGATGCTCTATCAAGCTCCGGGTGCCGACCGGCCCGTAGACCTCCAGCGGAACCTCCCGCCCATAGGCCCAGGGCATGAGCCACACAGCCGGTAGTCCGATCGTGTGGTCGGAATGCAGGTGGGTCAGGAAGAGGCTGGTGAGCCTGTACGGGGCAAGGTGTTCGGCGATCTGCTCAGGATGAGACATCGCAGCCCGGGCGAGGCCGCGCCAGATCCCCTCGCCCGCGTCTATCAAGTAGGTCGTGTCATTGACGATGACCGCACCGCTAGGACCGTGCCGGTGTGGGTTTGGCGTCACTCCTCCCGAACCCAGCACAACCGCAAACGTTCTTGCCCCTTCAGGCGCCAGGTAGCGGGGTGGTCCCGGCGCGAACCCGATCTCGCTGAGCAGCCAGGGAGTTCCTCGTTTTGAAGCCATATCGGCCTCCAGATTCCTTCTCGTGGCCGGCTACGAAACTTCTATGTGCGGCGCGTCATCCATTCACTAACTCGGCCCGCGCCAGAACACGCTCGGCAGAATCGTTCGCACGGGCGCTGATCTCCATGGGATCGAGTTCCGTGAACTCCCCCCCTCGGACCAGGACCCTTCCGTCGATGACCACGCTATCGACATCCGACGCCCTGTGCTCGTAGACGATCTGCGCGATCGGGTCGACACCGGCTTGCGGTTGGGCGTGAAGCCCGTCGCGGCGGATCACGACGACATCGGCCCGCTTTCCGGGTTCGAGCGAGCCAAGCTCGTCTTCCAGGCCGAGCGCCCGCGCTCCCCCGACGGTGGCCATCTCCAGCACGGACATCGCAGGCATACTGCGAGGGCCCCTCCGGGGCTTGTGAATGAACGATGCGAGACGCATCTCCTGGAACATGTCCAGGTTGTTGTTGCAGGGGGCGCCATCCGCGCCGAGGCCGACAACGACGCCTTGCTCGAGGAATTCCGGCACCGGGGCGAGTCCGGAGGCGAGTTTCGTGTTGCACGAAGGACAATGGGCCACCCTGGTCCCGCTCTCGGCCAGGATCTCGATCTCGCGATCGGTCACCCAGATGCAGTGCGCGGCGACCAGTCGCGGCCCCGTAGCGCCCAGGCCATGTAGATACTCGATGTCGGTCGCGCTATCGACCGCAAGACGCTCGGTCTGGGCTTCGTTTTCGGCCGCATGGGTGTGAATGAGCGTGTCGTGCTCGTCGGCCAGCGCGACGATGTCCGCCCATAGGCCCTCCGTGCAATTGCGCGAGCCGCGGGGGCAGAACGCAACTCGTAGCCGGCCGTCGCCCTCGCCATGAAACTCCCTAACAAGTGCGAGGCTCGCCTCGAGCGAGGCCCCGGTCTCCTCCCCGACCATCTCGGTTCCCGGCTCCCAGCGGTCCATCATCGCCTTGCCGCTGATCGCCCGGAAGCCGGTCTCGAGCACAGCCCGGAAGGCCTCTTCGGTATGGCGGACGGTTTCCATCGTGAGCGCGCATGTCGTTCCGCCGCGGATCATCTCGGCAATGCCCAGGCGGGCAGAGTCGTATACGGATTGCCCATCATGGGCCTGCTCGAGCGGCCAGATCCGCAGGCGAAGCCAATCGATCACGTCCATGTCATCCGCCATCCCGCGAAAGAGGGTCTGGCACAGATGAACGTGGGTCTGGACGAACCCGGGTACTACCAGGCAGTCGGTCGCGTCGATCACCGCGTCGGCCGTCGTCCGGGCGGAAGGGATCTCGACAATCCGCCCGTCCTCGATGTAGACGCTCCCGTCCAGGACTTGGCGGTCGGCGTTCATCGTGACGAGCAACCCGTTCCGGATCAGGATCGAGGGAGCGGTCTTCATCTCTGACCGGAAGCGGCATGCAGGCGCTCGACGGCCCCCAGTGCGGTAGCGATCGCCGCGTCGATCCCCGCGGTGTACTCCTCCAATTGCTGGCCCTGGTAGGTGCTTTTCTGGCCCGTCACCAGGTTGGACCCGGGTACGAGAATGGAGCCGCTGCGCACGCCGCGGGCCATGGCCACGGTGAAGAGCGCCGAGCTCTCCATTTCGAAGACGAGCACGCGTAGCGCCCGCCACTGGTCGATGATCTCGACCTTGCGCTCGCCTTCATAGAACGAATCGGTACTTCGCACCAGCCCCAGGTGGTAGGGCGTGCCCTCCGCCTCGGCGGCGGCCCGGAGGGCGGCGACCACGTCGGGATCGGCGATCGCGGGATATATGGGGGGCGCGTAGGTATGGCTCACGCCCTCATCTCGAACGCCGGCCGTGCCGATGACCACATCACCTATCGGAATGTTCTCCGCGATGCTCGCACAGCTACCGACCCGGATGAAGACTCTCCCCCCGGCCAGCGCCAGCTCCTCGACCGCGATTGCTACGGAAGGGGCGCCGACGCCGGTGGATGCCAGCGTCACCGGCGTGCCCCGATATGAACCGGTGTAGGCGATATAGCCGCGTTCCTTGCCGACCGCCTCCGCCTCGTCCAGCCAGGTCCTGATCTTCTCGACGCGACCGGGGTCGCCCGAGAGCAGGACATACGGAGCAACGTCCCCGCCGCCTTTGACACCCATGTGCGGCAGCGAACCGTCCGGCAACCGCAGGAAGCGTTCCGTCAAATAGTCTCCCATGTGATCCTCCTCACTCCACGGGCCATGCCGGGGCCACCTTGATCCCCGCCCTCTTCAGCAGCGCCGGACCCCGCTCCTGGGCCTCCTCCAGGATCGCCTCCTCGTCGGCCACGAGCACCTGCCGGCCCCGCATCAACACCTGCCCCGCCACGATCACTGTGTCCACGTTGCCTCCGTGCGCCGAATACACGAGGTTGGCGATCGGATCATGGATCGGCATCGTGTGCGGCCGGTGCAGGTCGACCAGGATCACGTCCGCCTGCTTCCCTACCTCCAGCGACCCCAGCTGGTCTTCGCGCCCTACGGCACGCGCCCCGTCGATCGTCGCCATCTCCAGTGCGTCCTCGGCCGTCAGCGTCGTAGGGTCCATCATCGCCACGTTGTGCAGCAGCGAGGCCGCCTTCATCTCGCGGATCATGTCATGGCAGTTGTTGTTGGCTCCGGCATCACAGCCCAGCGCCACCGTAACTCCGGCGCTCCGCATCTGCGGCACCTTGGCGAAACCCTCTCCCATCTTCATATTGGCCGAGGCGCTGTGGACCAGCCGGGTGTCGGTTTCGGCGAGGATCGGGATCTCCTCCTCGGAGAACCAGGTGCCGTTGATGAGCAGGACGTTGGGCCCCAGAAGGTCGTAGCTACGGGCGAACTCGGCCGGCAGCATGCCGAATTCCCGCCGGAAGAAGGGAGGATCATCGATGGTACCGGCGAAGTGAACCGTTATCCCTGTCCCGTGTTTCGCGGCCAGCCGGGAGATCCTGCGGTAGAAAGCAGGCGAGGCGCTCGCCGGCGGCTCGTCGCGCGGCACCAAGGGCCCGAGCCAGACCTGCAGCCGGCCACCGGCCGCACCGTGCCAGGCGCCGATCCCCCGCTCGGCGTCGGCCAGGGACTCGTCCTCCCCGCTGAACCCGCCTGTGTCCACAGGGCTGCGCTCGCGCCCGAACAAGGCGTCCGGCAGCACATACTTCGCCAGCACGGCGCGCATCCCCATGTCCACCACCGCCTGCGCCAGTCCGTCGAAGTCATAGTGGCTCGGCACGATCGAGTCGACAAAGCAGGTCGTGCCGGCCTTGATCATCTCCAGCATGCACAGCTTTAGGCTGATCCGGGCATCCTCCTGGGTGCGATGGCTCAGCAGCGGCCAGATGACCTCCTGGAGAAAGGGTCGCCAGGGCAGGTCGTCGGCGGCGCCCCGCAGGAGCGCCTGATCCGAGTGGGTGTGGGCATCGATCAGCCCCGGCAGTGCCAGCATGCCATGGCCGTCGAGCCGGTTCGCATCGGGGTGGCGAAGGGCCAGATCGGGGGCCTTGCCGATATCGGCGATGCGGTCGCCCTCGACTGCGATCGCGGCGTCGGTGATGATGCGCCGATGTGTATCGACCGTCACCGCCGTCACGCCGGTGATCAGAAGCATGACTCTGCCCTTCGGTACGTTGTGCTCGACAATGTCCATCCTCTGTACGCTCGTCGCTTGTAACTCCCCACCACATCGTCATGACGGGCGAGCCTGTGCCTACATCACTTGAATCCGCTGGTAACCACCCCTTCGACGTAGTAGCGCTGCAGGAAGAGGAACAGCGCAATAAGCGGCACGGTCCCGATGAACGCACCTGCAAAGATGAGTTCCCATAAGACATTCTGGTCCGTGAAGAGGCGAGAGATCGCCAACTGGATCACGGTCAGGTCCGGATCCCGGGTGACGATGAGCGGCCACAGGAAAGCATCCCAGGAGAACACGAATTTAACAAAGGCGGCGCTGACGAGCGCGGGGCGTATGTTCGGCAGCATCACGTTCCAGTAGACCCGGAACAGTGAGCAACCATCTACGATCGCAGCGTCCTGAAGCTCATCGGAGATCTCTCGAAAATGCTGCCTGAGCAAGAAGATGATGAACGCATCCGCAACCCATGGCAAGAAAAGCGCTGGATAGCTGTCGAACAATCCCAAGCGCTGAACCGTTAAGAACACCGAGACCATGATCGTCTCGAACGGAATCAATATCGTGGCGAGGATCAATGTGAACACGATTTCGCGCCCGGGGAAGTTAATTCGGGCAAGAGCGAAGGCGACCATGCTACAGATGAACAAAGTGATGGTCACGGTGACGACTGCAATAAACAAACTGTTAGCAAGTGCCCGACCAAAGTTGAGCTCAAGAAACAAATGCCGAAAGTTGTCGAGCGTCGGTTCTAACGGAATGAAGGTACGCCACGAGACTGGACTGACGTAACGAAAGATCTCCTCCCGGGGCCTGAAGGATGAGCCCGCCAACCAAAGGTAAGGAAAGACAAAGAAGAAAGCAACTCCGATCACCAATGGCAGCCGGATCACGGACCACACGCCTCGGCGCGGGCCCGAAACGCGAAGAGATCGCCGCCCGACTATTCTCGAGTACATGACGCTTGGCAGGCTCGAGTCACTACGTTGCTCACTTCGCCCTCGATACGCGGAGTGAGTAGACGCTTATGACCAGCAGGAACAGGGCGAGCAGAACGGATATTGCTGCCGCATACCCCATCTTGTTGAAGCGGAAGGCATTCTCAAAGATGTAGAGCACAACGACCCGAGTGGCATTGATCGGCCCCCCTTCGGTGATCAGGAATATGGGCGTAAACACCTTGAAGGCAGTAACTGTGTTCGTGATAAGCAAGAATACGACAGTGCCACGCAGCAGCGGAAGGGTTATATGACGAAATAGCTGCCAGCTGTTCGCCCCGTCCGTGGCAGCTGCTTCATAATAGTTTCCCGGGATACTCACCAAGCCGGCCAGGAAGAACAGCATGCTGAAGCCGACGTTCTTCCAGATCATGAGCAGCGCAATCGAGGGCATGGCCTGCTGAGTGCTGGTGAGGAACGGCTGGGGCGGCAATCCGACACCCCCCAGCAGGCTATTGATCAACCCGCTGTTCGGGTGATACATCAACCCCCATATCACACTCACGACAACCATTGAAGTAACAGTTGGCACCAGTATGATGGTGCGGAGCCAAGCCGGACCACGCCGCACGAGCAGCGCGAGGGCAAGGGCAAGCGCCATTTGTACTGGCACCTCCATCAGAAAGTAAATAACTGTGTTTATGAAAGTAAGCCTGAGCAACGGGTCGGTTGCCGCAGTTTGATAGTTGTCAAGACCAGTCCATGCTGAACTGCCGGACATTAGGTTGTAATCCTGGAAGCCTAGAAACACCGCCTGAATCGTCGGCCAATACCAGAAGACGGCAAGGCCGATGAGAGCCGGCAAGCCCAGGAGCAGTGCGGAACGGTAGTGTTCGATCGCGTGCGCACTAGGTCTCTTTATGTCCATATTTCGGGTCCTTGGAGCATCCGAGGCCTGTCCCACCCCTGAACGGGGATCACGCGGCTTGGATTGACCAGATTGCCGCTCCCCGATCGAATCGAGAGCGGCAATCTGGTGCAGCGCCTACCTGGACCGAGACTACTTGAATTGGGTCAACTGGGCATCGAGCTCAGTTACAGCTGCCTCAACCGCTGCCTCGATGTCCGCACCCTGTGCGATGTCCAGCATCAAGGAGCCGACAATCTCGCCGTAAATCGCGCCGCCAGGACCACCCGGTGCTGCGTAAGCGACCGTGAGCAGCTCATCTTTGAAGATACTAAGCGGGCGTACCTGGAACTCTTCGAGTTCGTTCAGTAATGAAACGCGTGCAGGCATGTCACTCGTTACATCGTAGTAAGCCATGAAGCCGTCGATGCTCGAAAGGAACTGCACGAAGGCCTTTGCCTCTTCCTGATGGTCGCTCTTGGCCGCGACCGTAGGCATGAAGTGGCTGGCGTGGACAATGTGCGTTTCGAGATACGGAATCGGCATGATGTCCCAATTCAGGTCCGGGAACACGTTATTCAGCACGCTGCCCCATGCCGAGAACGAGATCATCGTTGCGGCTTGTCCGTTACCGAAGGCGTCCGGCACGTCGCCTTGAGGAGCGAGACCATGTTCCACATACAGATCCTGCCAGAATTGATAGGCCTCCATGGCCTCAGGAGTGTCCAAGTACCCCGATACTTCTGTACCGTCAGCCGAGAGGGCCATGAACGTGTTCGAGTCCGGTTCGCCATTGCTGCGGATTACCGGCAACGACCATGAGATGCTACCTGGCGGGTTCGACAGGAACACCAGCCCCCAGACATCACCCGCATCGCTCTCCGCGCTCTCCGCTACCTGGGAGACATTCTCCACAAACTCCGGCCACGTCCAGGCTTCCTCCACGGAGGTCGGAGGGTCGATGCCAGCTGCCGAGAACATATCCGTGTTGTAGAACACACCCTGCGTCGATATGAAGAACGGTGCGCCATACATCTGGCCCTCGTACGTTGATTGAGCGACGAGGCTAGGGAGGAAGTCGTCCACATCGGCTTGTCCAAAGATGTCATCCAGAGGAACGATAGCTCCGTTGTATGCGTAGGAGATCACCGCAGAGCTATCGACCAAGGCGACGTCCGCCGGGCTATCGCCGGCGAACTGGACGGGCAACAGACCGCCATATTCTCTGAACGGAACTGATTCCATCTCGATCGTAACGTGGGGATTCATCTCCTGGTAGGCAGCGATTGCGGACTCGAAGCCGGGTCCGCGACCAGCGCCTTCAGGGAACATGAAGCGAAGCGTGACAGGCTCCGCTGCCTCTTCGGCCGGAGCGGTCTCCTCAACTTCCTCAGCCGGTGCTGGCTCCGGTGCTGGCTCCTCATCAGCCGACTGGCAGCCGACAAGGGCTAGTGAAAATATGAGGACAAAGACGAACAGATATCGTAGTTTGGTTTTCATGCTCCACTCCTTTATCCTCGAATTCATGTGGAATCGTCTTGTTTTGCGGCGACTTCCTTTCCTTCGCCTCTGGGCCAAACCTACGTTTCCTTTTAGTCTCCCCGATAAGACTCTTCCGGGTTCTCCATCAAGCTCCGTGTGCCGACTGGCCCGTGGACTTCCAACGGACCTCTCGTCCATAGGCCCAGGACATGAGCAACACAGCCGGTAATCCGATCGTTTGGTCGGAGGCAGATGGGTCCAAAAAACGCTAGCAGGCACTTCGCGAAGATGTATGGTTGGATGGGGCAAAATATTCCAAGAGGTTTGAGGCACCGCTGATGAAGCACCTGTTCGCGATGCCCGGAGGCTTCGATGTCTGATGTTATGTCCGTTCACATGTACTTGACGGCTGTTCGCGGGCTTGGGGGCGGGAGGGTGACTCTGTGAACCGTATAGAGGTGGAGGTTGAACCGGCCCCGGAGAGGTCAACGTGCTCTCACTGTGGGTTCAAGTGTTACCAGGCTGTGCAGGACCAGCGCCGCGAGACGGATCCGTGACCTGGGGTCCACCGGGGGTCGCCCCGCATCTCCCTCTCGGCAGAGCGCCGACGCTCGGGCGAGGCATTACACAGGAGGGCGGTACGGTGACGCCCTAGGCTCCTGTGTTCGGTATTAGTGTCTCTGACGCACAAATAACTTAGTCAAGGAGTGGGGTATGGGAGCCGCGCCGCTTGCCGGCGAGGCGATCCGGCTGGTCAGGGACTGGTTGGAGAGGGCGGCCGCCGCAGAGGTCGAAGCGGACCGGAGATCGACCGGTCCGTTGCAGGAACTCGTGGCCGTGCCGGAGGGCCTGGCGTTCGTCATGCAGTTCGTGGACCGGGTGATGCGTTCCGGGGATGACCGCACCGCGGCCGTCCAGTTGCGCTCCCTGCTCCGGACGGCGCCGCCCCCCGGCTTCCTGTCGCTTCCCGACAGGATGGCATTGCGGCTGGGGGCGGCGCTAGGCCCCCATCTACCACGGGTGGTGATGGCGACCGCCCGGCGCCGGATGCGCAGCCTCGTCGGTCATCTCGTCGTCGACGGCCGGGAGGATCGGCTGCTGGAGTACCTGGAGGGCACCCGCGCCACCGGTTTCGGCCACAACGTGAACCTTCTCGGCGAAGCCGTCCTCGGCGAGGCGGAAGCCGAACGGCGCCTCGTTGCCACCGCCGGACTCATCGACGAGAGCAAGGTCGACTACGTGTCGGTCAAGGTCTCGGCGGTGGCTTCCCAGCTCAACTACTGGGACTGGGAAGGCACTCTGGAACGGGTCCTGGAGCGCCTCAGGGTCCTGTTCCTTAGGGCTATGGCCTCCCGACCGCCCACGTTCATCAACCTCGACATGGAGGAGTACCGCGACCTCCAACTCACCCTCGCCGCCTTCAAGCGACTGCTGTCGGAGCCGGACTTCCGGTCCATGACGGCCGGCGTGGTGCTGCAGGCCTACCTGCCCGACTCCTACGCCGCCCTGCGCGACCTGGTGGAGTGGGCGACGGAACGCCGACGCTCGGGCGGCGGAGAGATCAAGATCAGGCTGGTAAAAGGCGCCAACCTGGCTATGGAGAGGGTGGAAGCGGCGATCCACGGATGGGAGCAGGCTCCGTATGCCACCAAGGCCGAGGTCGACGCCAACTACAAGCGCCTGGTCGATTGGGTCCTGACCCCGGATCGAACCGAGGCGGTCCGGGTCGGCATCGGCAGTCACAACCTGTTCGATGTGGCCTGGGCACACCTCCTAAGCCGTCAGCGGGGTGTCGAACGCCGGGTCGAGTTCGAGATGCTGGCCGGCATGGCATCGGCCCATGCCAGGGTCGTCCGCGACTCGGCGCCGGACGGGAGACTGCTGCTCTACACACCGATCGTGGCGCCCGAGAGCTTCGATGTCGCCATCGGGTACCTGTTCCGCCGGTTGGAGGAGAACACGGCCGAGGGCAACTTCCTGCGTGTCCTATTCGACCTGGCGCCCGACTCGACGGACTTCGACCGGGAGGCCGAGAGGTTCCGCGTATCCGTTTGCAACCGGTCGGTCGTGTCGGAAGGACCTCGCCGACTGCAGGCCCGGCCCGCGCGAAGGGCCTTCGCCGCCGGAGCGAAGGAGTTTCTGAACGAGCCCGACACCGATCCGTCACTGGCCGGCAACCGGGATTGGGCCCGTGGCGTGGCCGCCATGCCGTTCCGTACCTCCGCGGGAACCGTTCTGTCTTCGACCGCCGAGATCGATGCAGCCCTTGAGGGGGCCCGGGCATCCGTCTGGAACGGCTACGAGGCCGAGAAGCGGCGCTCCGTGCTCCACGGGACCGCCGACGAGTTGGCCCGGCGCAGAGGTGATCTCATCAACGCGATGATCCACGAGGGCCGCAAGACCTTCGCCCAGGCGGACGCCGAAGTGTCCGAAGCCATCGACTTCGCCCGCTACTACGGCGACCGGGCGGTGGAACTCGGATCGGTCGACGGGGCGGCATTCCAACCGCTGGGGGTGGTCGCCGTAATCCCGCCATGGAACTTCCCGGTGGCCATACCGGCCGGAGGGGTATTTGCGTCATTGGCGGCGGGCAACACAGCTCTCCTCAAGCCTTCGAGCCGCACACCCCGGTGTGCGGAGATAGTGGCCGAATGTGCCCGGACGGCGGGCGTCCCCGCCGGCGCGCTCCAGTTCGTGGAGGTATCCGACCATTCGGCGCGCCGCCACCTGGTCACGGCGGTCGATGGGGTGATCCTCACGGGTTCCGCGGAGACCGCGAGGCTATTCCAGTCATGGAAACCGGAGTTGCGGTTGTTTGCCGAGACCTCCGGCAAGAACGCCATGGTCGTCACGCCCAGCGCCGACCTCGACCAGGCGGTTGCCGATCTGGTTGCATCGGCCTTCGGTCATGCGGGCCAGAAGTGCTCGGCCGCATCCCTGGTCATCTGCGTCGGTTCCGTCCACCGATCGGAGCGGTTCAGGCGCCAGTTGATCGATGCGATCGAGAGCCTGGTGATCGGCCCGGCTTCCGAACCGGCGACCATGGTCGGTCCCCTGATCGGCCCGGCGGGCGGGAAGTTGCTGCGAGGGCTTACCGACCTCGGGCCGGGCGAGAGGTGGCTGGTAGCGCCCGTCCGGCTGGACGATGGCGGAGAACTCTGGAGGCCCGGGGTGCGCCTCGGGGTCAGGAACGGTTCCTGGTTCCACCAGACCGAGTGCTTCGGGCCGGTGCTCGGAGTCATGCATGCGCCAACGCTGCAAGCCGCGGTCACGATGCAGAACGCCACCCCCTTCGGGTTGACCGGAGGCATCCACTCGCTGGATCCGGACGAGGTCGACTACTGGCTGGAGCGGGTGGAGGTCGGGAACGCCTACGTGAACCGCGGCATCACCGGAGCGGTGGTGCAGCGCCAGCCCTTCGGTGGGTGGAAGGGATCCAACATCGGTCCGGGCGCCAAGACCGGCGGCCCGAATTACGTCCGCCAGCTGGGTGTGTGGTCGAGGGTTGGCGCCGGTGACCTCCTCGCCGAGGCGGCAGCGAGCGACCGCTTCTGGTGGGAGCAGGAGTTCGGGCGGGAGCATGACCGGACCGGCCTCTTCTGCGAGGCCAACGTCTTCCGCTACCGGCCTCTCGACAAGGTGGCCGTCCGGGTGGGGTCCGGATCATCGGATGGCGAAGTGGCAAGGGTGGAGGCGGCCGCGCAGAGATGCGGCGTGTCCACGGTCGTTTCCGATGCCGCGGACGAACCCCATGACGAGTTCGCATCTCGACTTCCCGACCTGGGCGTCGAGAGGGTGAGGACGTTGGGCGTCGTTCCCCGCGCAATCAGGGTGGCGGCCGGCCGCGCCAGCATCCATCTGGTCGACCAGCCCGTCACATCCAGCGGAAGGGTCGAGCTCCCCTACTACCTGAAGGAGCAGTCGGTGAGCCGGACCCTGCACCGTTTCGGCAACGTCGTGGGCCAAGTTCCGGCGCCGTAGCCCCGCCCCGGCTACGGAAGGGATCCGGTGCGGCTGGTCCGGCCGGCCTCCGGATCCGTCGGTGGTCGGTATCCCCCGGCGTTGCCGGCCTGCCGCTTCACCGGCCGGCGCCGACCGGCCAGTGGCTGCGCGTTCTCGCAGCGAGGTAGAGCATGAGTCGATGGTCGGAGTCGGCCGGGTCGAGGTCGAGCAGGTCGTATATCTCGCGCCGTCTCGTGTCGATGGTGTTGCGGTGAACGCCCAGATGGCGAGCGGCCTCCGCCAGGTTCCCCTCATGTTCGAACAGGGCGACGATGGTGTCGATCATCTTGCGCCGCTTGGACGGGGTCATCGAGGCCATGGGCCGGAGGAGGCCGTCGAAGGCTCTCCGTGGCGCATCGGCGGTGGCCCATTCCAGCAGCATCCGTCTCAGACCCATCGCGTCATAGAGGATCGGCCGCGAGACGATGCCGCTGGTCTGGGCATGGGTGAGAGCAGCGCGCGCCTCGGCGGCACTGGCGCGCAAGCCGTGAATCCCTTCGTGTACGCCTCCGACCCCGCACCACAGGGCCGCGGGACGGAGTTCACGATCGATGGACGCGACGAGCGCTGCGGCCGATGTCCTGATGAACGGGGCGGGCAGTGGATCGATCGGGTTGCCGGTCCACACGTAGGTGAGGGTCTCTGCGAGACCCACCGGGTGCCAGGCGCCCTCTCCCCGGTGGCCGGAGAGGGTGTGCCGGGCCAGCCGGTCACCGGCCTCGCGGGTGGCGGCCAGCCGGGCAGCCCGGTCCACCTCGCTCCCGTGGTCTTCGAGAGCGATACGGATCACGAAGTGATTTCCCGCGGGCTGGAACCCCAACTGTTCTGCCCGGGCGATCAGCAGGTCGGAAGTACGATCGGCCAGGATCAACTCGGCCAGCAGGCTCGCCATCGCTCGATCTCGCAGCGGCGTCGAATAGGCAGGACTCATTACCCGCACGGCCGCGCCGGCCATCGCCCGGAGAGCCAGCTTCACGACCGTGTCCGATCCCGGGTTGCCCCGGTCTGCGCCGAACCGGACGACCGGATGCTCCCCGATACGGGCCTCGGCAAGGATCCGGCAGTCCGGATCGTCGCGACGAACGGTCCGGCCGAGCACTCTCGTGGCATGTTGCGCCCAGGCGTCGAAGTCGGGCGGCGTGTCTCCGGGGGTAACGCTGTCCAGGGCCTCGAGCAGGGTCTGCGCCCCGGCCAGGATGTCCACCACGTCATCCCGGAGGGCCGCGTTGAGACGGTTCACCAGTCCACCGAGGTCACAGTCCTCGGAGGCAGCGAGCAGGGCGACGCGGCTCCGCTCGGCCAGTAACCGCGCAGTCGGGGCGATCGGCCGGGATCCACGCTTGAACACCAGGGCCTTCACCCCCCGAGCGGCTGCGTTGCGGATCGCCAGGTCAAGCCGGTAGGTGTCGGCTTCGAGCGAAGCCTCGCCGGTGCATACGCACATGGAACCGGGATGAGCCTGCTTGATCTCCGCCAGTCGTTCGATCAGCGCCACGCTGTGGACGGGGCCTGCGTCCGGATGGCCTCCGGCAAACCGCATCAGGCTGCCGAGGTGGTCCCGGACGAGGAGTTGACCGACCGTCAGCATCGATCCAGTTTAGTAGCACTATGCATAGTTCTGATCTACTGATCGGATATATCATCCATTGTCTCGGCAGCCCAACGCCCTTAGCTTTAGGCGTTATGTTGATCGACGGGCGGGCGGTGGCCGCACTTGCCGCCGGCGCCGGAGTGTTCGGAGGAGGTGGCGGGGGCGACCCCGGCCTCAGCGAGATGCTGGCCGCGCATGCCGTCGCCCTCCACGGGCCGGTGCCGTTGGTCTCCCTGCAGGACCTCGACGGTGATGCCCTGCTGGTCCCCATCGCCTATGTGGGCGCCACCGCCGTCATCCAGGAAAAGCTTCCCAACGGCATCGAAGGTGACCTGATCAAGGAATGGATGGAGCGGCTCCTGGGCCGGCCCGTCGCGGCCTTCATGTCTGCCGAGTTGGGCGGGCTGAACGGGGTCATACCGGTGGCGTGGTGCGCGAGGGCCGGATTGCCGATGGTCGACGCCGATCTCATGGCGCGGGCCTTCCCGGAGCTCCAGATGGTCACACCCACCCTGCACGGTCAGGAGATCAGCCCCGTAGTAGCGGTGGACGAGCGGGGCAACGTGGGCGTGTTCACGACCATCACCAACGAGTGGGCCGAGAAGCTCGTCCGGGCGACCGCGGTAGCGATGGGGGGAACCGCGACGGTCGGCGTGTACCCGATGACCGTCGCCGACGCCCGGAGGGTCGCGGTGCCGGGATCGATATCGCGCTCGATCGAAGTGGGCCGGGCTCTGCTGGCATCGTCGCACGACCCCACCGCCGAGCTGGTCGAACGGGCCGGCGCGGTACGGCTGATCGAGGGGAAGCTGATCGACGTCCACCGGCGCACGAAGGACGGTTGGCCGGTGGGGAGCGCGGCGATCGAGGGGACCGGCCCTGACCGGGGCGATGTCCTCCGCATCGAGTTCCAGAACGAGAACCTGATCGCCATCCACAACGGGGAACCCGTGGCCACGGTCCCCGACATCATCACGGTGGTGGACATCCACACCGGACGCCCGGTGGTAACCGAGATCCTCCGGTACGGGCAGCGGGTGACGGTGATCGCTCTGCCCTGTGACCGGATCTGGAGAACCGACCGCGGCCTCGAGCTTGCCGGACCCCGCCGGTTCGGGTACGACCTCGACTACCTGCCCCTGGAGTCCCGGGTATGAACGAGCGGACAATGTCCGGCCTGCGGCTCGGGATCGATGTGGGCGGGACGAACACCGACGCCGTGGTGCTGGATGCCGGCGACCGGGTGCTAGCCAAGGCGAAGGTACCCACGTCCGTTGACGCCACTGCCGGGATCGGCCGGGCGGTCCGGACGGTCCTGGACAACTCGGGCTGCCCGCCGGCCTCGATCAGCCATGTGATGATCGGCACGACGCACGCCACCAACGCCATACTGGAACGCTCCAAGCTGGGGCGGGTGGCTGTCATCCGGGTGGCGGGGCCCGCCACCCACATGCTGCCGCCGATGGCCAGTTGGCCCGATGATCTTAGGGAATCGGTGGAGGCCGGCAGCATCATCATCCCGGGCGGCGCCGAGATGGACGGCACCGATGTCTACCCGCTCGACGTCGGCTCGCTGGGAGCGTTCTTCGGATCCCTGGACCGGTTCGACGCGGTGGCGATAGTGAGCACGTTCGCGCCGGTCACCAACCGGCACGAAGTCCGCACCCGGGAAGCGGTTATCAGCCTGATCGGCCGGGGCATGCCCATCGTGCTGTCATCGGAGGTCGGCTCGATCGGGCTGATCGAGCGCGAGAACGCCACCATCCTCAACGCCGCCCTGGCCACCGTGGCGGCGCGGGTAACCAGGGCTGTCCAACACGCCATCGCCTCTTGCGGCATCGACGCGGTCACCTACTTCGCCCAGAACGACGGGACCCTCATGTCGCTCGACTACGTGCGGCTGCTGCCGGTGCTCACCATCGGATCCGGTCCTGCCAACTCGATCAGGGGCGCCGCCTACCTGTCGGGATGCGACAACGCCATCGTGGTGGACGTGGGCGGAACATCCGCCGACGTTGGCGTCCTGGCGAGCGGCTTCCCGCGCATCTCCGCCCTACCCGTGGATATCGGCGGGGTCCGCACCAACTTCCGCATGCCCGACCTGGTGTCCATGGCGCTCGGGGGAGGCAGCGTGGTCGGAGGGACACCGGACGCTCCGGTGGTCGGACCGGCCAGCGTCGGGTTCCGGATCGCCGAGGCGGCCCGGGTGTTCGGGGGGGCCGTCACGACCGCCACCGACGCGGCCGTCGCCGCAGGCAGGTGCCGGATCGGCACCCACCCGTCGCCCGTCGAAAATGCGATGGCCCGGTCCGTGATGGACCTGGTCGGGTCCATGATCACCGACGCGGTGGACCGCGTGAAGCTGGCGCCCGGCGACCAACCGCTGGTGGCGGTGGGTGGCGGAAGCTTCCTGATCCCGGACTCCCTTCCAGGCGTGAGCGGCGTTATCCGCCCCCGTCACTACGAGGTGGCCAACGCCATCGGGGCGGCCATCGCTTCGGTTTCGGGCAACATCGACCAGATCTACGACGTGGCCGGGGTGGGCCGGGCGGCGGTGCTCTCCCGCGCCCGTACCGACGCCATCCGCCAGGCCGTACTCCACGGGGCGGACCCCGAGGGCACCGAGGTTGTGGACCTCGAGGAACTCAGCCTCCAGTACCTCCCCAGCTCGCGCCTGCGGATCAGGGCGAAGGCGGCAGGACCGCTCGCTGCGGCCGCCACCTCCCCGGACGGACACGGCCGACCACCGGAGCCCGGAGATTTCTCATGACAGACGACCTGCAAGGAACACCGACCACGGACCGAAGGAGGAACCGATGAAACGATCGAGCACGAGACTGGTATCGCTGCTGCTGGGGTTGGCCCTGGCGGCAGCCGCATGCGGAGGTGACACGGCCGAGCCGGAAAGTACAGAACCACCGGCTACGACCACGACGGCTGCTGCGCCCGAAGATCCGGCTACCACCCAGGCGAGTCCTACCACGACCGAGGCGGAAGCCCCAACGACCACCGCAGCGACCACCACCGAGCCAATAGAGGAGGCTACACCCGAGGAACCGATGGAACCGACTCAGGTCGCCTACCTGTCGGCCAGCTCGGCCAATACCTGGCTGGCGGCCTCCCGGGAGGCGATGGAGAAGCTGGCTGCCGAGAACAACATCGAGATCGTCGAGTTCGACGCCCAGTTCGACCCGGCTCTCCAGCAGCAGCAGTTCCAGGACGCCATCACCGCGGGACGCTACGACGGCATAATCCTGGTCGCCATAGCCGGGGCCGCCGCCATTCCCGACATCCTCGACGCCCTGGATGCGGGTATCGAGGTGGTTGCTCTCAACCAGGTGGTCGGTGACGACCTGGTTACGGCGGAGCCGCAGGTGGAGGGAATGGCCGCAGCCGTCTTCGAGCCCCCCTACCACCGGGGAACCCGACTGGGCGAACTCACCGTGGCGGCCTGCGCGGGAATCGACCCTTGCAACGTGGTCTACTTCTACGGGATACGCGGGATCCCTCTCGACGAAGCGGTCCGTGGAGGATGGGACGAGTCAGTAGCCGGATCCACCGTGACGGTCGCGGCCGAGGCCGAGGGACTGTATCTCGGTCCGGATGTCGCTCTCGACGCCATGCAGGACATCCTGGTCACCGAGTCCGATATCGATGTCGTTGTGGGAGCCGACCAGTCCATGCAGGGGGCCGAGATCGCCCTTACCGACGCCGGCCGGGAAGGGATCAGGATCATCGGTTTCGGTGGTAGCAGCTACGCGGTGGAGGCCATCACCGACGGCCGGTGGTGGGGTGGCCTCTACGGCGCTCCCTACACGGAAGGCCGGCTCGCCATGGAGGCGATGGTCCAGGCCCTCGCCGGAATCGACATGGGCGGGGTCGACACGTCGCTGAACATTCCCAACCGGGGTCTGATGACCCAGGACAACATTGACGAGTTCCCCGGCGAATGGGACGGATGAAGTCTTGGCGGATACGCCGGTGATACCTCACGTCGAGGTGCGCGGTGTCACGAAGCGGTTCGGTGGCACCGTCGCCCTCGACTCGGTAGACGTCGCGGTGGAACCCGGCACCGTGCACGCCCTCGTGGGCGAGAACGGCGCCGGCAAGTCAACGCTGGGCAAGATCGTCGCCGGCGTGTTCGGTCCCGACGAGGGGCGCCTGCTGGTAGGAGGACGGGAGACGACGCTCAGGTCGCCCCGGGATGCCCTGGCCCTCGGGATAACGATGGTCGCCCAGGAACTCTCCCTGGTCCCCAGGCGGCCGGCCCTCGACAACGTCTTTCTGGGGATGGAACACGTCAGGGGACCGGTCATCGACACCGCCGCCACCCGGACCCGCTTTGCCGAACTGGTGGACGAGTACGGGATAGAGGTGGTTCCCGACGAACCGGTGGCCGACCTCTCCGTTGCGGACCAGCAGAAGGTGGAGATCCTCCGCTCGCTCGCCCGCAGCGCAAAGCTGATAGTCATGGACGAACCCACCGCGCGCCTTTCATCCTCCGAGGCGCGCAACCTGCGGACGACCGTTCGCAAGCTGTCCGAGAGGGGAGTGACCGTGATCTACGTGTCGCACTTCCTCGATGAGGTACTGGCCATCGCCGATCAGGTGACGATCATGCGCGATGGAACGGTCGTCCGCACCACCCCGGCCACGGCAGAGTCCCGGGAGAACCTGATCGAAGGGATCGTGGGCCGCAGCCTCGACACGGTCTTTCCGGCGCGCCGGCCGGCGCCGCCAGACCCGCGTCCGGTCCTGTCCGTGGAGGGTCTGAGCCGGACCGGTGCCTTTCACGACGTAGACCTGGAGGTACACGCCGGAGAGATAGTGACCCTGGCCGGACTGGTGGGTTCGGGCCGCACCGGCCTGGTGAGGGTCCTCTTCGGGGCCGAGCGACCTACGGTCGGGACAATGAGGCTGGCCGGGCGGCCCTACCGGCCCCGCTCCCCGCGTGACGCCATCCGGGCCGGGGTGGCGATGGTCCCCGAGTCACGCGCCACCCAGGGTGTCCTACCCCTTCTCCCGGTCAGGACCAACATGACCCTGGCTCATCTGGCCGAATTCGTGGCGTTCGGAGGTGTGGTCCGTACCGCTCGGGAGGCGGGCGCCGCCGAGCGGGTGTCCAAGGCGGTGGGCCTAACCGGCGCCACCATCGAATCGAAGATGCGGGAACTATCGGGGGGAAACCAGCAGAAGGCGGCATTCGGCCGTTGGCTGGTCTCGCCACCCCGGCTGTTCATCGCCGACGAACCGACGAGGGGGGTGGACGTCGGCGCCAAGCGGGGGATCTACGAGCTGCTGGTGGGTCTGGCAGCAGAGGGGATGGCGGTCCTGGTCATCTCGTCGGAGTTGGAGGAGGTTCTGGGGCTGGCGCATCGCATCGTGGTCATGCGCGGCGGCCGGATAGCCGGCGAACTCCCCGGCGAGGGAGCCACGGAGACCGGGGTGATGGGTCTCGCCTTCGGGACGGCGGCGTGACGGCGCCAAGCAGATCGGTTCCCAGGCGGCGCCTGATCACCGACTACGGCATCGTCTGGGTCACCGTCGCCCTGTTCCTGCTGCTGGCGGTCACCACGGACGTGTTCCTGTCGACCGCCAACCTGAGGAACATCCTCGACCAGCAGTCGTTGTTACTGATCGCCGGAGCGGCGGTCACGCTCACCCTGATCGGCGGCAACTTCGACATCTCCGTCTCCGCCTGCTTCATCAACGCCGGCATCGCCACCGCCCTTGCCGTCAACGCAACCGGCTCCGCCCTCCTGGGAGTGCTGGCCGGGATCACAATCGGCGCCCTTTTCGGACTGATCAACGGCGCGGTGGTCGCATGGGTTCGCATCAATTCCTTCATAGCCACGCTGGCCACGTCCTTCGTGTTCTACGGGATCGGGTTCATTCTCAGCGACCGGAGCATCATCCGGATCCAGGATGTCGCCTTCTCGGAACTGGCCCGGGGCCGCTTTCTCGGCATTACCAGGGCGACATGGATCGCGTTCCTGGTGGTCGGCCTTTTCTGGTTGACGCTGTCCAGGACCCGGTTCGGCCGCCACGTGTTCGCGGCCGGTGGCAACCCCGAAGCCGCCCGGCTGGCGGGCATCCGGGTCGAGGTCGTCACACTGACGACGTTCGTACTGGCGGGGGCCGCCGCCGGGCTGGCCGGCGCGCTCTCGGCGTCCAGGACGCTTTCCGTCCACCCGAGCGACGACTTCAGCTTCGTCTTCGCGGTCCTCGCGGCGGTGATCGTGGGCGGTACCTCGATCGCCGGCGGCGACGGAGCGGTGTGGCGTACGGTGTTCGGGGCCTTCTTCATCGCCCTGATCATCAACGGGTTCAACCTGCGCCAAGTGGATCCGATCATCCAGCGACTCATACAGGGAGGTGTCATTGTGGCGGCGGTAGCGGCCGATAACTGGACCAGAAGCCGGAGGTTGTAGGCATGAGGAGCCTCACCCTCGATCAAGTTGACGACCTGGCCCTCGGAGCGACCCTGCTGGGAACCGGAGGCGGCGGGGATCCGTACGTAGGCCGGCTGATGCTCCGCCAGGCCATCCGGACCCACGGCCCGGTGACACTGATGGATCCGGACGAGCTTCCGGAAGACGGCCTGGTGATGACGGTGGCGGTCGTGGGTGCCCCGACAGTGCTGCTCGAGAAGATACCGGCCGGCACCGAGTTCGTGGGGGCGGTCAGGGCCCTGGCGGCGTACATGGGCCGGGACCCGGTCGCCCTGATGCCTATCGAGGTGGGCGGGTGCAATACGCTGTTTCCACTGGCGACCGCTGCCGAGATGGGGTTGCCGGTACTCGACGCGGACGGGATGCGCCGTGCCTTCCCGCAGATCGAGATGACCGTCTTCACCCTGGCGGGCATCAAGGCCTCGCCGATGACCGTGGCCGACGAGAAGGGCAATCTGTGCGTATTCGAGACCACCACCAACCGGCTGGGCGAGACCCTGGTGCGGGGCGCGGTGATGTCGCTGACCCTGGCCAACTCCTTCTCGAGCTACTCGATGACGGTGGCGGAAGTAGCCCGGCACGCCATCCTGGGCTCCTTGACCTACTGCACGGATCTCGGTCGCCACCTCTCGGCTGTACAGCGAGGCGAGAGCGGCGCCTTCGAGCGCTTTCTCGAGGCCGCTGAGGGCACCGTGATCTTCTCGGGGACCATCGTCGACGTGGAACGCCTCACCACGGAGGGGTTCGCCAAGGGCACGGTCACCATCGAGACCAGGGACGGGTCGGATCGCACCATGCAGATCGCCATCCAGAACGAGTTCCTCGTGGCGTTCGAGGACGGTGAGCCGGTGGTGACAGTGCCCGACCTGATCTGCATCCTCGACGCCGAGACGGCCGAGCCGATCACCACCGAGACGTTGGGCTACGGGCAGCGGGTCAATGTGGTGGCTCTCCCGTGTGCCCCCGAGTGGCATCGGGAGGGCATGCTGGATGTGGTAGGACCGCGGGCCTTCGGGTTCGACCTCGAGTACAGGAGGCTGGGGGCGTAATGCTGCGATTGGGTATTGACGTAGGCGGGACCAATACGGACGCGGTGCTGGTCGACGAACTGGGGGCTGTGCTGGCTGTCCACAAGGCGCCCACCACCGCCGATCCGATGGACGGGATCAGCGCCGCCATCGCCGCGGTGGTGACCGATGCCGAGCGGGACGGGATCGCCCAGGCGATGCTGGGCACGACCCATTCGGCCAATGCGATCATCCAGCGTCAGGGTCTGGGCAAGGTGGCCGTCCTCCGGCTGGCAGCTCCCTCCTCGCTGGCGGTGGCGCCCGGCGCGGACTGGCCCGACGAGCTACGCCGCTCCGTGATCTCCGCCGAGGCCATCGTCGAGGGCGGCTACGAGTACGACGGCCGGGTCATCGCCGACCTCGATGAGGACGCTGTCCGCCGTTTCGCGGTCGAGGCGGCGGGCGAGGCCGACGCCATCGCGGTGTCCTGCGCGTTCAGCCCCGCCAACTACGAGCACGAGCTCCGGGCCGCCGAACTCGTCACCGACGAACTCGGTGACGGCTTCCCGATCTCCCTGAGCCATCGGGTCGGGACGCTCGGACTGCTGGAGCGGGAGAACGCCACCATGCTGAACGCGGCGCTGCTAGGGGTGGCCCGGGCGGTGGTGGACGGGCTGCGGGGTGCTCTGGCGGAGAACGGGCTCGACGCCGCCCCGTACATCACCCAGAACGACGGGACGCTGATGACCGCCTCCCACGCCCTCGATATGCCGGTGCTGTCGCTCGGGTCGGGTCCCACCAACTCGATGCGGGGCGCCTGCTCCCTGGCCGGGCTCGCCGACGCGATCGTGGTCGACGTGGGCGGGACCTCCACCGACATCGGGATCCTGGTGGACGGGTTCCCGCGCGAGTCGGCCACCGCGGTGCAGGTCGGCGGCGTGCGCACCAATTTCCGGATGCCCGATCTGATCTCCATCGGCCTGGGCGGCGGCACCCTCGTGCGGCCCTCGGGCATCGACGTGGCGGTGGGACCGGACTCGGTCGGCTACCGGGTTACCGAGGCGGCGCTGGTCTGCGGCGGCGACACCCTGACCCTGTCCGACGTGTCGGTGGCCGGTGATCGCCTCTCCGGGTTCGGAGACGCGTCCCTGGTGGCGGACCTCAATCCGACCGTCGTGCAGGGGGCGCTGGGTTGGGTGGACCGCCAGATAACCCTCGGCAGCGAGCGGATGAAGGCCAGCCGCCTGCCGATGCCGTTGCTGGCGGTGGGAGGGGGCGCCCATCTGGTGCCCGACGAGATTCCGGGAACCCTGGAGGTGATCCGTCCCAACCATCACGCGGTGGCAAATGCCTACGGCGCCGCCATCGCCGAGGTGTCCGGCACCATCGACCGTGTCTACCAGTACGACTCGTCGAGCCGGGAAGAGTGCCTGGACTCGGCGCGGGGCGAAGCGCGGGACGCGGCCGTGGCGGCCGGCGCCGACCCCGACCTGGTGCGCATCACGTCGGTGGTGGAGGTCCCGATGACCTACGTCCCGGGTGGCGGATGCCGGGTGCAGGTCAAGGCGGCCGGTCCGCTGGGCTGATGCCGACGTCTGGCGGGTTCCGGGTGGCGGACGCCCACAACGACCTCCTGCTGGCGGTCGAGCACCAGCGCCGCCGCGGGTACTCCGACCCCTTCGGGGACTTCTGGTTGCCGCAGCTGCGGGAGGGCAACGTGGCGCTGCAGGTGCTGCCCGTGTACACCGAAGAGGAGTTCGCAGGTAGCGACGCCCTCCGGCGGGCGATGGTGATACTCGAGACCGCCCGATGGATGGCGGAGCTCCACCCTTCCGACGTCGCCATCGCCGAGACAGGGAAGGAGATCGAAGCCATCTCCGGGGCCGGCCGGATCGCCCTGGTTCTGGCGCTGGAGGGAGGCGAGCCCTTCGGTTCGGACCTCGGACTGATCGACGGTTTCGCCCGGCTGGGCGTCAGGATCGCCTCGATGACCTGGAACCGTCGCACCATGCTGGCGGACGGGGTCGGCGAGCGGGCCACGGGAGGAGGACTCACCAGGCTGGGGAGGCTGGCCGTCGAGGAGTTCGAACGATGCGGGATCGTGGTGGATATCAGCCACCTGTCCGACGCCGGGGTCAGGGATGTCCTGGCGACCGCCACCGAGCCGGTGATGGCCACCCACTCCTCCTGCCGGGCTCTCTGTGCCCACCCGCGCAACCTGACGGACACCCAGATAGCGCAGGTGGCAGGGTCAGGCGGGATCGTTTGCGTCAACGCCTTCGGCGGATTCCTGGGGGACCGACCCTCGATAGCGCGCTACGTGGACCACATCAAGCACGCCGTGGCGATGGCGGGTCCCGATGCAGTCGGGCTCGGTGCCGACTTCATCGACGACCTTCTGCCGATCCTCGACCCGATCCTCCAGGGCGCACTAGTGGACGAGATGCCGGTGATCCCCGACCTTCGCTCGGCCCGCGACTACCCCGCCGTGGCGGAGGTTCTAACCCACCGGCTCGGCGAGTCCATCACCGCCCGGGTGATGAGCGAGAACCTGATCCGCTTCCTGGTGGATCTGCTTCCGTAGCCAGGCCTGCGCGAGAGTTCACTCCTCCGGCGAGTCCGCCCCGCCGCGAAGGGTCGCCGTGCGTTCGTGATCCACGCCGAAAGCGGTCGGGTCCACCACGACGCCGTAGTCCCGCTCGGCTGCCTCAACGGATACGAAGCCGTTGCGGACATCCTTCGCCACCTTTGCCGGATCACGCTCGAGCGGGTTGCCCCAGCCGCCGCCTCCTCCGGTGTTGTTGGCGAGAACCTGTCCGGCTTCGAGCAAGTTGTAGCTGCCCCCCTTCCGCTGCTCGCTTTCCGTTCCCGGGTCGATCACGATGTGGTTGGGTTCGCCTTCCTTCCCGCCGCCGATGCCCCACGGTGCGCTCTCCGTCTTGTAGAGGATCGAGATGGCCGTGGTGGGAGCGAGAAACCGGTACACCCTGCTGATACCCACCCCGCCCCGATGCTTGCCGGGGCCTCCGGTGTCGGGCCGGTAGCCGTACTGCTCGATCAGCATCGGACCCTTGACCTCGAGCACTTCTACAGGGTTGTTGCGGCACCCCGGCTCGGTCAGATGCATGATCCCGTCCTCCCCGTCCCCGCCGGCGTGCGCGCCGAAACCGACCGCGTCGTTGGTGGCCTCCAGCCACGGAGCTCCGGTCCGGGGATTGACTCCGAGCGCCATGACGGAGCACACGTCACCCCCCGAACAAGCAGGCACCCGGTCGGGCATCCCCTGTGCCAGGGCCTTCAGCATCACCTCGCCGCCCAGCAATCCGGTCCATAGGGTGAAGGTCGGCATGGGTGGAACGGCGTGCATCACCGATCCTTCCTTGGTGATCACCCGCAACGGGCGGAAGTTACCGGCCGTCACCGGCCACTCGGAAGTGGTCAGGGCCTTGAATATCAGGCAGTTGAACGCCTCTGTCATGCCCGGCGGCAGGTTGATCGGACCGCGCACCCCTTCGTCGCTTCCCGTCCAGTCGACGATCATCTCATCGTCCGAGACTGTGATGGTCACGGCCATCTTGATGGGCCTGTCCAGGTCCACCCCGTCGTGGTCCACGTAGTCCTCGGCGCTCCACGTACCTCTGGGCATGCGCCGGAGAGCCGCCAGCGCCAGCCGCTCGCCGTGGACGTTGATAGCGTCCATGGCGGCCGTGAGGGATTCGACGCCGAACTTATCGGCGATCTCACGGGTCCGTCTGACCCCGGTCACCACAGCCGACACCTCGGCCTGTATGTCCCCGATCGTGTGGCTGGGCAACCGGCTGTTGAAACGCACGATGTTGAAAATGTCCTCGTTGATCTCCCCTTCCCGGTACAGCTTCACGACCGGGAAGAAGATCCCCTCCTGGTACATGTCGGTGGAGTCCAGGACGTATCCCGGGTCCTTCTGCTTGAGGTCGAGCACATGGCACCGGCAGGACGCGAAGCCGACCAGGCGCCCGTCAACATGGATCGGAGCGAACACCAGCGGGTCGAGCGTGTGGGCCGACGACCAGTACGGATAGTTGTTGATGAACACGTCCCCGGGCTTCATCGCGTCCCTTCCCAGGAACTCGATCGACCGCTTGATCCCGTAGTCGTTGCCCCGGGTGAACACGGCGATGCCCGGCGCGTCGGCCACGATGTCTCCGTTCACATCGTGTAGCCCTACCCCGTAGTCGTGGATCTCGTATACGACCGTGTTGTAGGACGTCCGGCAGAGGTTGCGGGCCATCTCCTCGCAGGCCGAGAGGAGCCCGTGACGGATGATCTCGGTGGTGATGGCGTCAATCATCGGTAACCCCCAGTGCTATCACGAGCTCGCCGTGCTCCCCCACCAGCAGGCTGTCATCCATGTGGATGACGGTGGTGGCGGTGTGCTCGACTATCACCGCCGGCCCGGCGATCTCGTCACCGGAGCACAGATCCTCCCGCCGGTATACCCGGGTGGGGATCCGGTACGTACCCCCACCACCGAGAACCGGACGGGTGGCGAATGGCTCCGGCTCGCCGGCGGAGCGGCGAGGAAGTACCGGCAGCCTGGGTTGGTCCACCGTCCCGGTGGCACCCAGGCGCAGCGTCGTCACTTCGACGGGATCGCTCATCGTGTGGCCGTAGTGCCGTTCGTGGAGCTCGGCAAACTGCTGGCTCAGGTATCGGGTCGGGTCGGAGGTGCCGGCCGGGAGGACGATCGATACCGGATGCTCCTGGCCGGTGTACCTGAGATCGACCGATCGCGCCAGCACCTGCCGCCCGGGCGGGAAGCCCTCCGATGCCAGCACCTCCTGCGCACGTGCCGACATGCCGGCGTAGGAACGTTCGAGCCGATCGGCGTCGAGAGAATCGAGCGGCATCACTGCGGTCTGCGCGAAGTCGTGCTGTACGTCCGCCATCAGCATTCCCAGCGCGGAGAAGGCGCCCTGGCCCGGCGGGATGATGACAGTGCCCATACCCAACTCCCGGGCCACGTCGACCGCCACTATCCCACCGGCGCCGCCGAACGCCAGGAGCGCGAAGTCCTTCGGATCGCGGCCCAACTCGATGGTGATCGAGCGCACCGCTCCCATTATCTTGACCGCCGAGATCCGTACCACGCCGAGGGCGAGTTCCTCCACTGTTATGCCCACGCGCTCGGCGAGCGGTTCCAATGCGCCGAGGGCCAGGTCTTTGTCGAGAGTCAGGGTCCCGCCGAGCGGACTCTCCTTGCCGAGATAGCCCACCACGAGGGCGGCGTCGGTGAAGGTGGCCTCGCTTCCACCGGACCCGTACGAGGCGGGCCCCGGGTCCGCGCCGGCGCTGTGCGGCCCGACCTGGAGCCCTCCCGCCTCGTCAGTCCACGCGATCGAGCCACCCCCGGCCCCGATCGTGTGGATGTAGAGGGACGAGATGTTTATGGGCAGGCTCTCGAACTCGGCGCCCTGGTGCATGACGGGCTGCCCGTCGACGATGAGCGAGGCGTCCAGGCTGGTGCCACCCATGTCGATCGTGACCAGGTTGGGTTCCCCGATCATCCGGGCGAAACCCGCCGCACCGATGACACCTCCCGCCGGGCCCGACAGGATCAGGTTCACAGGGCTCTCGCGGGCCGAGGAGGCGGTCATCGCCCCGCCCCCGGACCGCATCATCAGGAACCGACCCTCGAAACCCCCTGCCTCCAGTTCTGCGCCCAGGTCGTACAGGTAGGTACGCACGATCGGCTTGATATATGCGTCGAGGACTGCCGTGCTGGTCCGCTCGTACTCCCGGTACTCGCGGGAGAGATCTGACGAGATCGACACCTCCACGCCGGGCGCGACCTCTGCCAGAACCTCCCGCATCGATTCCTCGTGTGCGGGGTTGACGTAGGAGTGCAGGAAGGCGACGGCGACCGACTCGTAGCCGCCGTCGCGTATCCGCGCAGCGATCCGGCGAGCGTCGGCTTCGTCGAATCCGGTGTGGACGGACCCGTCGTACATGAGGCGCTCCGTCACATCGAAGGTGTCGCAGCGTTCCACCAGGCGGGGAGGGGTGCGGTAGAGGATGTCGTAGTTCCCCTCCCGGGAGGTCCGTCCCAGCAGGTACACGTCCCGAAACCCCGCAGTGGCCACCACCGCCGTTCGGGCGCCGGAGCGGGTCAGCAGCGCGTTGAGGGCCAGGGTGGTGCCGTGGGTGAACAGGGATGTGCCGGCCAGGGCCGCGCCGACCCGGGCGATCGAGTCGACTACACCCAGGGTCGGGTTCTCCGGCGTCGTGGGAACCTTCTCGAACCGGATCTCCCCGCCGTCGTCGAGACACACCACGTCCGTGAACGTTCCCCCCACGTCGACAGCCAACCGGTTGGCTCTCATCCGCCTCCTTCTCCGTGGCCGGTCCCGCCGCGGGAGGCAGCCCGGTGGACGATCCGGAAGCGGTCACCCGACACGTTCTCCGGAATGGGCGTTTCGAGCAGGTCCGCGGTCGCGCGGGCGAACCCGGCCCGGTCGGGATGCTTCTGCCATCTGGTGTACGCGCCGTGGTCGTCCCAGACTGCGGTTGCGATGGCGCGGGAACCGTCTTCGGCGATGCTCAATTCCGCCGACCGGCAGCCCCGCTGCGCTACGCATGCCTCAAGGATGCGGTGACGCCGGAACAACTGCCGCAGCTGTTCGGCCTCGCCTTCGACGAGGGGCAGGTCGATAAACGTGCGGATCATGCTTCTACACACTCCCTGATCGGATCGTCCGCTCCCGCGGCCACAACACCCATTGCCGAGTATCCGGTATTAGTTTACAAGCCGCTAGTATACCGAACAGGCGCACCGAGGTCCGGTCTCCCGGTGCCGCCTATCGTTACGCCGATGGAAGTGGAGTTGGCGGCTGTCGGGCGCAACATGGCCGGTTTGAGGAAGGCCAAGGGGCTTCGCCTGTCGGACCTGGCAGAGGCCACCGGCTACACGACCTCGCATCTCTCCCAGATCGAGCGCGGCGCGTCGGTTCCTTCGCTGACCGCGCTGGCCATGGTCGCCATGGCTCTCGGAGTGGAGATGACCGCCCTTCTGGACACCGTCACCGGGCCGCTGGTGCACATCACGAGGGCGGGAGAGGGCAGGGAACTGCGGCTTCCGGGCAGCCCCTCCTTCCGGGTCCTGGGAAGCCATGGCGTGTCCGGCGCCTACACCGCGATCGTCATGGCGCCGCCCGACTCGGCCGACCAGTACCGCCACTACGGGGAACGGTTCGCTCTGGTGCTGTCGGGATCGATCCGCATCAGCTTCGGGGAGGAGCACCACGACCTGGAGACGGGGGACACCCTCCACTACGCCGCCCACGAGACACATGAGGCACGCCGGACGGGGGAGGCTCCCTGCCAGGTTCTCATCATCTCCAGCCCGGCCCTCTTCTGATCCGGGAAGCCATGCAGGAAAAGACCCGTGAAGCCTCGGAGGCACTGGCGCAGGAGGTCGGGGAGCGTCTGAGGGATCGGCGCACCAAGCTGTCGCTGACCCTGCGGAAGGTGGCGGACGAGGCCGGTATTTCCGCCACCCACCTGAGCGACATCGAGAACGGGCGCTCGCACGCCTCGCTCCCCGTCCTGCTCAGGATCGGGCGGGCACTCGATCTGCCGTTGATCCACCTGCTCCCCCGCCTCGGCGGCCATCACGTGATGGAGGGATCGCTGGGCTCATCGCCCGGTGAGACCGTGCTGTCCCATCCCAAACTGCGGCTGGTGGTCGAGAACGTGAACCTCCGACCGGATACCGGTCACCGGATGGCGGTCGGTTCTGACGAGGACGTACTGATCTTCGTGATACAAGGTCGATGCACGATCGATGTCGACGGCGCCGGCTACCTGGTCTCTGCCCGGGACTGCATGGACGTGGAGAGAGCCACCAGCATTCATATCACGGCTCTTGCAGACAGTCGCCTGCTCGTCTGTCGAGGAACTCGGCGTTAACCGGTACGGCCGCTAGTAAGGAACATGGGCGGAAGGGTTCCGTCGGTAACCGGGCGGATTCTGCGTCGGCCGGTGTCGCTTCCGATGAGTAGTTCCATGGAGTGGTGGTCCTTTCACGACGCCGAGTAACCGTCCGGGTCCACGGCTCGGTAGGCTTTGGCAGTGCTCTGGCTGGGTCTAGTTCTCATCGCCGCCGGCATCGTCCTGCTCTGGACATCCGCAGATCCCTTCGTGGTGGCGGCGGTGCGCTTGGCCCGGATCTGGGGGGTCTCGCCGGTACTGGTCGGAGCGCTCGTGATCGGTTTCGGGACCTCCGCGCCCGAGCTTATGGTCAGCGCGGTCGCGGCCTTGCGCGGCGAACTCGCCGAGTCGGTGAGCAACGTGGTCGGCTCCAACGCCGCCAACCTGTCGCTGGTGCTCGGGGTCGCTGCGGTCATCTCGCCGGTGGTCGGCCAGCTGCGGGTCATCCGCCGGGAGGGCGCCGTCACGCTGTTGGCCATGGCCGCGCTGATGGCGGTGGCCTGGGACGACGCTCTGGCGCGCTGGGAAGGCATCCTGCTGGTGGCGGGCATGGCCGTCGTCACGGTGTTCCTGGTCAACTGGTCGAGGCGGGATGTGAGGGCCGGGCTCGCCGGCACCTCCCCCGATCCGGCCACGGAGGGAGACCCCGTCGACACCGGCCGCGGCGCGGCGCCGGAGGTGGGCCGGGCGTTGATGTCGATCGTGGGCATCGTGACGGGGGCTTGGCTCCTCGTCGAGGGAGGCAGCCGGCTCGCCGACCTCTTCAATCTGGCCGACGGGTTCGTCGGCGTGACCATCTTCGCCCTGGGAACCAGCCTGCCCGAGCTGGTGACCGCCATCGCGGCGGCCCGCCGCAAGGCCAACGACCTGATCATCGGCAACCTCCTGGGTTCCAACCTGTTCAACTCCCTTCTGGTGGTCGGGGTGGCCGGGGTGTTAGGCGCCGGTCCGGTCGGGCAGCGACGGGTATGGGAGTACGTGGTGATGATGGTGATCGGCATGACGGTGGTGGTCATGGCCTTCCTACGATCCCGCTTCGGGCGCTCCCAGGGCGCGATCCTGCTGGGAATGTTCGGGCTGTTCATAGTGGTGGTCGGGACCAATGCCACGGTGTGATTCGCTCGTCTGACCGGACGCACCGGCTCCGGTGCGGGTAAGGTTCCGATCAGTGGCGTATGTAGCGGCTAACGGCCACAGGAGTGAGCGGATAGCGGGCTCATGATCGGCGCCTTTTTCGACGCGGTAGCCCGAAACACGGTAACGGTCGCCGACGCCGTGACCGAAGCCTGCGGCTGGATCGCCCGTGTGCTGGTGGCGATCCTCATCCCGGTGGGCTTCCTCAACGTCTTCCTGCGCTACGTCGGGCGCTATACCGAGACCCAGTTGGTGAACAACACCTGGATCGAAGCGCAGTGGTACCTCTACGGGATCATCTTCCTGCTCATGTTCCCCTACCTGCTGCGCCATGACGGAAACGTGCGGGTCGATTTCTGGTACGCCGAACGTTCCGAGAAGGTGAAGACCAGGATCGACCTGATCGGCCATCTGGTCGCCTTGGCGCCCTTCACCACCCTGGCCGTCTGGGTCTCTTGGAAGCCGGTACGGGACTCCTGGAGCATCTGGGAGGTCTCGCCCGACCCCGGCGGCCTCCCGCGGGCGCCGCTCAAGGCGCTGATCCTGGTGGCCTTCCTGTTGCTGGGCCTCCAGACGATCGCCACGCTGATCCGGCTGGCGGCTCGACTCACAGGCCGGGAGATCGGCATACGGGAACGGCGCTCCGACGCGCCACTGAGGATCGAGTAATGGGCGCCGAATGGCTCGCCATGATCATGTTCGCCGTCTTCCTGGTGCTGCTGCTGGTGGGCTACCCGGTGGCATTCTCGTTCGCGGGCACGGCCGTCATCTTCGGGGCCATCGGCCTCCTCATGGGCGAATTCGACCTGAACCGCCTGATCATCCTGTTCAGCCGCTGGTTCAAGACGGTGGACAACTTCACGCTGCTGGCAGTGCCCTTCTTCGTGTTCATGGGGGCGATCCTTGAGAAATCGGGGCTGGCGGAACGCATGCTCACCACCATCGGAATGGCGCTGGGCCGGCTCAAGGGAGGCCTGGGACTGACCGTGGTGCTGGTCGGAGCCATGCTGGCGGCGGCCACCGGCGTGGTGGCGGCCACCGTGATCGTCATGGGCCTGCTGTCCCTTCCCACCATGGTGCGCTACGGGTACGACCACCGGCTCGCCACCGGCCTCATCACCGCCTCGGGCACCCTGGCCCAGCTGCTCCCTCCTTCGCTCGTCCTGATCCTGCTCGCCCAGGTGGTGGGCGTCTCGGTGGGCGACCTGTTCCTGGGGGCGATGGTCCCAGGATTGATGCTGGCCACCATCTACGGACTCTGGGTGATCTTCAAGGCCTACACGAAGGACGGCGTGGCACCCGCCCTTCCCGAGGAGGCGCGCACCATCCGGGGCTGGAACCTGGTGCTGGAGTTGCTGATCGCGGTCGTGCCGATCATCCTCCTGATCCTGGCGGTACTCGGGTCGATCTTCGCCGGAATCGCCACACCGACCGAGGCCGGAGCGGTGGGGGCCACGGCCGCAGTTCTCCTCGCCGCCCTGAACCGGAACCTGAGGGGATCGGTCCTGGCGGGCGCCACCCGCTCCACCGCCCACATCACCGGCCTGGTGCTGATGATCCTGTTCTGCTCGACCTTCTTCCAGCTGGTCTTCGACCAGCTCGGAGGCCAGCGGCTGGCCCAGGAGATACTCACCGGCCTGCCCGGCGGCTTCTGGGGATTCATCATCATCGCCAACATCGCTGTGTTCCTGCTCGGAATCAACCTGGAGTTCATCGAGATCACCTTCATCGTGATGCCGATCTTCGTTCCGGCGATCCGGATCCTTCACGAACTGGGGGAGACGCCGTTCGAGACCCTCCCCACCCTGATGATCTGGTTCACGGTGATGATCGCCATCAACCTCAACATGGCCTTCATTTCACCGCCGGTAGGGTTTTCGCTCTTCTATCTCCAGAGCGTGGCGCCACCCGAGGTCAAGACCCTCGACATCCACCGCGGCGCCCTCCCGTTCATGGCCCTCCAGGGAGTGGCGCTGATCCTGGTGATGATCTTCCCCGCCACGGTCACCTGGCTGCCCTCCGTGGTGGGCTGACCAGCGGCAAAACGGTTCGAGCACCCTCGTCGCGCAGGCCTCGAAGCTCGATCGGGTTCACGGCCCCGATTTGCGTCCGATCTTTGCGCGATTCTGAACCTTTGGCGACGTAGGGCCGTTTTGGCAAACTGCGCAAAACCCGGCGGCCTTTGCGCTCGATATCTACCGCCCGGTGGGCTGGGCTCTGCGTGCCTGGCTGACCAGGGAGTCGAGGACCGACACGACCTCGGGGCTGACATCGGCCGGGTCCATGTAACGGACCAGACGGTGGTAGTCGGCCTTCTTCATCTGGTTGGGTCCACCCAGCTCCTCGAAGAAGGCGTCGAACACCCGGGCAAGGAGGTCTTCGCTGAGCTTGGTGTCCATCCAGTAGTCGTCGTCCGGATTGCGGAGGGCTACGGGGGGAACGTGCTCCGTGACGGCATGGTCCATAGCGCCGCCCCATCGCTCGGTTTCCGACTCCTCGAACAGCGGCCCGGCAGCCGAGGCCCTTCCCTCCTGCCGAGCGTACTCACGCAGCGTCCTGGCAGGAAGCAGGTAGTTCTCGAACTCGCGGCGGCGCCACATACGCTCGACGAGGGCGTCATGGTCATCCAGCCTCGTAGACAGGCGATCGAACAGGGCGAAGCCCATGAGATCGGGCTTCGCCTCCCTCAGCCCGTGGAAGTGACTGCGGGCATCGTGTGGCCGATTGCCGACGTAACGGACGAACGGCCGCTCGAGCACGTCCGACGCTTCGTGCCCCAGCATCTCCGCAAAGGCCCGCAGGAGGGACAGGTCGGTAGCTCCCTCGACGTACAGAACGAACCCGGTGGTCTCGGCCAGGTAGTAGTCCTCGAACCCGATGTCGCGGAGCGACTTCAGAACCTCTGACTTGTGGTCAATCCGGTGAGGGGATCCCAAGAAGGCCACGACCGTGCCGCGGCCGGCGGCCTCGTTAAGCATGACCTCGGAGTGAGAGGCGCAGATCACCTGCGTTCCGTTGCCGGACGCGGCCTCGCTCAGCAACTCGTAGGTCTGGCGCTGCCTCAGTATCTCGAGGTGGGCATCAGGTTCGTCCAGCAGTACCACGCTGTCGGGATGCAGGTTGATGAAGGCCAGCAACAGCAGGGTCTGCTGCATGCCGCGGCCCGCCGCGGTCAGGTCCAAGCGGGAACCTGCCGGGTTCAAGTACGTGAGCTCGATCTCGCCTCTTTCCGGGATGAGCCGGGGGCGGTCGAGTTTGGCGCCGAAGAGAGCTGCCAGGCGCTCGGACAGGACACCCCAGCGTTCCTCGCCGTCGGGCAGTTCGGTGACGCGGAAACACAGGTTGCGTAGAACCTCGGCCGTGCGGCCCTCCCCCAGACGAACGTTGATGGCCCCCGGTTCCAACCTCGTCTCATTGGTGGCCAGGCCCGACATCGGACCGAGCAGCACCACCCGGGGGCGGAGCGCCTCGCGTAGCACCGGCATACGCTCGTCACCGCCCGGATCCGTTCTCAGAGGGCGGCAGTAGAAGCCTTCTTGGTTGAAGTAGTCGAACTCCAGCCCGCAAGACCAATTCTCGAACTCGGTCGACTCCTCGATCCTCACCCGCGCCGTCCCGTCGACGATCACGTCGATACGGATGTTCTCCGTTCTCTGACCACTCTCCTCGCGATATGTCTCGCGAACCCGTAGCTCATGCCACAGCTGGCGGGCTGTGGGAACGGGGACACCCACCAGGTCTCGCCGATTCACCGCAACCCCGGGCCGCTTCGCGGGCGCCTGATCGCCCCGCTTCTCCGTCCACCGTCTCAACCCCAGATCCCACAGCGTGAGGGCCTGCAGCGCAGTGGTTTTGCCGGAGTCGTTGGGTCCCACGAAGACAACCGGGTTGCCCAGTTCGATCTCGGCTTCGTCGATACCCTTGAAGTTACGGATCGTGAGTTTCGTGAGCATATCTTGCGGCCATACGCTACCCGACTGCGCTCTGCATGGGCTGACGGGTCCCGCCCGCGTCCCGTGAAGAAAGGGATTGGCGCGCCTCCGGTCTGATATAGCGGTCGGCTAGGTAGTGGAGGGCGTAGCGCGCTTCTTGTTACAGAGGGGTGCTTGGAACCCCTAGTGTCATGAACTGATCATGGTGCCTGAGTACGACGTGGCGATCATCGGTGGCGGGATTGTCGGCCTGACGACGGCGATGGCACTGACCGAGCGGGCTCCGGGTCCGAAGGTCGCGGTGCTCGAGAAGGAGCCGCAGGTCGCTTCTCACCAGTCGGGGCGCAACAGCGGGGTAATCCACTCCGGCCTGTACTACCGTCCCGGCTCGCTGAGAGCACGCCTATGCCGGGAGGGAATCGTTCGCCTCGTCAGGTTCTGTGACGAACGAGGCGTCGCCTACACCCGCGACGGGAAGGTCGTCGTCGCCACGAGCGAAGCTCAGCTGCCTGCGCTCGCCGAACTCGAACGCCGTGGCCGTGCCAATGGTCTCCGGGGTGTGAAGCGTATCGGCCCGGGCCGGCTCCGCGAGATCGAGCCGCACGCCGTGTGTGTAGAAGCTCTGCACGTCCCGGAGACCGGCGCGGTGGACTTCGGAGACGTGTGCCGTGCAGTGGCCGAGGTTCTCCGGGAACGGGACGCGACGATCTCGACCTCGTTCCGTGTCGAGAACATCAGCGTATCGCGATCACACGTGGCGGTCGAGGGATCGGACCGGGCCATCACGGCACGTGTAGTCGTCAACTGCGGGGGGCTCTACAGCGACCACCTGGCCAGAGCGGCGGGTCTCGACCCGGAGGTTCGGATCGTCGCATTCCGCGGCGAGTACTACGACATCACAGGTCCCAGCGCCGACCTTGTCCGGTCGTCGATATATCCCGTCCCTGACCCGAAGCTGCCGTTCCTCGGCCTTCACCTGACCCGCTCGGCGGACGGCACTGTGCACGCCGGCCCCAACGCGGTGCCGACGCTGGCCCGCGAAGGGTACCGGTGGAGAACGGTACGGCCCGCCGAGCTGCTGCAATCGCTTACCTACCCCGGCTTCCTCAGACTGGCAGGCAGGCACTGGCGGTCCGGCATCGCTGAGATCATCCGATCGGCAAGTCGCCGCCTGTTCGTGCGTTCGGCGCGCGAACTCGTACCGGAGCTGGATCCGGGGGATCTCAGCCGGGGCAGGTCCGGGGTTCGGGCGCTGGCTCTCACCCGTTCCGGCGAACTACACGACGACTTCCTGATCGAGGTCGGGCCCAGATCGGTACATGTGCTGAACGCACCGTCGCCGGCAGCAACTTCGTCTCTTGCCATAGGGGCACATGTCGCCGACCGCGTGCGGCAGGTAGTCGACCTCGGCTGACCGGAGTACCTGCGAGCACAGTCCGGGTGCCCGAACCCGTCGAGTTGGAGGAAGGTCGCTACCGCCGCCGGTACACTCGCCCGGCTATGGACTTTGACATCGTGTTCCTCGACCGGGTGGAGTTGACTCCCGTCTCCCGACAGGTACTGGAGGGGGTCGGGACGGTGAGGACGGTTCCGGTGACCGCGCAGGAGGACCTCCTCGAGGCGGTGCGGGACGCCCACGCCATCGTCTACCAGTTGTTCCCGCACCGGCTCACGCGCCGGGTGCTGGAACGGTGCCGGCGGCTCAAGGTCATCGGCCGGATCGGCATCGGCATGGACCAGGTGGACCTGGCGGCGGCCGCCGGACGCGGCGTGACGGTCGTCAACGCGGCGGGCGCCCAGGCCGCGGCGGTGGCCGACCACGCCATGGCCCTGATGCTGGGTCTGGCCCGCAACGTGGTGGCGTCCCACACGGCTCTCCTGGCCGGGGACCGCAGCCCGCCGGGGCGGTTCATGGGTGTCGAGATGGAGGGCAAGACCCTGGGCATCGTCGGCTTCGGAGCTATCGGACGGCGTCTCGCCCAGCGCGCCTTCGGCTTCGGCATGGCGGTCCGGGCACACGATCCGTACGTGTCGCCGGACGCCATCGAGGAGGCCGGGGCAACCCCTGGCAGTCTGGCCGAGGTGCTCGCCGGCAGCGACTTCGTCTCCCTCCACGTTCCGCTCACGGACGAGACCTGGCATCTGATCGGTGCCCGCGAGCTCGCCGCCATGCGGTCCACCGCCTACCTGATCAACACCGCGCGGGGCCCCGTCGTCGACGAGGCCGCCTTGGTGTCCGCCCTGCGAGACGGGGCCATCGCGGGCGCGGGACTGGACGTGTACGAGGAGGAACCGCTGGCGGCCGGTAGTCCCTTGCTTGCGCTGGACCAGGTGGTGCTCACGCCGCACATCGCCGGATGGGCCTTCGAGGCCCAGGTCCGCACCCAGGAGAGCGTGGCGAAGGACGTGGCCCGCGTCCTGAGTGGCGAGACCCCGATCAGCCCCGTCCCGGCGGGTGGCGGTAGTCCGGGGGTGCCGTCTGCCCCGTCCGTGACCGCCGGGGGGCGCCGGGCGGGAGCGCCATCCACCGCTCTCCAACCCATGGTTCCCTACCAGGACTGGGAGGGGGATGGGCTCCCCCACCCGACCTCCACCCATGCGTTCGGCGCCGTCCCCGGACTGCGCCAGATCATCGAGACGGAGGGACCAGTCACCACCGAGCGGGCCTACAAGGTCTACATACGGGGAGCCAGCTCCACTCGGGTCACCAAGGCGGCTAGAAGCAAGCTCGATCATGCTGTCCACCGCCTGCTCGACCAGAAGCAGGCGCAGATCGACGAGCTGTCCAGCCCGGAAGAGGGCGAGATCCAGCGGGTTCTCCGCGTTCCCGGAAGTCCCGAGGTGGTGTTGCGCAAGATCGGAGGCCGTGATCTCTACGAGGTACCTCTCAACGAGGTCGTCGCCTTGATGGAAAGCCGGCTCCAACGGATTCCGCGTGCGTCACACGAGGAACTGATGCGCTTCGTCCTCGACACCTACGGCTGGAGGCGCCTCACCGACAAGGCCCGCACCTACCTGACCGCCGCCATCCGGTTGATGTACGAGGGGTGATGCTCAATCCGTCGCGGGAGGGCGACGGGCTGAACCCCATCGAGCCGCCCTGCCCACCGTGTTGCCACCAGTCCACCGCCTCCGAGTGAAGGTCGGCGCGGCCTCTAAGAGTGATAGGCCACGTAAGGGGCTTCGACGCTCGGTACCTTGACCTGGACCAAGGCGGGCACTCCTGACCCGAGGGCGCGGGTGAGGGCATCGCCGAGGTCTGCCTCGTCATCCACGTACTCGCCGTGGCCGCCCATCGCCTCCACCATCTTCCACCACGCCCGGCGGGGAAGGTCGAGTTCGATCTCGGTTCCGTAGGCGCGCTGCTGGGGGAGGGCGATGGCGCCCCATTTCTCGTCGTCGTATACCACCACCACGATCGGCGCCCCGTACCGGAGGGCGGTCTCCAGTTCCAGGCCGTGGAATGCGAACCCGCCGTCCCCGACAATCACGACCACGGTGGTGGCCGGGGAGGCCAGCTTCGCCGCTACGCCGAAGGGGATCTCGGCGCCGAGGGCGCCCGACTGGCCCGCTCGCAGGTAGCGAGAGGGAGGGGTGATCCTCAGCACGGGGTCGGCCCAGAAGTCGACGTTCCCGTGCGAAGTGACGAAGGTGGTTCCCGGAGGCATCGCCTCCTCGAGCAGCGCCGAGAGCCGGGCCGGGTGTATCCCTCCGCCGTCGACCTGCGGTTCTGCGGTGGCGCGGTCCCGCCAGGCGCGCCAATCCCGTGCGACCCGCTCGCACCACGCCCGGTCGAACCCTCCGCGATCGGACCTCGCCAGCGCGCCGAGCACGGCATCGGAACCGGCGACCAGTCCGAGGTCGGGCCGCAGGAACTTGCCGACCACGCCCGGGTCGGGATGGGACTGGATCACCACCGCCTCGTCGGAGATGAGCCCCCCGTACCCGAGGTCCGCCTCGAATTCGTGGCCGACGACCAGCACCAGGTCGGCTTCGGCCATGGCGTCCCGGAGGGGTGGGTTGGATCCCAGGTAGCCCACTCCGGCGCAGCAGAAATGGCGCTCGCCCACCAGGCCCCGGCCGAGCCGGAGGGTGACGAAGGGGACCCGGAGATGGTCCACGGCACCGGCCAGCGCATCGTCAGCAGCCGACCACAGGATGTCGTCCCCCGCCACCAGCAGCGGGCGGCGGGCCCCCGAGATCAGATGTCCGAGCCTCTCGGCCGGCTCGGCCGCCAGCCCTGGTCCGTACCGGACGCTCTTGGCGCGCCTCACCGCGGGCGGCGGCGCGGCGCCGGCAAGCACATCCACCGGGATCTCCAGGAAGGCCGGACCGGGACGCCCCGAGGTCATGGCCGTCCAGGCGGCGTCCAGGCACTCCTCGATCCGGGCGGGGTCCACCACCCGTGCGGCGTACTTGGTGACCGGCCTCATCACCGGCAGAGGGTCGAAGGACATGATCGATTCCTTGTCCAGCAAGCTCACCGGGGCCTGGCCTCCCAGGATCAGGAACGGCACGCCCGCCCGGGTGGCCGTCAATGCGGGCGTGACCGTGTTGGTGACGCCCGGACCGAGGGTGACCGCACACACCCCCGGAGATCGGGTGACCCGGGCGGTGCCCTCCGCCATGAAGGCGGCGGCCGCCTCGTGCCGGGTGTGGACGATCCGCACCGGGGCGCGCAGCGTGCCGTGGTAGATCGGGTTCAGTGGTCCGCCCGAGACCGAGAAGATGTGCTCCACACCCCGGGCGGCGAGCAGGTCTACAACCAGATCACCGCCGGGATAGTCAGGCACCGTTGGACAACCTGTCAGGTTTCCTGGATCTCGGCTATCACGGCGCCGACGTCCACGGTGTCATCCTCCGAAACGTATACCCGAGTGAGGATGCCCGAGGCCGGGGACTCCAGCTCGACTTCGACCTTGTCGGTCTCGAACTCGGCGAGAGGCTCGTTCTTGACTACCGGCTCACCCACCGCCTTCAACCACCGGATCAACACCGCGTCCTGCATCGACACGCCCCACTTGGGGAGTATCACCTGCATACCTGCCTGCCTTCCCTCACGCCGAGCCAGCTACCACCCGGTCGCCCAGGGTGGCGCGGATGGCCTCTTCCACGTCGTCGGCGCTCACGTCGAGCCTCCCCTCGAGCACGGGGCTGAACGGAACCGGAATGTCCGGCCAGGTGACCCGTTGTGGCTGGGACCGCAAGGAGTCCCAGGCCCGCTCCGACACGCCGGCGATGATCTCCGCCGCCAGGCCGCACAGGCGGCGGGCCGGGTCGGCGACCACCAGCCGCCCGGTCTTGCGGACCGAGGCGACGATCGTGTCCCAGTCGAGCGGTACGAGGCTGCGGGGATCGACCACCTCGACCGATATCCCCTCGGCCTCGAGCGTGTCCGCCACGTCTACGGCCGTGTGGACCAGCGAGGCCAGCGCCACGACCGTCACGTCCTTGCCCTCTCGCTTGACGTCTGCCACGCCGAGCGGGACCTCGTAAGGCTCCCCCGGAATGGACTCGCGCCGGCGGGAGAGGCGCAGATCGGCCAGGTAGACCACCGGGTTGGGGTCCCGTACGGCGGCGATCATCAGGCCCTTGGCGTCGTAGGGGGTGCTCGGCATCACCACCTTGAGGCCGGCCGTATGCATCAGGATCGAGTGGGGGTTCTCGGAGTGTTGGGCCGCCGCGGAGCCGGACGGCCCGGTCCCGGCGAAGTAGACGATGGGAAGCTCAACCTGGCCCCCGGACATGTAGCGGAGGCGGGCGGCCTGGTTGGCCACCTGGTCCATGGCCACGTAGAAGAAGCTGGAGAACATCACGTGGGCGAACGGCTTCAGGCCCGCCGCGGCGGCGCCCACCGCACTGCCCACGAATGCTGCCTCGGAGATGGGGGTCTTGCGGATCCGGTTGGCGCCGAACGTGTCGATCAGACCCCTGGTGACGCCGAAGACGCCGCGGTCGACGTCCTCCCCCATCACGATCACCGTCTCGTCCTCCTCCATGGCGGCGCGCAGCCCCTGGTTCATGGCCTGCATGTAGTACGCCCTCGCCATGCTCATCCCCCTGCGGGGGCGAAGACGTGGTCGAGCGCCTCGTCGGGGGAGGGATGGGGGCTGGCCTCGGCGAATGCCACCGCCTTGCGGACCGCTTCTTGCTCCTCCGCATCGATGGAGTCGAGTTCGGCGGCCGCGACCCCGGCTTCGGTCTGGAGCAGATCCCGGAAGCAGGTCACGGGATCGCGGGCCTTCCAGCTCTCCACCTCCTCCTCGGTGCGGTAGGCGGACACGAAGGCGCTCTCGCCCTCACTGTGGCCCGAGAAGCGGTAGGTGATCGCCTCGATCAGGGTGGGGCCCTCGCCGCGCCGGGCCCGGTCGACCGCCTCGCCGACCACCCGGCGGACCTCCAGGACGTCGTTCCCGTCCACCTCCATGCTGGTGACCCCGAAGGGCTCACCCCTGCGGTAGATCCTCCCCGCGGTGAGATCGGTGGTGGGGGTGTACTCCATGTACTGGTTGGACTCGCACAGGTATACGACCGGAAGCTGCCAGATGGCGGCCAGGTTCAGGGCCTCGAGCAGGACCCCCTGGTTGGCGGCGCCGTCACCGAAGAAGCAGACCGTCACCCCGTCCCGGCCCAGCACCGCGTCGGCCAGGCCCGATCCGGTGGCCATCGGGATCCCGCCTCCGACGATGCCGTTGGCGCCGAGGATCCCCAGGCTGGTGTCGATGATGTGCATCGAGCCGCCCTTGCCCCGACAGTATCCGTCCGCCCGCCCGAACAGCTCGGCCATCATCGGAGCGACATCGGCTCCCTTGGCTATGCAGTGGCCGTGGCCCCGATGGGTGCTGGTGATGTGATCGGTGTCGCGCAGAACGCTGCAGGCACCCACCGCCACCGCCTCCTCGCCCACGTAGACATGGACGAAGCCGGGCAGCTTACCGAGCCGGTGGAGCTCCTGGACCTTCTCCTCGAAGATCCGGATGCGCACCATCCGCCGGTACAGGCTGAGGAGTATCTCAGTGTCGGGAAGCATCGTCGCGCGCTGATCCTACCTGTTCCGTGTAGGGGGCGGCCCGGCGCGCCATCTAGTAACGCTCAGCCTCCCAGAATCCGGCTCCAGCTACTCAGCCTTCTCTACCGTCCCTCAACCGGCATGGATCGGCTGCTTCGAACGAACGAAGGCCAACCCGATCAAAAACACCCAGACGACCTGCAGAATCAGGATACCGCTTCCGAATTGATATAGGCTGATCACATCCCCGCCACCGAGTAATGCGATCAGCAGAAGGCAAGCACCAAGGATGCCCGGGACCACTCCAAGGACGAAAGCTCCTACCCGATCTGGTCCGAAGAAGCGAATGTCCATCGTTCCCAGTGCGAACATTCCCACGCCGATCAGTGTGAACGAGATCCCAAAGGAGACCAGCAGCGTGCCATCTGTGGTGAACAGCTCAGAACCACTAGAAGTCTGTTGTTCACGGTCAAAATGCGTGGTAAGGAGGTGAGAGAATATCCACGTTATTACTTCCGCCACGAGACCAAGTGATAACACGACCAGCCCTGCTTGCCTGAGATAGGCGGTGCTCTTCCCTTGTTGAAGCACACGTTCCATACCGATCATTCCCAGCAGAAACGCGAGAGAAACAAATACGCCGCCATCAGCTATCAGATGAGACATAGCGCTGTCCACACCGGTACCCTCATCAGGGTCCAGCGCAACAATAACGAGGATACTAAGCGGGACGCTTAGAACAGTCCCGGTAACCAGCAACCAGCCTACGGTCTTCCGGAAGGTTGGTTGGTCGGTGACACGCGTCACTGGGGCCCACCTTTCAGGACATCGCCTTCCCCACGGTCAAACCCGGAACTGAGGCGTTGTGTTGAGACCCATACTCGGCCCTGCAATCCGCAATCATAGCAACGGGCCAACGTGGGCGCACGGCCAGTGCTTCTGGAGCCTCCGCATGCCCACATCCTGTGCTATCACGATCGGTCGGATGTGCACTGTTGGGCATTCTCTGCGGACGCGCCGAGGGTGTCGATGTGATCGGCGCATCGACCGATCCGGATCCGTCCTCGACCTCCGACCTCGGTCAGTGCCCGAAGACAGGGGGTTGAATCTGTCACACCCTTGCTATACGTTGCTGGATACCGTAATTACCAGCGGCTCCGAAGTCGGCCGGGCCGTGTGAGGGATCAAATCGTTCGAGGCCGCTCCGTCGAGGGCATAGCGGGCCGCGTCTCGGCCAAGGTGGTGGCGGCGGGGGAGGGCCCAGCGGGGGGCGCCGGTTGCCGCGATTTTCGCGTTCTTGCCCGATGCGGGACAGGAAAGATGGGTCGAGTTCCGCCGCCGTGATCCCGGCTTCGGTCTGGAGAAGGTCCCGGAAGCAGGTCACCGGGTCGCGGGCCTCCAGCTCTTCACCTCCTCCTCGGTGCGGTAGGCGGACACGAAGGCGCTCTCGCCCTCGCTGTGGCTGGCAGGATGGGGGGTGATTCCGGCGGCGCCGCTCACCGTGTAACGGCCGGAGCTGACCGTTCTCCAGAGTCGGCGCTCGTGGGCACTCTGTTGAAGCCTTGTATCCGGCGACTGTGGACACACCCGATGAATGACCAGTACCTGGCGTCCGTCGACAACGCGGAGGCGACCACGGAGATGCTGGTCGATAAGCACCCCCTGGGTCGTATCGCCAGCGCCGATGACGTCGCCTGGGCCGCGTTGTTCCTAGCCTCTGACGGAGCATCCTTCATCACCGGCGTGTCGGTTCCCATCGACGGCGGACGCCACCTGGGCAGATGAAGGATCGGTCGACGGGGCGCCGGGAGCGGACGAGAGGAGGAAGGTCATGACACGGATGAGAGCCATCGTTTTCGGGGACGATCGCAAGATCCGGCTGGAGGAGGTCCCCGTACCCGAGGTGGGACCCGGCGATGTGCTGTTGCGTCCCCACTTCTGCGGGATATGCGGCACCGATCTGCATGCTCCTTCCATGACCGCCCCCTTCCGCGCCGGGGTCGTTATGGGACACGAGTTCTCGGCCGAGGTGGTGGCCACCGGCGAGCAGGTGCAGGGATGGGAACCCGGTACGCGGGTGGCAGTGAACCCCAACGGCAATGTCTGCGGTGCGTGCGGGGCCTGCCGGGACGCCAGGTTCAACCTGTGCCGCTCTGCCGTGTTCGTAAACGGGATCGGGATCCGGCACGACGGCGGTATGGCGGAGTTGGTAACGGTCGACCCGAAGGTGCTCCACCCCCTACCCGACTCCGTCAGTTCCGAGCAGGGCGCCTTCGTCGAACCGCTGGCCACCGCTATTAGGGCCGTGCGACGCTCCCGCTTCCGCCTCGGGAGTTCCGCCGCGGTGATCGGGTCCGGTCCCGTCGGCCTGCTGATGGTCCAAGCCCTCCGGCGCGCCGGCGCGTCCACGATCACCGCCATCGAGCTCTCGGCATTCCGGCGCCAGGCGGCCCTAGACCTCGGCGCCGACATCGCCTTCGATCCCCGGACGGAGCCACCGCGTTCCGTATTCGGGACCGAGCTCGAACCGCCCGAGTTCGTCTTCGAGTGCTCCGGAGCCCAGGGCACCCTCGAACTGGCAGTCGACATCGTCCGCTACGGCGGGCGGGTCACCCTTACGGGTCTCCCCTCGCGGCCCGTCGAGGTGACCGCTACCACGGTGATCGGCAAGGAGGTCGACGTCGTCGGAAGCATTATCTATGTCGAGGAGTTCCCCCTCGCCATCGACCTCCTGGCCAAGGGAGCCTTCGACATCGAGAGCCTCATCTCCATGATCCTCCCGATCGCCCGCTTCGACGAAGGCTTCGAAGCGCTCGCCAACCCGGTATCGACCCTGAAGGTGCTACTCCATCCCACGCAGAAGTGAACTTGCCCGACCTCAGCAGATCGGAATGATGGACACTGGGTTCGCTACTCGTAGCCCTTGGCAGCCACACTCGGACATTGCAATCGACACCGGGACGGTTGTCCATCTGATCCCACCGCCAACTCGTGGGGCCTTACGCTTCTCCGTATCCGAACCGATGGTATCGCCCTCCCTCGACACGGGAGGCGTTCCCGCCGGGCGCATCGCCGACGCCGTGATGCCGGCCACCGCGCCGTGGGGACGCGGGGGCCGGCTAGGCGGCTAGGTCGGTCTGCAGCTAGTTCCGTCCGGTCCAGCTGACCATGGCGGTCTCGGCGAGACCGTGCCATTGGGTGATGCCGTCGCGGAAGGCGCTCCAGTGCCCGAAGATGGTCTTGAAGTCATCGTTGTCGGCCGCCGTCTCGTCGAAGAGCTCGAACGCGGCGTCCTCCGAAGCCTGCATCACGTCATCGGGGAAGGGCCGCAACTCGATATCCGACTCGAGGATCGTCTGTAGCGCCGCCGGGTTCTTGGCGTCGTAGCGAGCCATCATGGTGGCGTTGGCGCCGTAGGCGGCCGCCTCGACTATCGCCTGGTATTCCTCCGGCAACTCGTTCCACTTCGACAGCGGGATGAACACGTCGAGCTCGGGGCCCGGCTCCCACCACCCGGGGTAGTAGTAGTACGTAGACACGTCGTGGAACCCCATCGTCGTGTCGTCGTAGGGACCGACCCACTCCGTCGCGTCGATGGCGCCGGTCTGGAGGGCCTGGAAGATCTCGCCGCCGGGCAGCACCTGCACGGTGACGCCGAGCCGCTCCATCACCTTGCCGCCCAGGCCGGGGATCCGCATGCGCAGTCCCTCCAGGTCCGCCGCGGAGTTGATCTCCTTGTTGAACCAACCGCCCATCTGGACTCCGGTATTTCCGGCCGGGAAGTTGATCACGCCGAAGCGATCCGCGTAGAAGTCCTGCATCAGCTGCAAGCCGCCGCCCTCGTACATCCACGCATTCTGCTGCCGGTAGGTGAACCCGAACGGCAGGGCCGTGTTGAAGGCCGTGGCAGGGCTCAGACCCACGTAGTAGTACGACGCGGTATGGCCGGCGGGGATTGCGTCCTGCTGGACGTTCTGCAGAACCTCAAGTCCCGGAACCAGCTCGCCCGCCGCCCGGGGCGTGATCCTGAACCGACCGCCCGTCATGTCCGAGACCCGCTGGGCGAAGTCCTCGGCGCCTCCGTAGATGGTGTCCAGCGACAGCGGCCAGCTGGTGCCCATCTCCCATTCGACCTCAGGACCGCCCTGGGTCATGACCACCTCGACCGCTTCCGCAGCGGTGTCCGCGGTGGCATCGGCCGTGGTGGCCGGACCAGACGTCCCCTGGGTGGTGGTGGCCTCGGATTCTCCGGACCCGCAGGCACCGATGGTCGTAAGCAACCCGCCGGCGGCGACCGTCATTCCCGCCTTCTTCAGGAAGTCACGCCGGTCCACCTTGGTCTCCAGAGTCTCTTCCAGGGAGGGTCCTCCTCGGTTGTCTCTCGCCACTGCTGCTCCTTTCCCCGGAGGACGAGCCAAGCCGCTCAGGAGGTCTGAAGAACCCCATACCGGCCCGACGGTTCATGGCAATGATGCCAGGTGGGGGCATGGAACGCTACCTCTATCGGGGTTTTTCGGCGCGACCGTGGCCGGAGCCGAGAGTCAGGCGTTACGTCAAGGCTTCCGGTAGGAAGTTGGTACGTGCCGATCGGTCGATCCCGGTGGAGGGCCCGGACCGGTCATGCGATGGCCAGCTCGAGGGAGTTGAAACCGCGGAGCACGAACCTCGGCGGGCGGACCGGCTCCTCCACCAGTTCCAGCCTCGGGCATCTGGCAGCAAGCCTGGCGAGGGCAACGTCCATTTCGATGCGGGCGAGGGGTGCTCCGAGGCAATGGTGGATCCCGCCGCCGAAGCTGACATGGGAGGGGTCGCCCCTACCGACCAGGAACGTGTTCGGCCGGTCGAAGTGCTGCGGGTCGCGGTTGGCGCATCCGAGTAGCACGGTCACCTGCTCGTGCTTGCCGATCACGTGGCCGCCCACCTCGTAGCGGTCCGCAAGAACCCACCGGTCGAAGGTCTGGATGGGCGCGTCCCACCGGAATAGTTCCTCGGCGGCGGCCGCGGGCCCGACGTCGCCGCCGGTGAGCAGGCGCCACTGATCAGGATGATCCACCATCGCCAGCATGCCGTTCGCCAGGGTGTTGACCGTAGCCTCGTGGCCCGCATTGAGCAGGGTGATGATCATGGACACGATCTGGGGATCGGTCAGGGCGCCCTCCTCGGTGCGGGCGGCGCAGAGGCCGGTGATCAGGTCGTCCCGTGGCCGGTCGCGGCGGCTCCGCATCAGTTCCAGGCAATAATCGGTGAACTCGATACAGGCTTCGACCGCTGATCGCCGGTCGGCCTCGGTGATGTTGTACTCGTACATCTGCGTGATCCGGGAGGACCAGTCGAGCATGAGGCGCCAGTCCCCGGTAGGCGCGCCCAGCAGGCTGGCGATCACCTGGACGGACAGGGGCGCGGCGTAGTCGTTGACGAGGTCCATGCGGCCCCGTTCGATGGCCGTGTCGAGCAGCCGGTCGGCGAGCTCGACCATGCGAGGCCGGAGTCCGGCCAGCCGTCGCATGGTGAAGGCCGTCGACGCCAGCCGACGAATCCTCGTGTGGTCTGGTGGCTCCATCCACACCACCGACCAGTACTCCACCTCGTAGAACGGAGCCAGCTCGTCCCGGAGCGGCGGAAGGCCCCACTCCCGGCGGTCCACCTCGTGCTGATGGATCCGGCCCAGCCGCCGGTCCCGAAGCGCCCTGCGGACATCCTCGTACCGGGTCAGGAACCATACCGGCCGTTCGCCCTGCCGGCCCGGCCCCCGGAAGACCGGGGTCTCCTCTCGGATACGGTCGAACACCGGGTAGGGATCCCGCAGGAAGGCGGGGTCATACGTATCGAGCGCGACCTCCATCGCCGAACCGTACCAAAGGGGTTGGCGCCACCGGAGGGTGGAACGACGCCTCAGCCGACCAGCGGCCACACCGAGTAGATCGAGGCGCCGACTCCGGCTTCGAACTCGGCGGACGCCGCGTCGATCATCCCGTAGGCCGTCTCGGCGTCGAATCGGGTGAAACGGCCCCGGTCCAGGATCGCTTCCCCGTCGACGAAGACCGTGTCGACCGTGCTGGAGCCGCGGAAGTACACCAGGCTGTCCACCGGATCCTGGAAGCGCGGATGGGCTTCGGGCCGGCTGAGGGTATGGACCACCAGGTCGGCCCGCCTGCCCACCTCGATCGATCCCACCTCCTCCAGCCCGAGCGCGCGGGCGCCGTGCAACGTGGCCATCTCCAGAACGGTCTCGCCCGTCAGCACCGGCAGCTCGCCCCGGAACTCCCGAAAGCCGACCGCGGCCAGGTAAGCCTGGCGCAGCACATCCCGCCTGCCGCTATAGCCGTCGGACCCGAGGGCCACCGGGACGCCCATGCCGAGCATCTCGGGGAAGGCGCCCTCGCGGATGGCGCCCATGCCGCGTCTGAGGGAGGCCGCCGGGCAGTGGACGACCCGGGTGCCCGACTCCGCGATCAGTTCGACCTCGGCCCGGTCGAGGTGGTTCATGTGGACCAGCGTCAGGTTCTCGCCCAGCACGCCGATATCGGCGAGGTGCTGGATGGGGCGGCAGCCGTACAGGGCTTCCGATATCTCTATCTCCTCGGGATCCCACGACTGGTGCATGATCATGGGCGCTCCGTGTTGCTCGGCCAGCGATCCGGCTTGCCGCAGAAGCGTGTCCGAGCAGCGCATGCAGCCATACAGCGTGGCGGCGCCCCGGACTCGCCCGCCGTTCCGGAACGGGTAACGGGCCATCTGGTCCTCCAGACGGCTCACGCATTCGCTCGTGGATGCGCGCAGCATCTCACCTTCCTCCTCGGACATGGCGCCGGAGGCGGTGTCCCGGCCCGGGACGTCCGGGTTGAAGTCGAGCGCGACCTGTCCCGGTATGCCGCGCATGCCAACCGTCTCGATGGCCCGGACCGTCTCCTCCAAGAAGAAGGAGCCTCCGGTGTCGGAATAGGCGGTGGTGCCGTTGCGGACCATCTCCATGCACGACAGGAGCGCACCCAGATAGTCGGTCTCGGGTTGCCGGAAGGAGAAAAGCCAGTCGTCCACGGCCCCATAGTCGGCATGGTCCTTGGGCGCCAGGCCGCGGCTCAGCTCCGAACTCCCGGCGTGGACGTGGGCGTCGATGAGCCCCGGATGGACGAGGGCGCCGCCCAGGTCTCGGGTCTCCGTGGCCTCGCTTGCCGGCGCCACCTCCCGGTCGGGACCGACCGCGACGATGCGGCCGTCCCGCACCGCGATCGCCCCGTCCACCAGGATGCGGCGCGCCAGGTCCATCGTGATGATTCGACCATGCCGGAGCAGTAGGTCGGCTCGGGTTTCCACCTGGTTCGCTTTGCTCACCCGTCGTCCTTGCGCCGGAGTCAGCCTAGGCGTCCCAGCGGGCCGCCACCGGGGCCGGGGTACCGGTAGAGTTGCGATGCCCTCGCCAGGAAGGAGCCTCCTCGTGCAAGGAGAGGACGTGACCAGCGAAACCGGCGCCGTGATGACCGTGCGCGGGCCGGTACCGGCACAGGAGCTGGGGTTCATCCTTCCCCACGAGCACATCTACTGCAAGCTGCGGCACGCCGATTACCGATACGACGTGCCCGACCAGTTCGGCGATGAAGACGTGATGGCCGAGGAGGTGTCGGCCTTCGCCGAATTGGGTGGAGGAACGATCTTCGAGCTGAGCGTTCCCGACAACGGGCGGGCGCCGGAACGGCTGGTGGCGCTCTCCGAGCGGACCGGCGTGCACGTGGTGATGGGCTGCGGGTGGTACCGCGCCAACTACTACCTGCCTGAGGAGCGGATCGACCGCCGGCCGGCCGACGAGCTCGCCGAGGAACTGATCCGCGAGATCGTCGACGGGGTGGGTGACACCGGGATCCGTCCCGGAGTGATCGGCGAGGTCGGATCCGAGAAGACCTGGGTGTCTCCGGCCGAGGAACGCGTGCTGCGGGCCGCTGCCCGGGCCCACAAGGCCACCGGCCTGGCCGTCGGGGCGCTCCACGCCGTCGGTCCGGTCGCTCCCGAGCAACTCACCATCCTTGAGGAGGAGGATGTCGACATGAGCCGGGTGGCGGTGGCCCACTGCGAGACCTACCCGCACCTTGAATACCTGCTCGGACTGCTACGGCGCGGCGTCTACCTGATGTTCGACAACTGCGGGCAGTACCGGGGCATGGGACAGTTCGAGAACCGCATCCTCGACCTGATCCGGGAACTGATCGACCGGGGGTTCGAGGACCGGCTGATGCTCTCCCACGATATCTGCAAGTTCGGGCAGCTGCGGAT